>CAVYIK010000001.1:0-137695 GCA_963768625.1 uncultured bacterium
TGGGCGTGACCCAGGTCCAGTTCTCTTTGGATGGCGTGGCCCTGGGTTCTCCTGTGACCGCGGCTCCTTACCAGACCTTCTGGAACACCTTTACTGCCGTGAACGGTACACATACCCTCCGCGCCGTGGCCTCTGATGCGGCCGGTAACGTGGGCAACTCGCAAACCGTCACGGTCACCGTCCTGAACGCCCCAACGATCACGCTCACGTCGCCGTGAACGGGGCCACCCTCGCGGGCACCCCCAGTTGCGGCCGTCGCTTCTTCTGCGGGCGGCAATCCTACCGTGCAATTCGTCCTTGACGGCGCGAACTTCGGGAACGCGCTCACCGTCCCGCCCTACCAGGTCTTCTGGAACACCTTGACCGCCGCGAACGGCGCCCACACGGTCCGGGCAAAGGCCATCGATGCCGGCAACAACCAGACGATCACGCCCGTTGCGAACGTCACCGTGTCGAACAGCACGACGACCCCGCTCACCGCCTCGCTCCTCGTGGGACTCACCTCCGGCAACGCTCCGCTCACGACCTCGCTTACCGGCCAGGCCCAGGGCAGCGCCACTGGCACCTACAACTTCACCTTCTATTGCAACAACCCGGACCCTTCGCTCCCATCACGACCCCCTATGACCTCAAGGTGAACGGCACCTCCACGAACCCCTACATCGCCACAAACCTCTGCACGTATACCTCGCCGGTACCTATACCCCTAAGGTGATCGTGGAGCAGGGGACAAGCGGGCCGAGGCCCAGGGCACCGTGGTCGTTGCGAATCGGTTTCGAGCGTGGCGGAGGCGGGGGAGGCGGCGGCGGTGGCGGCGGAGGTGGTCATCCGGCGGCGGCGGTGGTGGAGTGGCGGTGGCAGTGGCGGCGGTTTAACCTTCTTCGTCAACCTCGCCGTGGGCAGCACGACGCCCACGACCGCGAAGGTCATCGTGACGAATTCGCTCCCGGCGACCACCCAGCTTTTCTATGGCACGTCCACGGCCTATGGCATGGCGACCGTCTCTTCGACCCTGTCCCTCACTACCGTATATTTCAATCTCGCTGGTCTCACGCCGAGCACGACATATCATCTGAAGGCCATCTCGCTCTACGGCAACCAGACCGTTGCATCGCCCGACCTCGCTTTCACCCCCGGGAGCGCAGCCGTAGCCACCGCTCCCTCCGGTGGCACCTCCTCTCCGCCCTTCACGCGCACTCTCACCGTGGGCAGCACGGGCGCCGACGTGACCGAGCTGCAGACCCTCCTCGTCCAATGGGGCTATCTCACGGCAACCCCCACCGGCTATTTCGGCAACCTCACGAACGCCGCCGTGAAGCGGTTCCAGGCCGCAAGCAGTATCAGTCCCGTCTCCGGCCTCGTAGGCCCCCTCACCCGGGCGAAGCTGAACGCGCTCATTGGCGCCGGGACGGCCAGCACTGCGACGGTCACACCCCCTACGGCAACCAGCACCCTCTCGCGCACCCTTTTCCTGGGCGACCAGGGGCCTGACGTGACGCAGCTCCAGACCATCCTGCAGCAACAGGGCTATTTCCCGCTCGCGCCCACTGGCTACTTCGGAGCCCTCACCCAAAAGGCGGTGCAGGCCTTCCAATGCGACCAGGCGATCGTCTGCAGCGGCGCGCCCGGGACGACGGGCTATGGGGCGGTGGGGCCGAGGACGCGGGGAGTGCTGAGGGGGGTCGGGGAATGATGTCGCCATTGACGCGAGATGCTAGCTTGGTGTAAAGTGCGGTCATATAAAAAAGTCCACAAAACTATATAAATTTAAAATAAATGAATTCTTCTAAAGTGGTTCGGTTCGGTGCATTGGCGGTCATTTCGGTAGTGGGGATGTTGCTTGGCGTTGCGCAAGCGCATGCCGCCCCTGCCCTCGTCCAGGCGACAGGGACCGTTCCCTCGTCATCCAATGGGACGACCATCGGGAGGGGATTCAGCGCTCCCGTCACGGCCGGCGATCTCATTGTTGTAGGGTACACATGGGGTTCCGCTTCGGCCAATGCAAGCTGTGCCGATAACCGTGGCGATACTTTTACGGTTCTTGCTCCCAGTCGGGACGGAAGCAACAATCAATCAGCGGGTATCTGCTACGCTTTGAATGCTAAGGGTGGCGTGACGAATGTCACGACGACCTTCACTGCTACGGTGAGCTATACAGGGATCTCGCTCCAGGAATTCTCTGGTATCGCGGCCGCGAGTGCCCTCGATGTTTCCGTGAGCAATCAGGTCACCGCTGGCTGTAGTGGTACAAACTGCGTGACCTCCGGGCTCGCCACGACAGCCACCGCCGGTGATCTCATCGTGGGATACGTCACCGATGACTGGGGCGCGAATAGCGGTACCATCACTCCCGGCACAAACTTCACCGTCGCTACTCCTTCCCAGTACGCCAACTTCACCGGCCAGGCATCGGAGTATCTTGTGCAGGCCGCTCCGGGCTCCATCGCCGCCACATTCACTTTCAGCGGCAGCAATCATTCTTATATTGCCTACATGGCGGCGTTCAAAGCGGGGACGACGATACCCGACACTACGCCCCCTTCAGTACCGACCGGGCTCACCGCCGCTGCCGTTTCCGCTTCGCAGGTAAATCTTTCGTGGACCGCTTCCACCGACAACGTAGGTGTCGCAGGCTACAAGGTGTATCGGGGCGGTACGCAGATCGCAAGCACCACCGCCACCTCATACTCCGACACCGGCCTTACTGCCTCTACTACCTATATCTATACCGTTGCCGCCTATGACGCCGCGGGAAACGTCTCGGCGCAATCAGGCGGCGCAAGCGCGACTACGCCGGCGCTGCCCGACACCACGCCACCGACCGCGACGATCACGGCGCCCGCCCAGAACGCGACCGTGACGAGCACGATCACGCTTGCTGCTACCGCCTCCGACAATGTAGCAGTGGCAAGCGTCCAGTTTACCGTGGACGGGGTGAACATTGGAGCTCCGATCACGAGCGCTCCTTACCAAATTTTCTGGAATACGACGACGGTTGGAAATGCCACCCATACCGTGAGTGCCATAGCTACCGACACTTCCGGCAATACAGCTATCGCCGCAAATGTTACCGTCACTGTCAGCAATACTGGGGGATCTTCTTCGACGCCCGCGTACGCGAACAACGGCGTGAGCTGCTCCAACGTGCAGGGCGAGGGGAGAACTTCTTATGATTGCCCGCTTCCAAATCCGACGGGAAGCGGAAATGCCCTCGTCGTCATTGCACAGTGGGGGAATTATGGGAACATTACTGCTACCGTATCAGACGACAAAGGCAATGTGTATACGCAAGCGGTCTGCGACAGCGGTATCCAAAGAGTGTGCGCCTATGTTGCCCTTAATATCGCACCAGGCACCCGCGTGGTGACGGTCACGCCAACCGATGCTGCCACATACCTGTCCGCAGCGGTTTACGAGTTTTATAATATCGCGCCGACAAGCGCCATTGATGGTACCTGTACGGCAAGCGGCACAGGTGCATCTCCTACTTGTAGCTCAGCCATCACGCCGAGCGCCGCGAACGACCTTGTTGTCTTTTGGGCGGTCCAGGATCAGGATAGCGCTGTAAAAGTGACGTGGACCCCTGGTCCAAATCCATGGATCCTTCGCTCCGCCGATGGATGGGACCAAACGGGGATGGAATATGAAGTACTTCCTACCGCCGCCGCCGTTACGCCGACTATGACGATCTCTCCTTCAGATCATTTTGACGGGGTGGGACTTGCGCTCAAAACTGCGACCGCCGGTACTGCTCCGGCAGCGGGCATCCGCGTGGCCTACCTCCAGCACATCGCCCTTCCTCAGTATTCGAACGGATGTACTTCGTCGCCGTGCACACAGCCGCTCACCGTTGAATTCCCCTGTTCAGGGAATCTAGTGGTTGCTTCGTGGATCGGTGCGCCGGGCTACGATATCCAATCGTTCACTTCTACTCCTGCGAATACGTGGATCTCGAGCGGTGCGCCCGTTTACAAAAATACATCGGGTGACAGCCAGCTCTATTACGCTGCCAACGCCAATTGTAGTGCAACGACGACCATTACATTATCGGTTGGCCCCATCGCTGTGGCCGGTGGTTCTACGCTTGACCTGTTTGACGTTGTTGGCGCCGCATCGTCTCCCTTTGACGCGACGGCTGGTGTCCAGACCTGTACGGGTACCGAGAGCTTGCCTGGCATCTTTACGACGTGCACCATTACGCCGAGCACGCCGAACGAACTCGTTGTTGCGCAGGTAGGAATTGACTCCAACACCATAAACGGCATCTCGCCGGGAAATTTCCTTTCGTCGGTACCTACTCCGATCGCAAGTCCTGATCCTACCGATGAGAACAACGGGTGGGGCATCAACTACAGCACAAATACTGCGCCTGAATCCTTTGTGTGGACCACCCAGGGTGGAACGGTGGGGGATTGGGGCTCGCTTGCGGCTGCGTTTAAGGGAAGCAGCGGAAGTGATACCACGCCCCCCTCGGTCCCGACGGGCCTCACAGTCACCGGCGTGACTACCTCGACCGCATCGCTCTCTTGGACAGCCTCGACCGACAACGTGGGCGTCACCGGCTACAATGTCTATCGCAGCGGTTCTCAAGTCGGCACTTCAACCCTGACGACCTACACCGATACCGGCCTCGCTCCTTCCACCACCTACACCTACACCGTTGCCGCCTATGACGCCGCGGGCAATGTCTCTACTCAATCAGCCTCGGTAAACGCCACGACGCAAAGCAATGGCGGCGGCGGTGGCGCCACTCCCGCCCTTGTGCAGTGGAAGCATGATCCCTTGCAAACGGGCTCAGGCATCACCTACTACCAGACGAATCTCCCCAACCCCTCTCCGGGCGGCAACCTGCTCGTCTTGAGCTGCGAATGGGGAGATACGACCCAGACGCCGACCATCTCCGACAACAAAGGGGAAACCTGGACGACAGCGAAGATCGTGCGGGATGCGGGTAATGAAAGCGCGGGCATCTTCTACGTCGCGAACTCTACTGCCGGAGTTCAGGCCATCCGTGCTTCCTTCGCGTCAACGGGATACGTCCAATGTGAAGATGCGGAAGCCATGAACATTGCCACCACAAACCCGGTGGATGCCGTCGCGGGTGCGGTCAGTGCCGTGGGCACCTCGCATGCAACGGGCGCCATGACCACCGCAGTCAACGGCGACCTCGTCTATCACTACTCGATCGTAGACAACACGAACGGAACCCAGGCGAATCCTCTCCAGTGGACCGCCGGCACCGGGTTCAATCTCCTCTCCGCCGACGGATGGTCCATGACCGCTTCCCAATATGAAGTACAGAGTACTGCCGGCTCCGTGAATCCGACGCTCACTTCCAACAAGGCGGTGGGGACGATTGACGTCGCCGTGGCGTTCAGGGCAGCTGCGGCGGGGAACCCGCTCCCTTCGGGCATCCAGGTCCAGGGCGTGGAGAATATCGAGATGTCAGCTAACGAACTCGTGTCTGTCACGAGCGCTCACTCAACCCTACAGGCCCCTGTTTCTACTTCGGCTCGTGGCGGTGACGTGATCGCCCTCGTCTGGGGCGTGGGCGGCGGTGATCCATCCCTCACCTCCGTGACCAGCAATCCCGCGAATACCTGGACCAATACCCCCTGCAATCCCGTGAGCGGCCCTTCTGAAATCGAAGGCATCGCCTATGCCGCCGCGGCCACGAAGTCCAGTGCTGGCACGATCAGTCTCACGTATGCGGCCACACCCAATTATCCGATCGTGAGCATCTACGATATCATCGGCGCCAATGCGGCTCCCTATGATACCTGCGCCGGGGCCACAGGATCTTCGGCGTTAATAAGCGGGGTAGTGGCTGGGCCCACCATCACCCCTGCGACCCCGAACGAACTCATCATCGGCATGATGCAAGAGGACTCTGAAACCGTAGAGGGGGTTTCTCCGGGCGATTACGTGGGGGCCTATTATAACGGCTATCAGTACACATCCCTCGATCAGGATGGCGGATACATGCTCTATGCGGATCCAAGCACGAGTGCTGTCACCGTCAATTGGACGTATGCCAACACAGAGAACAACACCCCTATCGGCTCTTGGGAATCTATCGTTGCGGCATTCGTGCCAGGATCGTCAACGCCTGACACCCAACCTCCCACCGTTCCCACTGGCCTCACGGTCACGGGGACGACGACCTCCACCGCGAGCTTGTCTTGGACCGCCTCCACCGACAACGTGGGCGTCACGGGCTACAAGATATATAGAGGGGGGAGTCAGATCGCAACAACGTCAGTGACCTCCTTTACGAACACTGGTCTTGCAGCGAGCACCACGTATTCCTACCAGGTCTCGGCCTATGACGCCGCGGGCAATGTCTCGGCACAATCGTCACCTGCGAACGCGACCACACAGATACCCCCCGACACCACGCCACCGACCGTGACGATCACGGCGCCTGCCCAGAACGCGACCGTAACGAGCACGATTACGCTTGCTGCCACCGCCTCCGACGACGTGGGAGTGGCGAGCGTCCAGTTCACTGTGGACGGCGCGAACTTCGGGAGCGTCCTTACGGCAAGTCCGTATACCGTGACGCTTGATACAACGACGCTCACGAACGGTACGCATACCATTTCAGCTTTCGCGAAAGATGCGGCGGGCAATACTGGCACCGCAGCCAATATTGTGGTCACCGTCGCGAACCCCGACATCATCCCTCCATCCGTGCCGACGGGTCTTGTAGCGATCGCTGTTTCTCCTTCCCAGATAAATCTTTCTTGGGTTCCCTCAACCGATAACGTAGGCGTCGCAGGCTATCAGGTCTATCGTAATGGCTCACAGGTAGCCATTGCGACGAGCACTTCTTACCAGGATACCGGCCTTGCTGCTTCCACCACCTATACCTACACCGTCGTCGCCTATGACGCCGCGGGCAATGTCTCCGCGCAATCAGGCGCCGCGAACGCAACCACTCCGGCACTTCCCGACACCACGCCGCCGACCGTGACGATCACGGCACCCGCCCAGAACGCGACCGTGACGAGCACGGTCACGCTCGTTGCTACTGCCACCGATAACGTGGGCGTCACGAGCGTCCAGTTCACCGTGGATGGGGCGAATATTGGCGCGCCGCTTACCAGTTCTCCTTACCAAATTTTCTGGAATACGACGACGGTGGGTAACGCTACGCACACCATTTCGGCCTTCGCGAAGGATGCGGCGGGCAATACTGGCACCGCAGCCAATGTTGCGGTCACCGTCGCGAACCCCGACACCACGCCTCCTTCCGTCCCCGCGAACCTCACGGTCACCGGCGTGACCACCTCGACCGCATCGCTCTCTTGGACCGCCTCGACCGACAACGTGGGTGTCTCCGGCTACAATGTCTATCGCAACGGCACCCAGGTCGGGACGACAGCCAATCCTTCCTACACCGATACGGGTCTCGCTCCTTCCACCACCTACACCTATACCGTTGCCGCCTATGACGCCGCGGGCAATGTCTCCGGCCGGTCGACTGCCGCGAACGCGACCACGCAGACACCCCCCGACACCACGCCGCCGACCGTGACGATCACGGCACCCGCCCAGAACGCGACCGTGACGAGCACGATCACGCTCGCCGCTACCGCCTCCGACAACGTGGGAGTGGCGAAGGTACAATTCTTGCTCGACGGAGCAAACTTTGGCGCGGCGGATACCGTCGCTCCCTATCAGATTTCCTGGGGCACGGCGTCAAGCACGAATGGCGCCCACACGATCGGAGCGATTGCCTACGACACCTCGAACAATACCTCAACGGTTTCCGTGAGCGTGACAGTGGCGAACCCGCCGGTGATCACTGCGGTCACTTCGTCGGGCATAAGCACTTCTACGGCGACGATCACGTGGACAACGAACATCACGGCCAACTCCCAGGTGGAGTACGGGACATCGATCGCCTACGGGTCGCTTACGACATTGAATGGCTCGTTGGTCACGAGCCACAGCGTCCTTGTCTCTGGTCTTGCGACGAGCACGCTGTACCATTACCGCGTCCGTTCGGCCGACGGGAACGGCAATCTTGGCATATCGAGTGACTTCACCTTCACCACCGCGAGCGGTCTTGCATCCGCCCCCGCCCTCATCCAGGCGACAGGGACCGTGCCCTCGTCATCCAACGGGACGACCATCGGAAGGGCGTTTGGCACCCCCGTTACTGCAGGTGACCTCATTGTCGTGGGCTACACCTGGGGTTCCGCCTCTGCGAACGCGAGCTGTGCCGACAACAAGGGGGATACGTTCGTAGTCCTCACCCCGAAGCGGGATACCGGCAACAACCAGTCAGCGGGCATCTGCTACGCCCTGAACGCCAAAGGCGGCACGACGAATGTCACAACGACTTTCACTGCCTCAGTGAGCTATACGGGGATCTCGCTCCAGGAATTCTCGAACATCGCGGCTGCAAGCGCATTTGACGGCTCCGCGAGCAACCAGGTCGGCGCCGGCTGCAGCGGCGCGAATTGCGTGACCTCGACGGCGACCACGACCACCGCAACTGGCGATCTCATCGTGGGGTACGTCACAGATGACTGGGGCGCGAATAGCGGTACCATCACTCCCGGCACGAACTTTACGATCGCCACTCCTTCCCAGTATGCCAACTTCACCGGCCAGGCATCGGAATACATGGTCCAGGCCGCTCCGGGCTCTACTGCCGCCACCTTCACTTTCAGCGCCAACTCGCATTCCTACATAGCCTACATGGCGGCGTTCAAGAAAAAGTAGGCAATAGGGTTTGTCCACAAGAAGGGAAGAGGCCGCACCTGTTATATAATGAGTAGATGATGGATGCGGCAAAAAAGAGGGAGCTTTTCACGCCCGTCGCGAACGTGACCGTGGCGAACAACACGACGACCCCGCTCACGGCCTCGCTCCTCGTAGGCACTGTCTCCGGCAACGCTCCGCTCACGACCTCCCTCACCGCCCAGGCACAGGGCACCGCCACCGGCACCTACAACTTCACCTTCTATTGCAACAACGCGGATACCGGCACCACCATCACGACCCCCTACGACCTCAAGGTGAACGGCACGAGCACGAATCCCTCCGTCGCCGCGAACCTCTGCACCTACAGCACGGCCGGCACCTACACCCCCAAGGTCATCGTGGAGCAGGGGACAAGCGTGACTGAGGCGCAGAACACCGTGGTTGCGACGCAGCCAAGTTCAGGAGGAGGTGGAGGGGGAGGCGGAGGAGGAGGCGGTTCTAGCGGCGGCGGCTCATCCGGCGGAGGAGGTTCCTCTTCCGGTGGTGGTGGTGGTGGTGGCGGCGGCGGCGGCGGCGGCGGCGGATCCTCCTTCTTCGTCAATCTCGCGATCGGCAGCACGACCCCCACGACCGTGAAGGTCATCGTGACGAACTCGCTCCCTGCCACGACGCAGCTCTTCTACGGCACCTCGACCGCCTACGGCACCTCGACCAACCAGTCCCTTTCCCTTGCCACTGCGTATTTCAACCTTACGAACCTCGCCCCCGGCACCATGTATCACGTGAAAGCGGTTTCCCTCTACGGCAGCCAAACCGCGGCATCCCCCGATCTCACGTTTGTTCCCGGCACTGCGGCAGCGGCCGTTCCTTCCGGCGCGTCCCTCCCGCCCTTCACAAGGACGCTCACGATCGGGAGCACGGGCGCCGACGTGACCGAGCTCCAGACCCTCCTTGTCCAATGGGGCTACCTCGCGGCCACCCCCACCGGCTATTTCGGGAACCTCACGAACGCCGCCGTGAAGAAGTTCCAGGCCGCAAACACCATCAGTCCCGTCTCCGGCCTCGTGGGCCCGCTCACGCGGGCAAAGCTGAACAGCATGTTGGGCGCGACGACCACCACCACCACAACAACAACAAATACCTCCCTGACCCGCTTCCTCACCATGGGCATGCAGGGCGCTGACGTGACTGCGCTCCAGACCATCTTGCAGCGTGAGGGCTACCTTCCCGTGACTCCCACCGGCTACTACGGCGTCCTCACGGAACATGCGGTGCAGGCCTTCCAGTGCGACCAGCAGATCGCCTGCAGCGGCACGCCGGACACGACGGGCTATGGGGCCGTGGGGCCGAGGACGAGGGGGGTGCTCGAGAAATTATAATTCGGACGAATCGCCTGATATAATGAAGGCGTACACAGAATGCGCAATTTTTCCTTCTCACTCCTCGTAGCGGCGGCTGCTCTTTTCTTCTTCTGTTTAACCGCCCGCGCCGCGACGCCGACTATGGTCCAGTCGGTGAGTCACCCCGTCACGGGCGTCACCATTGCCTACTGGAAGATGAATCTGCCAGATCCCACACTTGCCGGGAACGCCCTGGTTCTCGGCTGCAGTTGGGGCAGCGGTTCGAACGGCCTCACCGTCGCCGACGACAAGAGCAATGCGTGGAAGAGCGGGCCGGTCGCCCAAGATGGGGGGAACAACGAAAGCGCCCAGACGTTCTACGCCGTGAACATCGCCTCGGGCACCCGGCTCATCACGGTCACCCCCAGTGGTGGCGCTGCTTACGTCCAGTGCGTTGCGAGCGAGTGGTACAACATCTCCACCGTGAGTTCGACCGTCCTTGATGCTTCGAGCTCCGCCGTGACGGCTACCGTTGGGGCCATCGCCGCCGGCAACGTCTCGACCACCGTGGACGGCGACCTTGTCTTCCAGTACGCGCTGGCCGACAATTTCTCGCGGCCGAGCAAGCCATGGATTTGGACTGCCAGCTCAGGCCTCGCCCTTCTCACCGCCGACGGCACCTCTCCCGCCGCCACCCAGTATGAGGTCCAGGCGGCCCACGGGGCCGTGAACCCCAGCCTCTCAATCACTCCCAACATCACGAGCGGCGTCACCTCCGCCATCGCCCTCAAGGCAGCGACTGCCGGCACCGCTCCCGCTTCCTCTGGCATCCGCGTGGTAAGCGTCCAGGTCATCGACGGCTCGACGGGCAACCTGAGCGCCATCCCGCAGAAGATGACCGTCCAGGCCCCCACCACCGGCAACCTCCTTGCGATGGTATGGAATGGCAACACCCCCTCGACCCCCACGAACGTAACGAGCTCGAACGTGGGCAGCTGGAGCCATACGGCCGCATCCACCACCAATCAGGACACCATCTGGATCTGGTATGCCGCGAGCTCTACCGCGTCCGCCACGACGACCATCACGGTTACTCACGCGGCGGTTCCTAGCTACCCCCTTTTGACTTTCTACGACATCACGGGGGCGAGTAGTACCCCGTTCGACACGTACGCTACGAGCACGGGGAGCTTGAATGCCACATCCGGCGTGGTCACTGGCCCGTCCATCACCCCCGGTGCGGCGAACGAGCTTGTGATCGGCGGGATCGAGGAATCAGGCGAGACCGTCACCGCCGTTTCCACCGGCTACTTCGATGCCGTACAGACCGACCAATATGAAAATCTTAGCCTGGACCAGGACGCCGGTTTCATGCATTACTACAACACGACCACGAGCACGGTGAACGTGAACTGGACCTATTCATATCTCGAAGGTGGTAGCACTAATGTTGGCAATTGGCAGTCCCAGCTAGCGGCGTTCAGGGCGGCTCCGGCGGTGGTGATAAACAACGCTACGGGAAGTTTTGCCTGGGGCGATAGGGCAGGATGGGTGAATTTTTCAACAGGATTAGGCGGTTTTGCAGTAACCGCTTCCACTCTCACGGGCTATGCCTGGAGCCAGAATTTCGGATGGGTCAACTTTGCCCCTTCGGGGAGCGGCGTCACGAATGACGGCTTGGGGAATCTTCAGGGCTATGCGTGGAGTGAGAATGCCGGCTGGTACAATTTTTCGGGCGTTACCATCTCAAGCACGGGGACATTTGTCGGAACCGCAACAGCCGTGCTTGCGAGCTCCGCTGCACTCGCGGGGAACATTTATTTCGGCTGCAGCTATTGCCTGGTGACCACGACCTGGCGGGCGTCCAGTCCGAGCGTCACCGTTTCAAACGTGCAGATAAACGGCGGTAGCAGCACGATCACGTTGACCTCTGCTACCACGACGCCCATTACGATCACCGCATCAACCACCGATTCCGCGGGAGGCATCACTTACGCGACCTCGACGTTTTACTTGACCTCGCTCGGCCAGGGTTGCACCGCGAACAATTTCAACTGTTACCAGATCTCAAGCTCCAGTTGCTCATTTTCGGGGAGCTCGAGCAGCACGGTCACTTGCACCGCGAACGTCTGGTATTTCGCCGCCTCGACCGGCGTTGCGTCGTCGACGTACTCCGGCGATTCCTGGACGGCGGCGGTGACCGTCGTTGATTCGGGCGCGAATACCGGAACGGGATTGACCTCGCCCGTCGTGAACGTGGGCGTCTTGAGCGCGGTGAGCGTCTCAAGCACCGCCTCCATTAACTACGGTTCCCTTGCGGCAGGGAGCAATACCAGCTCCACGAACCAGACATCGACCATCCAAAATGCGGGAAATTCCTCGACGTCGCTCCAGGTGTATGGGACCGCTCTTACGAACGGCGCGTCAATCGTCGCGACGGGTTCGCAACAATATGCTACCTCCTCCTTCACCTACGGCGTCGGCAGTACGGGCACCGCGCTGACCGATACGGCGGTCCTTGTCCCTGGGTTCGTGCTCGCCGCGCCCACGACCACAAGCGCGATATCAAGCATTATGTATTGGGGATTACAGATCGCGAGCGGCACGTCCGCTGGCACGTATAACGGCGTAAACACCCTCGTGGGGTTGTGGCATCAGTAAGGGCCATCCGGTGATGATATAATGAACGGGAGATGAACCGCGGACAAACGTTTCTGGCCCTTATTTTTTTGATAGGCGGGACGGTGCTCCTGATCGGCCTCACGCTTGCATTTCTCGCGACTTCGTTCATCGATACCGGTTATGGTTACCAATCATCGGTACAGGCGGAGGCGGTTGCGACCTCGGGGGCGCAGGATGCGCTTTTGCAGCTTGACCGCAACGCGAATTTTGGGAGCCCGGGCCCGAGCGGTTACCACTATAATGTGACGGTCGGATCAAGCACTGCCGCAGTAACCGTAACGCAAAGCGTTCCCTCTGCGGGGTTCGACACCATCCTTTCCGCGGCCACTGTTTCAAACCATATAAGGAAAATTAATGTTGTCGTTGCGATCAATGCTACAACGAGCCAGATAAGCGTCGTTTCATGGCAAACCATCCAATAAAACGCAGATGAAAAAACTGCTCGAATCAATACTTTCTTTTCTCCGGGTCCGCGTGCCCGCCGCAGGGGTCGAGGTGGCCGACGAGGTAGTGCGGCTTGTGTATTTCGACGGGAAAGCGTGGCAGTTGGAGGCGATTCGGCTTGAGCCGGGCGTTTTGGAGGGTGGGAAGATAAAGAACCGTCCGGCGCTGCTTGAGGCGCTCGCCGCGCTCAAGGCGAAACTCCACAGGAGGGAGCGGAAAAAGATCGTGAACATCGTCCTTTGCTTGAGTGCAGTACCCACCTATACGCAGGTGTTCGCCTTGCCCGTGGTGCAAGGAGCGGACCTCGCGCGGGCTGCCGAACTCAATCTCCAGATGACCTCGCCGCTCGAGGCGGGCGAGGCATATTCGGGATGGGAGGTCGTGGGGCAGGACGAAGGGACTTCGCAAGCCCAGGTGCTTGCGGCTTTCATCGACCGGAAGGTAGTGGATGAAATGGTCGGTGCGCTTTATGACGCGGGATTCCTCACGATGGCCGTTGAGCCGCGTGCACTGGCCCTCACGCGGATGCTCAACGAAAAAGGAGCCGGCATCGATGTCGGCAAGTCATACGTGTTCGTGAGTATCGATAATTCCGGCTGCGATTTCTTCATTATCCGCAAGGGCGCGCTGTACTTTGAATACGCAAAGCCATGGCGCGATCTCATGGATGAAAAAGGAGAGGTCACCATCCCTAAATTCCAGGAGTCCTTCGCGGCGAGCATCCGGCAGGTCATCAACTTTTATACCCAGCACTGGCCGGAACCTATCAGCGCCATCATCCTCTCAGCTGTGGCCTTGGGCAACGAGGCCGAAAAGGTGATTGCGGATGCCGCATCGGTGCCGGCGGTGCGCCTCACGCTCGTCATGGGCCAACCGATCTCATCAGAGTGGCTTACGGCGTTGGGCTGCAGCTTGCGGAGAACGAAGCTCAAAGCAAAAGACCACGAAGTGAGCCTTCTTGGCGAAGACCTGCAGGATAGGTTCCGCGAGGAGCAATTCCTGCATTTCATGCGCTTTTGGCGGGTAGTCGTGCCGGTCACGCTCTGCCTTCTCGTGCTCACCTTTGCGGTGGCGGATGCGTTCCTTGCGAGCACCAGATCGGACATAGAATCCCGTTCAGACTTTAATTTGAATAACTCCCGGCCGTCGGAGATCACGACGCTCCAGGCGCAAGCGAACAATTTCAATCAGATGGTCGCTCTTGTGGGTGCCGCGGAAAGCACGATCGTCCCCAAAGGGCCGGCCCTCCAGGATATTTTAAGTCTTGCGACGGCAAGCCACGTTACCGTAAACCACATTGAGTTCAGTTCGTTCAGCGCGCCGCTTGCTCTCGACGGGAGTGCGCAAACGGAAGATGCCGTGCTCGCTTTTAAGACGGCGCTCGAGGGAGATCCCAGTGTGAGCGGCATCAGCCTTCCTCTGACGGCGATCCAGGCGAGCGGGGCGAGCGTTTCCTTCTCGATGACATTTCAATACGCGCCGCCCGCGAAGCCTGCGTCACAGTGAGGCGAAGAGTTCCTCAAGAACCTCCCGGTCAGCGGGCCTTATTTTTTTTAGCACGAATTCCTCCGCTTTTTTCCGCTTGACCTCGTTCGGTGCGCGAATGCCGATGCGGATCCTCGTGAAGTCGTTCGTGTGGAGCGCGTCCATAATGGATTGCACGCCCTTGTGCCCTGCCGAGCCCCTTTCCCTCGATATTTTATATTTCCCGACCGGAATATCGCTGTCGTCGTGGATCACGACGAGGTCTTTGGGCTTCGCGCCGAACTTCTTGAGCGCCTCGCGCACCGCGGCGCCCGCTCCATTCATAAAAGTGAGCGGGGCTATGAATGCGGTATCCTGCGCTTCCGCGTATTCAAAGAGGTGTTTGTACGTTTTGAATTCTGCGCTGCCTGCCATCTTTTTGAGCGCCAAGATGCCCACGTTATGGTACGTGTTCTCGAACTCGGGGCCGGGGTTGCCAAGGCCGACGACGATCTTCTCCCTTGTTTTCATTAGCTTGATTTTACCATTTTGCGCCGATATAATGAGTACTACATGAGAAAATTCTTCGCGTCGCTCCTTGAAGTGCTCGAAGTGGCCGTGATCGCCGTCGTCGCCGTGTTCATCGTCCGGAGCTATCTCGTACAGCCGTTCCTCGTGAGCGGCTCCAGCATGTCACCCAATTTTTCGAATGGCGACTATGTCCTCGTCGACGAACTTACGTACCACCTCCGTGCGCCGGAGCGGGGAGAGGTCGTCGTTTTCCACGACCCGCAGGATTACTCCACGTATTTCATGAAACGGGTCATCGGGTTGCCCGGCGAGCGGGTCACGATCAAGAACGACACGGTCACGGTTTATAACAGCGCAGACCCGCAGGGCCTCGTGCTCGACGAAACCTATCTCCCGAAGGGGACCGATACGTCGGGCACTGACGACTTCACGCTTTCCTCGAGCACTTATCTTGCCCTAGGCGACAACCGGCCGTTCAGCTATGATTCGCGCCAGTGGGGACCGCTGCCTGCCGCAAACATCGTGGGGCTCGTGCGCGTGCGCCTCTGGCCATTGAACGAACTCACCGCATTCGCGGCGCCCCAATATCAATAGTATCGCGACCACCGTGCCTCTGAACGATAAAAAAGAAAAGCCAAAGGAGAACACCATTCGGAGCTTCCAAGCCCCGAAGGGGATGCACGACATCCTGCCTGCCGACCAGCCCTACTGGGACCGGATCGAAGGGATCGTGAAGGACCTCGCGCGTTCCTACGGTTTTTCGCGACTTGAGCCGCCCGTTCTTGAGTTCGCGGATCTCTACAACAAGACCTCCGGCGACGAGAGCGACGTCGTCGCGAAAGAGATGTACACGCTCCGCACGAAGGGAGGCGACCTTCTGGCGCTCCGCCCGGAATACACGCCGGGCATGGCGCGCGCGTATCTTGAGAACAGTTTGAGCCGCCTCGGCCAGCCGCAAAAGCTTTTCCATTTCGGTCCGGTGTTCCGCCACGACCGGCCGCAGCTCGGCCGCTACCGGCAATTCACGCAGATCGGCTTTGAAACGCATCGCTGGTCCGAACGACCCGCATCTACGACGCCGAGATCATCGCCATCTATGCGGACCTTCTCGACCGAACTGAAGATCAAGAACTTCACGTTGAAGATCAATTCCATCGGCTGCCGCGTCTGCCGCCCGCTCTATAAGAAGCAGCTCCTCAATTATTACAAGAACCACGAGAGGGAGCTTTGCGCAGACTGCGTGCAGCGCCTGAAGACGAACCCGCTCCGCCTTTTGGATTGCAAAGAGGAGAGCTGCGTGAAGCTCAAGGCGAAAGCGCCGAACTTTTTGGACAAACTTTGCTCGATGTGCACCGAGCACTTCAAGTCGGTGCTTGAGTATCTTGAAGAAATAGCGATCCCGTACGAACTGGACAACCACTTGGTGCGCGGGCTGGATTATTACAGCCGGACGGTCTTTGAAATGTATGCGGATGGCAAGGAGGCCGAGATTGGCGCGCTCCCCGCCGGCGGCCGCTACGATTACTTGATGGAAATGATCGGCGGGCATCTGACGCCCGCCGTGGGCGCCGCCTGCGGCGTGGAACGGCTGATCGCCGTGATGAAGGCGAAGGAGATCGCGCTGCCCATGCGGACGCAGAAAAAAGTGTTCCTTGCGCACGCGGGGGACCTTGCAAAGCAGAAGGCCTTCGCGCTTCTTAAGGACCTGCGCGCCCGCGGCATTTCTGTCTTCCGAATCGCTCGCAAAGGAATCGCTTGGTGCCCAGCTCAAGGTGGCGGACAAGGAGGGGATCGGCCTTGCTTTGATCCTCGGCCAGAAAGAAATCTACGAGAAGAGCATCATCATCCGCGACTTGAAGACCGGGTCTTCAGGAAGCCATCCCGCAGGAGAAGCTCGTGGACGAGATCAAGAAGCGCTTGTAGCTGGACATGAAGGACTGCCTTTTCTGCAAAATAGTAGCGAAGGAGATGCCGGCATATATGGTCCACGAGGACGAGAAGACGCTCGCGTTCTTGGATATCAGGCCGAGCACGATGGGCCATACGATGGTGATCCCGAAGTACCATGCGCCGAATATGGTCGAGCTGCCGGATGCGGAGATCGCGCCGCTTTTTTCTGCCGTGAAGAAAGTGGCGGACCTGCTTGTGCGGAAGCTCGCGGCGGACGGTATCACGATCGGCATAAACCAGGGCCGCGCGAGCGGCCAGGAAGTGGACCATCTCCACGTGCACTTGATGCCGCGCTGGCGGGGCGACGGAGGCAGCTCCGTCCAATCCGTCGTGCACCGCTCGCCGCAAGAATCGTTCGAGGAGATCAGAAAGAAAATAGTTGACTAAACGGCCTTTTTCCGCTATACTTTGTTCCATGGCAATTGAGGTAAGAAAACGGGAGGGCGAATCCCCGAACAATCTACTCTTCAGCTTCACGAAAAGGGTGAAGCGGAGCGGTATACTGAAGGAAGTGCGCGCGCGGAAGTTTCACTCCCGCGTGAAGAGCCGTATAAAGCGCAGGCAATCGGCAATCCACCGCGACGCAAAGCGCGCCGACGTGGAGCGTCAGAGGAAGCTCGGTTTACTCGGTTAGTCCTGTCCCCGCCACCCGGCGGGGATTTGGTCTATAATGGAACTATGGCATTACTTCAAAAACTGGATGATGACCTGAAGGCCGCGATGAAGGATGGCGCCGAAGAGCGCGTTGGGCGTCCTGCGGTTCGTGCTTTCTGACCTCCGGAATGTGCAGAAAGAAAAGAATGCGAAGCAGCCGGGCGCGGCGCTCGCGGACGATGAAGTGATCACACTCCTCCAGAAAGAGGCAAAACGGCGGAAGGAAGCGGTCTCTCTTTTCCGCGAAGGAAAGCGCGACGACCTTGTGAAGAAAGAAGAGGCCGATCTCGCTATCATTTATGAATACATCCCGAAAGAGCTCTCAACCGCGGAGATAGCCGTAATGGTGGACGAACTTGCGGCAAAAGGGTTCGCTGATTTCAATTCGCTCATGCGCGAAACGATGAAGCTCGTGAAGGGCCGCGCGGACGGCAAAACCGTAGGCGATGCCATCAAGAAAAAGCTTGGATAGGGCTTTGGACAAGAAACTTGACCGGCTCGCGGTGAAGATGCTCAAAGCGCTCAAAGTGCGGGGTGCGACCCTGGATATTTTTCTGCTTCCGCACCGCGACATCGTGGTACTCAAGCGGCGTTTTATAAAAAAGAGGACCGAGCCCAATGTGCTCGCATTCCCCGAACCGCTTCGGTTTCCCCACCCGGAGACCAAGAAGCGCTATCTCGGCGAGGTCTATCTGAATCGCACCATATTGACGAAGAACCCTTATCGCGCGGCCCCGCTTTTGCTCCACGGCATGCTCCATCTTTTGGGTTACGACCACGAAAAAGGGAAAGCCGCGGCGGAAAAAATGGAACGGCTGGAGCGGCGGGTGCTATCCACCTTGCCCAGCGCCTCCGCATCCCATAAAATAAGGACATATGAAGCTTAAGGGCATCTCCGGCGGCGATTTTGTGACGGGCCTGGACATAGGAACCTCTTCCATAAAAGTGGCCGTCGCGGAGCGCCGCGGCGAAAAGTCCGTACTCGTGCATGTCCAAAAGATTCCCTGTTTCGGCATGCGGAAAGGCGTGATCGTCGAGATGAGCGAAACGTCACAGGCGGTCGCTCGGGCGCTTGCGGGTGTAAAGAAGATCGCAAAGTCAGCGCTCGCGAACGTTTATATCTCCATCGGGACGCCGCAGGCGAAGATGCAATCCTCGCGCGGGATCGTCGCTGTTTCGCGCGCTGACGCCGAGATCTATCAGGACGACATGGACCGCGCCGTGCGCGCGAGCCAGGCGGTGAACCTGCCGCAAAACCGCACCATCATCCATACGCTCACGAGAGAGTTCATCGTTGACGGCGTGGGCGATATCGCTGACCCCCTGGGCCTCTCCGGCAGCCGACTTGAAGTGCAAAGCTTGATCATTGACGCATTTTCCCCGCATATCAAAAACCTGATCCGTTGCGTTGAGCTTGCAGGAGGAGGAGTGAGCGGCCTCGTCTTCGGGCCGCTCGTCGCCGCCCGCGCGGCGCTCTCAAAACGGCAACGCGATCTCGGCACGGCGCTCGTAGAGCTCGGCTACGGAACCACCGGCCTTTCGGTCTATGAAGAAGGTAAGCTTGTCGGCGTCGCAAAGTTCCCCGTCGGCGCCGCGAACATCTCGAATGACCTCGCGGTCGGACTCAAGATATCCGTAGATGCCGCGGAGGAAGATGAAATTGCACTATGGCTATGCGCTTTCAAAAGACGTAAGTTCCAAGGAATCCATTGAGCTCAAGAAGTTTTTGCCGGACGCGAAGGGCGCCGTCTCGCGCCGGTTTGCGGCGGAGATCATAGAATCGCGCCTTGAGGAAATTTTTGACCTCGTGAGCGACGAGCTGAAGCTCATGCAGAAGTTCGGCGAACTGCCCGGCGGCGTGGTCATCGTCGGCGGCGGCGCGAAGCTCCCCGGTATCACCGATCTCGCAAAGCAGGAGATGAAGCTTTCCGCGCAGATCGGCTTCGCGCAGAGCGACGAATGGGAGGCGGGAGGCGGTTCGTTCAAAGAATTCCTCGAAGACCCCGAGTTCGCGGGCGCATTCGGGCTTGTGCTCTGGGGCATGGACGGCGAGGGCTGGAACAAGCCGGGCTCGTCCTCAAGCTTCAGCTTCAGGAAGATCATCCGCTATTTCGCACCATAGCGCCCCATAAAAGAATTTGTTATCATAGCATCATATGGCATCACCCAAGCGCACCGAGAAATTCCAGCCCCTCGCGACGAACGTCAAAGTGATCGGCATCGGCGGGGGAGGGGGGAACGCGGTCTCGCGCATGGCGCGCTACGTTCACCCGCGGCGTTGATTTCGTCGCGATCAACACCGACCATCAGGACCTTGACCACTGCAACGTAAAGCACGGTTATATATAGGAAAAGGGCTCACGAAGGGGCTGGGCACCGGCATGAACCCCGACCTCGGCCGGCAGGCGGCGGAAGAGAACCGTTCGGAGATCGGCGAAGTGGTGAAAGGCGCGGACCTCGTTTTCCTTGCCGCCGGGCTTGGCGGCGGGACGGGCACGGGAGCGACGCCCGTCGTCGCCGAGGCCGCAAAACAGGCGGGAGCGCTCACGATCGCCGTCGTCACAAAGCCATTCGCCTTTGAAGGAAGCCAGCGCGAACGCATCGCA
Organism: uncultured bacterium; assembly: GCA_963768625.1. Taxonomy (GTDB): domain Bacteria; phylum Patescibacteriota; class Minisyncoccia; order UBA6257; family 2-01-FULL-56-20; genus CAVYIK01. Next base: position 20,390 of record CAVYIK010000001.1, read on the forward strand.
ACGGAGGGCTTGATGAAACTGAAGGACAAAGTGGACGCGCTCATCGTCGTCCCGAACGACCGCATTTTCACAGTGATCAGCAAAGATACGCCGATCATAAAAGCGTTTGAAGCGATTGACGAGATCTTGCGGAATGCGCTGAACGGCCTCGTAGAGATCATCGCGGCGCCCGGCATCATCAATGTGGATTTTGCGGACGTGAAGAACATCATGCAGGATGCAGGCGTGACGATCATCGGCGTTGCGACCGCGAGCGGGCCTGGACCGTGCGGTGAGCGCGGTGACCTCGGCGCTCCGCTCGCCGCTTTTGGAGACAAGCCCCGAAGGCGCGAAGGCGGTGCTTCTCGGTATCTCCGGCGGACGCGATCTTAAAATGACGGAAGTGAACGACGCGGCGAAGGTCGTTGCGCAGGTCGCCGACCCCGGGGCACGCATCATCTTCGGCGCCTATCACGACCGTAATCTCAAGGCGGGTCAGATCAAGGTGACGATCGTCGCTGCAGGATTCAACGGCGGCCAATCAACAGCGCTCTTCGGTGCGCATTACGAGAGGCCGGGGACGAACATGTTTGGCGGACGCGGCGGCGCAGTTTCCTCTTCTGCGGAGATCGTTACAACCCAGAAGAAGCCTCAATCTTCGGGGCGTGAAGCGGCAGGGCACGAGGCGACAAGCGATATTTTCTCTTCCGACATTCCCGCAAAAGCAGGAGCCTCCGGGGCCGGGGAATCCAAGCAATCCAAGCAGCAGTCGCTCAAGGAAAAGCAAGGGAAAGAAAGCGATGCGTGGGACATTCCCGCGTTCTTGAGGAGAAGGAAAAAATAACAGCTGGGCCGTTATTCGGTCTTTGAATCGGCGCCGCGAAGGCGCCCTTCGTATTCGTCGATCAAATCTTTTGCTCCGAAGGTTTTCTCTATGAGGTCCGGGAAATACCCACTGCCGGGCGTTTCTTCCTTCGCGCGGAACTCCGGGAATGCGTCAAGTAGAGCGAGATATCGTTTCGTGTATTCCATATCCCGCGCAGCGTCCTCGTAAAATTTCGCTTTCTTTTGTGGGGTGCTTTCGCCGTAGGATTCGATGTTGGAAGGGATCAAGCGAATGGTTAGGTTCGCAAGGATATGATGCAAGCTCTGACTCGGATTCGCCCTTAGTTTCTCCGTGACAATCGGATAGATTTTTTCACTCTCGTTTTTCAATGCTTCCCACTGTTCTTCCGTGGGGTTCGTTTCCGGAGACGGGCTTTCGATGCTCATGGCTACAACAGTTTTTTGTCTTCCTCCGCGCCGCCCGCGGCACCGATCTTCAGTATATCCTTATCTATCTTCCCGAATTCCTTGGAGGCGGTGTTATAGGCGTTCGTCGTGGTCGTGAGATGCGTACCAACTTTCTCCAGATATTCCTCATAGCGCATAAGATGCTTTTGGAGTTCGCCGACGTTCTTGCGGATCTGCTCGGCTGATTTGTTTATCTCTATCTGGCGGATCCCCTGGAGCGCCATTTGGAGATAGGCGTAGAACGTGGTGGGGGAGACAGGATAGACGCGCTTCTCGGAGGCGTATTGGATAAGGTCGCGTTCGGCTGCGCCGCCGATCTTGTTGACCAAAAGATCGTAATAGAGCGCTTCGGACGGGATGAACATAAACGCGAAATCCAGCGTGTCTTCGTTGGGTTTTATATATTTTGCGGTCTCGTCAATGCGGGTCTTGAGGTCCATCCGTAAGGCGTCCTCGTAACGTTTCCGTTCTTCTTCGGAAACCGCTCCTACGAGCCGGTTATAATTTTCCAAACTGAACTTTGAATCAATAGGGATCACATGGTCCTGATAGAAGACAACGGCATCCACCTTCGTCCCGTCGGCGAACGGATATTGCAATTGGTACGTGCCTGGCGGAAGGACGTTCTTCAAGACCATTTCCAGGAAATATTCGCCGAGCACGCCGCGCTGCTTCGGATTTTTCAAGATATCCTGCAGGTTCTTCAATTGATCCGCGAGAGAGACGATCTGCTTCTGACCCTCGGTCACCTTCGTGATTTCGCTCGTGATCTCCTTCACGATCTGCACGCTCTTGTCCGATTGCGCAAGCATCGTTTTCGTGGAATCCCCGAGCCGCGTGTCAAGCGTCCGCGCGAGTTCATTCATCTGGTTCTGCAGCATCAAAAGCGCCCGGTCATCCTGTTTCGGTGCCTCCGCCTGCGGCTGCGGTTTCCAAAGCCGCCAGATGATCACGGCAAGGATGACGATGATGACGGCGAAAAGCGCGATTTCCATGTGCTTATTTTACCACATCGCGGGAATTGGATCGGAGAAAAGAAAAAGGCTCCAACAAAAAGATTGGAGCCATGAGCGACTGTTTCCCGCTCTATTGTCGAGAGGTAGGCAGCCATCTGTGATCGGCAGAGAGAACCTCCCTGATGGCCGAATCTGTGACGGCTGCGTTTGCGACCCGCTCTCGATAGCGGATCTCGACCCATTTGTCGGGAGCGGAACCGAAACACCCGGGGGAAGAAGGCTCGGGCACATCGCGTGGTCGCGTAATTTCCTTCCAATCCACCACGGTCACCGTGGGGCCAGGGATTTGATGGTGGCGCATCGCGAGTTGGGCACTGACCCATTCTGCGAGACGCTCGTTACTGGCAAGGTAATGTATGGGGACCCCCAGCTTGATTTTCTGGATCGAATCTTCTTCTGGGGTTTGTATCCCGGCTTCACGGCAGAGATTCGCCACCTCCTCCTTCGTGAGGCCGAGGGCATGTTCCATCCCCGTAATTCTTGCATTCCACGCAGAAAGCTTCTTGTAATCGGAAGTGCCGAGGATGGCGAACCAGTTTTTCATGGCCTCTTCCCCGTAAGCTTCCTTCAGCTGGTCCGACCAAGCCTTATATTCAGCGAGTTCCTTCTTGTAAATCTCAAGACCCTGAGCAATGGTTTCAAACATTGTTTGGATCCTCCTTCTGGGAGACAGAATAATATAACGTCGATATCCGGTCAAGTATGGCGTCCCGAATTCCAATAACGGCTCATCGACTCCACCGCAGGGCGCAAACAAAAACCCCGCATTGCTGCGGGGTTTTTGCGTCTAGAGAAGACAAAGTTGGTAAGTAATTACCAGCTCTGCCGTCCGTAGCCACCACCGTTGCTGCCGCGGTCGCCGCGGGGCGCACGGGGTTCGAGGGGCTTCGCTTCGTTCACGGTCAACTTGCGACCGCCGAAGTCCTTGCCGTTCCACATCTCGATCGCTTTTTGCGCTTCCGGATCGGTCGCCATTTCGACGAAACCGAAACCACGCGAGCGGCCCGTCATCTTGTCCGTGATGATTGTCGCGGACGTGACGTTGCCGGCCTGCGCGAACGCTGTCTGAAGCTCATCCTGCGTCGTGCTGTAGGGCAAACCCCCGATGTATAATTTTGTAGCCATTAAGTTCACTCCAACATCAAAACCGCTCATCTGGTGGACGCGATTTGGGTGCTGGGATCTGATTTGCTATGTTTTATGTAAGGCGACCTTGCTTCTCCTCTGCTTCCCCGCCGGGAGATGCCGGCAAAACGAAACCTACTAAGAACACTTACATCCCGTTTATTATACACCATATCGTATAAATAAGCAAATGGTCCCCACCCAGGGTCGATTTAGGAGCATAATTTGGCAGTATTATCGCAAGTGCGGGCGCCGCATGCCCTGGCGCCGGACACGCGATCCATACCGCATTTTGGTCTCGGAGATCATGCTCCAGCAGACGCAGGTCGCGCGCGTGGTGCGGTTTTATCCCGCTTTCATTAAAAAATTTCCCGACTTCCGTTCGCTTGCGCAGGCAAAGACGGCGGATGTGCTCCGCGCGTGGCAGGGGATGGGGTATAACCGCCGCGCGCTCGCGCTCCAGAGGTTGTCAAGGATCGTTTTAGAAAAATTTAACGGCCGCCTGCCGCACGAGCGCGCGGCGCTCGTTTCCCTGCCCGGCATAGGAGAAGCGACTACGGGCGCCCTCCGCGCTTTTGCTTGGAATGAGCCGGAGGTATTCATTGAGACCAATATTCGCCGTGTTTTCATCCATTTCTTCTTTCCGAAACACGAGAAAGTAACGGATGATGAACTGAGGCGTTATATCAAAAGGACGCTTGATCGGAAGAATCCGCGCGAGTGGTACTGGGCGCTTATGGATTATGGCGCGATGCTCGGCGGCGTCGCCAATCCAAACAGAAAGAGCGCTCACTATAGGAAACAGCCGCGGTTCTCCGGCTCGGACCGGGAATTGCGGGGAAAAATATTGCAGTTTTTACTCCGACGGGGGCAAAGGGATTGGCGAGGCGATCTTTCAATAAAAGAACTTGTCCAAGAAACCAAAGAACCTGCCGCGCGCGTCAAAAAGATCGTGAATGCGCTTGCTAAGGAGGGATTTATGGAGGAAAATAAAGTCCGGAAATGAAAATAAAATTTGCATCAATCATAGGGGTGGTCATTGCGTTGGTCGCGGCGGGGTTTTCCCTGGGTGTGTCAAGTGTGCCGACCGTATCAGTGGCAACCGCCGCGACCGCCGCTAAGGCCCCGTTTTACTATGGCGTTTGGCTTCCTTTCTGGCAGAGCCAGAGCGGCGCTTCGGACATTGCGGTCAATTTAAGCTCTCTGCATGAGGTCAGCCCCTTTTCATATGAGCTCGGCACGGGCGGCACGATTATCGATGATCTTAAGATTGGCAATGGTTCGTGGGACGGATGGTTCAGCGCCGTGCGCGACGCCGGCGTGAAGATCATTCCTACGATCGCGTGGTTCAACGGCAACGGCATCTACGACCTGCTTTCAAGGGCAAGCACGCGGCAAGCGGAAGAGGACAAGATAGCCGCGCTCGCGAAGTCGGAAAATTTCGACGGCATTGATATTGATTTTGAGAGCATGACTCCCACAAACAAAGCCCTACTTCTCGCTTTTCATACAGGGGCTCGCCATGCGGCTACATCCGCAGAAGCGCGTGCTCACCTGCACAGTCGTCCCACGCACGCCCGTGAGCTCGCTCTACGACTCAACCCCGTTGCCCCCCGTCCAATATGCCGAAGATTACGTTGCGCTCAATAAATATTGCGACGAGGTGCGCGTCATGGCCTACGACCAAGGGACGCTTGATGTGAAACTCGACGCTTCAAAAGGGAACGGGACGCTCTATGCGCCGACCGCTGATCCCAGCTGGGTGGAGAAAGTGATCAAGAACACGATTGCGACGATCAGCCCGAAGAAGATCATGCTTGGCATCCCGACCTATGGATACGAATATCAGGTATCTTGGCAACGCCGGCGCGACGACGTACGAGCGCGTGCGCAGCTTCACGTTTTTTGACGCGATGGACCGCGCGGACAGCTTGGGTATCGCGCCCGTGAGGAATAACGCCGGCGAGCTTTCTTTTTCCTTCGCCTCGAGCACCCATATCAATAACGTGGGGGCGAGTCTGACTTCAATTGTCGCTTCTACGCTGCCGACCGCTCTCGCCGCGACCGATCCGAACGCCTCGACCACGTTCTTTGCCTCCTTCAGCGATGCCCAATCAACGCTTGATAAGATAAATTTGGCCAAGAAATACGGGCTTCGCGGGGCCATCCTCTTCAAGGCGGACGGCAATTTGGATCCCGGCATTTGGGGGGTTATGCACTAGAACCTGCAAGTAAAGCGCAATCGTATAGTATAATGACAAGTAAAGGACCTCTCCGATCCTCTACTTCGCGTTATCATGCCGCGCCTTCGCAAAACACCAAGGAAGCCAGCTGCCCCCTCTTCAAAAAAAGGCGTGAGCCGCAGTCGCGCCGGAAAAATAGTTTCCGTGCTCCGCCGCGCCGCTCGCGCTCGCGCAGAACATCAAAAGCCGCACCAACTTGAGCGACACGAAAACAATCCTATTATTGAACCCCGCGAGGACCGCCTCTGGGAAATGAAGGCGACATTCAATCCAGGTGCGGTCTATGCCGACCACCGGGTGCATCTTCTTTATCGCGCGATCGGGGGAGAGGATATTTCCGTTCTCGGGTATGCTGCGAGCGATGATGGTGCGACGATCATTGAACGGCTTGCGGAACCTGCCTATGTTCCCGACACCACAAAGAAGCCCGACCCGAACGCGCCGGTCGTCCTGCCCGCGTATTGCTCCGGCGGGGGATGGAACGGCGGCTGCGAAGACCCGCGCCTCGCGCTTATTGATGACCGCGTCTATCTCACCTATACGGCCTTCGACGGATGGGGCTCCATCCGCATTGCCCTTTCTTCAATCGGCCTTGATGATTTTCTCGCCAAGCGGTGGCGGTGGAAAAAGCCGGCGCTCATTTCTCCGCCCGGCGAGATCCATAAGAACTGGGTATTGTTCCCGGAAAAGATCCGCGGGAAATTTGCCATCCTGCACAGCATTTCCCCGGAGATCGCCGTGGATTATTTTGACAGCATGGAAGAGCTCGAAAGCGGTACGCGGGTGATCCAGAGCCGCCACGACCGCATTTCGCGGACCGGCAGCTGGGACAGTTGGATTCGCGGTGCCGGGCCGCCGCCGATCAAAACCAAACTTGGCTGGCTTCTGCTCTACCACGCGATGGACGTGCGCGACCCCGATCGCTACAAGATCGGCGCGATGATCCTTGATAAGGACGATCCTACGAAAGTACTCTACCGCTCAAAAGTCCCCGTTTTAGAGCCCGATGCGCACTACGAAAATAGCGGTTTCAAGTCCGGCGTCGTTTATTCTTGCGGGGCGGTCGTGAAGGACGGCGAACTCTACGTATATTACGGCGGCGGCGACTCCGTCGTTTGCGTCGCGATGGCGAACCTAGAAACCTTCCTTGATGAGCTGAAGCGCCACGGCGCTCCGAAGCTCGCCGCAGAACCGAAACGGAGAACGCGCAATGCCACTCGTTAAGCGCTCGCCCGAAAACCCCATCCTTCTGCCCGACCCAAAATCGGCGTGGGAAGCCGCGGCTGCATACAACCCCTGCGCGGTTGAAAGCGATGGCGTGATTCATCTCTTATACCGCGCAACGGGCGCAAAACAAAAGGTGGGAGGAGTCGATGTTGAGGTTTCCACGATTGGCCACGCGACAAGCAAGGACGGCATAAACTTCAAGGGCCGCGAGCAGCTCTTTGCGCCGCAATATGATTGGGAACGCTATGGCTGCGAAGACCCGCGCGCAACGACCTTTGAGGGGAAGCATTACATTTTTTATACGGCGGTGCGGGAATTTTCCGCGGACGGCATCAAGGTGGCGGTCGCGATCACGAAGGATTGTAAAAAGATAGACGAGAAGCATCTCGTGACGCCATTCAACGCGAAGGCGATGGCGCTCTTTCCCGAACGCGTGAACGGCAAGATCGCGGCGGTGCTCACGGTGAACACCGACCGCCCGCCGGCGAAGATCTGCCTTGCGCTCTTTGACCGCATAGAAGACCTCTGGTCGGAGGAATATTGGAACAAATGGTATGCCGACTGGAAGAGCCACGTGATCGCGATCGACCAGAACGACGAAAAGGACCAGATCGAGGTCGGCTCGACGCGCCGTGAAGACCAAGGACGGTTGGCTTATGTTCTATTCCTACATCTATAATTATTTCTCGCCGCCGGCGATCTTCGGCGTCCAGGCGGTGCTCTTGGACCTCAAAGACCCAAAAAAGATAGTGGGCGAGGTGAAGCGGCCGTTCCTTGTGCCGGAGGAAGAATATGAATATTACGGCCGCGTGCCGCACATCGTTTTCCCGTCCGGCGCGCTCATCCGTAAAAAGGACGTTTATCTTTATTATGGTGCGACGGATACGGTTTCCTGCGTCGCCGTGCTTCCCTTGGACGAATTGCTTGAACAACTCGTTTTCACCGCCCAGCGGGAACTGGTCCGGTTTGAAGGCAATCCCATCATCGCGCCCATCGCGGAGCACAAATGGGAATCGCAGGCGACGTTCAATCCGGCCGCGATCTTCCTGAACGGCAAAGTGCGCATCCTTTATCGGGCCATGTCCGACGACAACACCTCACGGTTGGTTACGCGAGTTCCGTGGACGGCGTGCATATCGCGAAGCGCCTGCCTGACCCGATCTATACCCCGCGCGAGGATTTTGAGCGGAAACTTGTACCCGGTGGCAATTCCGGCTGCGAAGACCCGCGGCTCACGCAGATAGGGGACACGCTCTATATGTGCTATACCGCTTTCGACGGGAAAGGTCCGCCGCGCGTGGCGTTCACCTCAATCACGGCAAAGGATTTTGATGACCACAAATGGAACTGGACGAAGCCGGTCTTGATCTCCCCGCCCGGCCTGGATGACAAGGATGCGGCGCTCTTCCCGAAGAAGATCGGCGGGAAATATTGGTTCTTGCACCGGCTGGGTTCGGACATTTGGATCGACTCGGTGAACGACCTTAACTTTGACGGGGAAACGAAATTTCTTGGCGGCAAGGTCCTCATGCGGCCGCGCGACAGCGAATGGGATTCAAAGCGGATCGGCGGCACCTCGCCTCCTATTGAAACAAAATACGGCTGGCTGCTCTTCTATCACGGCATCTCGCGCCGCACCGGCCATTATAATATCCGCGCAGCCCTCTTGGACCTCAAAGACCCAACGCTCGTGCTTTATCGGACGCACGATCCGCTCTTGGAGCCCGAAATGCCTTATGAAAAAGAGGGCGTCGTAGGAAACGTGGTCTTCCCCTGCGGGGCGGTCATGATGAAAAACGAGCTCTTCGTCTATTACGGCGGCGCCGACAAATTTGTCGGCGTGGCCACGCTTGATATGGAGGTGATTGTAGGAGGCCTCGCGCGCGAGGCGAAGTTGCACGGCCGCTAGGCCGCGGCCTTACTTCTCGGAGATCTCTTTACTCACAACAACGATAATGGCGGTATAGGCGACGCCGAACCGGAGTGCGGCGCTTCTTGAGGGCATCCAGATATCTACGCCATTTTTATGCGGCGGGCCATGCGGTCCTCCACGGTGAAGACCTTGTCCCCGAAAAGCGCAGGTATCTTTATCTGCGTGCCGAAAGGAAGAGCGTTCGTTGCGACGACCCCGTCATGGACGTGAACGCCATTCGCCGTGATAAAGGGGGTACTGTCCGTTTGGTCAACGGTGCTTGAATACGCCGTAATGCGCATGGCCATTGCTTGCGGCGCGGGCAGGGCAGGCAGGGCGGGCGGGGGCACATCCGCGGCTTGAATAATGGCCGGAACGACGGTTGCCACGAACGTAGCTGCTATAGCCGAGAGGAGGTAGGCCTTTCTAATTAGTTTTTTCATATTTTCCAACAAAAACGCCCCTTCCGGGGCATAACATGTTCCTATTTTTGTTGTAGGGATATTGTAGCGCGGATGGCCTCAAAAGTCAAGGAGGGGGCTCTGAATGCCTTTTTTGATGGTTACCGCTTAAGAGCGTCCTGGAAAAGCTTCGGCGTCACGGCGCCGGCACTCTCTTTCGGAACCTTTATCTTCCGGTCGATCATTTTTTGCAGGTCAACCACGCGCACCTTCCATTCCTTGCCGATTTTGAATCCGGGGAGCTTGCCCCTTTTGCACCAATCCCGGATCGTCTGTTTCGTCACGCCAAAGAACTTCGCCAACCGCCCTGCGTTATAGATGGCCTCTTTCCCTGCCATAATAGGATTATATCACTTGAAAGCCCTTTCTTCCCCTGGTAAGATAATGGGAAACAACCATGGCATTTGAGGCACCATTTGGGGAGGGAAAACAGTCAAACGTAGAAAGGGAGCTCATGGAGAAAAACGCCATGGAAGCTGCCTTGGCGAAGCAGAGACAGGAAGAAATTCTTCGTAAAAGAAAAGAGAGGGCGAAGCCATCGCTGGGTGAGCGGGCGAGCCAAGAGGGGGGAGACAAGCGCGAAGCGCTATAATTACAGGGAGGGATAGTAAAGGTCGCAAACCACACACTTTCTATTATCATGTGGAAACAGTGGCTTAATTTCATCCTCGGCCTGCTGGTTATTGTACTTGCGTATTCCGGAGGGAGCATGATCGGATATATTGTTCTTGGAATCGTAATCGCGCTTGTTGCCCTTTGGGCTGCGCTTGAAAAGAAAGGCATGATGGCGCCGAAGGTCTAGGGGCGAAGAGTAGGAAGGAGGGAAGAGGAAAGATCTCAAAAACCCGCGGAGCATTGGCCCCGCAGGTTTTTTAAAATTGCTTATTGGCAGGCCAGGCCCGATGCGTAAGCACCGCTCGTCGCGTTGGGGTCATACGCCTCGGTCGCCACGATGCATGACCAAGAAAGCACTGCGGCATTGAGCACGGCCTTTCCCTGGCTCTGGTCCGTCGCCACGGCGCGCAGGGTGATCGTCATGGTTGGGTTGACGCCGGAAATGCTCATCCAGTGCACCCCCAGGAGTTCGAGGGGGAGCAGTTTTTGGCTCGTGGGCCCGATAGTAAAGGAAACCGGTATCTGGATGCCCGTTCCGACGTTGGTGTAGGGAAGAGAAGGGTCCGCCGCTAAGCTTTCCAGATGGTAGTCGGAGCCGAGCGGGAGTTCGGTGGCGGGGTCTATGAACCTCAAAACTAGCGGACCGTACGCAACATTCAGGGCGGTATAGGAGACGTCCAGGGTCAAATTGCTCACCATGATAGGTTCCGCGTCGTTGTTTCTAAACACGAACCCCCCGTCGTTCTCATTGCTTTGAAGTACGGTGTCCATGGAAGAAGGTGCGGTCACAAAGAATGCGCCTGGCGGCGTCGTAAACGAAAATTGCTTTGATTGCGTCGCGCGGTTTGCGCCAGAAAGAGGCGTAAGACTGATCGAGCAGTTATAGGAGGTCCTCACATCGAATGTAGGGTTTTGGTCGGTAGCGCCCTGGAGCGGCAGATTCGGTATCGGGTTGCAGGAAAAATCAGTGGAGAACGAGGGAAGCGATCCGCTACCCCCGATCGTCGCGTCGCCGAGGGCCCACGTCAGGGTCCCCGCCGATCCTGCGTTTGTGGTGAGTACCATTTTATAGGGACCGTCCGCTTCCTCCTTGAAGGAAAGCGTAGTGGCGTCCAGGAATGATTGCGCCGTGACGGCCGTAGATTTCTGCACGGGCGGCGCAGGGGCGGGCGTGGGCGCCGCAGCCGCAGGCTTCTTTGTGGTCGTTACTGCGGTTTTAGTTGTTTTTGCGGCTGTCTTGGGCGAGAGAAGATGGACCTGCGGCAATAATCCCGGCGTGACCTGCGCTTCCGAACTTGCTGTATCTATTGGGGTCACAGGGGACGACGAAGCAAGAGAAGGCGCAACGGCGGTCTGTACGATGGCCGTTTCCTGCGGTTGTGTCGGCCGAGGCGTCCCTCCAAAACCAAGAAGAACGGCTTGCCTATGGAAGATCGCCAGGGCTGCGACGCCGGTCGCGACGAGTATGATGCCGAGCCCGACGGTGGAAGAAATCTCTTTTCTCGCGCTCCTTCCGGGCCCTTTAATGATCAGTTCTTCTTTGGGGTTGCCCAGGCGCAGGTTCTTTATGATCGTGTCCGCTACAAAATCAGGCGACATATAGGTACCGATATCAGCGGGCTGTTTGTCGCCAAATAAGTGCGTCTGCATCCCGCCGGGATAGATCGCGATCACTTCAATGCCACTTCCCTTGGTTTCCAATCGCAGGGATTCGGTAAAGCCGGTTTCTGCATATTTGCTCGCGCAGTAGGCCGCTGACCCGGCTCGTCCCGTGAGGGCGCTCGTTGAGAGGATATTTACGATGGTCCCGGATTTTTGCTTTCTCATCACGGCAAGCGCCGACCGTGAACCGTACATCGTGCCGAACAAATTCACCTCCATCATCTGGTGCGCCCTTGCCATGTCGATGTCCTCGATCGGCCCGTGCGGTATCCAGATGCCCGCGTTATTGATCCAGACGTCGATGCGGCCGAATTTTTTTACGCTCTCCTCGGCCAGCCGCGCGATATCTTTTTCGTTCGTCACGTCGGCCGTGACGCCGAACACATTCATGTCCTTCGCGACCTGGTTCAGTTCGCCCTCATCTTTCCCGTTCATGACCACTTTCGCCCCCTCTTTGGCGAAGGCGGTTGCAAGCGACCTTCCGAGCCCCTTCGTGGAGCCCGTGATTACGACCACCTTATCCTTCAATTCCATTCCAGAATCATAACCGTTTTGCTAGGTACTTTCCAGATTTGGCGGAATCTGGTAGATTTTCAGTGGAATGGGAAACGGTTGCCGGAGTAGCTCAATGGCAGAGCAATGCTTTCGTAAAGCAGAGGTTGGAGGTTCGACTCCTCTCTCCGGCTCAAGCGGCAGCGAGAAGGACATGGCTTCGCGCAGAGTACTCGGAAGGGCTCTGCGCGAAGCCATGTCCTTCTCGCTGCCCCGAGCTGGTATAATAAGGTAAAGAAATAAGAAGCAATGGATTACCAGAAAGAACTTGAAGAATTGGCGACCGATGCCCGCCGGTTAGGCGGGCGGCTTTGACCTTGCGGCCAAGGAAAAGCGGGCCAAGGAGCTTGAAGCGGATATGTCGTCCGCCGATTTTTGGAAAGATCGCGCGGCGGCGGACGGGGCGATCCGCGAGCTCGGTATTTTGAACGATACGATCAACCGCTACCACGAGATCGAGGACGGCATCGCGGCGCTCGAAAAAGCCGGGTTCGAAAAGAACTTTGACGAAGGGAAGTTCTTCGAGCTCAAGAGGAAATTCAAGGAGTTCGAATTGAAGCAGCTTTTCGTAGGGCCCTACGACGCACAGGCGGCGGTGCTTGCGATCTATCCGGGCGCGGGCGGCGAGGATGCGGAGGATTGGGCGCGGATGCTCGGCGCTGATGTATGAGAACTATGCCAAGCCGCCGCGGGTGGAAATTGCGTGTGATGGATGACAACCTGCGTTCGCGGACCGTAGAGATAAAAGGGGAATATGCGTACGGGTATCTGAAGAAAGAATCCGGCGTGCACCGTTTGGTGCGCATTTCGCCGTTTTCTCCGAAACAGCTCCGGCATACCTCGTTCGCGCTCGTGGAGGTGATCCCCGACCTGCCGCCGCTTGAAGAATCAAAACTGCAGATCCCGGAGAAAGACCTCAAGTTCGAATTCTACCGTTCCGGCGGGCCGGGCGGGCAGAACGTGAACAAAGTGGAAACCGCCGTGCGCATCGTGCATGTGCCGACCGGCCTTGCGATTAGTTCGCAGGCGCAGCGTTCGCAGGCGCAGAACCGCGAATACGCCCTGAAATTGCTCAAGGCCAAGATCTACCAACTGATGGAAAAAGAGAAAGTGAGCGAGATCACCGCGCTGCGCGTAAAGGTGAAACCGGAGTGGGGGAACCAGATCCGCTCGTACGTTCTGAATCCCTATCAATTGGTCAAGGACCACCGCACGGACGTGGAAACAGGCGAAGGTGGAGGGCGTTTTGGCGGGCGATCTGGACCTTTTTATTGAAGGAGAGCTTGGAAATGTTGTAGAATCCGAACATAACGGCATTCAAAATGATCGTTTTCCAGGGAGTTTAAAAACATTACGGCAAACAGGGCGTGAAGCGCTTGAAGACGTCTCGTTCCAGATTGATCCGGGCGAGTTTGTTTCGCTTGCGGGGCGGTCGGGCGCCGGGCAAATCCACCGTCATCAAGCTTTTGATCGGCGAGGAGCGGCCCACCAAGGGGCGGGTGTTCTTTGGCCAGTACGAAGTGAACAAGCTGGAGGACGGGGAACTGCCCGCGTTTCGCCGGCATATCGGTGTCGTTTTCCAGGATTTTCGCCTCTTGCCGACCAAGAATGCGTACGAGAACGTGGCGTTCGCGCTCGAGGTTGCCGGCCGTCCCCAGCGGGAGATCGCGGAACTCGTGCCGCAGGTCTTGGACATGGTGGGCCTGGGCGACAAGATGAAGAACTTTCCGAGCGAGCTTTCGGGCGGCGAGCGGCAGCGGGTCGCGATCGCGCGCGCGATGATCCACCGGCCGGAGGTGGTCATTGCGGACGAGCCGACGGGCAACCTTGACCCCTTTCACACCTTCGAGATCGTAAAATTACTTGAGAAGATCAATCAGCTGGGGACGACCGTGCTCCTCGCCACGCACGACAAAGAGGTCATCAACAGCTTGGAGCGCAGGGTGATCACGCTTGACCACGGCCGGGTCATCCGCGACGAAGCAAAAGGAAAATATATTTTAGTATAACCATGTTCACCGTCATCTCGCGCATCTTCCATTATGGGTTCAAGAACTTCTGGCGGAACGGATGGCTTTCCATGGCGACCGTCGCCATCATGACGCTCGCGCTCCTCGTTTTCTTTTCCCTCATCATGTTCGGCGTGATCACGAACCAGGCCGCCGCCTCCATCCAGGACAAGATTGACATCAGCATTTACTTCACCACGAATACTTCTGAGGACCAGATACTGAACATCCAGCAGTCGCTTGAGGGATTATCCGAGGTGCAAAGCGTGGATTATATTTCCCGCGACCAGGCGCTCGCGATCTTCAAGGCGAACCACGTGAACGACCCGACGGTGAGCCAGGCGATCAATGAATTGGACACGAATCCGCTTGAGGCATCGCTCAATATAAAGGCGAAGGACCCGAGCCAGTACGCCGCTATCGCCCAATATTTGAGTTCGCCCGACATCGCCCAGTATCTCGACGGGCTGCCAAGCTATTACAATAACCAGACGGTCATAGACCGCCTTGCGAAGATCGTAAGCGGCGTGGAGACGGGCGGCCTCGTGATGACGATCATTCTCGCCCTGATCGCAGGACTCGTTGTCTTCAATACCATCCGCCTTGCCATCTACTCCAACCGTGAGGAGATTGGCGTCATGCGCGTTGTCGGTGCCTCGAACGCCCTAGTGCGCGGGCCGTATGTCGTGGAAGGCATGCTGTGCGGAGGGATTGCAGCGATCGCGAGCCTGATCCTCGCGGCACCCGCGCTGTATTTCGTTTCTCCCTACCTTAATGTTTTCATCCCGGGTCTCAATATTTTCCAGTATTTCTATACACATGCCGTCGCATTGCTCCTTTACGAACTGCTTTTCGGTATCGTGATCGGGGGATGCTCCAGTTTCATTGCCGTCCGGCGCTACTTGAAGAACTGACCTCGGCTGGCCAGGCGATCCATGAAGATGCATTCAAAAGTGGGGAATCGGCCGGGGCGGCCGACATACCGCACCGCCTCGCAGTTCCGGTACAAGAAGCTGCAAGCCGTACGGCGGGCGAAAGCGGATTTCCGCAGCGGCCGCTAGCAAAAACGCGGCTTTTTTGTTATCATTCTCTCGTATGTTGCAAATTTCTCTCCGCGCAGAAGAGATTTTTCGTATAGGAAGCTTCCCGGTCACGAACGCGCTCTTTATGGCGACGCTCGTTTTTTTGCTGCTTGTCGTGCTTGCGGTGGTCTTGAATCGCCGCCTCGCCCTCATGCCGGGCATGGCGCAGAACATCTTCGAGTTGTTTATCGACGGGGCGCTCGGCATCATGGATTCGGTCCTCGGCAACCGGCGCACTTCCGAAAAGTACCTCCCGCTTGTCTTCACGATCTTCCTTTTCATCCTTTGCTCCAACTGGCTCGGCCTTCTCCCTGGCGTGGGTTCCATCCTCGTGCACCAGGGGAAGGAGGCGGTGCCGCTTTTGCGTTCCCCCGCAAGCGACCTCAACTTCACGCTTGCGCTCGCCTTGATCGCGATGACCTTTGTGAACTTCGCAAGTTCGGTCGCGATCGGTTTCCGGGCCCGGCTCTCGGCCTTCTTCAATTTCAAGGGGCCGATCGACTTTTTCATCGGCATCCTTGAACTTGTCTCAGAATTTGGTAAAATCATCTCGTTGACGTTCCGGCTCTTCGGCAACGTCTTCGCGGGGGAGGTGCTCTTGGCCATCATGGCCTTTTTGGTTCCGTACGCAGTGCCGCTCCCTTTCATGTTCCTCGAGATATTCGTCGGGTTCATCCAGGCCTTCGTGTTCGGGATGCTCACCACGGTGTTCGTCGCCATGGCGAGCATTCACGGCGAAGAAGCGCATTAAAAGGTCGATAATTACCAATAAAAACATATTCATGGACGTAAATAGCATTCGACTCCTTGCAACGTTCGGCACGATCGGCGGTCGGCGCCATAGCGCCCGCATTCGCGATCGGCTGGATCGGTTCCAAGGCAGCAGAGGCGATCGGTAGGAATCCCGAAGCGGCGTCACGCGTGCAAACGATGGCGCTCCTCGCGATCGTTTTCGCAGAAGCAGTGGCGATCTACTGCTTGGTCGTCGCCCTCATCATTAAGTTCGTAAGCTAGGTTCACTTTTTCTTTTCGCAATGCAGCAATTGCTCGATCAATTGGGAATCGATTGGCACCTGCTTTTGAGCCAGGCGGTCAATTTTTTCCTGCTCCTCGTCATCTTGCGTATTTTCGTCTACAAGCCGCTTTTGAAGCTTTTGCACGAGCGGCAGGCGCGGATTGAGGAAGGGCTCACGAAGGCCGACGAGGCGGACAAGCGGTTGCTTGAAGTGGAAGAGATCGGAAAGGAGAAGATCAAGACGGCGGAAACGGAAGCGGTGGGGATATTGAGGAAGACCGAGGGCGGAGCGAAGGAACTGGAAGCCAAACTCCTTGCCGAGATGAAGCGGAAAGAAACTGAAGAACTTGCAACGAAGGCAGCGTTGCTCCGCGCACAAGAAGAGGATTCGCGCCGGGCAATGGAAAAGGAAGCGGCGGCGATGGTCAAGCGGGCGATCGCGAGGACCGTCGAGCTCTCGCCGGACAAGATTGACGATGCCCTGATCGCGAAGGCAGTGAAAGAAATGAAACAAGGCGCATGAAATACCCTGCACACATTTACGCAAAAGCGCTTGCCGAGGCGATCACCGCCCCGGGCGCACGCGCGGAAGTGATCGCGAAAGAATTTCATGGCGCTTCTTGCGAAGAACGGCGACGAAGTGCATGCGCGGAAGATCCTTGAGGAAGCGGCCCGGTTTGCGCGGGGGAAGGAAGGGATCCGCAAGGTAGTGTTGGAATCGGCCCGTCCGCTCACGGCGCAGCAGAAAAAAGATCTGACACAATTTATGAAGCCGAACGATCTGGTTCGGGAGCAGGTAAACCCCGATCTCGTTGCGGGGCTGCGGATCTTCGTGGATGACAAACGCGCATTCGACAGTTCGCTCAAGGGGAAATTGGACACTATTTTTCAATAACAAAACACCAAGAGCAAGCACATGGCATACGAAATAATCGAAAAATTAAAACGCGAGATCGAAGGATATAGGGACAAGCCCGAATGGCATGAAGTTGGCCGCGTGCTTGAGGTGGGCGACGGCATCATAAAGATCCTCGGTTTGGAGAACGCGGTAAGCCAGGAAATTTTGACGATCGAAACCGCGAAGGGCCCGCGCGCGGCGCTTGCCCTTAGCTTGGAAGAAGAATCCATTGGGGCGCTTGTCCTCGACGATTTCTTGGCGATCGAGGTCGGGAACACCGTGAAGCGCACCGGCACTGTCCTTTCAATAGCGGTGGGCGACGAGCTCATCGGCCGCGTGATCGATCCCTTGGGGAACCCGCAGGATGGCAAAGGGCCGGTTTTCAAAGCGGGCGCTACCGTGCAGCGCAATCCGCTCGAAGCCCGAGCACCCTCGGTCTTGGAGCGCGAGTCGGTGAATACGCCGCTCCACACCGGCCTGAAATCCATTGACTCAATGATCCCGATCGGCCGCGGTCAGCGCGAGCTCATCATCGGCGACCGCCAGGTGGGGAAGACCGCGCTTGCGTTGGACGCCATTTTAAATCAATTGAACGACAAGGGCCGCCGTACGCCGGTTTGCATCTATGTGGCGATCGGCCAGAAGGAATCCAAGATCGTGAAGATCGCGGAGACGCTCAAAAAATTCGACGCCTTGAAGTATAGCATCATCGTTTCCGCATCGGCATCGTCGCCCGCGGCCTTGTGGTATCTTGCGCCTTATGCCGGCTGCGCGATCGGCGAATATTTCAGAGACAAGGGCATGGACGCGCTCGTCGTGTACGACGATCTTTCAAAGCACGCGTGGGCATACCGGCAGATCTCGCTCTTGCTCCGCCGTCCGCCGGGCCGCGAGGCATATCCGGGCGACATCTTCTATCTCCACTCGCGCCTTCTGGAACGCGCCGCGAAACTTTCAAAGGAAAAAGGTGGCGGGTCTTTGACCGCATTGCCGATCGTGGAGACGCAGCTCGGTGACGTCACGGCGTATATCCCGACAAACATCATCTCCATAACCGACGGACAGATCTATCTGGAAAGCGACCTTTTCTACCAGGGTTTGCGTCCGGCTTTGAACGTAGGCATTTCCGTGTCGCGTGTGGGTTCCGCGGCGCAGACGAAGGCCATGAAGAGGGTGGCGGGCCGCCTGCGCTTGGCACTCGCGCAGTTCCGCGAGCTCCAAGCGTTCGTGCAGTTCGCGACCGACGTGGACGACGCAACGAAGAAAAAAATATTGCAGGGCCAGAAGATAAACGAGATATTGAAACAGGAAGACCTCGCGCCGTTGCCGTTCGAGACGCAGGTGTGCATTTTCTACGCGGTCTTGAACAATTACTTCGAAAATGTGGCCGTAGAGGACATTAAAAAAACGGAAAACGGCATGGTGGAGCATCTCGGGCGACTGCACGAAGAAGATATCTTGAAGCCCATCCGCGAAACGGGGGAGTTGAGCGAAGCGGTCGAAGGAAAATTAAAGGAAGCCATCGGGCGCTTCTTGGGAAAATAATTTAAGGGAAATAACATGGAATCCACGCAAAACCTCAAGCGGCGCATGAAGAGCGTCCAGAATATCGGCCAGATCACGAAGGCGATGGAGCTCGTGGCAGCCACGAAGATGCGCCGCGCGCAGGAGCTCGCGCTCACGTCCCGTCCATATTCGTACACGGGGCTTGAACTTCTGGGCATCCTCTCCGGCCTCAAGGACGTACCATTGCCGGAGATCCTCCAGAAGCGTCCCGTCCTCACTACCACTTTTTTGATAGTGACCTCCGACAAAGGTCTCGCAGGGTCGTTCAACGGTGCGGTCATCCGGCGGTTCGAACAATACGTGGCGGCGGAGAAGATCAACCTTCATGACCCGAGATATTCCTTCGTCGCGATTGGCCAGAAGGCAAAGAATTATCTTGACCGCCGGAAACTGCCTGTCGCAGGTGTTTTCACGCGCATCGGGGATTTCACAAAGCCGGAAGAGGCGGAACCCGTTGCGGAATATCTCATTGACGGCTATGCAAAGCACCGCTTTGACAGCGCCATCGTATTCTTCGCGACGTTCGTGACGGCCCTGCGGCAGGATGCGGTGTTCCGCGAACTCTTGCCTGTCGATTATGAAGCGATCAAGCGGTCCATTGAAGACACGATTCCGCGCGCCGGCCGCTACTCCAATTACGCGCAGTCAGAGTCGTTCTTCGAGGAGCGGGAACGAGATTATCTGATCGAGCCCTCGCCTGCGGAGGTCTTGGAAGAACTTGCGCCGATACTGCTCAAGACGCGCGTTTATCATATGATCTTGGAAGCGAACGCCTCCGAGCATTCTGCGCGGCGCGTGGCGATGAAAAACGCGTCGGAGAACGCCGGCGAGCTTTCCACGGGCCTCAACGTCGAATACAATAAATCACGCCAGGCGGCGATCACGCGCGAGCTCATCGAGGTCGCTTCCGGTGCGCAAGCATTGAATTAAATTCTGACCATGGCAAACAAAAAAGGAAAAATTACGCAAGTCATCGGGCCGGTCGTGGATGTGGATTTCGGCGAGGCGAACGTCCTTCCGCCGATCTATAATGCGCTCAAAATAAAGCTGGGCACGACGGAGATCGTTGCTGAGGTGGTAAAACACTTGGAACCGGGGAAGGTCCGCGCGATCTCGCTCGCGCCGACCGACGGGCTCGCGCGCGGCGCGGCAGTGGAGGACACCGGGAAAATGATAGAGGTGCCGGTGGGTGAGGAGGTGCTCGGCAACATTTTCGACGTAACGGGCCGTCCGCTCACGACGCCCAAGAAGCCGTTCAAGAAATATCTTCCCATCCACCGCGAAGCTCCGAAGTTCACTGAGCAGTCAACAAAAACAGAAGTTTTCGAGACCGGCATTAAAGTGATTGACCTGATCTGCCCGTTCATCAAGGGCGGCAAGGTGGGACTCTTCGGCGGCGCGGGAGTGGGGAAGACGGTGCTTTTGCAGGAGCTTATCAGGAACGTCGCCGAAGTGGGCGGCGGCGCTTCCATTTTTGCCGGTGTCGGCGAGCGTACGCGCGAAGGGAACGATCTCTATCACGATATGAAAGGATCGGGCGTGATCGACAAGACTGCGCTTGTTTTCGGGCAGATGAATGAAGTGCCGGGCGCGCGGGCGCGCGTGGCGCTTTCTGCACTCACCATGGCGGAGTATTTCCGCGACGAAGAGGGGAAGAACATCCTGCTTTTTATAGACAACATCTTCCGTTTCTCGCAGGCCGGATCGGAGGTGTCCACACTCCTCGGCCGCATGCCGTCGGCAGTGGGTTACCAGCCGACGCTCGCATCCGAGATGGCGGAACTGCAGGAACGGATCACGTCCACCACGAAGGGCTCTATCACCTCTGTGCAGGCCATCTACGTCCCTGCGGACGACATTACGGACCCCGCGCCCGCGACCGCCTTCGCCCACCTGGATTCCACCATCGTTTTGTCCCGGGCCTTGACCGAGATCGGCATTTATCCGGCAGTGGACCCGCTCGCTTCAAGCTCAAGTGCTCTGGACCCGAAGATCATCGGCCGCGACCACTATGAAGTGGCGCGCGAGGTCCAAAAGACCCTCCAGCGCTACAAGGAGCTCCAGGACATCATTGCCATTCTTGGCATAGAAGAGCTTTCCGAGATCGACCGGCGCACCGTTGACCGCGCGCGCAGGATCCAGCGCTTCCTCTCGCAGCCGTTCTCCGTCGCCGAGGCCTTCACCGGCATGCCCGGCAAATACGTTTCGTTGAAGGATACGATAAAAAGCTTCAAAGAGATCCTGGAAGGCAGGCACGACGACAAACCAGAGGACAATTTCTACCTTAAGGGCAGCATTGAAGAAGTAGCATGACCCTCGGCGTTTATTCATTGCAAAAAGTGCTTTATCAGGGCGAAGCGGTGTCCGTGAACTGCCAAACAAAAGGCGGCGAGATCACCATTTTGGACCATCACCGGCCGCTCATTTCCGTTCTGAAACAAGGAACGATGAAAATCGTTGACAAAAACCAAAAAGAGCATTATATTCCCGTAAGCTCCGGGTTCCTTGAAGTGAGGAGCGGGAACGAGGCAAAATTTCTAGTCGAGGAGACACAATGACGGGAAGAATTCTCTCGCTGAAGTCGCCGCAAGAACACTACCATGCAGATGCATGTATCTTGTGGTGTTTCGATGACCGTCTTTGGAGGCTGCGGAAAGCGTTCATCAAAGAGAGAAAGTTCAAGAATGTGGACGTCGTTCAGGTCGCAGGCGGCGCAAAGTCACTCGCTGAAGAGGGGACTCCTGGCCAGCGATTTTTATTGGATCAGGTGGCTGCGTCCATACGGTTGCACGGTACCGGCCTTGTCATACCAACCCTGCATATTGATTGCGGTGCGATGGGCGGGTCCAGAACCTTCGATGCCCATAGTGCCGAGGAAGCACATCATCAAATCACTCTCAATAAGATTGATGCGGTGCTGAAGCGCGAGTTTCCTCAGGCCGCCGTAGAGCGTTACGTGTCCGACTTCGACGGCCTTTACCGAGCCTAAATTAGCCTTAAAAGTTCCCTAAGAGCCGAGAGATTCTCCCGGCCCTTTTTATTTTTGCCCCCGCCGGTTTATAATGATAATCCTTATGGCAAAACACTTTCTCGGTAAGCGACTTCTTGTCTTTACCGCTCATCCGGATGACGAGGGGCTTGCGGCGGGCACAATGTATGCGAACCACAAAGCGGGCGGTGAGACGTTCCTTGTCTGCGCGACGTATGGCGAAAAAGGGAAATCAAATCTCAAGCGCCATCTTTCGGATGCGGCGCTCGCGCGCGTCCGCAAGAAAGAACTTTTGAAAGCCGCGAAAGTGCTGCGTATAAATAAGGTGATTTTCTTCGGCCTGCCGGATACAAAGGTTCGGGAGAATGCGAAGGCGCTTTATAAAAAAGGACTCGCCCTCGTTCAGAAGATAAAGCCGGACTATATCTTGAGCTTCGGGCCGGAAGGGATCAGCGCGCACTGGGATCACATCACGGTCGGCAGGATTGCTTTGAAGATCGCAAAACGCATGAAGATACCACTTGCGGCATTCACGCTTTCCGATGAGATGCGGGTGCAGCGCCGACGAAAAGAATTCTTTTTGCGCCGCAGGAAGTTCGGCAGCTATGCGGGATTCCCAAAGCACCGCAAGGCCGACATTATGATAGCGATCAATCCCCGCGTGAAACGGCGGGCGATGAGTTTCCATGTATCGCAATTTGCCGGCAGAGTCCCGTTCACGGCGCCGCTCCAAAAGATCGCCCCTAGGATGTTCCGCTACGAATATTTCGTGAAGGAAAAGATATGACGAGCTTCAAAGAAAAAGTGTATGCGGTGGTCGCGAAGATCCCGCGCGGGAAGACGATGACCTATAAAGAGGTCGCGCGGCGGGCGGGAAGCCCGCGGGCATATCGCGCGGTGGGGAATATCATGAACAAGAACCCCGATCCGAAGCGTGTGCCCTGCCATCGCGTGGTGCGTTCGGACGGCGATCCGGGCGGATTTGCGCGGGGCAGAAAAAAGAAGATAATGATGTTGAAGCGCGAAGGCGCTCTATTATGAAAGCCCTCAAGGTATTCGTCATCATCTTTGCGGTCGTGATCGTGGTCCTTTTTGGACTTTTGATCCTTGTAAAACCGGCCCAGGGGCCCACGGTGCCTGCAACGTCGTCCGATGGGCATTTGGTCGTTACCGCCCCGCTTCAGGATGTCGTCGTTTCATCGCCCCTCGCCATTTCCGGAACCGTGACCGGCGGCGGATGGTTCTTTGAAGCAGTCTTCCCGGTCAAAGTGCTTGATGGCGACGGGACCGTTCTTGGCGAAGGCCAGGCGCAGGCGCAAAGCGATTGGATGACAACGGGCACCGTGCCGTTCGCGGCGAGCATCGCTTTTTCCGCGCCGAAGTATGCGACTGGTACGATTCTGTTTGCGAAAGATAATCCTTCCGGCATGCCGCAGAACGCCGGTGAGCTCCGGCTCCTGGTGAGATTTAGATAAAAAAAGGACCCTGAGTTCAACTGGGTCCTTGGGGAACAGAGGAGGAGTCGCACAGCCCGATGCGGCTTGCAACTTCTCGGAAAATATCGAATTGTCTTTCCGGCTTGATTTTGAATCGGCGGCTGAACTTCTTGATCGCTGCGTTGATCGCCAAGCGCCATACCTCCGCGTCATCGCTGCCGCCGAGGAGAAGGTGAAGCTCCCGTGCTTTTCCCTCGATCTTCGCGAGCTTCTTTTCTCTGACGGTGGTCATGGGCTGCTTAGGGCCGATGGTTGTGCGGTCCGCAGCGTGGAGCTCGTTAAGTCCAAGGCTGATCTGCCGGGGGCCGCTATACATTTTAAGAAGCTGATCTCGGAGATAGGCCCATTGTCCTTCGGGGAGGCATTCAACCGATCCCCAGGTGGACGCAATGGTTTGCCCTATCAACTTAAACAGCTCGGCGTCTGTGAGCGATTGCCCGCGATTGCTCCGGACAAACTCTTTGGCTCTTTCCCGGAGAAGAAGATAGCCCTGCCGCAGTTCTTCTTCTGGTACGGCTGCCGAACGAACGACGCGAGCGCCGCGAAGCGCTGCCATCGCCGCATAATGAACTTCAGGCCGGTAATTTTTGATATCGAGAGAATCCATGGCTTTCCATACAGCATTGGTCGTGGAAAGTTTAGGGTTGCTCTTCTTGAACCTGATCGCCCGTTCTGCGATCTTTTCTAACCTTTCCTTCTCGATTACGATCATAGCCGCTCCTCTCGCTCAAGCTCCCCGAAGTGTAACATATTTGCTAGGGAAAGTCAAATCAGATTCTGGAGCGTATAATAAAGCAAAGGCCGAAAAACGAGCCGATTACTCATTTTCATGAAGCATTATATTTGTAGCGGCGATTGCGGCGGGGTATCCGAAAAGCCGGGGGTGTGCCAAGCGCAGACCTGCCCTGAGCACGGACAACCGCTTAGCGAGTGCGAGTGCGCCGACGGGAAGCACGGGAAAGAGAAGGGGAAAGGAAAGAAATAGGAAGATAAAAATTATATCGTTTGTTCGCCCAAACGGGGCCGGCGTAGTCGACGCCGATCCGTTTTCGCGCGGCGGTCGCCGTGCGGGGCACCGTAATGCCTCTGTCTTCGAACCAGAGGCCGTTCTTTTTTGAGGCGAGTGCGCCGTTCTGCGCCCGGCCGATATTCAAAAATTTCGTCAGACGTGCGGGGCCGTTTACGTGGCGAACGGCACTGGTGCGCGGGCCTTCAAGAACCCCGCCGCGCAGGAGGACGGCCGCAGGATAATCGCGCGGCCCCGTCACGATGTTCACGAGCCAGTGCATGCCATAGGTAAAATAGACGTAAAAATAGCCTGCCGGGCCGAACATGGGGCGGTTGCGCGGCGTCATGCCGCGGCTTGCATGCGAAGCCCTATCGTGCGGCCCGTCATAGGCCTCCACTTCAGTGATCATGAGGGCGCGTGTCCGTCCGCGGTAGCGCCGGACGAGATATTTCCCGAGAAGGCCGCGGGCGACCGCGAGCGTCGGGCGGTCAAAAAATGTCCGCATAAGTACCCTTTTTCTCATTGCGTTCGTAGTATAATAGTAAAGCAATTATGGACGAACGGAAACAAACCATTCCGACCATCCTTGTGGTCTTGGGGGCCACGGGCGACCTCATGACGAAAAAGATCGTCCCGGCTCTTTTTAATTTGCATGAGAAAAAGCGGCTGCCGCCGCACTTTGAATTGGTGGGCGTCTCGCGGCGCGATTGGAGAGACGAAGATTTGAAGAAACACGTCCGCGCCATCCTGGACGTGAAAGCGCCGCATGCATCCTCATCTTCCATCGCGTCGTTCCTTGAGCTCGCGACCTACCACAAATTGACATTCGATTCGCTTGAAGATTATCGCGCGCTCTACGACCGCCTGAAGCGCATCGACGACGAATGGGGCATGTGCGCAAACAAGCTTTTTTATCTCTCGGTCCCGCCGCAGTTCTATGACCAGATCCTTACGAACATCCACGAAAGCCATCTCGCCGACGGCTGCGGCCCCAACGAAGGATGGACGCGCGTGATCGTGGAGAAGCCCTTCGGGAGCGACGAGAAAAGCGCGAAAGCGCTGGACGCGCGGCTTGCGAAGCTTTTCAAAGAGGAGCAGATCTACCGCATTGACCATTATCTCGCGAAAGAGACGTTCCAGAATATCCTCGCGTTCAGATTTTTCAACAATCTTTTTGAGGACGATTGGGGGAGCGATCTTATAGAAAAGATCTATGTCCGAGAATACGAGAACATCGGCGTGGAAGACCGCGGAGCATTCTATGATCCCGTAGGGGCGCTTCGCGATGTGGGTCAAAACCATTTGCTGCAAATGGTCGCGCTTGCCACGATGGACCAGCCGGAAAGCCTGGATGCGGCAGCGGTCCGCAAAAGCAGAGCCGCGCTTCTCGAGACGCTCATACCGCCGTCCGCGCGCGAGGCGGGAGAGCGGACATTCCGTGCGCAGTACGAAGGCTACCGTTCCGTAAAAGGCGTTGCGCCCCATTCGGAAACGGAGACCTATTTCCGCGTGAAGGTGTCCCTTTCTCACCCGAAGTGGCAGGGCGTGCCGATCGTGATGGAGGCGGGAAAGCGGCTGATCGATCCTAAGAAAGGGGAAGAGGTCACGGAAGTAGAGGTTATCTTCAGGCATCCGCAGCCATGCCTGTGCCCGCCCGGGAAGCACTACAAGAACTCGCTCGTATTCCGCCAGGATCCAAAGGAGGGCATCACCATCCATTTTTGGTCAAAGAAAGCCGGCTTCGCTATGGAGCTTGAGGAGCGAACTTTTGAGTTCAATCTCCGGCATGCAGAGCACAAGGCGCAATACACGGAGGAGTATGAAAAATTACTTTTGGATTGTATTGCGGGCGACCAGATGCTTTTCGTTTCGAGCGAAGAGATCGCTGCGATGTGGCGGTTTGTTGATCCGATCCTCGGCGCATGGCGGACAGGCGCAGTGCCGCTCCGGCAATATGCTCCGGGCAGCTTGGCGGTGGTCGCGGAAGCGGCGGTGATAGACGAGGCCGCTTCGCGGGGCAAGGGCGCGAGCGTCCTGCCAAAAGAGATCGGCGTTTTCGGGCTTGGCAAAATGGGTGCGAATGTTGCGCGGCAACTGCGCGAAAAGGGATGGCGCGTCACGGTATCCAACCGCTCGCCCGCGCCGATACGGGAAATAGAGAAAGAGGGATTTGAAACCGCATATTCTCCGGAATCACTGGTCGCCAAACTGAAAACGCCGCGCGTGATATGGCTTATGATCACGGCAGGGAAGGGCGTAGACGAATTTTTGTTCGGCAAGGGCGGCCGGAGCGGCGCAAACGGCGGCATCGTGAAGCACCTCAAGAAGGGCGACATTGTCATTGACGCCGGCAATTCTTTCTTTGAAGACAGCGCGCGCCGCGCGAAGCTTTTGCACAAGCGTGGCATCCGCTTCACGGACGTCGGTTTCTCCGGCGGCCCGCGCGGCGCGCGTGAGGGCGGCTCGCTCATGATCGGCGGCGAACGCGCGACATTCGAATACCTCGAGCCGCTCTTTAAAGACCTTTCGGTGCCTCTCGGCTACGCACATTTCGGCGATGCGGGCGCCGGGCATTTCGTGAAAATGGTCCACAACGGTATCGAATACGGCATGATGCAGTCGCTTGCAGAAGGATTTGCCTTGATGAAGAAGTCGCCTTTCAAGCTTGACCTCGAAAAAATCGCGCATATCTATAACCGCGGTAGCGTAATTGAGTCGCGGCTCGTCGGATGGATGGAAGACGCTTTTCGGGCATATGGCGAGGATCTGAAAGAAGTGTCCGGCTCGGTCGCCGCGACCGGTGAAGGCGAATGGACCGTGAAAACCGGCAAAAAATGGAAGATGAAACTTCCCGCGATAGAGGACGCATTCAGGTTCCGCGTGCAATCGCAGAAAAGGCCGAGCTATCTTGGGCGGATCCTCTCTGCCCTGCGGAATCAGTTTGGCGGACATTCGATAAAGCATGAGACAAAACAAAACAATAAGAAGCGTTGAGAAGCTCCATCATTTCCGCTGCAAGGCATGCAGGAAATGGTGGTCGGTGGGGGATGCCCCTGCATCCAAAACACAGTGGCATTGCCCTTGGTGCGGAAAGGCGAATAAATATATAATAAAAGCAATATGATCCTCGACGACATCAAGAACTACCAAAAGCAGTTCGCGTACGAGCCGAAGGTGGAGAATGCGGCGAAGCTCGGCAAGCGGAAATTCACGAAGTTCATCGTGGTGGGCATGGGCGGATCGCACCTTGCGGCGGATATTTTGAAGGCATGGCATCCGGAATTGGACATCATTATATGGCCGAATTACGGCCTCCCGCCGCTTCGCGAGAAGGACCTCCGCGAGCGGCTTATCATCGCAAGTTCGTATTCCGGGAATACCGAGGAGACCATTGATGCGTTCAATGCCGCGCGCGCGAAGCATCTTACGGTAGCGGTCGCCGCTACGCGCGGGAAATTGATCTCCCTCGCGGAGAAGAACAAGGCGCCCTACGTGCAAATGCCGGATTTCCATATGCAGCCCCGGATGGCAACGGGATTGAGCTTGCTCGCCCTGCTCGCCCTCATCGGCGAAAAGGCTTGGCTTGCGGAAGCGAAGGATCTCGCCACGCTCTTGCATCCGGCACGCGAGGAGCATCGCGGCCGCGACCTTGCGAAGCGGCTCCACGAGACAGTGCCAGTGATTTATGCTTCAGCAAAGAACGCCGCGGTCGCCTATAACTGGAAGATCAAATTCAACGAAACAGGAAAGATCCCGGCATTCTGCAATGTTGTGCCGGAGCTGAACCATAATGAAATGACCGGCTTTGACGCGAAAGGGAGGACGCTGCCGCTCTCGCGCCATTTCCATTTCGTCTTCCTGAAGGACGGCGGGGACGACCAGCGCGTGACGAAGCGCATGAGCGTTTTGGAAAAGCTTTACCACGATCGTGGCTTCAAAGTGGAGGTGGTCCTTCTCCAGGGGAAGAACGAACTGCATAAGATCTTTGGCGCATTGAACCTTGCCGATTGGACCGCATACCACACGGCCGGTCTCTACGGCGCGGATCCCGAACAAGTGCCGATGGTGGAGGAGTTCAAGAAGCTGATAGGGAGATAGAAAGCGACGACCGCAGAGCCGCCCGCCCGGACGCATATCCTTACTGCAGGTGCTTCTTCAGAATTGCCCCGTAGATGTCTTCGCGCGTGACAATGCCGACGAGCTTTCCGTTGTCCATCACCGGCAAGCGGTGGAGATTGCGCGCGAGCATGAGTCCGCCCGCATGGAGGATGGGCGCACCGGCGTCAATCGTTATCGCTTGCTTGCTCATGAACTTTTCCACGGGCTGCTTGCGTATGGTCTCGATCTCTTCCTCCTGCCGTTCCTGGTCGTAGTACGCGTGCGGTTCCAGAATGTATTCTTCGTACAAAGGATACATGGCGCGGAAAAGATCCTTTTCTGAAATGACGCCTACGAGCTTGCCTTGCCCGTTCACGATCGGCGCGCCGCTTATTTTGTTTTCGTGGAGAACCCTGACCGCCTCTTCGTACGTTGCAGAAGGGGAGATGGTAATGACCGAAGTTATCATGACCTCGCGCACTTTCATAGCTTCATTCTACTGCGCTCCGCAAGGGGCCTGTTCATAAACGGGGTATAACCCCGTGAGGATATAAAAAATCCACTCGCGGAGAGCGAGTGGTACCCAGCAGAACCGGGATCATAGAACGTGACGGGGTTCTTTCCCGGGCTTCAGGAAACCCTGCTTAATGAGGAGGTAGACGAACGTGATGGTCGCGCAAATTGTCGTCCAGCCGATCTTTTGTGTGAGCTTCATTATTGCCCTCCTTAGGGCCTTTTGGGCTGAATGTAGGATAGGGCAAAGCGTCCCTTCTATCAAGGTCAGATGCGTTCTTTGATGAAGGTGATAAGCCGTCGCCTTCTTTCTTTGCTTCGGAGAAGCGCCGTGAGCGCGGGTATCAATGAGACGGCAGCTATCGCCGCAACGATCCATAACGCATATTGGCTTGCGTTCGGGATAGCCTTTCCCAGAAAGTAGCCGAGCAGCGTTATGCTTACTGCCCAGAAAAGGGCGCCGATAACGTTATAGGTTACGAACAAGGAGTAACGCATTTTGCCTATGCCTGCGAACAGGGGCGCAAGCGTGCGGACAAAAGGTACGAACCTTGCGATAAGGATCGTTTTGCCGCCGTGCTTTCGATAGAAATCCTCCGCTTCTTTGACGTACGCCTCATCAAAGAACAGCGAACGCTTCTCGGTAAAAATTTTCGCCCCATACTTTTTCCCAAGCGCATATTCGGCGCTGTCCGCAAGCACTGCCGCGCAGAATATGATCGCGATGACCGCGAAGAGATTGAGATCGCCGAGCGAGCTCAAGAGCCCTGCCGCGAACGCGAGCGTCTCGCCGCCGGGCACCACAAGCCCGATGACCAACCCCGTTTCTATAAAGATGAGGCCGAAGAGGCCGAGGTAGCCGCCGGCAAGGAGGAACGCGGTAGCGTTGAACGAAGACATATCTCTTTTATGTGAATTGATAGAAAAAGGGGCCTTTGCAGAAAGCCCCTATAGAAAGACCCTCGAAACCTTATGAGGTGTTGCGGACTCAGGCGGCTCTCTGAATACTATTTTCCCGAGAAGCCATTGGGTGTAGCACCTCTTGCCTTCGTACTGGTGGTAGTAAGTGTGATTCCCGCTGGGATCGCGGTGGTCAGCGAACGGCTCGCCCGGAACGAGTTTGTCGCCCGGATCAATCGTCGAATGACAATATCCGCATTCCCTAGGAGGATCGCCTTGCGCCATGGTCCACCCCCTTCTTCTCCTGTCATTATAAAACCCATGCTTGGCGCGTCAATCCGCTCCGGCGGGCAGGGGAGGTAAGAGCTTGGTATAATAGAAGGGACAACGTATTTGGCCAAAGGTCGAGCATAATCAAAACATACAAATGGACAATAACGGTGTAAAAATGGTCGGGAAGACATGCGGCTGCGGATGCCACAAGGTCATGCCGATCCTCGTCATTCTTTTTGGATTGGCTTTCTTGCTTGGGTCGCTCGGCGTCCTCACGTGGGGATTCGTGGACGTCATCTGGCCGATCCTCGTCATCATCGCGGGATGCGTGAAGCTCGGGAAGAGATCCTGCGGTTGCTGCGCGAACCACCAAGGAAAGATGTAAGGACCGTGCTCCGAAAGAAAAGGTGCCCCTTCGGGGGCATTTTTTCTTTTGCGCGCGCCAAGAAATGTTCTATAATTATTTCGTGGACAATTTAATTCCCAAGGGGATGTTCTTTACGAAGGGAGTCGGGCGCCACAAGGAGCATCTGCAGTCGTTCGAGATGGCGCTGCGCGATGCGGGCATCGCCGAATATAACCTCGTGCAGGTGAGCTCCATTTTCCCGCCGAACTGCAAAAGGATATCAAAGGAGGAAGGCAAGAAACTCTTGAGCCCGGGCCAGGTCGTGTTTTGCGTGATGGCCAGGAACGCGACGAACGAACCGAACCGGCTCATCGTCTCGTCCATCGGCCTCGCCCAGCCGGTCGACCCGAATCAGTACGGCTACCTTTCGGAACATCATACGTTCGGCGAGACCGAGGAGAAAGCAGGGGAATACGCCGAGGACCTGGCGGCGACGATGCTCGCCTCGACGCTCGGTTTGGAATTTGATCCCAACGCTGCATGGGACGAAAGGGAACAGGTGTATAAATCATCTGGTAAGATATTCAAGACGACGAACATCACCCAGTCGGCGGAAGGCAACAAGGACGGCCTTTGGACAAGCGTGGTCGCCGTCGCCGTGCTCGTTTTTGAACTAAGGCAAGAGGGCGGCACCATTGACACGGGGGCGCCAAAATCGTAGAGTTGAGCTGCTTCAAAGCTGAAGCAAATAGCACATCACATCATCAAGGGGGTGAAAGGCATGGGGGATACGAGGCACGTTCTTGAGGCACAGCAGTTTGACATCCCGCGATTGTTGCGGCTCTTTGCTGCTACCGACGAGATCAAGCGTCTTTTCAAAACGCCCAGAGGAACAAGGAAGCTAAGAAAACTTCTCGCGGGCAAACAGATGTACGTTCTTTTCTATGAGCCATCATTGCGGACGAGAACCTCGTTCTCGAAGGCAGGCATAGATCTTGGTATGGATGTTCTCTACACCGAGGATGCCTCTCAGTTCTCATCCGCGGTGAAGGGGGAAACGCTTGAGCATACCGTCCGCGTTCTCTGCGGGTACAGATTCGACGTTATCGAACTCCGACATCCCACAGAAGGGTCAGCAAAACGGGCCGCTGACGTGATCGATTACTATAGCGGCCTGGGCGAGATCAAGCCGGTGGTACTCGTGAACGGCGGCGACGGGAAGGGACAGCACCCGACGCAAGCGCTTCTGGATGTCTACACCATCCAGAATGAACTCGGCCGTCTTAACGATCTCACCGTTGTCATGGGTGGCGACCTCAAGCACGGACGTACCTGCCGATCATTGGCATATCTTCTGTCAAAGTTCAAGGGTACCCGTTTTATCTTCGTCTCACCACCGGCATTTCCTATGGGGAAGGATATCCTTGACCATCTCGATAAGCATCACGTCCCGTATCATGAAGAAACCGACCTCTTCAAGGCTCTTTCATCGGCAGACGTAGTTTACTGGACGAGGACCCAAACGGAACGCTTGTCCGGTGAAGAGCGGGCGTTGGACGTGAAGGACTACCATATCGGGGAGAAAGAAGCTTCCTGGATGAAACCGGGCGCGATACTTATGCACCCGCTTCCTATCGGGGGCGGCGAGATAGCACCGGAAGTCGATAAGTTGCATCGTGCCGCCTATTTCCGACAAGCCGACAACGGCCTGCCGATCAGGATGGCTCTCCTCTGCGAGGCATTCGACGTTCCGATCCCGGCCTGATGCCACCGCAGTATGCATGTTAGTAAAAACGGCTTGCTTCACAGCAGCCGTCTTTTTTTTGGTACACTAAGGGTATGGATGTCCGCCGATCGGAAACTTGGTTCTTTGTGGCTTTGCTCGCTGTCGCCCTATTCCTTGCGTGGTCCATCCTCGCGCCCTATATGGGGATGCTGGTCTTTGCGGGTACGCTTGCGTTTCTCTTCCAGCCCCTCTATCAAAAACTTTTGCGTGTCTTCCGGTATGAATGGTTGACCGCCTTCGCCACGA
This sequence comes from uncultured bacterium, assembly GCA_963768625.1. GTDB lineage: Bacteria > Patescibacteriota > Minisyncoccia > UBA6257 > 2-01-FULL-56-20 > CAVYIK01. Next base: position 52,701 of record CAVYIK010000001.1, read on the forward strand.
TCATCATCGCGATACTCATCGTATTCGTGCCACTCGGCTTTTTCGGCATACGGGTCTTCGGAGAAGCGACCGCGCTCTACGCCTCGCTCACGGCCCGCGGAGGATTTGATCTCGGCGCGGTGCTCACCAATTTCCTCCACGCCAATTTTAAAGAACTTCCCGTGCCGGATCTCACGTTCAATTTTAGTAATTATGTCCAGCAGGGCCTTACCTGGCTCATCCAGAACCTCGGCTCTTTCTTTTCGGGCGTCACCCAGATCTTTTTCACGGCGTTTCTGAGCCTTCTCGGATTGTTCTACTTCCTTAAGGACGGCGAACGGCTCAAGAAATGGGTGGTCGGGATCGTGCCGCTCGCTCCGGAATACAGCGAAGACATCGTCCGCGAGATGGAGGCGGTGGGAAGTTCGGTCGTGAAAGGCACTCTCCTTGTCGCGGTCATACAGGGAGTTGTCATGGGGGTCGGATTTTTCTTCTTTGGCATCCCTGACCCGACCTTCTGGGGAACGCTTGTCGTACTCGCTTCGCTCATTCCCATTGTGGGGACGTGGCTCGTCGTTGTACCCGCCGTTGGATATCTTTTGTTCACCGGGCAAACGGTGCTCGCCATCTGCCTCGCCGCATGGAGCATCATCCTCGTAAATCTTATTTATAACGTGCTCTCGCCCCAGCTTATGCGTCGCGGCGGCCATCTGCATCCCTATCTTATCCTTTTGAGCGTTCTCGGCGGCATCGGCCTTTTTGGCCCGATCGGGTTCATCGCGGGGCCGCTCGTCATGGCGCTCCTCCTCTCATTGCTCAGGATTTACACAAAGCTTACCCTGGCGAAATAATGGAGATATGGCTGTAAGACCGCGCGTCGGTGTTGCCTTGAGCGGGGGTTCCGCGCTGGGCATCGCCCATATCGGGGTATTGAAATCGCTCACGGACCACCATATCCCCGTTGACTGCATTGCAGGAACGAGCGCGGGCGCCATCGTCGCTGCTTGCTATGCGTTTGATGTGTCTTTGGATGCGGTCGTCCAAAAGGCCAGCGAGCTCAGCTGGTACGCTCTGTCAAAACTTTCGTTTTCAGCGTTAGGCCTGGTTTCTCATGCGGCGCTGGGTAAGTTGATCCGGGAATTCGTAGGGGATGTGAATATCGAGGATGCCAAGATTCCGCTCGCGATCGTGGCCACCGATATTGAAACCGGAGAGCGAGTAGTGTTCAGGAAAGGTTCTCTTGTTGATGCGCTCATGGCGAGCACGTGCATTCCGGGTGTTTTTATCCCCGTCGAGGTTGGCGGGCGCTTGTTGGTCGACGGCGGCGTCGTGGACAATCTCCCGCTCTCGGCGCTCGCGGAATTGGGAGCAACGGCAAAGATAGGCGTGAACGTCAATCGATGGGTTTCAAAGAAGAGGCCGAAAAACCTTTTTGAGGTCGTGGCAAAGTCGTTGGAGATCGCGACCACCTATCGGCATCCTTTGCGAAAAGACGAGATCCTCATAGAGCCGCACCTTGAAGCCTTCTCCCTCTCCGATTTCCGCAAGGCAGACCGGTTGGTAGGGGAGGGGTACCGCGCCGCAACGCTCGCGATGGGGGAAGTACGAAACTTGGCGGAAAAAAGAGTTCAGGGCGTTAGCCTATGGGCGAGGGTGAGGTCTTGGTTCCGGGAATGACACGTCCCGACATTTCTGCTAGGCTGTAGGCAGAAAGTCAGTTCTCGTGAAGGAGCGTGCCTGATGAAGAAGAAGCAGAAGAAACAAAGGTATTCTTGGCTGCAGTTCGAAAGGGATCTTGGCCCAATAGTCCGGTGGGCCAAGAGACAACATTTCAAGAACGTGTACGGCATCCCGAGGGGCGGTTCGGTGGTCGCGGTGAGATTGTCGCACCTTCTCAATATCCCCGTCTGTCCAATCGACGATATCTCAAGACAGACCTTCGTGGTCGACGATATCGTGGACGGCGGCGGGACCATGAAACGCTTCATCGCCTTCTACGGAAATTTCTTCAGGACCGCGAGCATCTTCCTCAGCCCGGATGCGAAATTCAAGCCTGATTTCCACGTGAGGGAGAGAAAGCGCTGGGTGATCTTTCCCTGGGAAACGCCGCGGACGTCGCGGTACGACGGGACGGCATAAGACGACCTCACGAGGTCGCCTTTTTTTCTTTGCGCTCCGCGATGTCAATCCTGAATGCAGGTGCCTCCTACGTCACCGAAAGGCAAATGCGATGCGGGATCGGGCGCACAATGGTAGCCGGTCACGCAAGCAGGAGCGGTGGTCATATTGCCGCCGCAACGTTCTCCGGGCCCGGCGATGGGCGAGGACGTCTTGAGCATAGATCCATCGTAGATAAGATACATGCTCACGCCGACCGACGGCATTGTGGTCATCGGCTCTCTGGGTTTACGGTCGGCGTAATTAGCGATAACTTGTCCATTTTTAACCTCAACATTTTGAGGGGCGACCCGATCTCCAAGAAGAACGGCGTTAGTTCCCCGTGCACCGCTCGCAGTATTGATCGCTGCCGCTACGTAATAGAAAGTTCCACTGCCGCCGGTATTTTGCACAAGGATGAGAGCTGCATCTGCCCTGCCATCGTTATTCAGATCTCCGCTCGTCGGTTGCCCAAACGCAGTTGTAGTGATTTTCGTTGCCGATCCGGGTGCGGCTTCTATTTCCGCTTTGCCGTTGGCCAAAGCAACCAGCTGCCCGTCAATGGTATAGGTCGCGTTCAAAGGGTCGAAGACGCTTGGTTGACCCTGATTTTTAAGGATCGCATACACCACGATGATCGCAATGACCGCAACCGCCACCGCAATCCATATTTTCTTGTTCATTCAATAAGCATACCTTAAAATAACCCTATGGCGGTTCTCTTTTGCAGCAACTATCGAGTATAATTTCTGGAGGAGGATTCGGAGGAAGCGGAGGTGTTGCCGCAGGAGGAGGGAACACGGGAAGCACAGCACAATTTGCCTCACAAGGAGCGAAATCAAATTTCGCGTTCGGTGGAGGAGGAAGTTATCAACCCTCGGTAAATACGCAAAATTATAATGCGAGTTATCTTGCCGCAGAGGAACAATTAGTGGGAGATCCTTATGGTTGGGGTAAGAAGGGACCTAATGTTTTCGACTGTACGGGAGCTATGACGTATGGGATCATGCAAGTGACAGGTCAAAATATGGAGAACATTCCAGGAACTACAATATACAACAACTACACTACCCACTTGTCTTCTATGGGCGGTCCAGGAACATTAATTTTTTACGACAATACTGGTAACGGTTCAATGGATCACGTAACTACAGTTATCGGGAACGGTCAGATTATTGATCCCAATGCTGTTACTGGCCAAGTCTCAGTTGAGCCAGCTACCTATGAAAGTAATTACACGGCAGAACACGGCGGAACCATATACTATGGTCAACTGAATTGGCAACAAATAATTAATCAATAGAGCCTCATGAAAAACAGAAAGATTATATACCTTCTAGTAAGTGTAGCGATAGTGATTGTTGCCATCGCTGGTTTTCTATATGTATTTCATGTTCATAGAAATAATCCGCAAGGGGACGCGGGTCCAACCTTTGTAAAGGCTCTTGAAGGAGCAGATGGAAATACTTTGGGTAATATATATGTTTCCTATATTGGGAACACTAACGTATTCACGGCCTTGTATGTCTCCACAAGTACTGGTGGAGAAAATAATTTTATTTATAAAATAGACGATACTGGATTTTCTAACACTCTTGGTAAGGAATTAGACATAGCTTCGAGCGGTTTTTATGGATTTCAGATGGACGGGGTGGGTAGCGATTATTTTAGCCTGCACGCTCTCTATAACACCAGTAGTGGTAGGGCAATATCCGATGACATAGTTATTAGATGGAATCCTGATCAGCAAGTTTTTGAAATAGATCCCAACTCTACTGCACAGATGGGAAGTATAAAAATCGGTACGCTAGCTGCTTCGGATGGTTCTATTTTGGGAAGTGTTTATGTGGACTATACTTATAAGAATATTTTCGCTACCTTGCATATTATGCAAGAGATCAATAGCAAGCAGGTCGAGGTCTATGAAATAAACGCTTTGGGCTTTTATAATACGGCACTCGGTACTAAAGATATCTCGATCTCGCCAAACGATTTTTACGGTTATCAACTTACCGAAATGGGAAGTGATTATTTCGATCTTCAGCTTCTAAATAAAAATCAGAGCGTTTCGGAAGATTTCAAAGTGCAATGGAATTATGATAAAAAGACATTCCAAGTTCAGAGCTCTACCCCTTAGAGCGCAATCGTAACTGGCGCGGAGTTTTTGGATCCTCGGGAATTATATTTTTAATCACCGTGCTTTCAGTTCGAGGGGAGGACGGGTGATAAAGGTCGGTCGTACTTCGCAGAACAGAAGGCACTCTTCTATAAAGTTCCTCCAATATGGAGGCTTGTTGGATTTTCTCACAATGGAGTCGAGGTCTTCGTCATATTTGACACTCGGAACTCGTCGTCCGAATTCGTACGTCGCAAATTCCAGGTTGCCGTCGGTTATCTTGTGATCGGCCCATTTTCTGCGGGCTTTGAGCAATATCGCTCGGCGTTTTATGAACTCCTCGCTTTCGGCGTATGCGCGACGGTCGCGCCCCTTGGCCATGCGGCCGTGAGCTACTACTTTTTTCTTTTACGCTCACTTCGTTCGCTATTTGATTGAAAAATTTACTTCGTATTTTTCAAACTTAGTCTCACCCCCCACCAACGACAAAAAGAAATAGCAGGACGGAAGAAAAGGCCGAGCCACCAGACGTTGCCCCCGCGACAATTCACGGAGAGACGGACGAAAGGAGGAGCGGAGTGAATTAGGACTGCTTGATCGGGAGACGAATGTTTGAAAAAGCAAGAATCTGTCGGAACATTTCAATCTCTTGCCCCTTCATTTTAGCACAGAGCGAGTGAAGGGGTGAATGAAGGGGTAAATCTACCCGTGGCGAGCGTTCTAGACCCCTCCATTTCGACTGAAATAGGTACGAGCAAACGCATGGAAGTCAGCAAGTACCAGTAAAGGGTCTGATTCATTGGAAAAATTTTTAGCCGAGCGGAGCTCGGCGTATGGGGATTTAGCCGTCCCAAACACTTTTTCAAAAACAGGTTCAAGAATACAAAATACGAAAGCCGAAGATTTTTTGGAGGGAGCGTTTTTTGGAGGGGAGGTCGAAGATGCTCGATATAACACTTGCCCCAACCCACCCGTGCGCGTGTTATAGGTTCATATTTTTGGCGATCTTAGAGAGATCACCAAAACTCCCTTTAACCTATGAAAAACTATGAATTTATTTAAATACTTGACATTAGGATAGCACCTATGATAACATATGAAATATGACAAAAATACAAAACGAAAAAACTTTGCTGTCAATTGGTGAGGTATCAAGCATTTTTGGTATACACCAAGACACGCTTCGCAACTGGGAGAAGAAAGGACTTATAACTCCTCTCCGAGTAGGCCCACGAAAAGACCGAAAATACAGACCGGAAGATATCGAGCGTATAGCAAACGACAAGAGTATTGTGAAAGATCTCGGCGTCTCGCTTACAGACGATGCGGGCAAAATGAATCTCGCCCAACTCAAGCAGTTCCTTTGGAGAAGTGCGGACATCCTCCGCGGGAAAATCGACAGTTCAGATTACAAAAAATACATTTTCGGACTTCTTTTCTACAAGCGTATAAGCGATTCGTGGGATGAGGAATACAAAAAAGTTCTTGAGGAATACCACGACGAAGAGATCGCCAAGGCGGATCACAACCATCGTTTTCAAGTTCCAAAAGATTGCCGATGGGAAATAGTCCAGAAACAGGCAGAGGGTATCGGACAGAAACTCAACGAGGTTTTCGATAAACTTACAAATGCAAATAGTCCAAAACTGGACAAGATTTTTGATGACCTTGATTTTGCGAATAAAGATAAATTTCCGAACGAGACGCTCCAGCGTCTGATCAACCACTTCTCGCAGCATAATTTCGGAGACAATTATATCAATTCCGATCTTCTTGGAGATGCATACGAATATCTTATTGAGCAGTTCGCGGCGGATGCGGGTAAGAAAGGCGGCGAATTCTACACCCCACGTGAAGTCGAGCGCGTCATCATAAATATTTTGAAGCCGCACGAAAAGGATCACATCTACGATATGGCCGTCGGCTCCGGCGGATTTCTCTTGGAGGCCTACCACTATCTCAAAAACGAAACCGGAGAGAAGAAAGCCCGATCGCTCTATCTTTACGGGCAGGAAATAAACATCGGAACATACGCAATCGCGAAAATAAACATGTTTCTTCACGGGCTCGACAGTTCCGACATCCAGCGCGGAGACACGCTCGCCGATCCGAAATTCATTAATCCAGACGGTTCTCTCAAGACATTCGACATCTGTGTGGCAAATCCACCGTACTCAATCAGCGAATGGGAGTATGAAATATTCAAGCACGACAAATATGGACGAGTTGCCGGATACGAGATGCCCCCAGCTAAGAAAGCCGACTATGCCTTCGTGCTTCACATGGTGAAGTCGATGAATGAAAACGGACGGGCTGGGGTCGTGCTCCCACACGGAGTGCTTTTCCGCGGCGGATCAGAGGGCCGTATCCGCGAGAATCTCATCAAAAATGATCTAATCGAAGCCATTATTGCCCTTCCTTCAAAGCTTTTCTACGGCACGGGCATTCCGGCGGCCATCGTGATATTCAATAAGAATAAGCCGGAGAGACACAAAAACAAGATTCTTATTATTGATGCCGAGAAGGATTTTGAAGAAGGAAAAAATCAGAACCGTCTGCGTAAGAAGGACATCGAGAAAATGGTTTCAGCATTTGAGGGCTATCAAAATATTGAAAAATATGCCCGCGTCGTAGACCTCAAAGAACTTGAGGAAAACGAATTCAATCTCAATGTGCGACGTTATGTAGAAAATGGCGAGGATGAGGAAGTGGTAGATGTAAAAACCGTGTGGGGTGAAGTAAAAGAAATTGAAAAAGAACGCGAAGCAATTGATAAGAGGGTTGAAAACTATTTATCAGAATTAAAGTATTAAATTTATGACAGAAGAAATAAAAAAAGAGGTGAAGATAATGAGTAAACACGATTTCTATTTTGAAACGCCTTTATATGAAGTGATACCACTTAACGAGCTTGAAAAAAACTCGTTTAGTGGAGATGTCGATGCTTATAGTGCAAAAAATAATTCTGATACTACTTATAGCATAACAATAGAAGGCATTGATACATGGGATATTTGGGTAAGTCCAAACAATTATACGATTGGATTCTATCTGATAACACTAACTTGTAAGAGAAAAAACAATGATGTTTTGAGATTCACAGTTTATAGAGATAGAGAAATTGTCTTGAAAATAGGGCAATATCCATCTCTCGCGGACTTACAATTTGCAGAAATTGGCAAGAAATATGACAAGGTTTTGCCTACCGAGGATCTAAAAAATCTCAAAAAGGCAATCGGGCTTGTATCCCACGGGGCTGGTGCTGGCTCATTCGTTTATCTCAGAAGGATTTTCGAGAGATTAATTCTCGAAACATACACCAACAATGCAGGTGCTACCAAGTTGAACGAATATGATTTCAAAAAACAACGAATGATGGACAAAGTTGAGACATTGAAAGCATTTCTTCCGAGCCAGCTTGTAGAGATGAAGGGTGTCTACTCCATTTTGAGCAAAGGTGTACACGAATTAACAGAAGAAGAATGCTTGCGGTATTTCGCACCAATCAAACTCTCTATTGAATTGATCCTTGATCAGAAAATCGAAGGAGCAAAGAAGAGCGAGAAAGATGTGATGGTCAAAAAACAATTGCAACAAATTCAGCAAGAAATTGCCACAGACAAAGAAAATGAAGACTAACGCGATACAGAAAACTACTCCACGGGGGTGGATTGTGAAGAAAATGGATGACTTCATTAAAGAAGGAGTTATTACGCTTGGAAGAGGCGAGGTAATTTCTAAGACCGACATTAAGAACTATCCCGGAGAAAATCCAATCTATTCATCTTCTGTCAAAAATAACGCATTGTTCGGCACTTACGCCAAGCACATGTTTGATGAGGAGCTTATTACTTGGTCGGTTGATGGTGGTGGTGATTTTTTCCATAGACCAAAGCATAAGTTTTCGGTCACTAATGTCTCAGGATATATGAATGCTGATCAGAATCAATTTGATTATAAGTTCCTCGCCTACTACCTTCAGGAAGAACACTCTAAAAAATCTTTTAACTATCAGAACAAGGCGCATCCGAGCGTTATTCGAGAACTGTACGAAATCGCAAAACCCCCAATCAAAGAACAGCGAAAGATTGCGGAGATTTTGGGGACTGTGGATGAGGATATTGCGAAAACGCAGGAAGTGATTGAGGCGACAGAAAAGCTCAAGCGCGGATTAATGCAACAACTCTTTACTCGCGGGATAGAACATACGAAACTCAAGGAAACAAAAATTGGTCAGATTCCTGAGGAATGGAAGATCACAAAACTTGGAAGTGTTGGTGATGTTATAACTGGCAATACTCCTAAAACTTCAGAGAAGAGTAATTATGGAGGAGATTATTTATTGGTATCTCCTAAAGATATTGGATCAAAAAAATATATAAATGACTCTGAAAATAGACTTTCACAGAAAGGGTATGGCTCAACTAGAAAAATATCAAAAGGGTCAGTCCTTGTTGTTTGTATAGGATCAACTATAGGTAAGATTGCTCTTGCTGGGCGTGAATTATCGACCAATCAACAAATTAATTCTGTTGTAGTAAACAGTAATTATTCAAACGAATTTATTTATTACCAATTACTTTACAGACGTCAAGATATTATCGGGAGACGATCCACGCAGGCTGTTCCAATTATAAATAAGACAGACTTTTCAAAAACTGAACTTGCAGTACCAAAAACTAAAAAAGAACAACAGGAAATTGCAGAAATTCTTTCCGCAGTTGACGAAAAGGTTTCAATCAATGAGAAATTTAAAGCAAAGCTTACTATCCTCAAAAAAGGCCTGATGCAAGATTTGTTGAGTGGTAAAGTGAGAGTAATTTAATTTTATGGAAATACTTAAACTATTTTTTGAAAAAATTGAGAATAAGACTTACACAGTTTTTGCATTAATTGTAGGGCTTTTAATTCTTGTCGCGGCTTTTGTGGCTTCAGACAGTTTTATATCTAAATACATAACATCCAACTATCTAAAATGGGCGTATTTGTTAGTTTTAATTGTCTGGATAACATACTGGCTGTTTAATCGTTTTTGGATACCAACTAATAACCGAAAAAATACTGGGTTGGTAATATGTATCTATGCTGATACTCATGAAGCTGAACAGGCTTTAAAACTGGACTTTATTTCTTCTGTGAAAAAACAGATAGTTAATTCACAAATTGGCGAAGTATTTAACATTATAGTAATAAAAAATCATCTTGCAGCAAAATATAATAATTTCAAAACAATTAACGATCTTCATAAGAAAGTTAAAGGGCATATCTATATTTTTGGGGAGACAAAAAAAAGAAAGAATGGGGACGAACAATATTTTCTTTCATTGGATGGTTTAGTATTACACGCCCCAGTAAGTCAACAACTCAGTAACGAAATATCAAGAGATTTTGTTGCAACTTTGCCTAAAGGAATTAATTTTAAAGATGAGTTTGCTTTTCTCGGCTTTCAGATTTCCGCAAACATTGTTGTTAAATCTGTTGAGTATATTATTGGTTTGGTATCTTTTATATCTGGCAATTCTTTTCTAGCAATAAAGTTACATACGGATTTAAAAAATCAAATATTACTTATACCTCAAAATCAAAGATTGCCGGGCGATAATGTCATTTTGGGTAAGATTGACAATTTATTGGCAAATGAATATGCCGTCACTTCCCAATATTATTTTGTCAAAAATGAAAAAACTAAAGCTGTAGAAAATCTAAATTTATCCCTCAAACTAAATGCTAATTGCTATCGAGCTTTAATAACTGAATCAATCATAGCTTTCAGTTGGGAAAATGATGCAAAAAAATCACTGGCAATCACAAAAAAGTGCCATAGTTTTGATTTTCCTGAATGGAGATACAACGAAGCCTTTCTATATTTCTGGCTAGGTGATTATTCGGCTGGATTGAAACAATGTATAAAAATTAAAAATCAAAACTATTCAAACGATTCTGTTGTCTCACAAGAAATAATAACTTTTAATGAAAATATTCTAGCATCAAATGATTCCATGCCTATTTTATATTTCTGGCTTGGCTATAACTATTACTATAAACAGAATAATCTGCCAATGGCATTAAAAAACTTTGAATTATTTGAACAAAAATCAACCAGTAAAATGGTCGAGTTAAAACAGAAGACATCCGCTTGGTTAATTGATATTAAACAACAAATGAAAATTAAATAATTTTATGAAATTCAACGAACAACACACAATCGAAAATTACATCATCAAGTTTATTAAAGATAAACTAGGTTTTGAGTATATAAAACCGGAGGAATTCGCCAAGCTCCGCGATCTTGAGAGTGAATATATTATCACTCCTCTTTTAGAAAAAGCCATCGGTATTCTTAACCCTACTGCAAATGAAAGTGAGATAAAGAATGTTATTCGTGAGGTCAGAAAACTTGATAACAACGAAACCTTTTTAAAAGCACTTCGAGATGGTATTAACCTCAAAAATTCCGTTACGGGGAAAAAGCACGACTACAAACTGCTTGATTATGATAATCCGGAAAATAATCAATTCGTAGTCACTAACCAATTCTATTTTGAAGGAGATACTGAAAATATCCGTCCAGACATTATGATTTTTGTGAATGGGCTTCCACTCGTAGATATTGAGGCAAAAAGTCCGACAGCTTCAGAGGGGGTTAGTTTTGAGAATGGTATTGATCAACTCAAGCGATATGAGAAGGTTGCCCGCAAACTATTCATCCCAAACTGCTTTAATATCGCAAGCGATGGACTAAAAACCGTCTATGGTGCAACTGGCGCGCCGAAACAGTGTTTTCTCCAATGGCGAGATGAAGATGTTGAAAAAGAACTCGGCGGCGAGCTTGAGATGACACTTTATTCACTCCTTTCAAAGGCAAGTTTCTTGGATATTGTTCAAAACTTTATTCTGTTTGAAAAAGAGAAAGAGAAGTTAGTGAAGAAGATGGCTCGATATCAGCAAATGCGAGCAACCAACAAGATTGTTGAGAGAGTACTATCCAAAGAAAAACGACAAGGACTTATCTGGCATACACAAGGATCTGGCAAGACACTTACGATGTATTTTACAGCTTGGAAATTGCGATTTAATAAACAACTCGCCAATCCAAAAGTGTTTATTTTGGTTGATCGCGTTGATTTAGATGACCAGATATTTGAGACGTTTACCAACGCCGGAGGTAAAAATATCATCCGCGTCACTTCACGCAAGGATTTGGAGGAAAAAATCCAATCACCTGAAAAGGGCATATTCATTACAACTATTCAGAAGTTTTCTGAACTTGGTGATAAGGTAGAGAACCTAGATGAGAATGTAATTATTTTATCTGACGAGGCACATCGAGGTGATGAGGGTGTATCTGGTATTAATATGCGTAACGCTTTCAAAAAAGCATTTTTCTTTGGATTTACCGGAACGCCAGTTGATAAAACACATATAAATACTTTTAGAAACTACGAGGGCGAAGGAAAAAGATATCTTGATTATTACTCCATTCAACAGTCAATTGATGACGGGGCAACTATTCCGGTGACTTATGAAGCTCGGCTTTCAAAGTTTTCCATTGATGAGGAGAAACTCGATCTTCAATTCGAGGAAATAGCCGGAGATCTTACTGATAAGCAAAAAACCGAGTTAATAAAGAAATATGGCAAGAAAGAAGCCTTGGTTAAACTGCCGAAACGAATGGAAGCTGTCGCACGGGATATTGTAGAGCACTATAAGCTCTATGTTGAACCGAACGGCTTCAAGGCTCAGATTGTCGCATATGACCGTGAAGCTGTAGCAAGTTACAAAAAACTCCTCGATAAGCTCATACCCTCTGAATGGTCGGCTGTAGTGTATTCGCCCGGAGATCCAAATAGCGATTCGGACGACCTTAAAATTTACAACACAAGTAAGCGAGAGCGCGAACAGATTATTGAAAGGTTTAAAGATCCAAAATCCCCACTTCGATTTTTGCTCGTTTGCGATATGTTATTGACTGGATTTGATGCGCCTGTCGAGCAAGTGATGTATCTCGATAAGCCGCTTCGCGATCATAACCTTTTACAAGCGATTGCTCGCACAAATCGTGTTTATAAAAACAAGGAAGCTGGCAAAATCATCGATTATTACGGAATTACACGTAATTTGTATGACGCTCTAGATTTTGATGAAGACATTATCGACTCTGCGATGATCGATATAAATCGAGTCAAGGAAAGATTTTCTGATGTTTTAAGCGATATAATGAAAATCTTTACCGGAGTAAATATCGAAGATCCATCAATGGATAATCTCCGCCGGTGCTTGAAGATTTTTATTGATAATCAAGACAAGCAAAAGTATTTTGCCGAAAAGTACGCAAAACTCAAAAGTCTATTCGAGTTTCTTTCACCCGATCCATTCTTAAAGCAATATATACGATCGTTTGAGTGGGTTACGAGTTTCTACTTGGCTTTTTTGAAGGAATTTCGAGGTGAAGATGATCGTTACCTTCTAGAAGAGTATGGGGAGAAAATCAGAAAACTTATTCAAAAAAGCGATGTCATTGATTACGAAGGAATTACTAAAAACTTCCGTGAGCTTCGTGTGAATGACCTATATACACTTGAGCGACTCAAGGGTATGGATGAAGAAGAAAAGGCACTCAACCTTGAAAAGATGCTCAAACAGGAGATCTCAATAAATCTTGACGAAAATCCCGCGTACCAAAAATTTAGTGAAAGGCTGACAGCTATCCGCCGAGAATTTGAACAAAATCAAATTGATCTCGCCGAACGCATACGCAGGTATGAGGAATTAATGAAAGACATAAAAACCAAAGGAGAAGAAGCTAAAGATTTAGGGTTTGATTTAAAAGAATACGCACTTTATACAATTTCGCAAGAATTTATAAGTGATGGTAATGATACTGATGTTAAAGAATTTGTAAAAGAGTTACGGATTAGGATCGAGGATGATCTTGACTCCGGTTGGCAGGAATCTTCAAAACGAGATGTGTTTATCAAGGATATTAAACAAACATTACAAGAACTTATTTTGCGTGATTATAAAGATAAATTTACCGTAAAAGATTTTCCGAAATTCTTGAATAGATTAGTGGATGTAATCATCAAAAAATTCTAGTTTTATGAAAAAGAACATTTCGTACACTCTTAAAAGAAGCAGCAGGGCAAAACGGATGCGTCTTGCGGTGTATTGTGATGGTAGTGTTGTGATTACTAGCCCGTATGGAATTCAGCAGTCGGTGGTTGAAAGATTTATTTCTGATAAAAAACAGTGGGTTTGGGATAAGATACAGTTTTTCAAGAGCGTGGACAGTAAGGCCATTAGAACCTTCTCGAAAAAAGACTACATAGAAAATAAGAATGAAGCTTTTGCGCTTGTAAGTGAGCGGGTCAAATTTTATAACAAGTTTTACAATTTTACGTTCAATAAAATCTACATCAAGAACCAAAAGACCCGTTGGGGTAGCTGTTCAAATAAGCAAAATATAAATCTAAATTACAAAATAATATTTTTGCCACAGAGACATCAAGACTACATTATTGTGCACGAAATGTGTCACTTGAAAGAGTTTAATCATTCCAGAAAATTTTGGGCACTTGTAGAAAGAGCCCTTCCTAACTATTTAGAGATTAAAAAAGAGCTTCGCAATCACGAGTTATTCTATAAATAACTCGTGCGAAGATTAAAGTTTAATAAATTTTTTACATAATAATTATTTTATGAACACTAACTACTTTCTCTACGCTCGAAAATCTACCGACGATAAAGACAAACAGGTGCACTCCATCGAGGATCAGGTGACTGTTTTGCGAAAGCTAGCTAAGAAGGAGAACCTCAATATTATTGATCAGTTCGAAGAACGGCAGACGGCCAAAGTACCCGGCCGTCCCGTGTTCAACAATATGCTCGCCCGTATACAGCGAGGCGAAGCCAACGGCGTGCTCTGTTGGAAGATAGACCGACTTGCTCGCAATCCGGTAGATGCCGCGCAGATTCAGTGGCTTCTGCAAAGCGGGACGATAGCCCATATCCAAACATACGATCGGAGTTACTATCCCGCAGACAATGTTTTGCTCATGTCCGTTGAGTTCGGTATGGCTAATCAATACATCCGCGATTTGAGCTCCAACACCGCACGCGGACTTTTACAGAAAGCCAAGCGTGGCGAGTTTCCCGGTACAGCTCCCGTCGGCTACCTCAACAACCCTCGCACCAAGCTTATTGTATTGGATAGAAAGAAAGCTCCGATAATACGATCAGCTTTCGAGATGTATGCCAAAGGAAACTCACGCTTCGAGGACATTTCCAAATATCTTTTTGAAAATAATGTGCGAAGCTATTATGGCAACCGAATACACCTAGACCGAATAAAGTTCATTCTCTCCAATCCTTTCTACTACGGCTACTTTATATATAGAGGAGAAATGCACGAGGGGCGACATACACCTATCGTCGAGAAGTCGCTGTTCGACAAAGTACAAAAAGTGCTTGTCGAAAGGGGACATCCGCAAGCGGAGACTTCCAATCCTCAAAAGCTCTGTGGACTTTTGTCCTGCGGCGAGTGTCATATGTCCATCACCGCCGAAGTGCGAGTGAAGCATCAGAAGAACGGCAACGTCCACCACTACATATACTATCGCTGTACCAAAAAGTCGGCGGCTCGCTGTTCGCAAGCATATGTCCGAGAGGAAACGCTCGCCGCCGACCTTTCTGAGCTGTTGTCCAGCTATGTCCTGTCGCCGGAATGGTCGGAAGACTTAGAGCGAAGAATGAAAGACGATGAACGGAACTCCGAGCAGACCACGGCCACCGCCGTACACGACTTGCGGCTTGAAGTGGAAAACATAAGCCGCAAGCTCGACCGCCTTACCACCGCCTTTATAGACCAAGACATAGAGCGACCAGAGTATCTAGAGCGTCGCTCTACTCTGATGTCGGATCACAAGTCAGTCGAGGAGCAAATTGCCCGCCTTGAACGAGACGCCTGTGTGTGGCTCGAACCTATGCGGGAGTGGATGAAAGACGCATCAATGCTAGGTGAAATAGCAAAATCGGACGACCTCCCCTCCAAAAAACGCTCCCTCCAGAAAATCTTCGGCTCGAACCTGTTTTTAAAAGACGAAAAAGTGTTTGGGACGGCTAAATCCCCATACGCCGAGCTCCGCTCGGCTAAAAATTTTTCCAATGAATCAGACCCTTTACTGGTACTTGCTCCGGCGCCAGGACTCGAACCTGGAACCATCTCCTTACACGTAACCCCAATGTTTCCAAAGGGAGTGGACTATATTATCACCCTGCTGCAGGGGCGAGGCGCTTCCGCCGGCTTTCGCCGGAGTACTCCCTTTCGGGATAGTCTCTGAACCTTCCGCGGCGAACCGCGGCTCGGCTGCTGATTGCCTTAGTCTTGCGACGTTAGGTTTCCAGCAATTCACCTCGTTTTTCAACCCGAATTACTTCGGGAAGCTGCGCTATGCCAGCTTCAAGCTCGCGATGGCAATTGGCACATAAGAGGGCGCATTTATCCAATTCTGTCTTTATCCGTTCCCATGAGCGCGTATAACCCTTATCTGCGATCCCGAAATGTTTGCTTTTGGGATCGATATGATGCAGGTCCAGCGCGCCTTGAAATTTGGAGTATCCACAGATTTGGCATTCGCCACCCTTATATTCAATTGACATGGCCTTGATCTTTCGCCGCCGTTTTGCGACAGCTTGGATCAATGCTTGCCGTCTGTCGGCATATGTTCTTTTATCAGGCATGCCCTTATCTTATACAAAGGACATTAAAACCAGATTAAAAGATGTATCCACAGGGAGCCGCTCTACCATTGAGCTACGCCGGAATACGCCTACCAGTTTAGCAGAGTGGTATAATAAAGACAATGGAAAAGAAGGAGCAACCTCGGTTTGAAACGGAAACCGACCCGGAGGACGTGGCGGTCTTTGCGGAGATCGAAAAACTAACCGAAGAAGAAGGTTGGTCGTTCGGTGGACATTCATTCGAACAGGATGGGGTGTATCACATTACCCTACGGAAAGAAGGATGCGAGTCAAAGATTTTCAAAACGAAAGAACCGTATCGAAAACTTTTTGGACCAAAAGGCGTGATACCGAAAAAATCCTAGCCGGACGTTGACGGCAGCGCGATGTCTACGCCGCCCGCCGTGTTTGTGGCGACCTCAAAGAAAGTGCCCGAGGCGCCGCCGGTCGTGAAGAGGAAGGGCGAAGTTGCGGAGGCGTTCAACGTGAAAGTGACCGACTGATTGTTGTAGGCCGTATTCGGTCTTCCCTGGCAGCTGCCGGTATCCGAGAATATGAATTGCGCCGTGTCGGGTGCTTGGAGGTCGCCTGCTTCGTCGGTAACAAAGCGAAGATCCACCGGGACGCAGGAGGTCGCGGCGCCGGTCTGTATGTTCAACAAGAGAGTTATTTGATTGCCGGTGGATCGTGCGCCGGTGATGGAGAACGCAGCACCGCCATCGGACCAGTTCACGGGATAGGGAGCGGCGTAGCTGCTCGCGAATTGTCCCGCAGTGGTCGTGGAAGCGGTGCTTGTGGCGGTGCTCGTCGCGGTCCCGGAAGCATTGGCGGACGTAAAGTTAGAGAAAGAAGTGGTGGTACCGACGTTCTGTACAATGACCGGCTGGTAGGAGCCGGTGGGATAAAAGACGACAATAGCCGTGAGGATGCCCAGGGCGAGCGCTATCGCCGAGAGGACAACGAGAGTGGTTTTTATCCGGTTCGCCTTCATTGATTCATTGTAGCAAAACGTGCCCCCGCGGGCAGTTTTTAAAATTATTTAATGGCCGTCGTGGTAGGATGCGGTGCACGATTCTATTATGAAAGACCCGAAAAAAATAAAAAGGGCGATCGTGATCGCCTCGGTGGCGGCGCTGTTCGTTGCGCTCACGGCGGGATATTTTTTCTTTCCTGCGCCCACGAAGGAGGTCATTACGCATACCGTCGCGATTGCCGCTCAATCGTGGAACGACACGTTCGGGATGTCGCGGGACGAATATGTCACTGCGGAAGTTGATTTAGGGGACGGAAGCACGAGCGCAAGTACGAGTGCGCCCGCGTCGTCGGAGGGCATTTCGATGTTGTCGTCAGAGCCGCAGACCGCGACCGATACTGCCCGCACACTGTCAGACGTTGCCACTAGTTCTGTCCCGGTTCTTCCGCCCGCTTCCGATACGTTGCCAAATATTGTGCCGACGGACGATATGAATGCAGCGCTTGCGGCCACAGCGACCACGACGGTTTCCACTACGACTTCCTCGTCACAGCTTTGCGACCTTACCGCCGCCATCGCCTCGGCCGCCGCGAACCCTTCCCACAAGGTCATCCTGAACGAGGTCGCGTGGATGGGCTCCGTGCCGCTCGGGGACGAGACCGCCCTTAAGGCCAGTAATCGCGAGTGGATAGAGCTTAAAAATATTTCGGGAGGCGGCGTTGATCTTACGGGGTGGCAGATTTTGGATACCGCGGGGAACTTGAAGATCATTTTTGGCGGTGGCGACCATATCGCCGCGGGCGGATTTCATTTGCTTGCGCGGGGGAGCGCGGATGCGTCCGGCACGGTGCCGGGCGTAACGGTTGATAAAACCTACTCCGGCGCGCTCGTGAATACGGGCGATACGCTCGTTCTCTTTGACGCGAATTGCGGCGTTTCTGACCGGTTTGATGCGTCGTCAAGCTGGCCGGGAGGAGACAACGCAACAAAGCAGACTCTTGAGCGGAATGCGGACGGTGTGGGTTGGCATACGAGTGTTCCGGTCGGCGGCACGCCGCGAGCGGAGAATTCGATACCGGTGATTGCAACGGGCGGAGGCGGCGGCAGTGGTGGTGGAGGCAACGGCGGAAGCGGCGGGGGAAGCGGCGCGGTCGCGGAGACCACGGGCGCGGGCACTGGCGCGGCAAGCACCACGGCCGGCACCGCGACGAGCACCACAACAAGCACAACGCAGCCCTGCGGAACCGTCCTCGATCATCTCGTGATCGCGGAGGTGCAAATTGCGGGCACCGCGAGCACGAACGATTTTGTGAAAATTTTCAATCCGACGGCGGGCAGTATTGACGTGAGCGGCTGGAAGCTACGGAAAAGATCAAAAAGCGGCGCCGAATATTCCCTCCGCGTATTCCCAAGCGCCGCTTCTCTCGCGCCCGGCGCATATTTCCTCTGGGCCAACGCCACGGACGGTTTCGGTGCCACGATTGGCGCAAACGTGACGAGCACGGAAACGCTCGCCGCGGATAACAGCGTTGCGCTCTTGAATGCGAGCAGCGCGATTGTAGACATGGTCGCGTGGGGCACGGGGTCGGGCCAATACGTTGAGGCAGCGGCCTATCCTACGAATCCCCAGGCGAGCCAGGTGCTTAAAAGGAAGTTCGCGGGCAGCGCGATCGTGGACACCGACAACAATGCCGATGACTTCACGCTCTAGGGTATGGTACGATTGAGAAAATGCAGGGAAGAAAAAAAATGCTTTTCTGGTCATTGCTCGGAATGGTGCTCGTCGTGGCCGCGATCGTTGCCTCGTACATTTTCCTGTTCCGCCTGCCGAATCCTCCGCTTGCGAGCGACCAGGTGAAGATTGACAGAGCGGTCTTCAATGTTGAAATTGCATCAACGACCGTCGAGGAGGCCCGCGGGCTTTCCTTCCGTCCGAGCTTGGGCCCTGACCAGGGGATGCTTTTTCTCTTCAGCACCTCTTCCGTTAAGAGCTTTTGGATGAAAGACATGAATTTCCCGCTTGATATGATCTGGATAGGCGGCAATACGGTCGTGGGGTTTGCCCAAAATGTGCAGCCGCAGCCCGGCGCCCAGCTTTGGCAATTAAGCATTTATAACTCGCCGGACGGGACGGACAAGGTGCTTGAGGTGAACGCAGGGACGGTGGCGAAATACGGCATCAAAGTGGGCGACGCCGTGCAGATTGGTATATAATAGAGGAATGGCGAAGGCGCGCATCGCGATCAACGGGTTCGGGCGGATCGGCCGTCTGTTTTTCAGGGCCGCGTTTGACGCGCCGGAGTTTGAAGTGGTCGCGATCAACGACCTGGGCGATATGGAAAACCTCGCCTATCTTTTGAAGTACGACACGGTCTATGGGCGCTACGGCAAGGAGATCAAACCGGACCTCCCGAACGGCAAGCTTCTCGTGGGGGGCTCGGAAATTAGTTTTTTACAGGTGAAGGATCCGACGCAGCTTCCTTGGGGGGCGCTGAAAGTGGATATCGTCATTGAGTCCACGGGACTTTTTGATTCCTACGAGAAGTCAAAAGTGCATCTTGATGCGGGGGCAAAGCGAGTAGTGATCACGGCTCCGGCGAAGGACGATGACGGCGCCGCGGGGCAGACGGTGCTCGTGGGTGTGAACGAGGACAACATGAAAACGTGCGCCATCACCTCGAACGGTTCGTGCACCACGAACTCGGCGTCGCCCGTGATGCAGGTGCTCTCGGAGAACCCCGGAATCTTGAAGGCAACGCTTTCCACGGTGCACGCCTATACCGCGACGCAGAGCATCGTGGACGGCCCCGTGCGCGGCGGGCACGATTATCGCAAGGGCAGGGCGGCGGCGCACAACACGGTCCCCGAAACGACGGGTGCGGCGATCTCCGTGGCGCGCGCGATCCCATCCCTTAAGGGCCGCTTTGATGGAGTTTCCTTCCGCGTGCCGACCATCATCGGGTCCATTTCCGATATTACATTTCTTGCGAAGCGCGCAACGACTGTAGAGGAGATCAATCAGATCCTGACCGACGCCGCGGCCTCGCCGCGCTGGCAGGGGATATTGAAGGTGACGCGCGACCAGCTGGTCTCGTCGGATATTGTGGGCGAGCCATATGGGGCGATCGTACCCTTGGATCTCACGAAAGTGATCGACGGCGACCTCGTGAAAGTGCTCTCGTGGTACGACAACGAGGCGGGGTACGTTTCGACGCTCATGAAGCATGTGCGGAAGTTAACGCAGTTCATATAATGACCATCTATATCGGTGCGGATCATGGGGGGTTCGCCCTGAAGACGCGGCTGAAGCAGGAGCTTGCGGCCGAGGCATACGACGTGGTTGACCTCGGCGCATCGGAGTTCGTGCAAGACGACGATTATCCGGAGTATGCCGCGGCTGTCGCGCGAAAGGTGGAAGAGGATCCGATGCGGAACCGCGGCATCGTGATTTGCCGTTCGGGGTTTGGCGTGGACATTGTTGCTAATAAGTTCGACGGCGTGCGGGCGGCGCTTCCCATGTCGCCCGATCATATAAGCCAGGGCCGCCATGACGACGACGTGAACGTCCTCGCACTCGCGGCGGACTTTATTGACGAAGCGACGGCGATGCAGATCATGAAGGTGTTCCTCGCGACGTCTTTTGCGAAGGAAGAAAAATATTCGCGCCGGCTCGCCGCGATCGGGAAAATAGAACTTGATAACTAATGGAAGTCATCCCCGTCATCAATTGCCCGGACCTCCCGTGCGCAAAGGAGCGCGTGGCGGCGGCGAAGGCATTTTTGCCGGAAGGGACCTTTTTTCATCTTGATGTAACGGACGGCGCGTTCACGTTCCACAAGACGTGGATGACCCCGACGCGATGGGCGGAGCTCCGGGCGCCTTTCAAGGCAGAAGTACATTTGATGGTGGAGCACCCCGAAAAATATATTGACCCCTGGCTTGCGGCGGGCGCGAAGCGTTTCGTGGTCCACGTGGAGACCGTGGAGCGGAACATGTTCGAGTGGATCCTTGCGAGATGCAAGGAGCGCGGCGCGGAGGTGATGCTTTCATCGAATCCGGAGACCCCAGCAAAGAAACTTGAGCCGTATCTCGGCAGGATAAAACATTTCCAGGTGCTTGCCGTGCATCCTGGGCCTGCGGGACAAAAATTCCTGCCGCTTACGCTTGAAAAGGTGAAGTTTTTGAGGCGGCACGCGCCCCACGCTATAATTGAAGTGGATGGAGGGATCGTGCCTGCGACGGCCCGCCGTGCAAACGCGGCCGGCGCGGACATCGTCGTTTCGGGGGATTATATTTTCAAAGACGACGATCCGGAGCGGGCGTACCAGGAACTCGTCCATATGCGCCCGCGCCGCTCGGTGTGGTATCGGGCATCATCGGCTTCGCGGCCGCGCACCACCTCAATGGCATCTCTTACTGAGAAAAAACTGAAGGAGCTCGAGCTTATGGCGAACCGCCTGCGCGAGGACGTGATCGAAATGGTCTCGGCTGCGGGCTCCGGCCATATCGCGGGGCCGCTCGACATGGCGGAGATCTTCGCCGCGTTCTATTTCCATATTTTGAATCACGACCCGAAGAAGCCGAATTGGCCCGACCGCGACCGCCTCACGCTCTCAAATGGCCACATTTGCCCGGTGCAGTATGCGGCGCTTGCACGCGCCGGCTATTTCCCCGTGGCGGAACTCGCAACACTCCGGCGCCTGGGCACGCGCCTGCAGGGCCATCCCCACCGCAGCATCCTGCCGGGGATCGAGACGACCTCGGGCCCATTGGGCTCCGGCATCTCGCAGGCTGCGGGCATCGCGCTTGCCGCCCGCCTTGGCGGCAAGAAGTGGCGGACCTATTGCTTCACCTCCGACGGCGAGCACGAGGAGGGAAATACCTGGGAGGCGATCATGTTCGCGGGAAAACAGCGCCTCAGCAACCTCACGGTCGTCGTGGATCGCAACAATATACAGATAGACGGCTTTACGGAGAACGTCATGCCGCTCGAACCCTTCCGGGCGAAATACGAATCGTTCAACTGGCATGTGCTCGAGATCGACGGGCATAATTTCGAGGAGATCATTGCAGCGGCGAACGAAGCGAAGGCCGTGTATGAAAAGCCGACCGCGATCATCGCGCACACGATCCCCGGCCGAGGAGTGGACTTCATGGAGAACGACTACCTTTGGCACTCAAAACCCTTCAAGCCCGGAGAAGCGCAAAAAGCGCTCGCCGAACTCCGGACATGGCGGGGGAAAATAAAGTCGGAATAAAAAATATAAAAAATGAAAATCGTAAATATCGTGCTCGCGATCGGGACGCTCATCATCTTGGGCGCGCTCATCATCTTGGGCATCAAGGCGTTCTATCCGGAGCCAGTAGCGCCGGATTACAACGCGATCGTACAGCCGGCGCCGTATCCGGCGCAGGCGCCCTGCGCCGCGAATGACGCGCAGTGCAAGAAAGTGCTCACGGATTACAATGCGGCGCAGCAAGCAGCGCAGGATAAATATAATGCCGCCCAAACGGCATACAACAATGCCGTGCAGCTGTATGACCGCAACCTGTTCATCGTGGCAAATATCGTCGGCATCATCGTGTTCATCGTCGGGTTCTTGATCGTGCTCTACGGTGGGCTCGCGGGCCAGGGCGCGCCGATCGGCATCATGATGGCGGGCCTCTGGGGCATCATTTACGGATATATGCGCGGTTGGGGGAGCATTGATGACCGCTTGAAGTTCTTTGTGGGGCTCGTGGTCGCCGTGCTCGTGATCGGCGGGAGCATCTGGCTCATACAGCGCCGACAAAGATCATGACCTGGAAAGAAGAATCAACGCCGGTCCTTGTTGCCGTCATGGTCACGCTCGCGGCAATCGGCTGCTTTATGTTCGTGGTCGTCGCGGAGCGGCTGCGAGGGCTCCAGGCCGAAGTATCGGCGGCCAATACCGTTCCGGTGGATGTTTCCGGATGGGGCATATACGAGAACAATACATATGGATTCGAGCTGGAATATCCGCCGCAATGGACGCTTTCGATCGCCGGCCTTGCGAATGACGTGCCCTTCGTCTCTTTCGGCAATCCGCTCGGCGGTATGGCGACCTATGTGCTGCGCGTGTCCATTGAGAACAATTCAAGTTCGCTTTCTTCGGGAAACTATGTGCACGACATGCTTGCCAATGACAGAGTGCAGGATGCCCTGAATGCGAAAAACGGCCCCGCGCCCACAGTAACGCCCTCATTCGACAAGCTGTACGTGCTCACCGTGGGAGGATATCCCGCGTATGAGCTCTATAATGTTTTTGAATTTGACCACCAAGGGGAGCAGGTATATGTCGCCCACGGCCAGAACGTCCTCAAATTCGATTTCCCGACGGCGAGCGAAAACCCCAATCTTTCCCTGCCTGTCGCGAACAACGGCGTGGCGCATGAGATCATGAATACGCTCGTGTTCACCCAACAATAAGGTAAAATAAGAAACAATGGTGGAGCCCGCCGCAAAATTGGATCCGAAGCTTTTCGCCGCAGACGTGCTGCTGCGGCCGACCCGCGACGGCTATGGCGAGGGCCTCGTCGCGCTCGGGGAAAAGAACCCGAACGTCGTGGCGCTTTGCGCCGACCTTGCGGAATCCACGCGCACCGAGGCATTCGCGAAGAAGTTCCCGGAGCGGTATTTTGAGCTTGGCGTTGCGGAGCAGAATATGGCGACCGTCGCGGCGGGACTCGGTATTTCCGGGAAGATCCCGTTCATAGCTTCGTATGCGACATTTTCTCCCGGCAGAAATTGGGAACAGATCCGGACGACCGTCGCATACAACGATTCCAATGTGAAGATCGCGGGGCATCATGCAGGGATATCCGTAGGGCCCGACGGCGCGACGCACCAGGCAACGGAGGATATCGCCATCATGCGCGCGATGCCGAACATGCGGGTGTGGGTGCCGTGCGACGCGATCGAAGCCAAGAAGGCCACGCTCGCGGCGGCGAAGGTGTGGGGCCCGATATATTTAAGATTTCAGCGCGAGAAGACGCCTGTTATGACGACGGACCGGACGCCTTTCGTGCCGGGCAAGGCGGAAATATTCTGGCAGTCCAAACGCGCGGACGTTTTGATCATCGGCTGCGGCGGCCTTCTTTATCATGCGCTCGTCGCCGCGCGCGAGCTTGAGAAGGAAAAGATCGGCACGATTGTCTTGAACTGCCACACGATAAAGCCGATCGACGGGAAGAAAATAATCGAGCTTGCCAAAAAAACGGGCGCAGTGGTCACGGTGGAGGAACACCAGGTGAACGGAGGATTGGGCGGCGCGGTCGCGGAAGTACTCGCGAAGCACGCCCCATCACCCATTGAATTCATCGGTTTGCAGGACACATTCGGCGAATCCGGCCCGCCCGCCGAGCTCATAGAGAAATATGGGATGGACGTGAAGGATATCAAAGCGGCAGCGAAGCGGGCTCTGCGCAGGAAGAAATGATCAATGGGCGCGGTGTGGTAAGATAACAATATATGAGAGGAAAATACGATTTGGTATGTATCGGCGACGTTGTGATGGATGCGTTCATCACGCTCAAGGAGGCAAGGGTGCTTTGGGACAAACAGCACGAGCACGCCGAGCTTTGCATGTCCTTTGCTGACAAGATCCCGTACGAAGCGCTCACGGTGGCGCCGGCGGTAGGGAACGCTTCGAACGTGGCGGTGGGCGCCGCGCGCCTCGGGCTTGATACGTCGATCATCACAGCCATCGGCGATGACCATTATGGCCAGGAGATCCTGGACCTCTACCGCAAAGAGGGCGTGAGCCCGGCATTCGTGAAAGTAAACCACGGCAAGCCGACAAATTATCATTTCGTTCTGACGTACAAAGCCGAGCGGACGATCCTCATCAAGCACGAAAAATACGAATACTATGATCCTCGCCTGCTTGACCGACGGACCAAGTGGCTTTATTTCTCATCCATTGCCGAGCACACACTGCCGTTCCACCACAAAATTGGGGAATATTTGAAGCGGCATCCGGAGGTGCGGATGGGATTCAATCCGGGCACCTTCCAGCTGCGCTTCGGCGCGGACAAGCTCAAGGAAATTTATAAACACACGTACGTGCTCTTTGTGAACCGCGAGGAAGCGGAACATGTTTCAAAAAAGAAAGAAGGCACGGATATTGTGAAACTGTTCGACGCGCTGCATGCGATGGGGCCGAAGATAGTCGTGATCACGGACGGTCCGGCGGGCGCCTATGCTTCGGATGGCATGTCGCGCTATTTCATGCCGCCCTATCCCGACCCGCGGCCGCCCATTTCGCGGACGGGCGCGGGCGATGCGTTCTCTACGGGCTTTCTCTGTGCGTTGATCTACGGTTTGCCGGTGCGTGACGCCCTGCGCTGGGCGCCGATAGAGTCCATGCACGTCGTCCAGTTCTTCGGCGCGCAGACAGGGCTTCTCACGAAACCGAAGCTCGTGCAGCTCTTGAAGAAAGCGCCGAAAAACTATCAGCCGAAGGCGCTGTAAGCGCAGCCCGCAAATTTTTTCGCCAGACACCATGAAAACCCTCCGCGAAGTGCTTGCCGATGCCGACGCCCGCCATGTGGCGGTCGGCCACTTCAATATTTCGGAGCTCGCGACGCTCAAGGCGATCTTCGCAGCGGCGCGGGAACTCAATGTGCCGGTTTTGATCGGCGTTTCCGAGGGCGAACGGGAATTCGTGGGCGTGCGGCAGGCGACCGCGCTCGTCCGCAGTTTGCGCGAACAGTATGACTTCCCCATCTTTCTGAACGCCGACCACACGCATTCATTGGATAAGGTAAAAGAAGCCGCAGAGGCGGGCTTTGACGAAATACTTTTTGACGGCTCAGCGTTGCCGATGGAAGAAAATATCCGGCAAACAACGGAAGCGGTGAAGATCGTGCGTTCCATAAATGCAGATATCGTCGTTGAGGGCGAGATTGGTTACATCGGTTCGTCCTCGGAGATCGTGGCTGCCCGTCCGGCGGAATCGCTCAAGCTTTCTACGCCCGAAGAGGCAGTGGCGTTCGTCCGGGCGACCGGCGTGGACGTCCTCGCCCCCGCCGTGGGCAACATGCACGGGCTCTTGGCGAAAATGGTGACGGGCGAGGAGCACAAGCGGTTGGACATCGCGCGCATTGCGGAGATAAAAAAGGCGATTGCGGCCGCGGAAGGCCGGTTCATGACGCTCCACGGCGGCTCCGGCACCGCAGACGAGGATTTCAAGGCGGCCGTCGCGGCCGGCATGACGATCATCCATGTCTCAAGCGAGCTTCGCCTCGCCTGGCGCCGTGGCGTCGGGGAGGGTCTCGCAAAGGACCCCAATGAGATCGCGCCGTACAAGATCATGTCGCCTGCAGTGGAGGGAATAAAGAAGATTGTGTCCGACCGATTGAGATTGTTTAATGATTTAAGATAGATCGCCCGCACTTGTCGTTTCTGAATAATCTGCTATACTCTCCCTTATGGATTTGGCGGTCAAAACGCGCGAAACATTGGGCAAAGGCGTGAAGGCGCTCCGGAAGGAGGGCCTGATTCCTGCCGAACTCTACGGGCACGGGCTTAAGAACACCCACCTTTCGGTTTCCGTAAAGGACTTTGCGAAGGTGTTCAAGGAAGCGGGGACAAACACGGTGGTCACGCTTCTCGTTGAGAAAGAAAAGAGGCCCGCGCTCATTTATGACGTTGTGCGCGATGCGCTCACGAGCGAGGTGGCGCATGTCGATTTTTACCAGGTGAGAATGGACCAGAAGATCCGGACGAAAGTACCGCTTGAGTTTGTGGGCGAGGCACCGGCGGTGAAAGAAAAGGGAGCGATCCTCAACCGGTCCATGTCCGAAATAGAAGTGGAAGCATTGCCGCAGGACCTGCCGCGCAGTCTGACGGTGGACCTTTCAGTGCTGAACGATCTGAACAAGAGCATTTACGTGCGTGACATCAAGGTGGCCAAAGAAGTAAGAGTGCTCGTTGGCGAGGGTACGGCGATTGCGACGGCGACGCCGCCCTTGGCGGAGGAGGAGAAGGTAGAAGCGCCGGTCGCGGATGTAACCGCGGTCAAGGTGGAGACGGAGGAAAAGAAAGCCGAACGGCAGGCGGAGAAAGCGGACAAGGGAGAAAAAGGGGAGAAAACGGAGAAAGCTCCGGAAAAAGGCGGGAAATCCGATACCAAATAACCTCGGTTTCCGTTATAATAGTGGTAATGGAAAGGCCTTTGCAACCTCGGGTTTTGGGCGACGTTATCGTTCGCCATGACGGGCCCGGCGGTCGGTGGGACGCTTTTGGCGGCGCTTCCCCGAGGATCAATTTGTCGGCGCAGGGGACGCTACGCATCCCCGTTACCAAAGCGCTTAAAGCAATCGTCCTTTTCGCGAGCGTGAGCTTTTTGGCTTTCGGTTCCGTCATGGCCCCTACGGTATTGCCCCGCGCTTCGGGCGATACAACGACCTCGACCACTATGGATGCCGCCACGGAGCGCAGCCAGCTCCAGGACCAGCTGCAGCAGCTTGAAGGACAGATCAACCAATACGAAGGACAGATCACGAGCTATCAGGCACAGGGAAAAACGCTGAACGGACAGATAGCAGGATTGAACGCAAAGATCGCCAAGCTGAACCTGCAGATCCAGGCGACGAACCTTACGATCGCCCAGCTTGACCAGAATATCGCGCAGACGCAGTCGCAGATCACGGTCACGCAGGCGGATATTTCAGATAAAAAAGCGGCGATTGGAGGGCTCATGCAGAGTTTATATCAGAATGACCACGTAAGCTTCGTGGAGATCTTTTTGAAGAACCCCCGCCTCTCGGATTTTTGGAACGATACGCAGAACCTCGTGCTTTTGCAAGATAATCTCCGCGTGGCGGTGCAGCAGGTGACCGACCTGCAAAGCCAGCTGCAGGACCAGGAGCAGCAGTTCCAGGCATCAAAGGCGGATGCCGCGAGCGCGGCGGCATACCAGCAGGCCCAGGCGGACGAGGTCGCGGCGACGAAAGGACAAAAGACGCAGCTGCTTACGGAGACCAAGGGGCAAGAATCAAAATACCAGACGCTGCTTGCGCAGACGCAGGCCACGGCGGCGCAGATACGAAGCCGCATCTTCCAGCTCCTCGGTGGCGGACAGCTTACCTTTGAACAGGCCTATCAATATGCAAAGCTGGCCTCGGGCGCGACGGGCATTGATCCGGCGTTCATCCTTGCGATCCTGGACCGCGAATCGGCGTTGGGGCAGAATGTGGGGCAGTGCAGTTATAAGAAGGCGATGCGCCCGTCCGACATTCCGATCTTCCTCCAGATCACGGGGTCGTTGAACCTTGATCCAAATACGATGATGGTCTCCTGCCCGAACGCGGACGGCGCCTATGGCGGTGCGATGGGTCCCGCACAGTTCGTTCCGTCAACATGGGAGCTCTACGCGAGCGGAGTGTCCAAAGTGACGGGGGATACGCCGCCGTCGCCATGGAGCAATGCGGACGCCTTCGCCGCGACCGCGCTGTATCTCAAGGACGCCATGACGGGCTGCCAGTCGGTCTATAGCTCTCAAGTGAGCCAGGAACGGTGCACGGCGGCGAAGTACTATGCCGGCAGCCGGTGGAAGAACTACCTTTGGACCTATGGCGAGGCCGTCGTCGAACGGGCCCAGAGCTTCGCAGGCGACATTCAAACAATCACTTCATGAAATCCATAAAAAAGACCATTTTCAAGAACGGTTTGCGCCTGGTCTTGGCACCCCAGCCGGCGA
The DNA here is from genome assembly GCA_963768625.1 of uncultured bacterium. Lineage (GTDB taxonomy): Bacteria > Patescibacteriota > Minisyncoccia > UBA6257 > 2-01-FULL-56-20 > CAVYIK01. The sequence goes on from CAVYIK010000001.1 coordinate 81,388, forward strand.
GCTTGGCGGCGAGCGTTTTGATACTCGTTGAGGCCGGGTCCGAATATGAGACGAAGAAGATCAACGGACTTTCGCATTTCCTTGAACACATGATGTTCAAGGGGACGACGCGTCGTCCGCAGCCCGGTATGATTGCCGAGGAGCTCGCCGCGCTCGGCGCGCAGTCAAACGCTTTCACTACGCAGGAATTCACCGGCTATTGGGCGAAGGCGGAAGCGCACAAGATCGGGAAGATTTTGGACATCGTCTCTGACCTCTACCTGAACCCGTTGTTCGTGACCGAGGAGATAGAAAAGGAGCGCGGCGTGATTATTGAAGAGCTCAATATGTACGAAGACACGCCCATGCGGAAAGTGCAGGACATTTTTCTCTCGCTCATGTACGGCGACCAGCCGGCTGGCTGGGATGTGGGCGGTGAAAAGGATATCATACGGAAATTGACTCGCGAAGATTTCATCAAATACCGCGCCGCGCGGTACGTGATGCCGGGGACGGTAGTTGTCGTTGCGGGAAAGTTCAACGAAAAAGCGGTCGTGGCGCAGGTGCGCAACGCTTTCGCGGCTCTCAAGCGCCGGGCGGCAAGCAAGAAGCTCCCTACTAAAGAGCATCAGACGAAGCCGCAACTCCTCTTGAAATATAAAGAGTCCGACCAGGGGCACCTCGCACTCGGTTTCCGGGCGTTCAACATTTTTGACGAACGGCGCTATGCGCTCCAGGTCCTTGCGGATATTCTGGGCGGCGGCATGAGTTCACGGCTCTTCAAGCGCGTGCGCGAGGAGCTTGGTGCGGCATATTATGTCCGTGCGGAGGCGGATCCCTATCTCGACCATGGCTTGATGAGCATCTCTGCTGGCGTGGATCACAAAAAGATAGAGACCGTCATCACGGCGGTGCTTGCGGAATGCCGCAGGTTGCGCGACGAGCTTGTGCCGGAGAAGGAGCTTCAAAAGGCGAAGGACCACATGATCGGGAACCTGATCCTCGGCCTTGAGACCGCGGACGACCTCGGGAGTTTTTATGGTGGCCAGGAGATCCTTACGAAGAAACTTTTGCCACCGGAGCGCGTTATAGATAGAATAAAGGCGACGAGCGCGGCGGAGGTGCGGGCGGCGGCCAGGGCAATTTTTACAAACAAAGGGCTCAATCTGGCCGTCATCGGTCCCTACAAGAACAGTGCCACCTTCAAAAAAATCCTCACCTTATAAATAACCACCATGGAAAAACGGGCGTACGAGATCTCATGGGCAAGCCTATGGCGGATACTTCTTTTTATTGTGGTGGCAGCGGTGCTCTATGAAGGAAGGCAGATCCTCCTCGGTCTCTTTCTCGCGATCATCATTTCTTCGGGCCTTGAAGGGCTCGTAAATTTTCTTGAACGGATCGGCTTGCCCCGCAGCGTGAGCGTCATCCTGATCTTTCTCCTTGCGGTGCTTCTCATCGTATTCATCATCTATTCTTTGACCCCGGTCATCATCGTGGAGATGAACACGATCCTTTCCGGGAGCGGGAAGGTGGGCACGAGCGCCTTGGGGGGCGCGAGCTCGCTTTTGAGCTCCAAGGCGTCGCAGACCGTGACCGACCTCATAAGCAAGGTTTCTTCCTCATTCTTCTCCAGCACCTCGTCGCCCTTGGATTTCTTTTCGAACGCCATCGGGAGCGTGGGACTCGCCGTTGCGGTCGTCCTCTGCTCGTTCTATTTGAGCTTGAGCAAGGACGGGGTGGAACGATTCCTCAGGGTAGTGGTGCCGCCGACCTATGAAGAAACGGCGCTCCGCATCTATGAACGTTCCCGGAAGCTCATCAGCAGCTGGTTCCGCACACAGATCCTTTTAAGCTTGGTCTTCGGGTTCACCGTTTGGGCGGGGCTCGCGCTCCTCGGCGTGAAATACGCGCTCCTTATCGCGTTCCTCGCGGGCCTCTTTGAGCTCGTGCCATTTGTGGGGCCGTTCCTTTCGGGAGCACTCGCTGTCATTTCGGCGCTCTCCGTTTCAAGCACGCTTGCGATCTACACGCTGATCTTCTTCGTCGCCGCCGAGCAGTTTGAGGCGAACATCCTCGTGCCGGTCCTAAACCAGCAGATCGTGGGAATCCATCCCGTGATCGTCATCGTTGCGTTGCTCATGGGCGCCGAGATCGGGGGACTTCTTGGCATCGTGATCTCGGTCCCGGCGGCAGGCGTCTTCCAGGAGGTTATCCAGGAGTGGTCGACGAAGCGGCGTTCAGTATCTTCCTAGCAGCGCGATCTGTCTATGGAGCGATTTTACCTTACGACGCCGATCTACTATGTGAACGACAAGCCGCATATCGGGCATGCGTATACGACGATCATTGCGGATACGCTTGCGCGATGGCGGCGCGGGCGCGGCGAGGACGTCGTTTTTTTGACGGGCACCGACGAGTTCGCGCAAAAGACGGTTGACGCGGCGAAGAAGGCCGGCGAGGAGGTCCATGTCTATACCGACCGGATGGCGGAGACCTGGCGTTCCACATGGGAGAAGCTCGGCATTTCAAACACCGATTTTATACGGACGACGGAGAAGCGGCACATTGAAACTGTGAAGGACATTTGGGCAAGGGCCGACGCCGCAGGAGACATTTACCGCGACCAATATGAAGGATGGTATTGCAAGGGCCACGAGGCCTTCATGAACGAAGACGAGCTCGTGGACGGCGTCTGTCCCGAGCATAAGACGAAGCCCGAATGGGTCTCCGAAGAGAACTATTTCTTCCGCCTTTCTAAATACCAGAAGCCACTCCTTGATTTCTACGAGACGCACGGAGAGTTTGTGGCGCCCGCAAATCGTTTTAATGAAGTGAAAAGTTTTGTTGCGAACGGCCTTGAGGACATCAGCATTTCCCGGGAAAAACGCGACTGGGGCATCCCGGTGCCGAACGACCCCGGGCAGGTGATCTATGTTTGGTTTGATGCGCTCGTCAATTATATTTCCGCGGTGGGCATTGAGCAGTGGGAAGAGCATCCGGCGGATATTCATGCGATGGCGAAGGATATCATCCGTTTCCATGCGGTGATCTGGCCCGCGATGCTCATGTCCGCGGGGCTGCCGCTGCCGGGGCAGGTCATCGCGCACGGCTTTTTCACGATTGACGGAACGAAAATATCGAAGTCGCTGGGGAACGTCATTGACCCCTTGGACATGGCAAACAAATACGGGAACGACGCCCTGCGGTATTTCTTGCTCCGCGAAATACCATTTGGTGCTGACGGCGATTTTTCCGAATTGAAATTGAAGGAGCGGTACAACGGCGACCTCGCGAACGGTCTCGGCAATTTCGCCGCGCGGGTGCTTACGCTTGCCGAAAAGACGCCGCTCGCGCGCGTAAAGCCGGAGCTGGATTTTGAGAAAGAGATTCGCGAGATGGAGCGTGTCGTGCAGGAAAAGCTTGGCGAATTTAAGTTCTCTGATGCGCTCGCCGCGATCTGGAGCGCGATCTCGTTCGGCGACCGCTTCGTGAACGACAAGAAGATATGGGAAATGAAGGAAGGCCCGGCGCGCACGCAGGCGCTCGCGAACCTTGTCTCGCTCCTCGGCGCCGCCGCTTCCTCGCTCGCGCCCTTCATGCCCGAGACGGCCGGGAAGATCAAGAATGCCCTCGTTTGGGAGGGGGACACGCTCACGGCGAAGAAGACGGAGATCCTCTTCCCGCGCCTCAAATAACATGGAGCTTTTCGACGCGCACACGCATGTGCAGTTCTCGGCGTACGAGGCCGATCGCGATGTTGTCGTCCGCCGCGCGCTTGATGCGGGCGTCCGGATGGTGAATGTGGGGACGCAAAAGGACACCTCACGCGCGGCCATCGCGCTCGCCGAAAAATATGACGGCGTCTACGCGGCGATCGGGTTGCATCCGATGCATACGACGAAATCCTATCACGACGAACAGGAGCTCGGCGGCGGGGAGGCGGCCAAGGCCTTCACCTCGCGCGGCGAGACGTTCGACCCTGCCGTCTATCGGCCGCTCGCCCTTCATCCAAAGACCGTCGCGCTCGGGGAGTGCGGCCTGGACTATTTCCATTTTAATGAAGGCGAGAACCGCGAAGATCAGGTGAAAAAACAGAAGGCGGCATTTCTCGCGCAAATGGAACTCTCGCGTGAAGTAAAAAAGCCGCTTATGGTCCACTGTCGCGACGCCTTCGCGGACCTCGTTCAGCTGTTTCGCGAAAACCCTACCCATTTTCTTCAGACGAATCCCGGCATCATACATTTCTTTACGGGAACGCAGGATGATGCAAAAGCGCTCCTTGACCTCGGCTTTTCTTTCACCTTTGGCGGCGTGATCACGTTTCCTCCACGAAAAGGCAAGAGCGAGGGGGATTATGATGCGATCATAAAAATGATCCCGCCCGACCGGCTTCTCTCCGAGACGGATGCGCCCTACGTGGCGCCCGCGCCCTATCGTGGCAAACGCAACGAGCCGGCATATGTCGCGGAGGTCGTGCGGAAGCTCGCCGAGCTTAAAAGGCTTTCCACGGAAGACATGGCAGCGCAAATTTTAAAGAACGCAAAGCGCACTTTCGCATTGTAAAAAGATTGTAAAAGCGGCCAAAGCCCTTTACAATGGGAATATCTATGGCCAAATACGATCCTGGGACCTTTGAAGGGAAGTGGCAAAAGCAGTGGATCAAAGAAGGGATTTACGAGCCGGACCTGGACCTCGCAAAAAAGCCATTCTACAACCTCATGATGTTCCCGTACCCCTCGGCCGAGGGGCTGCACGTGGGGAACATGTACGCATTCACGGGCGCGGATATCTACGGTCGCATGAAGCGCATGCAGGGCTACGACATCTTTGAGCCGATTGGACTTGACGGCTTCGGCATCCATTCGGAGAATTACGCACTGAAGATCGGCGCGCATCCGATGGACCAGGCGAAAATCTCTCAGAAGCGCTTCTATGAACAGCTTGCGGCGATTGGGAACGGGTTCGCGTGGAACGAACGGCTTGAGACGTACGACCCGGAGTATTACCGGTGGACGCAATGGCTCTTTATTCAGATGTTCAAGCGCGGCCTCGCATACCGCAAGAAGCAGGCGGTCAATTGGTGCCCTTCCTGCAAGACGGTGCTTGCGGACGAGCAGGTCATCGCGGGCAAATGCGAGCGGTGCGGCACGGAGGTCATAAAAAAGGAGCTTGAGCAGTGGTTTTTCAAGATCACGGACTATGCCGAGCGATTGCTCAAGAACCTTGACACGCTTGACTGGACGGAAAAAGTGAAGATCGCGCAGCGCAATTGGATCGGGAAAAGCGAAGGCGCACTGATTAAATTTCCATTAAAAAAGACCGAGGGAGTGCCGGACGGCGAGCTAGAGGTTTTCACGACGCGGCCTGACACGCTTTTTGGTGCGACGTATATGGTGCTTGCGCCGGAGCATCCTCTGATAAGGGAAATGAAAAGCCAGACAGTGAATGTAACGGAGGTTGAGAAATATGTTCAAAAATCGCTTTTGAAATCCGGCGTGGACCGCATTGCGGAAGGGCGCGATAAGACCGGGGTGGAACTGAAAGGCATCGGGGTGATAAACCCGGCCAATAAAAAAGAGATTCCCGTTTGGGTCGCGGACTACGTCTTGGGCGAGGTGGGCACCGGCGCCATCATGGCCGTGCCCGCACACGACAATCGCGATCTTGAGTTTGCGAAGAAATTCAATTTGCCAGTGGAGACGGTCGTGAATGACGAAGGGAAGATGATGGACTCCGGAAAGTTCGACGGCATGGATTCGGAAAAGGCGAAATGGGAAATAACGAAATTTGTCGGTGGGAAAAGGACGGTCCAATATCGGGTGCGTGATTGGCTGATATCGCGACAGCGTTATTGGGGTGCGCCGATACCAATGATCCACTGCGAGGCCTGTGCGAAGGCCGGGAAGGGCGAGCAAAAAGAAATGCCCGGATGGTATGCGGCGCCAGAAAAAGACCTGCCGGTCGTACTGCCCTACGTGAAGGATTTTCGCCCGAAAGGGACGGGGGAATCGCCGCTCGCGACGGTCAAAGAATTTTATGAAGTAAAATGTCCCGGCTGCGGGGGTACCGCGCGGCGCGAGACGGATGTTTCCGATACCTTCATGGACTCCGCCTGGTACTACCTGCGCTATCTTGACCCAAAGGATAAAAAGGAGGCATTGAACAAAAAGAGGATCATGAAATGGCTGCCGGCAGAGAAGGAGAAGCCGACCAGGCTGTACACCGGCGGCGCGGAACACTCGGTGCTCCATCTGCTCTACGTGCGGTTCGTCGCGATGGCGCTTTGCGATTGGGGACTCGTGGCCGCCGAAGAACCGTTCAAAAAGTTCCGTGCGCACGGGCTCCTGATCAAGGACGGCGCCAAGATGTCCAAATCGAAGGGCAACGTCGTGAACCCCGACGAGTATGTGAAAAAATTCGGGGCGGACACGCTGCGGATGTATTTGATGTTCCTCGCACCTTTTGAAGAGGGGGGCGATTTCCGCGACCAATCCGTCCTCGGCATCCAGCGGTTCCTGGAACGCGTATGGAAATTGGGCGAGATGGTGGCGTCCGGCGAGGACGAGCGCCTCAAGGGGAATACGGGGAAAGCGGTCGCCATCGCGGCAAAAAAGGTGACAGAAGATATTGAGCGCTTGCATTATAACACTGCCGTGAGCGCGCTCATGATCTGTCTTCGCGCGCTTGAGGACGGGCATGCCGCCCGCGAGGATTTTGAAGCGTTCGTTAAGCTCCTCGCGCCGTTCGCGCCGCACCTTACGGAAGAGATCTGGCGCGAATTCCTCGGCAATCCCGCTTCCATCCACCGCGAGGCCTGGCCTGCGTACGACGCCTCGCTCATTGTGGAAAAAAAGATAATGCTCATATTGCAGGTGGACGGGAAGGTGCGGGACGCGGTTTCCGCGGATGCCTCGCTCACCGAGGCCGAGGCGAAGGAAGTCGCACTCCAAAATGTTAAAGTGAAGAAGGCGATGGGCGGGAAATCGCCCCAAAAGGTCATCTATGTGGATAAAAAATTGGTGAACATCGTGCTCTGATGGGCGGAAAGATACTCCTCATTTTCATTCTCGTGGTCGCTCTTGGCGTCGGCCTCTATGTTTATAATTCCGGCGTGGTGGGCAAAGGGTTCAATTACCTGGACTCGCTCGCATCGCGGAGCTCAACGTTGCCTACCTTTGGAACAACGGGGACATCAGCAACGCCCGGCCGCGAGCTCGCACCGCCCGACAACACGGCGGTCTCCGCGCCAAGGGACCGCTACTCGGCGACTTCAACGGTGAGCCCTGCAGAAATTCCCGCGGGCTTTACGGCGAACCAGCTCTCACCGTATTTCCACGAGGTGCGCTTCGGCGGCGTTTCCCCGGCGCGTTCATATTCTTCCTACGGCGAAATATCTCTCTATGCTTATCCCAACGTGACGACCTCAAGCATTGACGTGACCGGTTGGCAGGTGAGGGCGAACCACGGCGGGGAATATATTCCGCAGGCCGTGAACGTCTACGATCCATTGGGGCTAAACCCCGTTTCGGACATATGGCTCAAGAGCGGCAGCGACCTCAACCTGTATTCCACATCGGCGCCGGTGAACCTGCGGCTCAATAAGTGCATCGGCTACCTTCCCAATGGGAAGACCCAGTTCGTTCCGCAGCTTCCACAGACCTGCCCGTCCATTGACCAGTCGGTCATTCATTCCTTCACGGGCGCTTGCCAGAGCTACATTATGTCGCTGAACGGGTGCGCAGAAGCGAACATGAGCAATCCCCTCATTCCCCAGAACGATTATGCGTGCATAAATTATCTTGAGAACAATTTCAGTTATCACTCGTGCTTTGAGGCGCACGAGGGCGACGCCAATTTCCTTTCCAACCAGATCTGGGTGTTCAACGGTTCAAGTCCGCTTGATCCGCTCCATGACCAAGTGAAGCTCCTTGATCGGAACGGCCTGCTCGTCGATTTCTACACGTACTAGGTCGCCGCTTTCGGGCTCTGCTATTTCCTTTCGGCGAGCGTCGCTTTCACTTCAAGTTCTTTTCCTTCGCGGAGGACGGCGAGCTTGATCTCGTCACCGACATTCAGGTCTTCTAAAAAGTCCTGGATGGGATGGTCGCGGTCCAGTTTCTGCGCGTTCAGCGTGAGAACGATATCCTTTTCTTTCAGTCCCGCCTTCTCGGCCGGACTTTCCGCGATGACCGCCGAATCATGTTCGCTCTCCCGGACCACGAGCGCGCCGTAGTTCACGGGCAGACCCATTTTCTCTTTCATATTATCGTCGATCATAAGATAGCGGAGGCCGAGGAGCGGACGGCGGATGCGGCCGAATTTCTTGATGTCGTCGAGGTCGCGCCGCGCTGCGTTCACGGGGATTGCGAAGCCGATGCTCTGTGCGCCGGAGACGATCGCGGCATTGACGCCAACGACGCGCCCCTTCGCGTCCACGAGCGGCCCGCCGGAGTTGCCCGGATTGATCGCGGCATCGGTTTGGATGAGCCCGCGCATTTCCTGCGGCGGCGCATCCGGCTCGGCCTGCGCGGTGATCGCCCGCGAGAGGCCGGAGACGATGCCCAAGGAAACCGTGTTTTTGAAAACGCCGAGTGCATTCCCGATCGCAATCAGGCTCTGTCCAAGCTCAAGCTTTGTCGCATCGCCGAGGGGCAGCGAGGGGAGCCCCTCCACTTTTATTTTTATTATCGCAATGTCGTTGATCGGGTCGCGGCTCAAGATCTCCGCGGGGAAGCGGCGGCCGTCATTAAGGATCACGGTGTACTCCGCTTTCGCGTCGCTGATCACGTGCTTGTTCGTGAGGATGAGCCCATTTGAAGCTACGATGAAACCCGAGCCGCCGCCCACCTGCACCATCCCGCGCTTGTCCACCATGGTGTCCGGGATCTGCAATTTCTGCCCTTCCGGCCCGTTCGGAATGAAGGGATACAATTCCTTCGGGATCTCCTTTTCCAGGTCTTCCAGGTGCTTCGCGATGGCAATTGATACCACCGCGGGCATCACCTTCTTGATCGTCGCGATCACGCGTTTGTCGTCCATGGACTTATTCTAACATGTCTTGCGGTGGGGGTGAGATTCGAACTCACGATGCGGTTTCCCGCATAGCAGTTTTCAAGACTGCCGCCTTCAACCACTCGGCCACCCCACCATGTGGACCGGACGGGATTCGAACCCGTTGCCTCTACTATGCCATAGTAGCGCTCTACCAATTGAGCTACCGGCCCAAACCTCTCAAAACAACGATCCAATTATTCTCAACTCATTATAAGTTGCCGCCGAGAAATAATCTATCTTGCATACTCCCTTGTAGGCGGCTTTTCGCGTCGGTTTTCCGACGGTTCTTTTGTCAATCTGAGGAGGATAAAATCGTCTCAGGGGGATATTGGTTATTTCAGACCAATATAGCATGAGCACCTGAGTATCTTGATCCGCTCGGCATTGAACGGTAGCCCTGAACTTATCCTCATCGATCTTGTAACATCCCCTCATCAATCGTAAGAACAATTGGATGATGCGCGGATCTGAATTGCCGAATGAACAACTCCCGCGGCTCTTGCCGCCTTCGCACAAATATAGCATCACCAAGCTAATTTTAGCAACATCTTTTTCTTCCAGGCGTTCACGAAGATAAAGGTGACGATTTCTGATCTCTTGAAATCGAGTTTCTCTTTTCGCCTGCTTGATCATCAACGTCTTCATTCTGCCATCACGGATATTCTTTTCTTTCCTCAACGCGATACTCTCCAATTCTTTGTCCGAAAAAGATGCCAAGGCGCACCAAAGACTAAGGGTGCTTTTGGGCAGATGCATGCCTAAGATCTTCCTTATATCTCCATACGTTTTTCCTTTTCGGCGCAAATTTATAGCAATTTCTTTGAATTGAGAATATTTTCCCATACCGACATGATAGCGCGTGAAGATTAAAAATATATAAAATAAATATTAAAAAACGGCTCAGGCGAAATGCCCGAGCCGTTTTTTCATACCAGATACTCTTCCTGCTTCCTCTACTGCGTCGGCCCCGCCGGCATGCTCTTTTTCTTGCTGAAAACGTAGAGATATAGGATCTCAAGGATGCCAATGGTGTTTACGATGAGCAACACCACGAACCATACTTTACTTCCTTCGCGCGCGGATTTCCAGAGCGCGAGCCCTTTCCAGATAATGGACCAGATGAGGATGATGACGAGGAGCACCCCGCCCACTCCTACGAACCAGTTCAGGCCCACTGCTCCGGGCGCCGCTATCGGACTGTATGTTTGAGAGTACATTTGTTCTTTAGGTCATTGCGACCTTTGCTGCCATCCACTATAGTGTATTCCAAAGGCCCTCGTAGCTCAACGGACAGAGCTATTCCGTCCTAAGGAAGAGATGGGGGTTCAATTCCCTCCGAGGGCACCGAGAGGAAAAAAGAGAGGCGCAGCCTCTCTTTTTTCTTTGAGGTGCCGAAGAGGGAATACGCATGTATTCCCTCCGAGGGCACCGGCAGCAACGCAAAGGTTCGGAAGGAGTACTCGGAAGGGCTCCTTCCGAACCTTTGCGTTGCTGGTGCCTGGGACTTCCCCTTGAAATGGCTTTGTGGTATGGTTTCTTCCAGTACCACGAAGTACCTTATGGTACTGCAGTAAAACGTACGACACTCCAGGGAAGGAGCAATCATCAGAGATGGGAAACATGAAAGTTCATGCAGTTTCAGTGCTTGGATACGGCGTCACGCGGAGCGGAATATTCAAGGAACTTCCGCCGTCCGTCACTATCAACATCAACCCCGAGAGGCCAGACTACACCATGCCTCTCGCCAATGAAGAGGTTCACAGGATTTTGCGAAAGATCTCTGACGAACCACTTCAAAGATATGAGTACACCTTCGCAGAGTGCAAGGACGAGGAGTCGCGGGCAGTGGTTGCCCTGTATGTGAACGGCGAGTTGCAGAGGATCGAAGCGATCTCGCAACTGTCTGGCGACACCGAAACGTGGGCCTGGGCGCGTGCCGAGAAGCGCCGAGCCAGCGCCCATCTCCTTGCCTGCGAACCTTGCAGGCTTGATGCAAAAATGTCTACCCTTCGTCGGCCTTCGCTCCGGGCTGGTGCCGGGAAAATACTGACCGAGTCCTAACCCATCTGGGACAACGTCTGTCTATTCCCTCCGTCTACGTGCTTGCCGCTGCCTTCCCACGACAGGTGCGTACCTTAATCATGCTACCCTTGGTTTCTCCTGCTCTCGGGAAACCAAGGGCTTTCTTTTTTTCGGCGAAAGCTTACAATCAGAACCGAGGAAGCGTGCCAGAGCGGTTGAATGGGCCTGACTCGAAATCAGGTATGCCCGAAAGGGCATCGGAGGTTCGAATCCTCCCGCTTCCGCAGAAATTTTAGGTGAATTTAATCGCGCGTTAAGTAGAATTCGTGTGCGGTGGGGATGGCGTAGTGCTGGACCCGGATCGCCACCCGGGGTTCACGGGGTGCAAATCCCCGCATCTCCACCGCCCTGGCGGGTTCATTAAATAAAGATTAAAAGATATTTGACGAGCAATTCGCTTCTGCTATAATTCAGCTAAGGTGGCGATCCGGGGTAGCATTACGTTTGAACTCACAAGAGGCCCAGCAATGGGCCTTTTGTATTAAGTTGACAAGTTTTGGGGTTCGGCTATAATGGACTTACTTCCAAAGACCGCAGGCGTCCCGCTAGCGAAAGGGGAATAAGGCCTGCCGAGGAACGGCCCGCTTAGACGGCGCCTACCGAATGGCTTGGAAGAGCCGTTTTTTGTTTATAAAAATCATGAAGACAAAAGTGCAAAAAGGAGAGGAGCTCGCAAGAGCTAAGGTGCTGCTCGACAAGAGCCAGGCCCTTATTTTCACCGACTTCACGAAGGTCACCGCCGAGGATATGCGGAGGTTCCGCACGGAACTGAAGAAGGCCGGCGCGAATTTCCTTGTCATCAAGAAACGCCTCTTGGCATTGCTGCTCAAGGAGCGGGGGATTGACGTTGACCTCAAGCAGTTTAAGATCTCCGTGGGCACTATCTTCGCCGAAAAGGGGACTGATACGGTCGCGGGGCCGGCGTTCAAATTCTTTTCCGGCCTTGAAGTGCCCGACGGCGGCGACAAGAACATGTGGGTGACCCACTTGCTCGGGGGATACGACGTAGAGGACAAAGTGCCGGTGGATGCGGCGCAGGTGGTGGTCATCGGGAAATTGCCGCCGCGCGAAGTGCTCTTGGCGCAATTGCTCGGCATGCTCTCGGCGCCCATCACTTCGTTCCTCTATCTTCTTGATCAAAAAGCGAAAATGGGACAGGCAAAGGTCGAGCTAACGCAAGCACAATAATTTCAATGGCAAATTTCGACGATCTCATTGCAAAAATAGAATCCCTCACGGCGATGGAGCTCGCGGAGCTCGTGAAGAAGCTTGAAGAGAAGTTCGGCATCTCGGCGGCGGCGCCGGTCGCGGCCGGTGCAGGAGCCGGAGCGGCAGCGGCTGAAGAGAAGACGAGCTTCACCGTGGTCTTGAAATCAGGCGGCGCGAACAAGTTGAACGCCATCAAGGCGGTCCGCGAAGTAACGACGCTCGGCATTGAAGGAGGCGAAGGACCTCGTGGAAGGCGCGCCGAAGACAGTGAAGGAGAACGTGAAGAAGGAGGAAGCGGACGAGATGAAGAAGAAACTGGAAGCGGCTGGAGCGACGGTGGAATTGCAATAAGATATTATAGAGGGGTAGCGCCGGACGGTTCCGGCACCCCATGCGTCTTTAGCTCAGTGGCAGAGCGTCCCGTTCACATCGGGAAGGTCGTAGGTCCGATCCCTACAAGACGCACATCGGCAGCCAGCACGCAAAGGGGTTTGGAAGGGGTACTCGGAAGGGCTCCTTCCAAACCCCTTTGCGTGCGGGCTGCCTTCGATTGATTTGCAATTGGAGCCGATTTTTTGCTATGATCGGCTTAGTTTTCAGGCCCTCATTTTGAGCTATTCCAGCAATAAGAGATTTGCCAGCGGGAGAGGACGATGCAAAAAGAGGAACGAGTAGTGAGATTTTTTAAGCCGGAGTGTCCCATAGATGGGGCGCTCGAAACTCTCGCCTATCTTTCCACGGAGAGTTTCATCGCCGGTGCGTTCGCGGAAATGGTGAGCTGTTTTCTGGGAACCCTGGTTCACAATGCGATTCCCAATCTGCCAGGTGACATTTGGATTTGCCGGGCTAGTGCAGGTTCGCAAACCGCATTTTCCGTGCAATATAGCATACCGAAATTGGGTTGCGGGCCGATTGCGACAGCAGACCTTGCTACAAAGACGATCACTTTTGACGGGCTGACGCGCACCAAACTATTTGACGAGAAGGTCGTCCCGTTCCTCAAAAAGTGGTTTCGGGATCTCAAGTGGCAGGTCAAAGATTACTAGATTCCAATGGCTGGGTCCTCGCGCGACCCGGCCTTTTTTTGTCTTACCAAAGCGCCACGAGCAGCCAGGACAAAGGGGTTTGAGAAGAGCCCTTCCGAGTACTCTTCTCAAACCCCTTGTCCTGGCTGCTCGCACTTGGTGAATAAGGTGTGTATATCTACTGGACGCCTTATTTTAAAAAGCTAGGTAATACCTCGGCTTTCTTACATCAGCTTTTTCATAAGTTATCTTTTGACGTGCCGCTAAAGTGGTTTATGATTAAACAAAAGTGGTGGGTTGTGGATAATTCTGGGGATAAACGCCACTTTCTGTGGAGAGCGCCGATAAACCCTTAAAAATCCATGCTTTTAGGAGAATACCAACACAATTTGGATATAAAAGGTCGGATGGCGATCCCGGCGAAATTCCGCGACAAATTATCGGCCGGGGCCATCATCACGCGCGGAATTGATAATTGTCTTTTTGTATTTGCGAATGCCGAGTGGGATGCGCTCGCAAAAAAATTGATCGCATTGCCTCTCGCGCAGGCGAATTCGCGCGCGTTCGTGCGGCTCATGCTCGCGGGCGCGACGGACGTGGAGATTGATAACCAGGGGAGGATATTGATCCCCGATTATCTCCGCAAGTACGCTGGCCTCAAAAAAGAAGTTGTCGTTGCGGGACTTTATAACCGCATTGAGATCTGGGACGAGGCCATCGTGGCAGGCCTATAAGACAAAGACCGAAAGTTCTTCGGAGGAGATCGCGGAAAAATTAGGGGAACTGGGCATCTAGCCGATCTAGTGGACACATACATTCCAGTTCTTTTAAAAGAAGTTCTTCAGCTATCTTGATCCGAAGTCCGGGCGAATTCATGATCGACGGCACAGTGGACGGCGGGGGCCATGCGGCGGCGATCATGAAAAAGATCATGCCCGGCGGGAAGCTTCCTCGGCGTGGATTGGGACACGCGAATGGTCGCAGCGCGCAAGACGAGAGGCTAGCTACGCGCACGCCGCGAATCGGTGACACTACGCACGGGAACTATGCCGACCTTCCTGCAATCCTTGCAAAAGAAAAACTGGGCAAGGCGGACGGGTTGCTGCTTGACCTCGGCTTTTCTTCGGAACAGCTCGCGCATTCGGGCAGAGGATTCAGTTTTGGCGAAGACGTCGACGCACGAGCCGCTCCTCATGACCTATGACGATGCGCAACTGCCGGTCGCGGAGATTCTCCGTGAACTGCAGCGAGCAAGAACTCGCGGAAATGATTTTCGAGCTCGGCGGCGAACGGTTCTCGCGGCGGATCGCGAAGGCGATCAAAGAACGTGAAAGGAAAAAACCGATCACGACGAGCGGAGAACTCGCGGAGATCGTGCGGACGCACGTCCCGCAGGATACGAGCGGGGAAGGATAGATCCGGCGACGCGCACGTTCCAGGCGCTCCGCATCTATGCGAACGACGAGCTTGAAAATCTGGAAAGCGTGCTTGAGAACTTGCCGAGACATTTTGAAGCCGGGCGGGCGGATAGCGGTCATAAGCTTCCATTCGCTCGAGGACCGCATCGTAAAACAATCATTTCAAAAATTGGCGAAAGAAAAAAAGATGGAAATTTTAACAAAAAACCCGGTCGCGGCATCGCGCGAGGAAGATACAGAAGAATCCGCGCAGCCGGTCGGCGAAATTACGGGCGAGCGCTCATGACTCTAAAGACACATCATGACCTTCATTCAACCCAATAAAACAAAGAATCTCTTGAACGGCCTGCTCGTGCTCTCGGCATCGCGCTTTTTGCGGGCGTCGTTCGGCATGGTGGCGCTTTACAATGCGACCGTGAACTTGACCACAATATTACCGGCGACAAAGGCGGAACTTGATGCGGTCGGGGCGCAGAATACCACCTTGAACAATAAGATCATTGCGTCCCTGAGCGGCGATAACCTCACTGCCGTTGCGGCCGCAGGACGGGCTTGTCGCCGAAGCGAAACCGCAGTATTTCCCGGTGAACCAATCGGCGAACCAATCATGGCCTATCGCTTCGCATTACTGATCACTATCCTCGTCGCCGCTTATTTTTTATTGGCGTTCCACCTGTATCGAGTTGCAGGTGACGAAAGGCGATTATTATTACGCAAAGGCGCAGGCCGAAGTGCTTGCGGGCGAGAGCGTGACGCGGCAACCGCGGCGCGATTTATTTCACCGATAAGAACGGCAGTTCTTTTGCCGGCCGCGCTTGAGCAGGAGTTCCCGGTGATCTATGCGGTGCCCTCGGCGATCGCGGACGTGCAAGAAGCCGCGAACACCGTGGCGCCCATCCTCGGTATGCCGGTCGGGACACTGGAGAAAATTTTTTCAAAGTCCGAACGACCAGTACGAACTTTTGGTGCGGAAGGCGGATCCCTCGGTCGCGCAGGCGATCACCGACCTCGAACCTTAAAGGAGTGTACGCCGACTTTGAACCGGGCCGCGTCTTATCCGCTCGGCACGGTCGCGTCGCAGGTCTTGGGCTACGTGGGGCCGAACGCGACGACGAACGGCGAGAGCGGCCACTATGGCATTGAAGGATATTATGACAGCACGCTCGCGGACGGCGGACGGACGATATACTCTCACGATCGACCCGAACATCCAGATAGAAGCGGAAAAAATATTGGATGATCTCGTCACGGCGAACAACGCGACGGGCGGCAGCGTCATCGTGGAGGATCCGACGACCGGGAAGATCCTTGCGATGGGGAGCGACGCCGAATTTTGATCCCGAACAATTACGGCGCTTCGCCCATCGCGAATTTTTTGAACACCGACGTGCAATCGGTCTATGAGCCCGGTTCCATCATGAAGGTGCTCACGATGTCGGCGGGCATTGATGCGGGAAAGATAACGCCGGATACGACGTACACGATACGGGGTCCGTGACGGCCAACAAGGCGCGTATCACGAATTACGACCTTACGACGCACGGCCCGTACGGCCCGGGCACCACCATGACGCAAGTGATTGAGCACTCCATCAATACGGGCGCCATCTGGGCCGAGAACGCAGACCGGCAACGACATTTTTTTGAGCTATCTTGAAAAAATTCGGCCTTGACGAGAAGACGGGCATTGATCTGCCGGGCGAGGTCTCGGGCAACTTGAGCCAGCTTACCCCGAAATCGCCGCAGATCGACTGGGACACTGCCGCCTACGGGCAGGGGGTCGCGGTTACTCCGATTGAGCTCGTGACCGCGATCGCCGCCATCGCGAACGGCGGGATCTTGATGCGGCCGTATGTGAACGCCGCGCTCGCGCCGCAGGAGATTGGGCGGGCCGATCAGCACGAGCACTGCGGCGCAGGTGACGCAGATGATGGTGGACGCCGTGGACCTTGCCCAGGTCACGAACATCAACGGCTATACGCTTGCGGGAAAGACGGGCAGCGCGTACATCCCGAATCCCTGCAGGGCGGCGGCTACCTGAACGAGCTGACCGATTCATACATCGGTTTCGGCCCGACGTCCAACCCCCGTTTCATCGCGTTCATCCGATTGAACACCATTCCGCGTCACGTCGCTTGCGGCGCAAACCGTCGTGCCGGCATGGAAGGAGCTTGCGCAGTACCTCATCAATTATTACAACATCCCTCCGGACCGGACGACGAACAACGTGATCCCCGGCTGCCATAATCTTATATGCGGACAATGAAGAAGATTTTACGATTGAAACTGCGGATGCTCGCGCGCCTTACGGTCTGGCGCTACCGGCCGGCGATCGTGGGCGTGACGGGGAGCGTCGGGCAAGACCTCGGCGAAGCTTGCGATCGCGGCGGTGCTTGCGGCGTGCGCGGCGCGTGCGGGTTTCGTCCGGCAATATGAACAACGATCTTGGCCTGCCGCTCGCGATCCTGGGCGATTGGTCGCGCGGACGGAACTGCGCGCTCGTGAGCCGCGAGACGCCGCCGGGCACGGCGCGGTTCCGGAAGTTCGCTTTTTGGTGCAAAGTGCTCTTGCGGATCGCGTCGGTGGCGCGTCATCGTGAAAGACGAACATTATCCGGAGATCCTCGTCTTGGAATACGGCGCCGACCGGCCGGGGGACATCAAATATTTATTGCGGATCGCGCGGCCGAACGTGAGCGTGGTCACGGCGATAGGGGAGATCCCGGTGCACGTGGAATTCTACGCCGGGCCGGACGGAGGTGGCGCGCGAGAAAGGGCGGCTCATAGAATGCCTTCCTGCCGCCGGCTTTGCGGTATCTGAACTACGACGACGAAACGGTGATGCGACCTTGAGCCGCGCACGCGCGCGCGGGTGATCAGATATGGTTTTGAAAAGGGCGCGGAGCGTGCGCGATCAGCACGTTTTGAAAATCGCGTGCAGAACGGCCGGCCCGTCGGCGTTTCCTTCAGGCTTGAAACGGCGGGCGGCAGCTCGGTGCCCGTGCGCATTGACGGCGCTTTCGGAAAAGCGCAGGCCTACGCTTCGGCCGCCGCCGCCGCCGTTGGTTTGATTTTCGGCATGAATCTCGCTAAGATTGCGGAGGCGCTCGGGAATATCGATGCTGCCGGAGTCGCGCATGCAGCTCCTCCCGGGAGTAAAGCACACGTTCCTTATAGATGATTCCTATAACGCGAGCCCGCTCTCCATGCATGCGGCGCTGGACACGCTCCGCGAACTTCCTGCGAAGCGCCGGGTCGCGGTCTTGGGCGACATGCTCGAGATCGGGAAATACGCGCCCGAAGCGCACGAGCGCATGGGACAGCCTTGCGGCGAAGTCGGTTGATGTCCTCTTTACCGTGGGCCCGCGCGCAAAGTTCATCGCGGAAGCGGCGCGCGAAGCCGGGATGAAGCGTCGCGAACATCCATTCCTTTGACGTGGCGGACGAAGCGGGAGAACCCGCTTAAGGAGCTCATGCGGGAAGGGGACCTCGTTCTCGTGAAAGGCTCGCACGCGATGGAACTCAATAAAGTAGTGGACGAGATAAAAGAAATAAAGGCCTCATCGTCTAACGGCTAGGACGTCGCCCTCTCACGGCGCAAATCGGGGTTCGATTCCCCGTGGGGCTACGGCAGGATGGGACATACTTTTGAAGCGCCAGAATAAAATCATTCCAGCGATGATTTTTTCTTGCCGCTCGGCCCGCTCGCCGAAATGCACCAATGGCATTTCGGACCAAGCCGAGCGGGCCTGCGCGATCCGCTTCAAAAGTATGTCCCATCCTGCCGTAATCCTGACGGAGGGGGATCGAACGAGGAAGGGGGTCGGGGAAACCCTAGGTTTCCCCGTGTAGGAGGGTCGCGTTCTTACGCGACAGTTCGGCACCGAGGGTGCCGAAAGCGCAGGCCGATCTTATCGGCCGAGCAGTGAGATTCCCCGTGGGGCTAAATTGTCTAAATAAGCAAACGCCAGACGTTGTTTTATTTGCTATTACGACGTAGAATTAATATATGTCAAAAAGCAACAACGAATCAGGCCTTGAATCGAAACTCGGTGCGATTAAGGCTATCGTGAAAGAGCTTGAGGTGCTAAAAGAGGATGATCGTCTAGACGTCCTATCCTTCGTTTTTAAACAGTTGAAACTTGAAAGCCCTATTATCAGCACCGACAGCCCCATTTTAATTGGGTCGGATTTTCCTAGTGTCAGCAACAACATGACAATCACCGAGACGATAGATAAGTTTGTAAGTAAGAAAAAACCGAAAGATCATTACCAACGTGTTGCGGTCATTGCTTTTTATTTGAAGTTTAAAGAAGGCAAGGATGAATTTAAGAACGCAGAAATGGACAAAATAAATACTGGTCAAGCACGGCAATCCAAAATAGGAAATATTGCTGATGTTATTGCTAAAGCTCAAAATCGTTATAAATTTTTGACACGAGGTATTTCACCCGCCACTCACCAACTTAGCACTCTTGGCGAGGAAGTGGTTAGCGCGTTACCAAATCAAGAAGAAGTAACAAGATTAATTAAGGAAAACAAGCCTCATAAAAAACGGAAGAAGTTTGCCAAGAAGTCACAAGTTACTAGTAGCTAGCTTCAATTTTGATTTCCAGAGTACGCGTTTTCTTTAGAGCCAATAATGTCGAATAAAGTTCTAGACCGTAATAATTGGCCAAGTTTTAGGAATGCAAGCTTTTTGAATGTCTTGGATGCCGTAGCCACTCGGGCATATGGACAAAAAACAACAGAAGGATATTTGGCAGCTCTAATTATTTATCAGCAATTGGTCGAAGAAATTATAAGAATGTTGATTCGGAATTCCGAGTTTTTGATTGAATGTTATATCTATCCCTTCCAAATAAACTTTAGGAAGCATGATGGGAAAATGTTCGGGCAATTATTGCAAGATTTTTCCGTTTGCGTTAACTTCCCACAGAAACAAAAATTACTTGCTAGTTGTAATAAGTTAAACGAAATAAGGACTTTGGGTGTACATGAAATCACGCAGCAAAAAAATTTAACCGAGATCAGGAAAACTGTTAAGGAAGCAAGAAAAATTTATTCAGAAATCTTTAATTTATTCGTGCCAGCGCGTGATTATTTTCGGTCAAACCTCGAGAGGCTCGAGAAAAGGTATAAGAGATGATGTTTTTCTTTCAAATAACCCTTGACGTGTTGCTAGCGCATGCTATACTATGGTCTTGCGCAAGGTCGGAAACAAATGCAATAATTAAATCGTTATAATACATATATGGAGTTACCAGAGGAAATCACGGTTATTATCAATAAAACCGATCAGGGATTATGGGCGAAGGTAAAAGAACTACCTCATTGTTATACGCAGGCAGAAAATTACTTCGATTTAATTTCAATGTTAAACGATGCCATTTTTAGTTATGCGGGTATCGCAGAAAAGGATAGGACTACATGTTATATCCCGAAAGCGTGGGCAGAAGAATTACACAGAAAAAATTGGCAAGATTTCCTCAATCAACTTAGAAAAAAGGATTCTATGAAAGGTATTACTTCAGAGAAGTATACTGCTACGGCGTGTACCGTTTAAATCGTGGCAAAGAAGAAACGAGGGAAAGAAAAGCCCAAGCTTGCAAATTGTTCCCCAGATGATGTTTTTAGGGCATTGAAAAAGCTGGGTGGTTTTGCTATTAATAATTCCTCGGCGAAACATAATACCGTCATATATGTTAAAACGGGCAAGAAATCAACTATTCCTCGATCTACTCCCATTAATAGATACTTATTACAGGACTTTGTGGACGAATATCTTATAAGGGAATTAGGATTTACAGAAGAAGACGTTTATGCAGTCCTGTGGTGCTAGCTTTTCTTGATCAGGAGTAACCTATGTCCCTCCTCCCCTTCCTCCTCCTCGCCCGCACCAAGACCTACGCCGGTAACGGCGGGAAGGTCAAGCCCGCGTTCAAGGGCTCAGATCAACTGGAATACAAAGAAGGCAAGTACTTCTATCGGGATATCTATTATACCGGCAAAGGCATCTTCACCGGCTTAGAAGCAGTATATTTCGGAAACAAGCCCGTCTGGGCGATGTCGTATGCAGGGGATTTCAAAAAGATGACCGAGCAGGAGATCGATTCAGTCCTGCGGCGGGCATTAAGGGAGAATTGGCGAACCGCAAGGCTATGGCACAAGGTGGCATGGAAATCCGGCGATTATAGATATATCTGCACGCCCAATCCCGCGAGTTCTATCAATGAGATAGCCGGCGCCGAGAAGATCCTCCGGAAGGGCAGGGAAGTCTACTCGTTCTATTACGCCGGAGGGGTGGTTGGGAAATAAAAAAGGCGCAGCGTCTAGCTTTGTAAATAGGCGTGCGTCTTTTATATAGATTAGTGCTACTGACCACATCAGCGATCAGCATTATCCATTGCTGGCTTCTTGGCATGCGGAGGAATCTCGATCGTGGATGGCAAATCGTTTTGGATGTGGCATTGCGCGCAGCGGAAGGAGAAACGCGACCCCGGCGGTTGACTGAACCTCAAATCGCTAGCCGTCACCCTAAGCAGCGCATGACAGCTCACACATTCACGCTCCACGGACCACTCCACCGATCCTGGCTTTAAGACCTCCATGCTGGCTCCTTCTCGTTGATTGAATTATTCCCCAATGAGGGAACTGGGATATATATAACACATAAAGGATATTTCGTTAAGCATCATCAACCCTCCCTGAAAATAAAAAAAACGGGATCCTCACCCAGAGGACCCCGCGGAAACTTTGATATCGGGCTGAAGCAGGCCTATCGGATGCGTGTCTGCGAAAGGACCACGTCGCGGTCATGCAAGGGGTGGGCCATGTTGGCCTCAAGGGCTTTGTATTCAGGGCTCCACAGGGCCGGAATGTAATCCACGTTCATGTTCTTCGGAACGTGCTGATCGAGATAGAGATTCACCCTCTCTACGCTCCGTGCATCCGCCTCGTTCGCGTAAATAGAAATAATGACCTTGTCGCGGACAAACACGCCGTCGGGACCATGCTCTTCTTCGTGGTAGGCCCAGCAGGCGAAGTGGCTTCCCATCCTGCTGATGGCTCTGAGACAGTTCGCCCTTACTCCGTCAAGCCCCTCACGATCGTAGATCTTCCCCATGTCGTGGGCGACGAATTGGGAAACGACGGTGCCCGCCGCGATCTTGTACGGCTTGGGCGCCACCGTCGGGAAAAAGAACCCTGCGAGAAAACCGATGAGAACCGGAATGAGAAGCGCAAATCGCCCCAACTTTTTCATGCTGATATCCTCCTCTGCATTGAAGGCGCAGTGCCTATATCCTGGAAGGGTGCCGTCGATAAAATAGCACAATAAATGGAGATCTGTCAAGTTTTCGTAATGGTTCAATAGCTTGGAACCACCTAAGCTATGTACATGGCATATAACAATAACCCTGAGCAGCCGCGGGTCCGGCGGGATGCCGTCCGGCTGCTCCGTTCCGGTTGGAGCGCGCGAAAGGTCGCCCGGCATTTCGGCTTCACGCACAGTGCGGTCGTGAAATGGGCGCAGCGGGCGCCCCGCGATTCCCGGCGCCTCATTCTCACGCGCTCCTCGCGGCCGCACCATCATCCGCACGAGCTCGATTCCGCCATTGTGGACCAGATCATCGCGTACCGGGAGAAATACATTCGGGACGCCTTCTTCATCCACCACCTGCTCGTGAAGGAGGGCGCCGCCGTTTCGCTCTCGTCGGTGAAGCGCACCTTGCGGCGGAACCACATGAGCCGGTTCTCCCCGCAGAAGAAGTGGCATCAGTATCCGCCGCGGCCATTGCCCGAAAGACCAGGCATGCTCGTTGAAATCGACACGATCATGGTGGGGATGCCCGGCGAGCGCTTGTACTGCTACACGCTCCTCGACGTCCATTCCCGCTGGGCGCACGCGATTCCCATGCCGCACATCAATACCCACCGCAGCCTTTCCTTCGTGAATATTTCCCAAGAGGTCGCTCCCTTCGCTTTTCAAACCATCCAATCAGACCATGGATCGGAATTCTCAAAGTGGTTCACGAAACGCATCCTGGAGCGCGGCATGGCGCACCGGCACAGCCGCATCAGAACACCGAACGACAATGCCCATCTCGAGCGTTTCAATCGGACCATTCAGGACGAGTGCCTGAAGCGCATCCCTATGGATCTGCGCCGGTGGAGGAAAGAGCTGCCCGAATATCTCCGCTATTACAACAACGAAAGGCCGCATATGGCGCTCGACATGAAAACGCCGCAAGAAATCATCAAATCGGTTCCAAGCTATTGACCAGAAAACGGTTTTGGGGAGTAAAAACACGGCGCTCTTGCTGAAAGAGCGCCGTGCTGGGGTAGCGCGGTGCGTATGCACGCCCCGACCGTCCACCAGCCCGATGGACCCATCGGGCATTTTTATGATACCCCGCCGACATTAAAAAATTATTAAACGATTCTTGACGTTTTTATCCATTCGCTTATCATTTATATCAAGAATGGCGCCTGTATGAACTACGGGCTTTAAGTCCCAAGTTGGTACACAAACGGCCACGAAAGTGGCCGTTTGTGTTTTTAGATAGTCTTAATCGCTCCTTTGTTACCATGCCCTTGCCCGTGTATTTGGGCCCGTAGTTTAACAGTAGAATGCCATTCTTACCAACTTGGCGATGCGGGTGCAACTCCCGCCGGGTCCACGGGCACGGCCGTACGAGTATAAAAAAACGGGCCACCAGAATCGGCAGCCCGCATGGATCAAAAACAAAGAGCTTAGTTAATGGGAATACACAAACCCGCCTCCGAGAACGAATTGGATGTTGCGCCCGTCAATTGCCAAGAAAATGTCAAAAATCAAAAGAAATAAAAGGGGGGAACGAATTTCGTTCCCCCTTCTCCTTTCTTGGCAAAGCGTTGGCAGAGTGTTGCTTACAGGATGCCAGCCCGACCATTCGTTTAGAACCTTTCGAGTTCTAGAACTCCCCAGCGGAGAGAGGAAGATAGGTCCCATGGCTAAACCCCTCCCTCTTTGTTTTACGGTGTTGGCCCCAGACCAGAATAGTTCGTCAACCGGGCATAGTATCGCTCCATCTGGCAGTAGGATGCCAGCCTCTTGTTGTCTAAGACCCTTCGGTCCTAGGGTTTTACTGGCCGCTTTCTTGGCAATCTGGGAGCGGGGCGAAGAAGCTTTCTACCTTGTCCTCACTCCCAAAAGTGTAAACAGAGACCCAGCAAGCTTGGTTGCCGGGAACGAGGGGTAACTCGGGTTTCGCGATCAGCGAGAAAGATCGTCCGTCGGGGATCCTTTCTGCGGTGACCACGTTGTTCCCGGTGTCCTTGTCGTAAGTGACCTCCGTGACCATATATACTTCAGGCCGCGTCGGGTAGGGGAGTTCTCGCTGCTCCACCGTACCTCGAGGACGATCATGAGTTGGCCAAGTGGCCGTTGCCCAGACGCCGCCGATAATCAGAATCACTGTTGCGACAACGGTGAAGATACCCTTAATGGTCATGGTCCCGTCTCCTTGTGCTACCGATTTCGATGTCCCGAACGCTGAACCCATTATAGCATATAATCAATATACTTGTCAAGTGGGGCTATAAACCCCATAAAAAAAGGCGCAGGATCTCTCCTGCGCCTGGCTTGCGGCTTAATCGGGCTTGGCGTTTCTCCAGCCAAAGTGGAAGTGACCGGAAAAGCTTGAGTCGAGAACAACCTCTTCGTTGCTCTCGTTTCGCACGATCACTTCCTTGAATTTGAGCTGGCGGTCCACCCTCTTTCTTGCCACGGTGTAGCGGTGGACCATCCCAAAGGAGCAGAGTACTTCGATCTTATCGCCTCGTTTGACGGCGTTATAGACATCGAGAAAAGGATCGAACCCCTCCTCTTCCCGCAGTCTGACCAGAATACCGTGACCCCTGTGGTGCCCCGACATTGTGCAAATCGGCAGTGACATAGCCCCCTCCTGTTTAGTTTCTAGGCCATTTTACGAACGGCGTCAAATAGGGCAAAATGTGAACTATGAAGATCTACGTCTTGGGGAGCAGCCATTTTTATAAAGAGATGGTGGATTGCAAGGACCAGCTTTGCGCGCTTGGCTACGACGGCTGGATCCACCCCGACTACGAGGCGTTCGCCCGCGGCGAAAAGCGGGATATCATTGATCGCTGGTACAAGGGTGAACGGGCGGCGATCAAGCGGGAAAATAATTACCTCATGGAGCATTACGAGGGCATCTTGAAGAGCGACGCGATCCTCATCGTGAATCTGGAGAAGAAAGGGGTGAAGAACTATGTTGGCGGAAACGTGCTTATGGAAATGGGTCAGGCCTACGTGAACCACAAGAAGATATTCTTCCTGAATGGCATGCCGGCCGGGTTCCCCTATATGGACGAGATAGAAGCCATGGATCCTATCTGCCTGAACGGTGACCTTACGAATATCTCTCTTTCGTAATATGCCGAAGCCCAAAGAGGGGAAAGCAAAGGACGGGAAGCCGATGCACTTTTCCGTCGGCGCCTTTATTGAACGGGATGGTAAATATCTTTTGATCGATCGGGCGGTGCCGCCGCCCGGGTTCGCTTGCGTCGCCGGGCACATAGACGAGGGCGAGGACGAAAAACAAGCGATAGTACGGGAAATTAAAGAAGAGGTTGGTCTTGACGCCTACGACCTTCAGCTGCTTTCCGAGGAGGAGCTCGATTGGAATTGGTGCAGCAAGGGGGTCACCGGGCATCATTGGTACCTTTTCCGCTGCTCGGTTTCCGGGGATCTGGAACGCAGTAAGACAGAGACGAAGTCGGCGGGGTGGTATTCCAGAGAGGAGATCAAGCACCTGAAAGTTGAGCCGGTATGGGAATATTGGATTAAAAAATCATTAAAGGATTCTTGACGGTCCGTCCGGGAGTGCTATCATTCTTGTGAAGCGAGAGTCCGCAGAGCGGCGGACCACATATCCTCGTTTGGTATACAAGCAGCCACTTCAGTGGCTGTTTGTATTTCACGGAGTTTTAATCATCTATTTCCTATCATGACGATGCCCGTGGCTGCATAAACATGCTAAAATAATCCCATATGCCGAAGCTTATCGCTGGGAACTGGAAGGAGAATCCACGAAACGAAAGCAGGCACTTGCGCTCTTCCGCGCCGTGGCAAAAATAAAATCCGCGAAGGGCGTGGAGTAGTCGGTCTGTCCGCCGTTCATTTATCTGGAAAGGATCTCGGAAGTGCGGCGGCGCGAAAAGAAGCATACGCGTGGCGCTCGGCGCGCAGGATGTGTTCTGGGAAGAGAAAGGGCCCGTTCACGAGCGAGGTGGGGCCGCGGATGTTGCGGTCGCTCGGCGTGCGGTACGTGATCGTCGGCCACTCGGAACGGCGGCGGTGGCTCAAGGAGACGGACGCGATGATCAATAAGAAAAGTAAAGCTCGCGCTCAGGGACGGCCTGAAGGTCATTCTCTGCGTGGGCGAGCCGCTCGCGGTGCGGAGGAAGGGGGCAGCCGTTGCGGAAAGATTCGTGGGAAGTCAGCTTAAAAAAGATCTGCGGGGATGCGGTGGCGGGATGGCGCGCGCAGCTCGTCGATCGCGTACGAACCGATCTGGGCGATCGGCACGGGCCGCTACGATAGGCCGGAGGATGCCCGCGATCATGGCTGACGTATCAATCGTTCAAAAAAGACAGGTGGTTTGCACCGGCGTGCTCTATGGCGGATCGGTTGATAGCAGAAATATCGCCGATTTTGTACAATACAATCAAATAAGACGGCGCTCTGGTCGGGGGCGCGAGTCTGCGCGCGGCGGAATTCAAGAAAATGGTCGCCGCCGTCGCGCGCAATCGAAAGTTAAACGATAACAGCCATAAAAATATGTCAGAAACTATAAAAAAATGGTTTTGGATCCTGTTCACTGTGCTCATGGCGGTATTCGTCATTGCAATGTGTGTTCTTTGTGATTCCAATGATCCAGAAACTAGGGGATGGGTTCTATGCCGTCGCGGACCATGACGGTGTGCGGCGAAGGGAAAACAACGGCAGCGCCCGACCTTGCGGAGATCTCGTTTTCGGTCGTGACGCAGGGGCAGAATCCCAGCACGCTTTCCGATAACAATAACCAGAAAATGAGCGCGGTGCTGCAGTTCGTGAAGTCGCAGGGTATTGCGGACGAGCGATATCGCGACGACGAATTACGATCTTGAGCCGAACTATCAATGGGACAAGAACACGCAGCGCAATTACATCACGGGCTACACGCTCACGCAGACCGTTGAGGTGAAGATGCGCGATTTGAGCAAGGTGGCGTCGGTGATCGGCGGGCTCGCGCCCCTGGGCGTGAACCAGATCGGCGGCGATGACGTTCACGTTCTGCCGATGACGAGAAGGTGCTCGCGGCCGCGCGCGCGGACGCATTCGCGAAAGCGGCTCGCGAAGGCGAAAGAGATGGCGTCGGAAGCGGGCGTGTCGCTCGGGAACGTGGTGAGCGTTTCGGAGAACAATTACATCCCCGGGCCGCAGCCGGTGTATTCGATGGCGAATATGCCGCGATGGGCTGCGGGGGTCGCGGCGTGGCGCCGACGATCCAGCCGGGCACGCAGGACATCACGGATACGGTAAACGTTACGTACCAGCTTAATTAACACGCATTATGAAGCGGAGAGATTGGTGGGCGATCATCGTGATCGGTGCTGCGGTCGGGCTCCTTTCGCAGCCGATTTTGGCGAACGTGGCGGGTTCGTTCAATTTGAACCTGACGCTCACGCTGCGCGTCGTGGTGTTCTTTGGATTCGTGGTCCTTGCGCCGCTTGCGCTCTTTATCCTCTATCTCTTGGGAAAGGCGGTGCCGGTGCTCTACCAGTTCGGAAAATTTGCGGCGGTGGGAGCCTTGAATACGTTCGTTGATATAGGCGTCTTCAACCTGGAGATACTCGCGTTCGGCACGCCCTCCGCATGGCCATTCCGCATCTTCAAGGCGATCTCGTTCCTTGCTGCGACGACGAACAGTTTCTTCTGGAACAAGTTTTGGACCTTCGGTTCAGAGGTTCCTGCGAACCTTTCCGAAACCATCAAGTTTTATGCATGGGCGGTCGGGGGGTTCCTGATCAATGTGGGCGTGGCATCCTATGTATTCAGCGGGGTTGCCGCGCCGGCGTCCGTTTCCCCGAACCTTTGGGCCAATATTGGCGCCATAACGGGCGTAGCTTCCGGATTCCTGTGGGACTTTTTGGGCTACAAATACGTGGTTTTCAAGAAGGCCGCGGAGAAGGTTTAAAGACGCGAACCCTTGCGTTTTTGCAGGGTATCTGCTATAATGCCAGGGAATGGGTGCGAGTTTTCCTTTGCGACGACGTCGACTGAAGGAAAATCCCACACAATTCTTTTTGGCTAAAAGCCCCCGCAAGGGGGCTTTTAGTTTTGCCCGATTTAATTGTTTTTTAATAGTGTATATTCTATACTGATAGCGGAGCCGGCTGGAGAGCACTCATTCAACCACAAAAAGAATTGGAGGTCACCACAGCCGCTCCGCCCAGTCCTTTGTTGCGAAAGCGTCCGGAGCGGATTGCGTGGAGCGGCCGCACAAATTTCCATCGTCCGAGCTTTTCTGCACGGCTCAACGCGATGCAATAATAAAGATGCAAAAGTTCCAGGAAAACGTGGCGCTTGCGCGGTACAGCAATTACAGAATCGGCGGTCCGGCGCGATTTTTTTTCGCGCCCAAGAACGAGAAGGAGGTGCGGTGGGCGGTGAAAACCGCGAAGGCAAAAAGACTTCCTGTTTTTATGTTGGGCGGCGGGACGAACCTACTGATCGATGACAAGGGATTTAACGGGCTTGTATTGCAGCCGAATATCCGCACGCTCTCCGCGCGCGGCACCCGCGTAGACGGTCGGTGCCGGCGTTCTCATGCCGAACCTTTTGCAATTTTCCGTGAAGAATCCCTTTCCGGTCTTGAGTGGGCGGGCGGATTGCCCGGGACGGTGGGCGGCGCCATCCGCGGGAATGCGGGATGCTTCGGCGGCGAAATAAAGGACGCGATCGTTTCGGTGCGGAGTTTTGACATGAAGACGATGAAGATCGATCGAGCGGCCGGCGGCAAAATGTGCGATTCGGTTATCGTGACGAGCGTTTTCAAGAGTAACGAAGAGGCGGCCGGGAGATAATCCTCTCCGCGGTGCTTCGGTTGAAGAAGGGCAATACAAAAGAGATCGCCGCCGCGATCCAGGAAAAGATAGAATACCGCAGGAGAGCTCACCCGCTTGGATTATCCGAACATCGGGAGCATCTTCAAGAACGTGCCGCTCGCGCGCCATTCATAAAGAGGGAAGCGCGCGAATACAAGAAGGCGTTGCAGGCGGGCGACGGTCGCGTTCCGCGGTTCAACGCTTTTCCGTAAAGACCGATCCGTTCCCCGTGATCTCCGCCGCAAAGCTTATTTCCGAAGCGGGCCTCCGCGGCGTGAGGTGCGGCGGCGCGATGATCTCGCCAAAGCACCCGAATTTCATCGTGAATGTCCTTGAATGCCGGCTCGCCGGACGTGAAAAAGCTCATTGTACTTGCAAAGGCCGACCGTCAGAAAAAATTTGGGATAGTAATTAGAAGAAGAGGTGCAGATACTATGAAGATCAACATACAAAAAGAATCTCGACTCGTTACGCCGTCGCTTGCAGATATATATTGAAGAGAAGCTCGCGCCGCTTGCGAAGTTCATAAAGCAAAATTTGAAGAGACCGGCGAGGTGGAGACTCTGGCTTGAACTTTCGCGCACCACGCGCCATCACCGGAAAGGCGAGGTATTCATGGCGGCCGCGGACCTCCGCCTGCCGCACAAGATCCTCCGCGCGGAGGAATATGCGGACGACATCCGGAAAGCGATCGACCGGGCGAAGGACACGCTGCGGCTGGAGATCGAAAAATATAGGACGAGGTTCGCGGAACCGAGGCGGGTAAGCTTTTGCCTGTTCGGCTGGCAATTGCATCAAATAACCCTTATAATCGTTATGTTCGACTCCGTAAAAAAATTTTTCCAAAACGGTCGCTTGACGCGCTTGAAGAGAACGTGCGCGAGATCAACGCGCTTGAACCGGAGATCGCAGAAACTTGAGCGACGAGGGGCTGAAGGCGGAGAGTATGAAGCTCAAAGAGCGGGTCGCGACAAGCAGGAAGGGAAGCCCAGCAGTGCTTGACGAGGTCCTGCCGCGCGCGTTCGCGCTCGTGCGCGAAGCGGCGAAGCGGACGCTCGGCCAGCGGCCGTTCGACGTGCAGCTTCTGGGCGGGCTCGTGCTCCACCAAGGCGCGGTCGCCGAAATGATGACGGGCGAAGGGAAAACGCTCGCGGCCGTCGCGCCCGCGTACCTGAACGCGCTTGCGGGAAAGGCGTGCACATCGTCACCGTGAACGAATATCTTGCCCGCCGCGACGCGGTGTGGATGGGGCAGATCTACCGCGCGCTCGGGCTCTCCGTCGCGTGCCTCGTCCCGAACGCGGCGTTCCTCTACGACCCGCTCTATAAAGCCCGGAGGAAGGAAAGAGCGCAGCGGCGCAGAATCCCGACGAGTCAAAATTGCTGGACAAAGAGCGCGATACGACCGGAAGCTTTCTGGTCCAGCAGGAATTTCTGCGGCCCGTTTCGCGCGCGCGAGGCGTATCACGCGGACATCACGTACGGCACGAACCACGAATTCGGCTTTGATTATCTGCGCGACAATCTGGTCTACCGCCTGGAGGACCGCGTCCAGCGCGGGCATCACTTTGCGATCATCGACGAGGTGGACAGCATTTTGATCGACGAAGCGCGGACGCCGCTCATCATCGCCGCGCCGGATGCGCAATCAAGCGACGCTTACAAGACCTTCGCGCGCATCGCGGCGAATCTCGAAAAGGACGAGGATTATGAGGTGGACGAAAAGGGAAAGCGGTCGTCCATCACGGATGCCGGCGTCGAAAAAGTGGAAAAGATGCTCGGCGTGCAGAACATCTACGCGCCGGAGAACATCCGCCTCGTCCACTATCTGGAAGAAAGCTTGAAGGCGAAGGCGCTCTTCTTCCGCGACCGGGATTATGTGGTGAAGAACGGCGAGGTGATCATCGTGGACGAGTTCACGGGGCGGATGCTCGTCGGCCGGCGCTACCAGGCGGGACTGCACCAGGCGATCGAAGCGAAGGAAGGCGTGATCGTGAAGGAGGAATCGCGGACGTACGCGAAGATCTCCATCCAGAACTATTTCCGCATGTACGAAAAGATCTCCGGCATGACGGGAACGGCGCAGACGTCCGCCGAGGAATTCTATAAGGTGTACAAACTGGAAGTGGTGAGCATTCCGCCGAACCGGCCGCTCGTGCGCCGCGACCTGAACGACCTCATCTATAAGAATTTCAACGCGAAGGTGGACGCCGTGGTGCGCGACGTGAAGGAGCGGCAGAAAAAGGGCCAGCCGGTGCTTGTTGGGCACGACCTCCATCGCAAAGAACGAGATCTTTTCCGCGGCGCTTTCGCAAGGCGGGCATCCCGCACGAGGTGCTGAACGCAAAGAACAACGAGCGCGAGGGCGCGATCATCGCGCAGGCGGGGCGCGCCGGGCGCGGTCACGGTCGCGACGAACGTCGCCGGCCGCGGCGTGGACATCATCTTCGGCGGCAATCCGCCGAAGCCGGAAGAAGCGGCGAAAGTGCGCGAGCTGGGCGGCTTGCACGTGATCGGCACCGAGCGGCACGAAGCGCGCCGCATCGACAACCAGCTGCGCGGCCGCGCCGGCCGGCAGGGCGATCCGGGCTCCTCGCAATTTTTCCTTTCCGCTCGAGGACGACCTCTTGCGCATTTTCGGCGGCGAACGGCTGCAGGGGATCATGGAGCGGTTTGATCTGCCGGAGGACGAGCCGATCGAGTTCAGATTCGTGACGAGAGCCGTCGCGCAGGCGCAGGAAAAAGTGGAGGGCGCGAACTTCGATCTGCGCAAACATCTTGCTTGAATACGACGACGTGCTGAACAAGCAGCGCACGGCGGTCTACAAGCGCCGCTCGGAGATTCTTGGATTTGATGAACAAAGAAGAGGTTGCGAAGACGATCACGGATGCCGCCGCTCGCGCATTTTGATGCTGGATGTTCGCGTCCCGGACTTTGACGACGCGGCGCGAGGAGATCGCGAAGATGTTCAAAGATGCGAGGGATCGCGGATGAAGCGGCGTTCAAGACATTGCGACCGCGGACGACGCGAGGAAATTCCTGGAAGAAAAAGCTGCGAAGGCCGCGGAAAACCCGTATGCCAAGAGCCAGCTCCTCGGCATTCTGGACATGCTTTGGATGACGAACCTTGAAGACCTTGAGGCGCTTCAGGAATCCGTCGGCCTCCGCGCCTACGGCCAGCGCGACCCGCTCGTGGAATACCGGCACGAAGCAAGCCGCCTTTTCAAGGATTTCTGGCGGAATTTCAACGGGATCGTATTTGTGAATATGTTCAAGCTCGCGGACGCCCCCACGGCGGGTGCGGGCGCCGGCGCTGACCTCCAGAACCGGGCCTCGAAGATCGTAGGCGCGAACGTCAATGCCGTAGGCGACAAGATCGGCCGCAATGATCCCTGCCCCTGCGGCAGCGGGAAAAAGTACAAAAAGTGTGGGCTGCTGAACACGGAAGAGCACCAGCGGCTTATGCGTAAGGCATAATTGCGATGAAACAATTATCCACGCTTTGTATCATCCACGAGCATTCGAGAATATTGCTTGGAATGAAGAAGCGCGGATTCGGCGCGGGGCGATGGAACGGTTTCGGCGGCAAGGTTTTGCCCGGAGAAACAATAGAGGACGCTGCCAAGCGTGAGCTTAAAGAAGAAGCGGGGATAGAAGCCGGCCACTTGGACAAAGTTGGGATATTAACATTCGAGTTTGAGGGCAAGCCCGAGATTTTGGAAGTCCATATTTTTAAAGCGGATACGTTTTCCGGCGTGCCCACCGAAAGCGCCGAGATGAAACCACAATGGTTTTACATTGATGAGATCCCGTTCGCCCAAATGTGGCCGGACGACAAATACTGGATGCCGCTTTTCTTGCGGGGAAAGAAATTCAAGGGCAGGTTCCTTTTTGACAATGCGGATGTTATCCTTGAGCACGACCTCACGGAGGCCAAAAAGATATAATAGTTCTATGGAAAACGACATCACGCTGCAGGTGGGGGTGAAGATAATTCTTAAAAACAAAGCAGGAGAGTGTTTGCTCGTGCGGCGGTCGCTCGTCAAATATCCGGAGACCAAAGGGGGCCGGTGGGACATCGTGGGCGGAAGGATCCATCCCGGCACCCCCCTACTTGAAAATTTGAAGCGGGAAATAAAAGAAGAAACGGGGCTCGCGCTCGCGGGTGAGCCGAAGCTGCTCGCGGCCCAGGATATCCTGCGCGTAGCGGGACGCCATGTAGTGCGTCTGACCTACGCCGGGAAAGCGGAAGGGGAGGTCGTCCTGGATGCCGAGGAGCACGATTCCTATCAATGGTACTCGCTTGCGGCGCTTCGCACGCTCGACGAGATTGACAAATATTTCAAGGCGTTGCTTGACGATGCAGCACTCCTGCGCGAGATCGAGCAGGCGTAAGGCGTAACATTTTGCCTTCCCTAGCGTATTTATCCATGGCATTGGAGATATTCAAAAATGACCGACTGACCGCGCTCGCGCTCCGCATGAAAAAAGGCGACCGGAGTGCGGCCGCGAAGCTCTACGACGAACTGCTGCCCAAGGCATACGGTTTTTTCTTTGCGAGGACCAGCCGGAGGGAGACGGCAGAAGACCTTTCACAGGAAGTCTTCCTGAAGCTTGTGGAGCACGTGGACAGTTTTGATGCAACGCGCGGAAGGTTCGTCGTTTGGTTCTGGCGGATGGCGCGCAATCTCCTCGTGGACCATTATCGCAGCAAAAAGGAGACGCCATTTTCTTCTTTTGAGGAAACCGAGGTGGAGATGATGGCGGTCGCCGAGTTGCCGGACATTGACGCGAAGATCCGCTATCGCAAGGTGCAGCACTTTTTGAAAACGCTGGCCAACGAGGAGAGGGAGCTTTTTGAACTGCGGTACGTGGTCGAGATGCCCTATGAGGAGATCGGCGAATTGCTCGGCAGATCGGAGGGTTCGCTCCGGGTGGCGGCCATGCGCATCAAGGAGAAAATAAAGAAGGAATTTAAAAATGAAGTTTGATTTTTCACCATCTGAAGAGTTCGCCCGAAAAGCCAAGGAAAGATTCTTGGCGACGTTTGACGCGCGATACCCTGCGGCACGGAGCGCAGGGGCGCCGCGGTTCATTTTCGTCCTTAAGGCGGCGGCCGGTATCGCCGCGGTCTTTGCGGTCTTGCTTGGCGGCGCTTCGGTATATGCCGATACAAGGAACGTGTCGGCGGACAACCCGCTCTATCCATTGAAACGACTGACCGAGTCGGTGCAGCTCGCACTTACTACGCCTGCGGCAAAGCCCCAGCTTGAGGCGACTTTCGCGGCGCGGCGCGCGGGCGAGATCACCGACTTGGAGGACCGGCACCCAACAAGCACATTACTTCCCAAACTCGCAAGCGATCTTGCGGGGGCGGTCAATGCTTCGATTGGCGACGCAGAACGACAGAATGTGGCTGCAAGCTCAAGCGTGGTCATGTCGGTGTCCACGTCCACATCTACCTCAACGGCCACTTCAGCACCGAAGTTTCGCGAGCGTCAATTTGAGGGATCGCAGACGCCGCAGCCGCTGCCGCAGCAATCCTCGTTGTCCCCGCAGAGCGACCTCGCAGGCGTTTGCAACACCCTCCGGACCTTCCTCGGAGCCTCTTCTTCCGTGACGCGGAATGGTTTTTTGAATGGTTCAAGCGCACTGAGGCGTTTTAAGGATCAATGCGACGGACAGGAGAACGGCCAGAACGACAGCCATGATAATGGAAGCGCGAGCAGTACTGCCACCTCTACGGCCAATTTTTCCATACCGAGCATCTTCACGCACGCAAGCTCAACGATATCAACAACCTCAACCTTTCCGAGAGGCAGTGGCAGCCGCGATGATTTTCGTGGGCGGTTTGACGATAACTCTTCCGATTGATACCATCAGCGTTATGACCATAGACGAGTTCAAAAATGTTGACCTTCGCATCGGCAAGATCATTGCCGCGGAGCGCGTCGAGGGTTCGGAAAAGCTTGTGAAGCTCCAAGTGGACACGGGCGAACCGCGGCAGCTCGTTGCGGGTATCGGAAAGTCCTATGCACCGGAAGACCTGGTAGGAAAGCAGATTGTAGTGGTCACGAACCTTGAGCCGCGGAAGCTGATGGGCGTCCTTAGCCAGGGGATGCTCCTCGCGGCGCACGGCGAAGGCGGGGAGCCGGTCATCCTTATGCCCGACCACGAGGTTGCGCCGGGTTCGCAAATATCGTAAAATTGCAGAATATGAAAAAGGCACTCCCCATAATCGTTTTCATCCTGATTGCCGTCGCGATCATCTCTCCGGCCATGTGGTACAATAATAAATCCGATGAAGCGATGCGCGCGGCGCAAGTCCAGGCATCGGCAGCGGCGCAGCAGGCGCAATTACAGATCATGCAAAACTTTAAAACAAAAGACATTACGGTCGGCACCGGTGCAACGGCGGCGAACGGCGATACGCTGAATGTGCTTTATACCGGCACGCTTGATGACGGCACTGTTTTTGATGCATCGTCATTGCACGGCAACCAGCCGTTCAGTTTTGTTCTTGGCGCGAATAAGGTCATCCAGGGCTGGGACCTTGGTTTGGTGGGAATGAAGGTGGGCGGGAAGCGCGAGCTCACCATCCCTCCGGAACTCGGTTACGGTGCGCAGCCGCAGCAGGGCATCCCGGCGAATTCCACTTTGCATTTTACGGTCCAGCTTTTGTCGGTGAGCACGCCGACCTCATCGTCCCCCGCGCGGCCGAATCGAAAAAGAACAAGGCACATCCGAAGATGTGCCTTTTGTTTTAGCGACCGAGGGTTGAACTCGGCGCAGGGGAGGCAACCGGCAGTGCTTGTAGGAATGCCGTTGCTTTCCCGAAGAGCGTCAGGAGGAAGACGCTCAAGGCTCGCAGTACGTCCGGCATGAAAATACCGAACGCGATGATCACAACTGCGAAGCCAATGGCGGCGCTCATGTTTTTGGCTGCGAGGAGGGGCGTTAGTTTGCAGCCCGACATAGCCGCCGGCCATTTTTGGCCTTCCTCCTGCAGCAAACTTCGCCCCTTTGCGCTTCGCGCAGGGCGGGACTTGCTGCAAGAGGAAAGGCATTTTAAGGTTCTGCTGCCTGTATTTTAGCAGAAAGATTCGCGCCTGTCAAGTTTTTTGAGCTGTTTCCATTTTAGAATCTTTTAATGATTGATTTGGCATAATATTTGAGACACCATGCGCGTACTACTTCTTGAAGGACGAAAAGGAAATTGCGAATACATCATGAGCAGCTTAAAGGCCGAGCGGTTTGCGGTGGATTGCGCGGAAACCGGCGAAAAAGGGCTCATGTGGGCGAAGGTGAATCCGTATGACGTCGGCATTTTTGACATCAAGCTTGCCGGCGAGCAGAACGGTCTCCAGGTGTGCAAAGCGATTCGCGAGCGCGGAAAAACATTCCCCGATCATCATGCTTTCCGTCACCGGCGACGTGACCACAAAGATCGAAGCGCTCAACCTCGGCGCGGACGATTATCTCGCAAAGCCGTTCTCGCTCGCGGAACTTTTGGCGCGGGTGAACGCACTTATGCGGCGCGAAAAAAAGATCACGGGGCCTGATGCTCACAGGTGGCCGACCTCGCGATGGATACGCATGCCCATACCGTGACGCGCGCCGGGAAGCGGTTCACGCTGAACCGCAAAGAATTCGCGCTGCTGGAATATCTCATGCGGAATCCCGGGACCACGCTCACGCGCAGCGATGATCTTGGAGCACGTCTGGGACATGAACGCAGATCCCTTCACGAACACCGTGGACGTGCATATCCGGTTCCTGCGCGAAAAGATGGACGTCGGGCACAGGAAAAAGTTGTTGAAGACCGTCCACGGTTTCGGATACAAAATAGAGGAGTAGCTCCGGCGCGCATTGGCGCGCTATAATGGAGCGTATGATCGCAAAGAAAGATCTGCCGCGCCTCAAGCGCCGCGCCGCGCGGATTTTCACGGTTCTCGGAAAACTT
Organism: uncultured bacterium; assembly: GCA_963768625.1. Lineage (GTDB taxonomy): Bacteria > Patescibacteriota > Minisyncoccia > UBA6257 > 2-01-FULL-56-20 > CAVYIK01. The sequence continues at coordinate 118,273 of CAVYIK010000001.1, forward strand.
TTCCCGCACGCAAAGATCGCCCTTCAATATGAGAGCGAATGGGAGCTGCTCGTTGCGGTGGAGCTCTCGGCGCAATGCACGGACAAGAAGGTGAACGAGGTGACCCCGGCGCTTTTCAAGAAATATCGGAAGCTGGGCGATTATGTCCGCGCGAACCCGCGCGAGTTTGAGCGCGACATCCATCAATGCGGTTTTTATCGCGCAAAAACGCGCAATATCCTTGCCGCCGCGAAGGTGGTAAAGCAGAAGTTCCACGGCAAGTTGCCGAAAACGATGGCAGAAATGGTGACGATCCCGGGCGTCGGCCGCAAGTCGGCGAACGTCATTCTGGGGAATGCCTATGGCGTCGTGGAGGGGATCGCGGTGGACACGCACGTGAAGCGTCTTGCGCATGTGCTCGGCCTTTCGCGCGAAAAGACGCCGGAAAAGATAGAGCGCGACCTCATGGCGATCATCCCAAAAAAACAGTGGTTCAGGCGACCTATCTCCTCATTGAATATGGCCGGAAGTACTGCGTTGCCCGTCCGCACAATCATGCAAAATGCCCGCTCACGAAAGTACTTGGCGCCTAGTTATCCACACTTCCATTGGCGGTGGATTTGCTAGAATAACTCTTGTAGTTAACGCTATCAAAAGCCGTTTTCCGGTGAGGTCGGAAGGCGGTTTTTGTTTGACCTCGCGGTACATGCGGCGTAAGATTGGGAAGTACCACCCCTAGGGTCCTGCCCGAGGGGCGAATCCTGTATTCATGGACCATTTTGAACTCATTTCAGATAACAAGCCCGCAGGGGACCAGCCGAAGGCGATTGCATCGCTCGTTTCCGGTTTGCGAGAAGGGCTTGCGCGACCAGACGCTCCTCGGCGTCACGGGTTCGGGAAAACATTTACCGTTGCGAACGTGATCGCGGAGATGAACCGGCCCGCGCTCGTGATCGCGCACAACAAAACCCTGGCCGCCCAGCTTTGCAACGAGTTCCGCGAGCTGTTCCCGAAGAACTCCGTGAATTATTTCGTTTCGTATTACGACTATTACCAGCCGGAGGCGTATATCCCGTCAAGCGACACGTATATAGATAAGGAAGCGCTCATCAACGATGAGATAGACAAGCTGCGCCACGCGGCGACGACCGCGCTCCTCACGCGGCGCGACGTGATCGTCGTGGCGTCGGTCTCGTGCATCTACGGCCTTGGGCGCGCCTGCGGTCTACGCGCAGAACATTTTCCATTTTAAAGTGGGCGACCGGATCGAGCGGAAGGATTTTTCGCGGAAGCTTGTGGAGCTGCAGTTCACCCGCACGAACGCGGACCTCAAGCGCGGCACGTACCGCCTGCGCGGCGAGAATTGGGAGATCATGCCCGCCGACCGCGAGGTCATTTATAACTTTGAGGTCGACGGGCGGCGTGATCCGCGCGATTTACGAGATAGATCCCGTTGTGGGGTTTCCAGCCGGGGAAAACGCCGCAAGTCGCGGACGTCATTTTTGCGCCGGCAAAGCATTTCATCACGGAGGCGCCGGAGCGCGAGCGGGCGATAAAGGTGATCCAGGAGGAATTGAGAGAGCGGCTGAAATATTTTGAGAAAGAAAAGAAGTTTCTGGAAGCGGAGCGCCTGGAGCGCCGGACGAAGTTTGACATTGCGATGATGCGCGAGGTGGGCTACTGCCACGGCATCGAGAACTATTCCCGCCATCTTTCGGGCCGCGCCGCGGGCGAGCCGCCGGACACGCTCTTGGATTATTTCCCGCACACGGAGGACGGCAAGCCGGATTTTCTGACTATCATAGACGAATCGCACATGACCGTGCCGCAGCTGCAGGGCATGTTCGAGGGCGACGCCTCGCGCAAAAAGACACTCGTGGAATATGGTTTCCGTTTGCCCTCGGCCGCGGATAACCGGCCCTTGCGGTTCCCGGAGTTCGTGAACCGCATCGGGCAGACGATCTATACTTCGGCGACGCCGGGGCCGTACGAGCGCCGCGAGAGCGACGCAGATCGTTGAGCAGATCATCCGGCCGACGGGGCTTGTGGACCCGAAGATCACGATCCGCCCCGCGCGCGGGCAGGTGGACGATCTCATTCCGCGCATTGAGGGGCGCGTTGCGAAGAAAGAGCGCGTACTCGTGACGACCTTGACGAAGCGGATGGCGGAGGACCTTTCGTCGTACCTTGAAGAACGCAAAATGAAAGTGAACTATTTGCACAGTGACGTGAAGACGCTTGGACCGCATCAAGATATTGACCGACCTGCGCCGCGGGAAGATAGAGGTGCTCGTGGGCGTGAACCTTTTGCGCGAAGGGCTGGACCTGCCGGAGGTTTCACTCGTCGCTATCATGGACGCGGACAAGGAAGGATTTTTACGGAGCGAGGTTTCTTTGATCCAAACGATCGGCCGCGCGGCGCGGAACGTGGAAGGAGAGGTTTTGATCTACGCGGATGAGATCACGGGTTCCATTGAGCGCGCGGTCGCGGAGACCGAACGGCGCCGCAAGATCCAGACTGCCTATAACAAGACGCACGGCATCACGCCTACGACGATCGTACGGGCCATCTCCGACATTTTCCCGAACGTTGACGAGGTCCTGAAGTTGGAAACGAAGCCCATCCCTAAGTCGAAGACCGGCATGCAGAAGCTGATCGCCGACAAGGAGCGCGAGATGCGCGAAGCGGCGAAGCGGCTGGACTTTGAACTTGCGGCGCTTTTAAGGGACGAGATCAAGGAACTCTATAAAAAAGCTCAAAAACATGGCACACGATAAAATAATCATTAAGGGCGCGCGCGAGCACAATTTGAAGAACATCAACCTCGAGATCCCGCGGGACAAGATGGTCGTGTTCACCGGCTTTTCGGGTTCGGGGAAGTCCAGCTTGGCGTTTGACACGATCTTCGCCGAGGGTCAGCGCCGCTACATAGAATCCTTGTCCGCCTATGCGCGGCAGTTTTTGGGCCGGCTGGACAAGCCGGACGTGGACGACATTGAAGGCCTTTCGCCCGCCATCTCCATTGATCAAAAGAGCCATTCCGCGAATCCGCGCTCCACGGTCGCGACGATCACGGAGATCTACGACTATCTCCGCGTGCTTTTCGCGCGCGCCGGGAAACCGTTCTGCCCGAAGTGCGGCCGCGAGATCCAGAAAATGACGAACGAAGAGATCGTGGACGTGGCGATAGATATCGCGAACGAAAATAGCGGTGCGAAAGGGGCGAAGAACGAACATGGTGATCTTGGCGCCTGTTGTGCGCGGCCGGAAAGGGGAATATTACCAGATGCTCTACGACTTCCTGAACGCCGGGTTCTCCGAAGTGCGCATCGACGGCAAATACCATTCGCTCCGCGAGCGGATGGAGCTCGGCCGCTACAAGATGCACACGATCGAGCTTGTGGTGGACCGGATGCCGGCAGGCATGAACTTCAAGGAAAAGGACAATCGTTTACGGCTTGCCGAAGCGATCGAGTCCGCGCTCAAATACGGCGAAAGCGTCGTCACGATCATCACCGACAAGGAAGTTTCGCTCTCGGCGAAGTTCACCTGCCCGCACGACGGATTTTCGTTCCCGGAGATAGAACCGCGGCTCTTTTCGTTCAACAGTCCTTACGGCGCTTGCCCCGAATGCCACGGCCTGGGCACGAAGGACCTCTGGTCGGACGAGATATGCCCCGTCTGCGCGGGGAAGCGCCTGCGCGAGGAAAGCTTGAACGTTTTGATCGACGGCAAGAACATCAATTCACGTGACGGCGTTCTCCATAGAGGATGCGTACCGCTTCTTCGGCAAGATGAAGTTCAAAAGCGCCTCGCTTACGGAGGTCGCGGTGGCGCCGCTCCGCGAGATCAAGAGCCGACTGAAGTTCATGGCGGACGTTGGCTTGGAATATCTGACGCTTGACCGCAAGGCGGGGACGCTCTCGGGCGGCGAGGCGCAGCGCATCCGGCTTGCGTCGCAGATCGGTTCGCGCCTCGTGGGAACCCTTTATATCCTGGACGAGCCGACGATCGGGCTCCACCAGCGGGACAACGCGAAGCTTATCAAAACCCTCCAGGACCTGCGTGACCTCGGGAATACGATCATCGTGGTGGAGCACGACGAAGAAACGATCCGCGAATCGGATTATCTGGTGGACATCGGACCTGCGGCAGGCGTCCACGGCGGCGAGATCGTGGCACAGGGGCCGCTTCCGGAGATCATCAAGGACATGAAAAAGGATTCGCTTACGCTGCAATATTTGCGCGGAAAGAAGTTCATTGAGGTGCCGGCCAAAGGCGGCGCCGCGTGGGCGGGGAGCAGGAATATTCTGAAGATCCGCGGCGCGCACGCAAACAACTTGAAGGATATAGACGTGGACATCCCACTGCGGCGGTTCGTCGCCGTGACCGGCGTTTCCGGTTCCGGCAAATCGAGCTTGGTCTATGACGTGCTCTACAAGGCGGTCGCGGACAAGTTGAACCGTGCGACTTACAAAGCGGGCGGCGTATAAGGCGATGCTCGGGATGGAATATATAAATCGCATCATTAATATCGACCAGTCGGCGATCGGCCGCACGCCGCGGTCCAATCCCGCGACCTATGTCGGTGCCTGGACGCACATCCGCGATCTTTTCGCCGCGACCGAGGACGCGCGCGTGCGCGGCTACAAGCCCGGCCGGTTCAGTTTCAACGTGCCTGGCGGGCGGTGCGAGAATTGCGAAGGGCATGGCACGATCGCGATAGAGATGCATTTCTTGCCGACGGTCTACGTGACCTGCGACATCTGCAAGGGAAAGCGCTTTGACCGCGAGACGCTTGAAGTGGAATACAAAGCAAAGAATATTTACGACGTTCTGAAAATGACCGTGGAAGAAGCGGTAAAATTCTTTGAAGACATCCCGTGGCTTTATGAGAAGCTTACGATTCTGGAAGAGGTCGGGCTGGGGTACTTGGAGATCGGCCAATCGGCGACGACCTTGTCCGGCGGCGAGGCGCAGCGCATCAAACTTTCCGCTGAGCTTGGCAAGCGCGACACGCGCCGCACGCTTTACCTGCTTGACGAGCCGACGACCGGCCTCCATTTCGCGGACGTGGACCAGCTCGTGAAGGTCCTGCAGCGCCTGGTGGATCGCGGGAATACGATTGTCGTGATCGAACACAACCTTGATGTCATAAAGACCGCCGATTGGATCATTGACCTCGGCCCGGAGGGCGGCGAGCGCGGCGGCCGCGTGGTGGCCGAGGGCACGCCGGAAGCAGATCGTCCGCAAGGCGGGAAGCGCGACCGGGCAGTATTTAAGAAAGGTCTTGTCGTAATTTTGCTATACTGAAACCATGGTAAAGATCGTCGGCAATGACATCTGGCGGGGCGGGGAGAAGATCGGCTGGGTGGAAGGAAACCGTATCCGCGCGCACGACGGGACGAAGCTAGGTTATTTCGAGGGGAACTTCGTATGGGGCGAGGACGGCCGCAAACTTGCCTATGTCGAAGAGGACTATTTGATCTCGTACGGCAGTAACCAAAAGATCCCGCTCGAAAAAATAAGCGAGGGGATTGAGGGCGGCATCCTCCCCGAGATCGGCAAGTGCGCGATATATGTCCTGCTGGGCAGCTAGCTGTTTATCTGGTAAAGATTAAAAGGTGATTAATTATAAAAACCTGCCCGACACGCCGGGCGTATATCTGATGAGGGACGGCGAGGGCCGCGTGCTTTACGTCGGCAAGGCGGGCAATCTGCGCCGGAGGGTTTCGAGCTACTTTGAGCGGCCGCATGATGTGCGAATCGAGGCGCTCGTCGCAAAGATAAAAAAGATTGACCACGAGAAGACCGATACGGCGCTTGAAGCGCTCATTCTTGAGGCGGAGCTCATCAAAAAGTTCATGCCGCCGTTCAATGTGCGCGAGAAGGACGACAAGAGCTTTTTGTACATCGAAATAACGAAAGAGAAATTTCCGCGCGTGCTCTTAGTGCGCGGGAAGAGACGGAAACGGGCGGGAAAAGGTTTGGCCCGTTCACGTCGGCATCAAGCGTGCGCGACGCGCTGAAGATACTCCGGAAGATATTTCCATGGAGCACGCATGACCCAGAACGGATCGGAAAATTCCCGCGGCCGTGCTTTGATTATGAGATCGGGCTTTGCCCGGGCACATGCGTGGGAACGATAACGCGCGAAGAATATTTGAAGAACATCGCACGCCTCGCGCTCTTTTTGGAGGGTAAGAAGAAACGGCTCTTGCAGTCGCTCGCGAAGGAAATGGGCGCGGCAAGCAAGAAACTTGATTTTGAAAAAGCGGAAAAGCTGCGACGGCAGATATTCGCGCTCCAGCACATCCGCGACACCGCGCTTATCGCGGAAGCGGAGATGCCGATTAGCACTGGGCGTGAGGGCAGCGCCGACGGCGAAAAGGCATATCGCATCGAGGGATACGACATTTCAAACATCTCCGGCACCTCGGCGGTTGGCTCCATGGTGGTCTTTGAGAACGGCGAGCCGAACAAGGACGAGTACAGGAAATTCCGCATTCGCACGATCTTCCGGCCGAACGACGTCGGGATGCTTACGGAGATGCTCACGCGGCGGTTCCATCACGGTGTGAAAGACACGGCCCGGGCGGCGGCGGCCGGGGAGCGGTGGCGTATGCCCAACCTGATCCTCATTGACGGCGGCATCGCGCAGGCGAACGCCGCTAAAAAAGTCCTTATGCGGGCAGGGCTCCGCGTCCCAATCGTCGGCATTGCAAAGGGGCCGGAGCGCAAGCGCAATGACATCCTAGGTGCCATTCCCCGCTGGACCGACAAGAGAACGCTCGTCCGCGTGCGCGACGAGGCGCACCGCTTCGCGATCAAATACCACAAAACCCTCCGTGGGCGAAGGGCTTTGTCCTAGCGCAGAACTTTTTAATTCGTGATCGTGACCGGCAGGCTCGTGATCGGCGAAAGGTTATTGCCGTCAAAGGCGATCCTTACCACGTAGTTGCCGGCCGTTACCGTAGTTTTGAGCGGATTCGTCCGGGTAAGAAGCAGGTCCCTCGTATTCCACATGTAAGAGGTTTGGTGCGGCCCGATCTGGTTCAGGATTATTCCCACAAGCTTCAAAGTGGATGCGTCAAGCAGTTCTATTTGCCCCGACACTCCCGCCTCCGGGTTCCAAGCGATAAGATTTTGCTGGGCGATGGTCCAGGTGGCGCCCGCCAATGGGGCAACGAGACGGATCGTAAAGCCGGTCGGCGCGTATTTGGGGGTCACTCCGCTACCGGATTGGGTCCCGCCCGTTTTTGCGGACGTATTGCCGGAAGAGGGGGCGGCTGCCGGGGATGAAGGCGAGGTGGTTGTGGGAGCGGGCGTATTCGCAGCCGTCATGGGGGTAGAGGAAGGCGCCTGCGAGCTCTGATGCTGGCCCGCGAGCAGGACGACGAGCACGATGACCGCTACGGCGAGGACCGCAATAATAGCCACGCCATATTTATTTAAATAAGCCATACCATAATGATACCATAGAACCATGAGCATCACGGAAAGAGCGGCCAAGATCCTTCGGGCGGGCGGCATAGCGGTGATCCCCACCGATACCATTTACGGCATCGTCGGTTCTGCGCTCAAGAAAAGCACCGTGGAGAAAATATACGCGCTGCGGAAGCGGAATCCGAAAAAGCCGATGATCATTCTCATCGCGTCGCCCCGCGATCTCGCGCGGTTTGGGATCCGGCCGGACGCGTTCACGAAAAAGCTTTTGGGGCGATGGTGGCCCGGGAAAGTGAGCGTGATCTTCTCCGCTCCTTCCAAAAAGTTTTCTTATCTGCACCGCGGCACGCGGACGCTCGCGTTCCGCGTTCCAGAACCAAAATGGTTTCGTGCACTCTTGCGGAAGACGGGACCCCTCGTCGCCCCGAGCGCAAATCCCGAAGGCGAAGCGCCGGCGCGGACGGTCCGCGAGGCAAAGAAGTATTTCGGCGAACGGGTAGCATTGTATGCGGGCGGCGGAAAAAGCGCTTCAAAACCAAGCACGGTGGTCGCGCTGCGGAAGGGGAAGATCGTGGTGCTCCGCAAGGGCGCCGTAATGATATAATAAGGTTTAATGGCTCTTGCAGACGAGATAAGAAAATTCTTCCACGGCGACGTGGCGGCGGACGACGCAACGCTTGAAAAATACAGCCGCGATTATTCTGTTTTCAAGGTGCGGCCGCAGATCGTCGTCTTTCCAAAGGACATTGAAGACCTGAAGAACCTGGTCGCCTTTGTTACAAAGAAGAAAGCTGCAGGGGAGAATATTTCGCTCACGGGGCGTTCGGCGGGCACGGATATGACAGGTGGGCCGCTCAATCAAGGCATCATCGTTTCGTTCACTAAATATTTCAACCGCATCCGCGAGGTTCGGGATGGCTATGCGGTGGTGGAGCCGGGCGTGTATTTCCGCGATCTTGAAGTGGAGCTTGCGCCGCGCGGCCTTTTGTATCCTCCCTACCCCGCCTCAAAAGAGCTCTGCGCCATCGGTGGCATGGTCAATAACAATTCGGGCGGCGAAAAGACGCTTGCGTACGGGAAAACGGAAGATTATGTGCGCGAGCTCAAGGTCGTCTTGAGCGACGGGGAAGAGCATTCTTTGCGGCCGCTTGAAGGCGATGCGCTCCAAGGGAAGCTGAACGAGCAAAGCTTCGAGGGCGATGCCTACCGCCGTCTCTACGCGCTTCTTGAGACGCATTACGACGTTATTAAAAAAGCCAAACCGGACGTTTCAAAGAACTCCGCCGGTTACTATTTATGGAACGTATGGGACAGAAAAGACGTTTGACCTCACGAAGCTTTTCGTCGGTTCCCAGGGGACGCTCGGTCTCCTCGCCGAAGCCAAGCTCGGTCTCGTCAAGGCAAAAAAATATTCGCATCTCGCCGTCATCTTTTTGAGCACGCTCGATCCCATTGCGGACCTCGTGGTCACACTTTTGAAGTTCCACCCGGAAAGCTTGGAATCCTATGACGACAAGACGCTCGGCGTGGCGGTGAAGCTGTGGCGGCAGGTGCTCGGCTCCATGAAAGGGAATTTCATAAAGCTCGGTTGGCAGTTCCTGCCGGAGGTAATGATGGTCCTGCGGCACGGCATGCCGAAGATGGTGGTGCTTGTGGAGCTCACTTCGGACGACGAGAAGGAATTGGCGGGACAGCTCGTAAAGCTCCGTGCGAGCGTGGAGGCATTCGGAAGGACGCACGCGGGCATCCACATACGGGTCCTCCGGGACGTCGATGAAGCCCAAAAATATTGGACCATTCGCCGCGAAAGCTTTGCGCTGCTCCACGGCAATATCAAAGGGAAGGACACAGCGCCCTTCATTGACGATTTTGTCATCAAGCCCGAATATCTGCCGGAGTTCATGCCGAAGCTGAACGCGATCCTCGATAAATATAAAAACGACCTCATCTATACGATCGCAGGGCATCCCGGCAACGGCAACTTCCATATCATCCCGCTCATGAATTTGAAGGATGCCCGGGTGCGCGCGCTCATCCCCACGATCTCCGAAGAAGTGTATCAGCTTGTTTTCCGATACAAGGGTTCCATCACTGCGGAGCATAACGACGGCCTCATCCGCACGCCCTATCTCACGGAGATGTACGGGTCGGAGATCACGGCCCTGTTCGCCGAGGTGAAGAAGATCTTTGATCCCTTGAATATTTTCAATCCTGGCAAAAAAGTGGGCGGCGACCTACAATATAGCGTTGACCATATCACGGCAACGCAATAAACCACCATGGCTAAGACCAAGACCAACGTAACCAAACTTTCCCGCACGAAGATCGAGCTCTCGCTTGATTGCCCGAAATGCTTCTGGCTGGATATGACGCAGGGAATAAAGCGCCCGCCGCCGGCGCCGTACACAATCAACAACGCGATCGACTATCTGCTTAAAGCGGAATTTGACGTGCACCGCGAAAAGGGGACGCAGCATCCGTTGATGAAGAAGTATGAGGTGAACGCAGTCCCGTTCCAGCACGAAAAACTGAGCCAGTGGCGGCACAACTTTACGGGCGTGCAATTTGAGCACAGGCCGACCGGTTTCCTCGTGACCGGCGCGGTGGACGATGTCTGGGTGAATCCCGACGGAGAGCTTATTGTCGTGGACTACAAGGCGACGGGCGCGAAGGAGCACCAGATCTACGATTCCTACCGGCGACAGATGGAAGTGTATCAGTGGCTTTTGCGGCAGAATGGGTTCGCAGTATCGCCTACGGGCTATTTCGTGTTCGCGCGCGTCAACAAAGCGGACGGCTTCGGCAACGGCAAGGCGGCGCTCGCATTCGATCTTTTTATTGAACCTCTGAATGGCGACGATTCTTGGGTGGAACAGGCGTTAAAGAACGCTAAAAAGATATTTGACAGGGAGACGGCGCCCGAGCCCGTGCCCACGTGCCCGTATTGCAATTATCGCCGGGCGGCGGAAAAATTCTAGGCCCGAAACAGCCAGTAGTAAGAAAGGGTTCTGGAAAGAGTACTCGGAGGGGCTCTTCCCAGAACCCTTTCTTACTACTGGCTGTCTGTCAGTCCGGCCTTAATATTTTTAATGCAGCGTTTAACATAGTGCGGTTATAATAAGAAAATGCCATCGATCAAGAAGCCTACTATCCTTTCGTGGACGCATCACGCGCAGGCGAAGATGAATTTTTATAGATTGTCACCGGCGCGGGTGCGGCGTGTATTGAACTCCCCGCGGCGCGTGGAGGAGGGCGTGGCGCCGAAGACAGTCGCAATGATGCAGCCCGCGTCACTCAAGGGGAAGGACAGGTGGACGCAGGAGATATGGGTGATGATTCAGGATAGCGGCGGCCGCAGGAAGGTGATCAGCGCGTGGCGGTATCCCGGCGTCACAAAACCGCGCGACGAGGCCACCGTCGCTTTTATGAGGAAGGAATACAACGAATTTGCATCAAAAGGCGGGGATTAATGTAAACTAATATTATGCTTCTCATTAGTCCATCATTTGAAAGCAACGGGATGATCCCGAAGAAGTTTTCCCGCGAAGGCGGCGATATCAATCCGGAGTTGCAGATCCAGCACGTACCAGGGGGTGCCAAAAGCTTGGCGCTTATCATGCACGATCCGGACGCGCCGCTCCCGGGCGGCTTTACGCATTGGGTCGTTTGGAACATTTCGCCGATGACCACGGTGATCAAGGAGGAAAGCGTGCCGCCAGGCGCAAGCGAAGGAATGAACGGCCGAAGCCCTGGCTATGCCGGCCCCTATCCGCCGCCAGGCCACGGCATTCATCATTACGAATTTTATCTCTATGCGCTTGATGTGGTGCTCGACTTGCCTAGTGCCACCGGCAAGGCGGAGCTTGAGGCGGCAATGAACACCCACATTCTTGAATAGACGAAGCTTGTCGGACTTTATCAAAGATAAAAGCGTAAGTTGCCCGGCCGCGTTTTTCGTGCTTTAATAAGATTCTATGGATGTTGAAAAAACCGACGCAGAGTTAGTGCGCGCAGTGCTCGCGGGAGACAAGAACGCCTTTGCGAAGATCGTCGAACGGTACATGAGCACCGTTTATAAGTTCGCTTATCGCTACGTGCGTGATCCGGCGCAGGCGGAAGACGTGACGCAGGAGGCGTTTTTAAGGACATGGAAAAATCTTAAAAAGTTCGACGCCGAGAGGAATTTCAAAACATGGCTTTTCGCAATCGCGAAGAACGTTGCGCTCGATCTTTTAAAAAAGAAGAAGCCGATGGCGTTCTCGCAGATGAGCGAAGACGAAGAACGTCTTGATGCCATGCTCGCTCCCTATATCGGGACGGCGGAACTTCCCGATGCGGCATTTGAACGGGCATCGACGCGCGCGGACCTCGCGCGCGCCATGAGCGCGCTCCCGCCTGCCTATCGGACCGTGCTCGGCATGCGGTATAACGACAACCTCAAGTTCCGGGAGATTGCGGAGACCCTGGGAGAGCCCATTGATACCGTCAAAAGCAAGCATCGGAGAGGCATTGTGCTTCTCCGGAAGATCGTCATGGGGGATGCCGCCGATCCGAGGCTGGCATAGCGTCTGTGCACCTAAACACCCCACTTTTTCGTAATTGATAACAATGGATGAAGAGACTTTAAAGATGATGCTTTCCCGCGCTGATCTTGAAGCGCCCGCTCCGTCTGCCGGACTTGCCGGGCGCATATTGCTGCGCATCGAGAAGGAAGAGCGCCGCCGTCTGATGATCAAGTCGGTGGCGTTCGGCGCGGTGCTTATGGGTTCCGTTGCGCTCATGATATACGGCGGAACGGAAGCGTTCATCCAGGCGTCGCGCTCGGGCCTCTTCGCGTTCACTTCGCTTTTCCTTTCGGATTTTGCGACGACGATGGGAAACTTTTCCGATTTTTCACTTTCGATCGTGGAATCGTTCCCCGTGTTTTCCGTTGCCATATTATTCTCGGGCGTTTTCTTCGCCGTCTGGTCCGCGGCGCGGTTTTTGGGAGAGGTCGCGCTCATGCGCACGCATACCTTTTCCTCTCCCCGTTCGTGATTAAAAAAACATGAAAGAAACCTTGCAATCTTCTAAGGTGCGGGCCATCCTTTGGATAGTGGGGGCGGTCGTTGCTTTCCTTTTTGTTTTCGGCTTAGGAGCTCTCGCGGGCTATCACGAGGCTTCATTCGCCGGTCGATTCGGCGATAACTATTTCAGGAATTTCTTCGGAGGATTCCCGGCGGGCCATATGGCGAACATGCATGGCGCTGCGGGAGAAGTGATCGACGTCTCGAGCTCCAGCTTTTCCGTACGGGATGCAGATGGTGACGAGGAGTCCGTGCTCGTAGCGCCCGACGCCATCATTCGGGAGATGAACAATACGCTCACTATGAGCGAGGTGCGAGTAGGTAACGGCGTAACGGTGATCGGCACGCCGGACGCGAACGGCCAGATCGAGGCCCGTTTCGTGCGAGTCTTTGATTCGTCGTCCTCGCTTCCCGCGCCCACGCCGATGATGTCTGCGGGGCCCGTCCAGTAAATCAGAATTTTATCATCTATTATGTTTTCAAAATTACGCCAGCGTATCCTTGCCCATAAGATAATTTCCGCGATCGTCGCAATCATCGTGATCGGCGGCGGATATTATTGGTATTGCTTCTTCCCAGGGCACGACGACCGTGACCAAATACGTGGTTGAAGAGGCGGCCCAGGGCACCGTCGTTTCATCGGTTACCGGGAGCGGCCAGGTGCAGGCGGTAACCTCGATCGACGTGAAGCCCCAGGTTACGGAGAATGTCACCCATGTCTACGTGCAGGTCGGCGACCATGTGACGGCGGGCCAGCTCTTGGTCCAGCTTGATCCCACGAACGAGCAAAAGGCGCTCCAGCAAGCCCAGCTTTCATTGCAGTCGGCCCAGCTTTCGCTCGCGAAGCTTCAGGAGCCGCCTCAACAAGCGACGCTCACGCAGAACGAGAACGCCGTCACGCAAGATCAGGAACAATTGATCACCGCTTCGTCGACGCTTCAAAAAGATTACCAAAGCGGCTTCGATTCGATCTCGAGCGCCTTCGTCGATTTCCAGACCGTGATGGGCCAATTGCAGAGCTTTGTCCTCGGCACCGCGGTCAATAAGACGCAGGACAACCCCGATGCCTACGTGAGCGTGATGCCGACCTACCTACAGGCATCGACCACCCCGTACAGCGCCGATGTCGTGAGTGCCTATCAGGCAGCGAACGCAGCGTATCAAACAAACCTTGCCGACTATGGAGCGGCGAGCCGTTATGGCGCCCCGCCCTCGCTTGATGCGCTTTTCTCCGAGACTTATAACACCGCAAAGCTTATCGGCGAGTCGGTCAAGGCCGTAAAGAGCCTCCTCGACTTCGTCACGACGAATTATCCGACGAACGTCGGCCTCGCGCCTCTGCCTTCGATCACCGCTACCTACCAGACCAACTTCGGCACTTATGTCGGAACGGTAGGCAGCGACGTCTCAAGTCTTTCGAATACCGTGAACGCGGTTGCGAACGACAAGACGGCGCTCAACAATGCGACTCTCTCGCTTACCCAGGCGCAACAGGCGCTCGCACAGCTCCAGGCAGGGACCGATCCGCTCGATATCCAATCCCAGCAGCTTTCGCATCCAGGGGCAGCAACTTTCATTACAGACCGCCGAGCAAAATCTGGCGTACACTTCCATCCGCGCGCCGATGGCAGGGATCATCTCGGCAGTTCCTTCCGTCGTCGGCGCGACGGTGCCGTCTCCCGCCGTGAGCATGATAACGCAAGGGGAGCTTGCGGAGGTGACCCTGAACGAAGTGGATGCGGCGAAGGTGAATCTTGGCGACAAAGCCACGCTTACGTTTGATGCTCTCCCCGACCTTTCTCTCGCTGGACAAGTGACGGAGATTGATGCCGTAGGGACGGTGAGCCAGGGGGTCGTGAACTACAACGTGCAAGTGGCTTTCCAAGAGGCCTCCGGAACTGCGCAGGTGAAGCCCGGCATGAGCGTGACGGCGGACATCGTGACGCAAGTGGACCAGAACGTGATCGCGGTCCCGAACGCGGCGGTCACGACGCAGGGGACCGCGAGCTATGTGCTCGAACCCGCCTCGCCGGTAGCGACGTCGGTGATCGCGACGAGCGCTGCGCAGGGCATCATGCTTTCGGCGACAAAACGGGTGCCGGTCACGGCCGGACTTTCGAACGATACTTTGACGGAGATCACTTCCGGCATAAACGTGGGAGACCAGATCATCACGCAGACCATTACTACCTCCGCGTCCGCCGCGAGCACGAGGTCAACGACGGGCGCCACAAGCGTGTTCAGCATTCTTGGCGGAGGGGGAGGGGCAAGGGTTGGCGGCGCTGGCGGAGGAGGCGCTGCACCTACGGGAAGATGAAGAACATCATTGAGTGCAAAGATATCAAGAAAACCTATCATACGGGCGGCATAGACACTGAAGTGCTGAAAGGGCATCACGTTTTCCGTTAAAGAAGGGGAGTTCGTGGCGATCATGGGGCCGTCCGGTTCGGGCAAATCACGCTGATGCAATCATGGGCGCGCTCGATACGCCGACCAGCGGCGAATATTTTCTGGACGGCAAGGATGTCTCAAAGCTTTCCGATGACGAGCTCGCCGACATCCGCAGGGAGAAGATCGGGTTCGTGTTCCAATCGTTCAACTTCTTGCCGCGCGACGACCGTGTTGCGCAACGTTTCTCTGCCGCTCATCTATGCGGGCGTCGAGAAAGAGCAGAGCGGGAAAAGATCGCCAAAAAAGCGCTCGCCGATTCGGCGTTCCCGGAAGAATTCTGGTATCACCATTCAAACCAGCTTTCCGGCGGCATGATGCAGCGCGTGGCGATCGCGCGGTCGCTCGTGAACGATCCGGCGCTCATCCTTGCCGACGAGCCGACGGGCAATCTTGATTCGAAGACCGGCGAGATCGTGCTTGCATACGTTCCAGGCGCTCAATATGCAGCACGGAAAGACGATCGTGCTCATCACGCACGAGCGTACGTCGCCGAACATGCGGACCGCATCATCCATATCCGTGACGGGAATATTTTGACCGACGAGAAGAATCACATAAGCGTCATCGCGAGATCACGAGAAAGAAGTATTGCAATCATAACCATGACCACGCAAGATCTTTTTGAAGAAACCTATAGCGCCGTGACCGTGAACAAGGTGCGGTCGGGGCTTACGATGCTCGGCATCGTGATCGGCATCGCTTCGGTGATCGCGCTGGTCGCCGTCGGGCAGGGCGCGCAGGGATCCATCCAGTCAAGCATCCAATCGCATCGGATCGAATCTGATCATCATCACGCCGGGCGCGACGCGGACCTTCGGCTCTACGGTGAGCGCGGGCCGCGGAAGCGCGCAGACGCTTACGCCCGACGACGCGACGGCCATCGGCGGTCTGCAGGATGTCGCGGCGGTCGTCGCCGGAGGTGAGCGGGCGGTATCAGGTGATTTATAACGGCACGAACACGAATACGACCGTCCTCGGGAGCGGACGCCGCGTATCTGCAGGTGCGCGAATCTGCAGGTGGACGCAGGGCGTTTTCATCACCGATACCGACGTGAACGACTCGAACCGCGTGGCGGTCATCGGCCCGACGGTCTTGCAGGACCTTTTCGGCAGCGCGAACGCCACGCGCGACGCCGGACATGGCGATCGGCCAGACGATCCGCATCAAGAGCATCGATTTCACGGTCGTCGGCGTCACGCGTGTCGAAAGGCGGCAGCGGATTTACCAACCAGGACAACATGATCTACGTGCCGCTCTCGGCCGCCCAGCATTTTCTTTTGGGCAGCACGTGCGTACGTCACGGAAGTCGACGTGGAGGCGGCAAGCCAGCAGGCGATGACGCAGGTGCAGAACGACATCACGAATCTTTTGCTCGCAGCGGCATAACATTTCCGATCCGACGCAGGCCGATTTCAGCGTGTTGAACCAGGCGGACATCGTCGCCGCGGCGTCTCGCGTCACGGGCACCTTCACGACGCTTCTTGCCGCCATCGCCGGCATATCGCTCCTCGTCGGCGGCATCGGCATCATGAACATGATGCTTACGACCGTCACCGAGCGCACGCGCGAGATCGGGCTTGCGCAAGGCGATCGGCGCGAAGAAGAAGGATATCACGACGCAGTTCCTTGTCGAATCGGTGATGCTTACTTTCACCGGCGGCGTTATCGGCATCGTCCTCGGCTGGCTTATCGCTTTTCTCGTTTCCTATTTCGCTGGAATCGGCGACGAGCGTTTCCTTGAGTTCGATCATTGCTCGCGTTCTGCGTTTCGGCGGCCATCGGCATCGTTTTCGGCTATTATCCCGCGCGCCGCGCGGCCGGGCTCAATCCGATCGATGCATTGCGATATGAATAAAAGAAAAAGGTCGTATAGCATAATGGCAATTAAAAATATATGAAGAAGTATCTGGTGCATATCGTGTGGCTTATCATAGCGATAGTGGCGTTTGTGGGCGGGATGTACTATGGGAAATCGACGGTGTCGTCTTCGTTCGCTGGACGCGGCAGTTTCGCGAGCTCCACGCGCAGTCTTGGCAGCCGCACGGGCGGCGGCTTCGTGACGGGCCAGATCGTCTCTGCGGATGCGCAGAGCCTCACCGTGCAGCTTGCAAACGGCAATTCGGAGGTCGTGTTTTATTCCAGCTCAACCTCGGTCGTTAAGCCCTCGCCCGCATCTGCGAGCGATCTTACGCCCGGGACGACCGTGATGATCGGCGGGACGCAGAATTCCGATGGGAGCGTAACGGCACAGACGATCCAGGTGCGGACCGCGAATAGTCCGAGCTTTGGCGGCGGCGCAGGGCAGGGTGGCGGTGGCACTGCGGGCGGCGGCGCTCCTCCGGTCCCGCAATAGAATAGCTATGGCATAAAAAACCTGCCGCATGCGGCAGGTTTTTTATGCGCCGAGGATACTGCGCAGAAAAAGAGTGCCGATCAAGGTCACAACCCACGCGGCGAACGTGATGGCTTCAAGTTGGCCTTCCCGCCGTTCCACTTCCCGGAGGGAGCGGCCCGCCATCACGAACCCTCCTTGAGGGCCGTTCATCCGTACGACGACAATCGCGCTCCGCACGCCGGGTTCGGGTTGCCAGGTAACGCGGGTTTCTCCCGCAGTGCGCACATAATCAAAAATGCCCGATGGGAGCAACGGGAAATGGCCATTCAAAAGGCCGTTGCCTCCCGTGGGTGTCCCCGATGCGTTATAGAAAACCATATAAGGCGATAGACTTTGTCCGATATCCACCGTGCCCGTGAGGAGCAGTGATTGCGTTTGCGCATTGCCACTGACCGCGGTAGCGGCATCCTCCGCCATCTGGATCTGGGGATCGTTCGCCGATTGGCGATATGACTGCTGGACGGCAGCATATACAAGGCCGCAAACCGCCGTGATAAGGAAGGCGGTCGGGAGCCACGTTTTTATAATATGTGCCATTCGATCCATGGGGATATCATACCATACTTGACGGGGAAGCATCCAGGAACATAATAGTTAAGCAACCTAACTATTATGCAATCAGACAGCGTGAACAGCACCAAGATCCTTTCCCTCTTGTTTGCGTTCGGTCGGCGGATGAGGGACGACGGGAAAAAGCACGAAAAACCCTCTCCCTATTCGATGCTGCATTTCCAGACCCTGCGTTACGTGGGGGAAGAGGGGAAACCCTTCATGCACGATGTGGCAGGGTATCTTTGTGTGACCCCGCCTGCAGCGACCCTGCTCATTGACGGGCTCGTGAAAGACAAGTTGCTCACCCGTTCTTTTGACAAGAAGGATCGTCGGGCGGTGCGGGTGATGCTCACGGGGCGCGGAAAGAGATTCCTTACTCGGGGCATTCGGGAAAAAATGACGAAACTGAAAAGCGCTTTCGCGGCGCTTACGCCAAAAGAGCGCTCTCAATTCGCGGTCCTTTTGGAAAAACTTTTATTGCGGCCATGAAACAATATCTCATTGCGCACAAACAGAGAATCAGTCCCACCGCGATCGACCGCATCATGAATGTATCTTACAGGTACTTGAGTGGGACAGACGATCATCTTTTGTCGTCTGTCGCCGGGTGGTCAGGCGAGAGATCGACAGGCCACGAAAACCGATGGCCTGTCCTACGGCTTGAACCCCGGCCTGCCGCGGGTTAGAGTGAAACCACTGCATGATCAAAGTGCTCCTCGTCTTCGGCACGCGACCCGAGGCCATTAAACTATGCCCCGTGTTCCACCGGTTGCGGAGCATGAGCAGCGACTTCCACGTGCAGCGCTGCGTCACGGCGCAACACCGCGCCATGCTGGACCAGGTGCTCGAGGGCCTTCGGCGTGGCGCCCGGATTTCGATCTCGACCTGATGCGGCCGGGGCAGACGCTGTGCGGGCTCACGGCGCGGATACTCGCCGCGCTGGAACCCGTCTTTCCTCCGAGCGGGCCTGCGACCTTGTCCTGGTGCAGGGCGATACCACGACGACGTTGGCCGCCGCGCTGTCGGCGTTTTATCGGCGCATCGCCCGTGGCGCCACGTGGAAGCCGGGTTGCGCACGGGCGACTGCGGGCAGCCGTTTCCCGAAGAGATGAATCGCGTGCTCACCACGCGCCTCGGCATGCTGCACTTCGCGCCCACCGAGCGGCGCGGCGGCAAACCTGCTGCCGCGAGGGCGTGGCCGAAGAGAGCATCTTCGTCACCGGCAATACCGGCATCGACGCGGTTCTGCAAGTGCGCGACAAACTCGAAGCCGGGCAACTCCCTTCCGCCGCGTGGCCGGATCTCGATTCTTCGAAGCGCCTGCTGCTGGTGACGGCCCATCGCCGCGAGAACTTCGGCGCGCCTCTGGAAGCGATCTGCCGCGCGCTGGTGCGCCTGGCGAAGCGCCCGGACGTGCAGATCGTCTATCCCGTGCACTACAACCCCAACGTGGAGGGCCCGGTGAAGCGACTGCTGGCAGCCGAGCGAAAGATCATTCTGTACGAACCGCTCGACTACGTTCCATTCATCGA
>CAVYIK010000002.1:0-22816 GCA_963768625.1 uncultured bacterium
GTGGGGGACCATGGCCTGTTGGCGGGGTTGTTGAGTGTTAGAAATTGCTGAGCTAGTGATGATGATTGGTGTGTTGTGGAGATTGCAGAGCTTCGGATCGTTGTTTCCTTTCGCCAGATCGCCGAATACCTGGTCGTAAGTCCGGTTCTCTTTGATGATGAAGAACACATGCTGGAGCAAGCACGAACTGAACCAAGTGGAAGAACAGGCCGTATTGCTCGTCTTCTACTTCGCCTCGCGCGAGTCCTGGCCTGGCATGCCACCGCAGCCTGCCACCATCACCTGGCCTAGAAGGCAATGGCCGCGTTGTCAATCATCTTTATGAGAAAGTGCCACAAGACTGAGGATTCGTCTGGGCCGCCTTGCCGCCGGCATCATTCGCTTAGGGTCGAGGCCCGCAATCAGGGTGCAAGGCGCTCCCGGCCTGCCCTGGCAGCCGCACCCGCGAGCGGGTACCCGGCCGCACCAAACAAAAAGCGGCGTCGATGTCGTCATGCTCGACGCCGCGGGCAGCGTCCGCGGCCTGCATGCCGATCGCGTGATCTTCGCCGTGCCGCAGTTCGTGGCGAAACACGTCATCCGCGACGATCGCCGAGCTGCCGTCGGCACATCCGCCCAGTTCCAATATGCGCCCTGGCTGGTATAGATCCTTTACGCTCCGCGATCCGCCCGGCGGCCTGGGCTTTCCGTTGGCATGGGACAACGTGCTCTACGAAAGCCCTTCGCTGGGCTACGTTGTGGCCACGCACCAGACTCCTACCTATTATGGCCCGAACTGTGCTCACCTGGTATCACGCCTTCGCCGATAGTTCGCCCCGCGACGCCCGCAACGAGCTGCTCAACATGGACTGGCAGGATCTGCCCTGACATGGTGACCAGCGACTTGGAGCGTGAGCAATACCTAAACTGAACGAAGTAACAGGACATTGCCCGGACAAGAGTTGTGGATCGAAGTGACCGTTCCGCCCAAAGGCGCGCCGCGGCCGATTCAGTTGGCGGTGAGCTCGGCGAATGGCTGGCGGCCGTTGGATTTGAAGTAGCGCGGATTCACTCATTCACTGTTTCACTTCTTCACTTCACAAGTGATTGATGAGCGACGCAATCGAAGCGGCGCCGAAGCCGTTGTCAATATTGACCACCGAAACATTCGGCGCGCAGGTGTTCAGCATTCCGAGCAACGCGGCCACGCCGCCGAACGAAGCGCCGTAGCCTACGCTCGTGGGAACAGCGATAACCGGAGCGTTGACCATGCCCGCGACCACAGTGGGCAGCGCCCCTTCCATTCCGGCGGAGACAATCAGCACGCGCGCCGACTGAAGGGATTGCTTTTGCGCGAGCAGGCGGTGAATGCCTTCGGCCACGCCCACGTCGGCGATCATCTAGCAATACGTAACTGAACTCAGGCACCACACAACAAAAAAAAACAAACGACAGAAACAATGCTGTCGTAGTACCAGCGCCAGGCCTCGGGGTTGATTGGCTCTCCCACCGTCCCCAGCAAACGCAGGGAGGAAAGAGGTTGCGCTCGGCCGGAGGCTCTGGCCCCCACTTCATGAAAGCGCGAATCGCGGTGGGTGCGGTGTAGAAGATGGTGACCCCGAAGTCCTCGATGATCTGCCAGAAGCGATCGCGCTCCGGCCAATCGGGAGCACCCTCGTAGATCACTCCGTGGCCCCGGCCGCCAGTGGGCCATAAACCACGTAAGAAATGCCCGGTCACCCAGCCGATGTCGGCGGTGCACCAGAATACGTCGGTGTCCTTCAGGTCAAAGACCCACTCTGGCCATCGCCATGTCCCCCGCCAGCCTCGCCATCGCCGCCAGGCAGCGCCGTCATCGTCTCGCTAACGTCGGCGCCTCAACGAGCACTTCGTTCCTGGCTGTCACTCCCGCGGGCATCGTCACGCCGCTCACTACTGCGGCACAAAACATCATCGCGGTAGGCTTCGGCGTTTCCGCCGACGGTTCGCTGGTCTACGCCTGTATGAGGGACCAATGTGCGGCGATACAGAACCAACTGGCACCGCAACCGCTGCCGAACAAGTGAACCGTATTGGCACTACTCGCAGCCTCCTCGCCCCTACAGCCCTCGCCCCGCGGGATGTTCCGAAAGGAACTTTCCGCCGGGGCCCGGGCTGGTTTTTTTTCGGCGGCGTCGTCATCTCTTAATCTGGTCTAGAACTAACCACTCAAAAAAAATAGCAAATGACGCTCTCCGGTCTCCCACGATACTGCGTTAACTGGTGCTGCCGGACGATTCAAACCGCCCCGATCTAGTACTAATAAAATCTCGTTTTTTGTTTTTGATTTCGGTTCGAACGCCGGGTGGGTCGTTCAATTTTAACTTCTTCAGAATCTTTTGAATACGGCTCTTCAATAAAACTTTTCCCTGGTTATCGTTTTTAAGCGTAAGGCATGAGACTGTTGGTTTTTCAAAAATATCTTCAATTTTTTTTGCGTATTTTAGATCGATTCGGTCGTTGCGTCTAATAATACGCCGATAGCGGATTTTACGATTTGCCTTAACTAAAATGAACTGCGATCGCGGAAGGAGCTTTTTAAAGCAGTGGCGCGAATAATCGCGGGTGAATGTTCGAGGCATAACAATAACGCCATATTTCCTTTCGAGAGACTTGGCTTTCTTGGCCAGCATTTTATAGACTGCTCGCCTTGTTACTTCTGAGACTAGGCGGTTTTTTTGGATAGCGCGGAAAGCGGCGGGCGGCAAATCTTTATCGGCATCATATAGATAGAAACCGAAGTCGTTCTTAAATATCTCTGCAGCAAAACTTTTTCCTGTACCCGGGAGGCCGAACAGTACAATAATCATGACGTTGACATAAACGTTGTTTTCAAGTAAAATATAGCTAATTTAGCTGCAAGCCGAGCTAAAGAGCTCATTCCAAATTTAATCTGATCGAGGTGAATTGTGAAGCCCATCGAAGAAATTGAAAAGATCGTGCGTGCGAATGTCTTACGGCACTCTTCGGTTGGCTCCACGGTACACCATGGGCCATCGAGGAAACCGTATTGAGATTCGCACTAATAGCCATCTGCTTCCTCCCGCCAGCCTAGTCTGGCCAAGTACTATTGTCCACCTTGCCGCACTGAATCTTCTCGGTGATGTGTTGGACGCACCTCTCTTTGAAGGTACCGATTGGTACGCAATACGTGTTGGCGATTGTATCATCACTATCTCGTCTATCGTGAAGGTACCCGAGAGTATTCCCTTTTCGCAACGACCGCCTCTGGCGTTAATCGCTATCGGCGGGCCGAGCGGTTCGGGAAAAACTTCCGTAATGAGAGAGATGGAAAACCTGCGTCCCGGATTTCTCCGCCGGTACGTTGCTTTTACCACTCGCCAAGCGCGAGCTAACGAGCAAGACGGCGCAGAATACCATTTTCGGAGTTTCGCCGAGTTTGAGCGCGCGCGGCAAGATCCGCGATACGCAAATTTCGTTGAAGCCCGAGGTAGCTGGTATTGGGTAAGTCCTGGAGAGATTTTCAACGGTGTTTGGTCGGGTCGTGATCATGCGCACGTATTCTTCATTTCGCAGCGTCATGATTTTAAGCAGCGACAGCGATGGTTTCCTTCTCTCCGCTGGCTATGGCTTGACGCCTCGGAAGATGTCGTACAAACGCGTCTCGTTAAGCGTGGCGACACCGACATCGAAGAGTCGCTCGCGTATAACCGCCGTCTTTCAGCCGAATCGCGGGACAATCTCGTCGCAATGTGGATTGATAGCGATGCGTTGCGGCCAACGATCATTAACCGCCTCGGGTGCGAAAGGGTTCATGTCGATATCGCATTGGGATTTGGACATCCGGTTATCCTCACTTCGGATTCCTTCGGGATTCAAGAGAGGAATTGGTTCCAAAGCTCAATCGATATGCACGTGTTCTCTTTCGTGAAATCCTACGACGCTCCAAGCCTTCCCCTGCGGGAAGGAGATCTCCTTATTGCGCATTGCTTCCCGGGCGAGCAGAATCTTTTTCTGCCGACCCTGAGACGCGTTGCGAGCGATCACGGTGCACATTTCGGGATTTGCGTCGACCTCGGTACATCAATTGTTGATGCCAAAGAGATTGCGCAACAATGCAATCTTCTTATGGTCCTTTCAATTCCTATCGGTGGGAGTGGACTACCTCTTGATCTGCGAGCCATTCCCTTTCTCGTGAAGGCGAGGGCGGATATTGCGAGAAAAATCAATTGCGCCATCGGCATTGATGGAGGGGTGACGGAGTGGTCATTTGGAATGCTTTGTCCCTATGTGGACATCATGGTCGTAGGAGGACTACTGTTCGGTGCGCCCGATGTAGAACGGCGATGGAAAGACCTGCTTGAAATGAGTGCGCGTATCCCAAAAACCGAGAACGGAGGTGTGTCATGAACAGTACCGACGGTGCGCGCACCATCGCTGATGCGGTGATATGCGCATTTAGAAAAAATCCAAGCGTACCATTTCTTATCGGCATCACTGGCCCCGTTGCGGCTGGCAAGTCCCGGTTTGCAAGTCGCTTAATGGGCCTTCTTCGTGGGGCACTCGGCGTATCTGTCGTGCATATCCCGTTCGATTATTGGATCAATCGGGCGGGGCTTAGCGGGCAGCACTACGTCGACCGCTTCTTCATCGAGGAATTCACCAAGGACATTGAATGCTTGAATGCTGGGCTGCAGTGGATGTGCCCTCGCTACGACCTTTTACGCAGGGACATCGATCCGTCAGTCCGTCGACTCGAAGTCGAAGAAAATGCTACCGAATGGGAGGGTCGTCGCTTTTTTGAGGTAAGCACCTACGAAGAGATTGAAGATGTTCCTTTCGGTAATGGCGTGTACGCCGACTCCGAAACGGGTCGGTTATATAGCCGTTGCATTCCTCTTCGCTCCGCAATCTACGTGATTGACGGGACCCTTATCGCCCAGAATGAGAAAGTTCGCTCGTGCTACGCCAAGAAGATCTACGTGGAAAGTGCATGGGCCAACCGCATCACGAGGATGATAAGGCGACACAGCAGAAAAGAAGTTTTCGGTGCCACCAATACGAGCGAGACCGAGTACGTTGGCTTTCTCGTCAATGAGGCGCGTGGATGCGCGGATGCCGAAATCGAGCTGCAAAAATCTAACGATACAGACGTTATTGTAAGCTCGGTGGATAGCATCTCAAATCTCATGGACCTCTACCAACTACTCGAACGCATTGCGGCGAGTCCTGGGATAGCGGAGGCATACCAACTCTCGCAAGAGGAAGTAGGCCAAGCAATTCTTAAAGCGAAGCGAGATTTCGCAACCGCTTCCATGGAGCACCTTGTTCAACTTCGATCAGAATTCATAGCACTGCTTGAAAGTAGGCATCTGATCAGATTGGAGAACACCCGAACGGTATTTTCCGAACTGAGTTGCTTGCTTAATGTAGCGGCCAGTTAAACCAGGGGTGGTGTCTGTTTCAGATGCCACCCCTTTCTCTTTTCTCGCGCAGTGTTAAAATATGGACACCATGGCCACGGAAGAATTTTTCGACATTGTGGATGAGAATAACAAGCTACTCGACCTCAAAAAGAGTCGGAAGGAGGTGCATGCCACGATGCGATATTGGCACCGCGCGACCCATATCTGGATCGTTAATGACAATAATCAAGTACTGTGCCAGCAACGATCTTTTACCAAAGATGCTAATCCTGGGAAATGGCAATCATTTTTCGGCGGACACCTGAAGGCCGACCAAACCTATCTTAATAACGCCGCCGAGGAACTTTCCGAAGAACTTGGGCTATCTATCAAACAAGACGAATTGATCTCAGTGCATATTTTAAAGAGTGATAGGGCGAAGCATTTTGGCCAAGTTTTTGTTTTGCGATGGAGCGGCGATATCAAGCATCTTCATTTCAAAGATAGTGAGGTCGCATCGGTGCGATGGATGACGCTGGATCAAATCAGAGCTCAAATTAACGAAGGCCTTTTTTGTAATAACATTGATCCTAAAGTTGAAAAACTAATTAGTGGATGAAGAGGGCGCCGACGGGAGGCCGGCGCCACGAGCGCGCTGTGCGTGCCACGCACGTCATAAACTATTTTTTCCGTATCTTCTCCCGGCGTTCCTCTTTGCGGAGCCACTTCTTCCGGGCCGCAAGCCATTCGTCACGGAAAACGCCGAGGATGATCTCGTCGTAATATCTCCCACTCTTGAAGATCTGCGTTCTCCTTCTGCCTTCAATCCGGTAACCGCATTTCAAACTGTAATTCAAACTGCGTTTGTTGAAGGCGATAACCGAGGAACAGATCTTGTGGAGACCGAGCGTGTTGAAGGCGTAGTTGAGGAGCGTCATCTTGGCGTCGGTGCCATAACCCTGATTGCGGAAGCGTTTGACGAGCATCGCCCCGGTCGTGCCCACCTTATCTTTCCAGTTAATGCCATGGATGCCCATCATCCCGACAAACTTACCGTCCTTGGTTTCCACCACGAACACAATGTCCGTCTGGCTTTTCTTTACAAGACCGTCAAACCATTCTTCTTCCGATTGTTCCGTCGCCGGCAAATACATGGCAATGAACCGCCTCGTTTCTTCGTCGTTGATCAAGGGGAGCACGAGCGGAAGGTGAACTTTTTTTGATGGCGGGCAGAGCACTACCCTTTTGCCTTTCAGAAATACCACTCGTTCTGTTGCGGCTTCCTTTTTAGTGTCCACGGGATTCTCCTTTTTATCTATATTTTGTTTTCAAGGTGCAGCAAGGTTCCAGATGGCCGCGACAGAAAACGTCTCGGCTATCTAGCCGAGACGTTTTTATAGTGAAGAGGTCGGATGGTGGGGGGTCAAGCTCTATATTTTTTTCTGAAATCCCCTGTAAAAACTCCCTTGGCTAAATAACCCTTTAAGGCGTGGCTCAAAAAGCCATTCGTGATAAGCGCCATATTCCGGGAAGTATTTACCTGGCAGTAACGTTTTTGCATGGTTAATTTATATCACTTATTAAGTACAACGTCAAATCAAACGTAATATCCCAATAGCTTGGAATCACCTCACCCAGAGTACAATCCAAGCCATGTATACAAAAAATCCAAATATGCCCAAGGTAAGGATGGAAGCGGTCCGGCTCGTGAAATACCGCGGATGGTCGACGCGGAAGGTGGCCCGTTACACCGGGTTCTCCCAAAGCGTCATCGTAAAGTGGTGCGCCAAGGATCCGACGGGAGGATGGCGGCGCATACCAACGGAATCCTCGCGGCCGCACCACCATCCGCAGCAGCTTACGGAAGACGTCGTCCAGAAGATCATCAGTATCCGCATGAAGACCAAACGCACGAGCGAGGTCGTACACCAAGAGCTCCTGAACCAAGGAGTTCGCGTATCGCTCAATTCTGTCCGGCGCACTATTGACCGGCATGGCCTCATGAAGAAACGCAGCCCGTGGAAACGGTACCATCCGCCGACGGAGCGCCCGCTCCCCGTAAAGCCTGGTGATCTCGTGCAGCTTGATACCATCCACCGGATGATCGATGAGAAGAAGCGATTGTATATTTTCGTATTGCTCGACGTGTGCTCGCGGTGGGTCTACGCAAAAGCGTATGCCGCAATGAACGGAGCGACGAGCGTGGCATTCGTCGCCGAGGCGCAACGCGCCGCGCCGTTTCATTTCGCCATGCTCCAGAGCGACCATGGCCCGGAGTTCGGCATGTGGTTTGTGGCGCAGGCGAAAAAGAAGCACCGCTACACCCGCATCGGCAAGCCGAACGACAATGCCCACATCGAGCGATTCAACCGCACCCTGCAAGAAGAATATCTCGACCGGCTGCCGAACAACGTACGGGCGATCAATTGCGGCATCAAAAAATATCTGCGATACTACAACTACGAGCGATTGCATATGGGCATTGCACTACAAACGCCGATGCATATTGCTTCAAAGCGATTCCAAGCTATTGGTTAGAAGACGATCAAAAAAATGGTTACGCGCTGACCCCTCCGATCCTCCGTAATCAAACATTAAAAAATCATTAAAGAACCTTTGACTTTTTTGCGGGTTGCTTCAAACTTGAAGCATGGAAAATAAAGACGACATAGTGACCAGGGGCATGCTTGAGGAGGGTATGGGAAAATTAAAAACGGACTTGACCGCGGAACTGACCGCGAAGATACGACTGCGGTCACCGCCGCAGTCATTACCGCGGTCACTACCAGTTCACCGCAGTGATCACCGATGCGGTTGAAGGGCTTGCCGGTCTCATAAACAAAAGTTTTATAGACCTGGAAAAGCGTATGGCGACCAAGGAGGAGCTGCGCGCCGTGGAGGGACGTCTTTCGGCGAAGATTGATAGAGATGGATGCCCGCCTTGACGGCGTGTGCGTTGGGTGGGGGATCACGAAGTGCGCATAACGGTGCTGGCACTGAAATGCGAAAAACGGCGCATCCTAGCGGCGGGTGCGCACGGAAAATGTGCCGGCTTTTTATTGCGCCGTCGCGTAGCCAATGCTCACCTGCGATCCACTGCCCGATACGCCGTATCGTGATGTTCACATTCGCGGATGTCAAATTATTGACCGCGTAGAAACCGCGAAGGTCGGGACGGTCCGTGAACCGGTTCGTGATCGTCCAGCCATTCGCCGGGAGATAAGCGAGGTAGGCGTTATAGAGCGCCGCCACCGAGCTGGAGGAATCCCATTGCACCACGTACAGGTTCGTGCTTGAGGAATAATTGATGGCATAGCTGTTCGTGGCCTTCACGTTGTGGTCCAGAATGAGGCCCGTCGGGAACCCGGCGATCATCTGCCCCTGCGGGGCGTAGACCGGCGCGGGACCCACGTCTGCGGCGCGGGATTTCCAAGCAATACGGACAAAACAGTTATAAGGATGACGAGCGCCACCGCTGCCACTATCAAAATTATGGTCTTTCTCTGGATCTTTGCCATTCCATTAATTGTACAATACGGCCCAGACCGCACAATCGGGGGCTGTGTACAGGCGGACGGGCGTCCTATCCCGCGTGATTTTGTTATTATTCACGTATAGACAGCATGAAACGCGCTCTTATCATAGCCGCCGCCACGATTGGAAGTGGCGTCTTTGCCCTGCCATACGTGATGGCACAGGCCGGGTGGCTTACGGCGCTCATATACTTCGTGGGGCTCGGCGTGATCGTCACCGCGGCGCACGTGGCGTATTTCCGGACGCTCGCGGCCGAAGGCGAAAAGCGGCGGCTCATGGGCCTTGCACGGAAATATTTCGGGGCGCCTGGATTCTGGTTCGGCTTTGTAGGAATTGTGGTCGGGCTGCTCTTGAGCTTCGTCATCTTTCTCATTGTAGGCACGCAGTTCGTCCGGATCCTTGTTCCCTCGCTCCCCTACGCCGCGGCGCTTGCGATCTTCTGGCTCATAATTGCGATACCCGCTCTTATTGGCAACCGCCGCGTCGCGACGCTTGAGATCGTGAGCGTAATCTGTGTCACCGCCATCATTATAATAGTGTTCGCAACGTCCGCGCCCGCAATCGCCTTTGCGGCCGTCAACCCGATCAACTTGCAGAATATCTTCCTGCCGTTCGGCATCGTGCTCTTCGCGCTCGCCGGTTGGACCGGTGTGGAACCGTTCTATGAGACGACTGCGGTTGCGGAGAGGCGTGCGGGCAAAAGCGCGGCGGGAAGGCGCGTCTTGCCCATGCTCGCGCTCGGCACCGGTTTCGCGGCACTGCTCTACTGGCTCTTTGCCGCGGGTATCCTGAGCTCGGCACCGCGCCTCACCGCGGACACGATTTCCGGCCTCGCTGCCTGGCCCGCATGGAAGCGGGATCTTGTCGCCGTCTTCGGCATCTTGCAGTCGGCACCGCCGCCATGCCGCTCTCGCACGAACTCCGCAACGCCATGGAAAAAGATCTCCATTGGCCGGGGACGCTTTCCCGGGCGCTCATGCTCCTCCTGCCGCTCGCCGTGGTTTTAGCGGGCTTCAATAATTTTCTCCTCGTCGTCGGCCTCGCGGGCGGCGTCTTCATCGGCATGGAATATCTCGTGATCGTCGCCGTTGCCCGCCGTGCGCTCGCGCTCACCGCGGCGCAGAAGATATTGCTGGATGCCATAGCGATCGTCTTCCTCGCCGCGATCATCTATGAGGTGGCACTGGTGGTGTAGCGAACTACCGCGAGCCATGCTGAAGAAATTTCACAAGGAGATACTGACTGAGCTCAAGCGACATTCGGGCCGGGGAACGAAACGTTCCGGCAACACGGCCTATCTCGGCAATGATCATTTTTCTTATCTCATTTCAAATCCGGTCAAACGGCAAATCGTAATAAGGTTTTTGGCGAAGCATAAGGCGCTTTCCCAAAAAGAATTTGTCGCGCTGCTTGACGCGCTATATAAGGGTAGGTCGCATGATGAAAAGAGTATTGCGGGGATGCTCCTTGAATACTCCGAGCAGCATCGCCTGGAAATCGCGCCGCCACTATTGGACAAATGGCTCAATTATCTTGAAGGATGGGCAGAAGTTGATTCGTTGTGCCAATCAAATTTCACCGCGGAGGAAATGTTTGTGAATTGGAGCGGAAGCTGCCGACAATGTCGCGAAGCAGCCACCGCGTGTCCTCGTCGTAAACTTTCCCGAAAAGGATTTCAAGCATGACCCCTTGGTCGATGCTCGCGAAGAACTTTCTCACGTCGCATTTGAGAACCCACAGCGCTCGCTTGAAGTTGTTGCTCTCTCGCCGCGCATACGCGACGAACTGCTCCACGCCCTTATGGGTGCCCTTGCCGATCCGGCACGAATACGAATCGTGGATGAATGTCGGCTCGAACATGGGCGCGAGATGCTTCACGACCGCGTGATGCAGCACGCGGTCGCGCACGGACGCTTTGTGGATGTGGCGGAGCTTCGGATCCTGGATGAAGAACGACGAATATGGACCATGCCGGTATTCCCTTCCGACAAGGGATGCGTGAAGGTCCCAAAGATTGTCCTCCAGGTTCCGTTCGAACGCCACGACATCCTTCTTGTTCTCTTTGCCAATCTTGAATTCTCGCCACGAAGCGACGAGGTTCTCGAGACTGATAATGTCGTTAAAATTATTATGGAAAACTCTCATAGATATAGCGGACAGTTCAACATGGACCTTCCGCTTTTCAAGAAAACGTACGACTTCCTGAAGGAGTTCTACGTGTTCGAGCTGGACTTCCCGAAGAAGGACCGCTACACGCTTGGCCAGCGGTGCGAGAACTGCCTGCTCGATGTGCTTGAAGGCGTTATGATCGCGGCGCAGGCCGACAAGTCGGAAAAACTCAAATCGCTTGTTGCCGTGAGCAACAAAATAGACCTCCTGAAAGTGTTCGTCCGGCTCGCGCTCGACACGAAAGCGATGAACGAAAAGCGCTATATTGTCTGCCAAAATTACCTCCAGGAAATCGGGAGGATGATCGGCGGCTGGATAAAATCAGCCCGCGAATAACCGTCTGCGGAGGCCCTTCCGATTCGGGGAGGGCCTCCGTAATCGCGCTTTGATGAAACTTCCGAGACGGGCACACGCCAAGGTTCGAGTTCGAGTTGCCCCGATCATCGTTGTTGACGTTCAGGCCATCGGAGTCGAAGTTGCCGACGTTCACGAGGTTGCCGTCCGACGACTGCACCGTGGTGTTTTGTTCCCTCCGCGATCAATGAGGATCGTCTTCTCCGTGGAAGATCCTCCCCCGAATTTTACCTGGTAGCAGCCCGCATGGAGCCGGGCATCTACGCCGGAACAAAACACGTAGTTTCATCTTCTGACTCATTTCCGCCACGCTCTCCCCGCAGCCGTGACCGCGGGAACTCCGGTGGTGATGGAAACCGAGAAGGCTCGCAAGACGGAACCGTGGCCCCGCCTCTATGAACAAGACTTGGTATCAGTATAGCGGACAAGCCGCGCTGAGAGCAATAAAGAAATCGAGGAAAACTCTGTTATAATTTATGTAAATCCATGCCAGCCGTCGTTCGGGGCGTGTCTTGACTTCCATGCAAATAATTTGTATAATGGGGCCATCAATATGAGAAAAGAATCCCTCGGCGCGGAGGTGCAACCCGAAGCGGAAAAGGCGGCATTGGAGGCCGCGAAATTTGATTCTGAAAAGATAACGCCGGATAAAAAAGAGCGAAGTCCCCGCGAGATTCAGGAACTGAAAGATCGCCTTCGCTTTGTCGCGAAGACGCTTTCCAAGAACTTCGGCCTGCGCCTGATCCCAGGACAGGGGTGGGCGGCGGGGTTGTCGGAACAATTCGAGGAAGAGCGGCGGAAGCATCCCGAGAAAAGCCTCGAGGAATTCGATGAAAAGCTGCTCGCGCCGGAAGTTATGACCTATCCGGAAAAGGATCTCCTCGCCCGTAGCGAGGATTATGTCTTCGGCGTCTTCCGCCATGAAGTCGGCCATTTGAAGCATTCCGATTACCGATCGCTCCTCGAAGCGCAAGAGGGCGCGAAAAAGGAAGGTTACCAGCCCATGGACCTTTTCATGATTTACGACGCATGGGAGGACGGCCGCTCGAATGCGCTTGAGGGACAGACCTCGGCGGCCGCGCGGCGGCGGCTCGGCACGTATCTCCAGGAAGACGTCGCCGACGCGCTTACGCACGATTTCGAAAAGCGGCCGCTTCCCATCCAATACGGGGCACTGTGCTGGGCAAAAGGCGCGGAGCCATTCATCAAGGGATTCGATTTCGAGGCGATGAAAAAAAAGATAAAGGACGAAAAAGTTTTGAAGGCGTACGAGGAAACGCAGGCAACGCTCGATGAATATCTCCGCGAGGGGAAGGGACGCAAAGCGTTTCAGGACATTCTCTGGGAAAAGGGCTGGCCGGTCTTCAAGGAGCTTATCGATAAGTACGTGGAGGACGAGGCGAAACGGCAGCACGAGGAGTCCGAGAAAGGACCGCAGCGGCAAGGCGGCGAAGGCGAGCGATCGCCGGAAAAGCGGGAGCAAGGACAAGGACAAAAAGAATCTTCCGAAAAAGAGAGCGGCGGCGAAGAGGAGGCGCGACCTGAAGAAAAGAAGGAAGGTGAAAGAGGAGAACCGAAATCGGGAGGCAAGCCGGAGCGGTCGTGGGACGACCTCTCTCCCCAAGAAAAAGAAAAATACCGCGAGGCGGCCCGCGAGAAGCTCACCGGGGAGGAGCGCGAATTCGTCGGGCGCATCCAGCCGAAGTCGGTTGACGTCCGGGAAAAGAAGGATGGCACTCTCGAGATCAAACCGCGCGAGGTGGCCGAAGGAGACGTGGAGAAAGCGGAGGACGAAGAAAAAGAATACGAGAAGGGCGAAGAAGAGCGTGCGCGTCAGGTTGACCGGGCGAAGCAAGAGGTGGCCAAAGCCGCACGTGAGGCGGAAGAGCGGCTCAAGGAGCGCGCCACCGGCCTTTCAGAAAAGGAACGTGAGCAGTACGACGAGTATTACGGCCAAATAAAGAGGTATGTAAATGTGCTCGTTGAACGTTTGGACGAAGTGTTTCCGCCGCAGGAAGCCCAGGGGTGGGAAAGCGGCCAGCAGCGCGGAAAGCGCATTGACGCCAAAAAACTTGCGCGTGAGATTCCCACTGAGCGGGGCAGGTTTTTCGAGAGCAAAGAAGCGCCGGAAATACGGGAGGCCGCCTTTTCACTTCTCATCGACGTGAGCGGCAGCATGCGCGGGAAGAAGATCGTGGAAGCCCTGAAGGCCGCCATCCTCATGGCAGAGGCGTTTTCAAAAAAGGGTGTGCCGTTCGAGATTCTCGCGTTCCATGACAAGCTGCTCGAGCTTAAGGGATTCGACGAGGAATATTTCGGAAAGAAGAAGTTGGAGATCATGCGCGTGCTACAGGAAGTACAAACGCCGAATGCCAGTTATAACGACGACGGCTATGCGGTGGACGGCGCGGCCCGCCGCCTCCAGCGGAAACTTTTGGAGAACAACGCGGCAGGTGCGCTCATCGTGCTTTCCGACGGGAGACCGGAACCGAGCGCCGCCCACGCGGGCGGGGAATGGGAGCTGCACGACATCGTCCGGAAGTGGTCGAAGCAGATCCCCCTGATCGGCGTGGGTATCGGCCGCGAGATGGAAGCAACCATCAAAGAGTATTATGATAAAAACGGGTTGCCGGTGCCGGACGTGAGCAAATTGCCGCAGGCGTTGCTCAAGATCTTGAGCAACCAACTCGCGCGATTCGAGAAAAAAACTACTTAACCACCATGCCGGAAAAATTCCAATTCGAAGCATTTGGGAAAAAGAACGATAAGCCGCAAGCCGAGATGGAGCGGAAGGGCCTCACCGATCTCGCGAAGCGGGCGCAGGAATCGTTCGCGGCGAACGATTTCGGAGCCGTGCTTGAGAACCTGAACCAGCTCAAGGAGAAGGCGCTGCCGGAAACCGAGCGGACGCCGGAAGGAATCCGCGAGCTGCGGGAGGCGCGGGAACTCTTTGGCGAGGATTTCCTCGGCGTCGAAGAAATCGAGAAGTTTACCGGGCGGAAAATGAAGGAGGAAGAGAGAAAGCAAATTGCCCGGATGTGGACCGAAAAAGTCAGGGAGCAGAAACTCACAAAAGAAGACCTTGAGCGCATGAAGAAAGAAGGATTCATGGTGGTGCTCCGCGCAACCATGCTTGCACATGAAGGGAAGGAAATGCCCGCCACCGTCGATAACTTACGGAAGAAGTACAAAGACCTCTTTTACAATCAAGATTGGTACGACGAAGAGAAGTTCGCCACGGACAAGGAAAGCGCGGTGCGTATGGCGTGGGCTATCGTGAAAAAAGAGGTGCTCGAGGAGTCCCGCAGTAAGGACTGGGATAAGCAGGAAGAAATTTTGAAACAGTGGGCGAAAGAACACAAGGTCGATCCAAAATTCGTCGCACGGCGAACGCCAGCCGAGGTGGCGTACGACGTCCTCGCCTATTACAACGCGAGGAACGAACGGGTTTTGGAAAAAGACTGGGACTGGACCGGCGTGCGGTCTTCGGATGGCAACCTCGTGAGCGTCGGCTACTTCGACTCCGATGGCCTGCACGTCTGCAGCGATGATCGCGGCCGCTCGCGCTCGGACCTTGGCGTGTGCCCGTCTCGGTAGTTTCATCCTTGGTTATTGGATTCTTGGTATTTGTTGGTTCTTTGGTCGAAAAAAATTTATATAACATAAACCCATGAAAGAACAATTCAAAACGGTCGAAACAGCGGAAGCGTTCGGTGCCTTCCGTCCGGAGGACGCGGATCGCTTGGGCGAGATAGAAAGAACGCGCGAAGAGCTTCTGCGCTCTCCGAACGTTCCCGAAGAGGTAAAGGAAATGCTTCGCCAGATGGACGTGAAGGCGAAGGCTGGCGAAGTGGAAGAGTTCCTTGAAAGCCGCGGGAAGGAACGGGAAACGATTGATGTTGGAGGGAGCGGGAAAGAAGTGCGTATCGGCCGCGAGCGGACGCCCGTTTTTGAAAGCGAAGAGGAGAAACTTTCATGGGATATTGTCACCCGCCAATTCAGGGAGCAGGGACAGACGATGGCGGACGTTTCATTCAAACGGAGTGACGGCGTGGAAATACAACCGGGCGGGAGCCCCGTCGAAGGCAAGGTGCGTTTCGGCGACCGAGATCGGTTCATGCCGCTTGAAGAGGCCAAGGCTCTCAAGAATGAGAAAGGGAGTTATCTCGGGGCGATCGAAAAACTCTCAAGGGGCGGCCAAAAGGAAAAAGAAGAGGCACAGGCCTATCTCGATAAATTGCGGAAAGAGCACCCGAATTCGGAATGGGCGTTGCGGGCGCTGCGGCATTTGAATGGACTGGCTACTGAGGAAAGCACGGAGGTCCTGGAGCGCGATCCGTATTTCGTGGAGACGCCACACGTGGTTGAGACCATGGAAAAATTCACCCGGCTCGTCAATCGCCAGCGCGAACGGGGCCAAGGTGTCGTGATCCTTGAAGGCGATGCGGGCACCGGCAAGAACAAGATTGTTGACCATCTGGCCTACCTTACCCACCGGCCCATCTTCCGCTTCACCTGCTCGGCAGGGAAGGACGAACAAGATATGAAGTATTTACTCGAGTATGATTCAAAGCGCGGCACCTACCGGATTAACTCGACCGTTGTGGAGGCACTCCAAACTCCGGGAGCAATCTTAGAATTTGACGAGATTAATACCTTAAAACCTGAGGTGGCAAAGATACTGAATTCGCTCTTCGACCATGACCGCGCCCTCTTCCTCGGCGAAGACCAAGAAGTGGTGAGGGCCGCGGACGAGGTCGTGCTCGTCGGCCTTGAAAATCCGCAGCACTACATGGGCGTGAAACCTCTCGCGGAAACGATCAAATCGCGGGCGCGTATCATGGAGGTATCCTACCCGCCGTTCGAGAAGGAAAGCGCGAGCGCGAACGAACCGAAGCAGTACCGCCCGGACGAAGCAATGATCCTCCGCCAGTACGTCGCAGATCTGAAGGAACTTGACCCGAAGGAATTCCAATTGCTCTGGGACAACGTCGTGAATGGCAAGAGCGATCCTCGGGCGGCGGACCTCCTCACGGTCAACCGCAAGGAGCGGATCGAGGACCTCAAGGAAATCGTCGCTGTGGCGAACAAGATCCGCGAGGCATACCGCGCCTATCACGAAGGGAAATCCGACGACCCGATCAAGTTCGTCTTCAGTTTGCGCGAATCCGTCGAGGCGGCGTACGAACTCGCCGACGTCGAGATGACGGACAAGGACAAAGAGCTCGGCATGACGCGGGCGAAAAAAGCCGTGCAGGAGGTTATCCTGCCGAAGATCCCCATCGGCGAAGAGCGCACCTATCTGTCGACCCTTATCGCGGAACTATAAACCACGCATGAGCCACGAGAAGCCGCAATTTGAAGCGTTTTGGAACAAGAAAGACGAGAAAGAAACGTCGGCGGCTTCTGGCGGAAAAAGAAAGCCGGACGATCGCGAAAGCGAGGCGGCGCGGCAAAAAGCCGTCGGCCTCGCAACGGAAGCACAGAAGGCGTTTGCCACGAATGATCTCGCAGGGACCCTTGAGAAACTCCGCGAACTCGCGCGAGTGGCCAACCCGGAACGCGAGGGTGCGCTGGAATTTCAAGAAGCCCGCGAACTCTTCGGAAAGGATTTTGTTGGGCCCGAAGCGGCGCTCAAAACGTTCGGCGCGAAGCTCACCCCCGAAGAAATGAAAGCGGTCGAGCGCATCCCTTTCAGCAAGGAAGAGCTTGAAAAAGCCAAGGAGCTCGGGATGATGCTGGTGCTGCGCGTGTCGCACGACCAAGAGGGCAAACCGCTCACAATCAACCGCATGCGGGAGATACTCGCCGGGGAGGATAAGTTAGGCGACACAGGCAAGAAGAAACAAAAAATATTTTATCGGCAGCCGGGAGAGGGCTGGTACGACAACGAAGAATTTGCCAAACAAGCAACGAAGCTCGGGTGGGGGTTAGCCATGAAGGCGATCCTTGAAGAGTCGCGGAGCAAGAATTGGGACGATCAGGAAAAAGTATTGCAGGAATGGGCGAAAAAGAACGGGCTTGATCCTAAAACGATCCGGCGCAGGACGCCGGTCGAGGCGACATACGACACACTCGCATATTACGGGGCCAACAAAGAATCGTTACTGGAAAAAGACTGGGACTGGACCGGCGTGCAGTCGTCGGGCGGCCGCCTCGTGGACGTCGGCTACTTCGGCTCCGATGGCCTGGTCGTCGACGGCGCTGATCGGGGCTACTCGCGCTCGACTCTTGGCGTGTGCCCGTCTCGGTAGTTTCATCCTTGGGGATTGGATATTTGGTTCTTGATTTGGATGCTTGGTATTTGGTTTTTTAAAAACGCGGCGGGCAGGCGGTGGACATTAATTTGCAGTAAGATTTCACTGCCGGAAATAAAACTTCCTTTCAAAATTGGGAAGTTTTATTTTTCTTATAATAGTTGCAGATTTTTAGGAGACTCTTTTCGTCGAAACGTCCCTTGAGCCATTTAATCGCCGTTTTATCCGCTTCGACTTCCGCCCTCATGCGTTTCTTTGCCTCGGTATCCTCAAACGTCGGGATGCTGTGGCCCTTAAAAGCGTGGGCAGCTTCATGGGCGACGGTAAACGCAATCCGCACAAAGTTTTCTTCCCAGAGATCCCTTGGAAAGAAAATCAGTCCCTTCTTACCCTTGAAGAAGACGTGATCGAAAGGAAGACAGGAGCCCTCCTCTGTTTTGTCGGGGCTTATAAAAACGTAGTTTCCGACTACGAAGTCAACGACTTCCACGGGGAGCAACGATAGGGCTCTCGCAATCTTAATCGAAGCGTATTCGGGACAAAGATCAATGCCGCCAATATCATAAAAAACCTCCTCGGGAGAATATTGCTTTTTCTGCACACCTTTATTATTGCATGGATTCGTTAAAGCATAGATCGCCCCTTCCAAAAACCCCGGAGATGACGTAGAATGCCGCCATGCAAACCGATACATGGTTCAGCCGGATGATCGAATATTTAGAGCAAACGAGCGTTGAATTTCAGGCCATCCTGTTCATGCTGTACAATATCTTTTTGGCAATCCTGTTATGGAGGTCGCACAGTTACTGGCTTCTCTTTTACGTGAACCTCGGTGTAGTAGTTGTGCTCGCCGGGCTTTTCTTGAGTGATTACCTCCTCTATGTCTTCTGTGCCCTTATAGCGCCGTTAGGGATACCCGCACTTGTCCTCTCAACGAAGTTCGAAGCGCGCCGCGTAGAGAAATATCTGAAGGGCTTTCCTCAAAATGTTCCCGAAGAGGTCGCAGTGGTTTGCGAGCATCGCCCAAGTCGAAGGTTTCGCGGGGCCGTAGACTATTGTCACGAGATCAACGTCTTCCAAGCCGAAAATCATCCGCGCTAACGGCACCAAGCCGCGGTCGGGCCGGGAGTCATCGCCGCGCGGCTTGAAACCGGCGACCCACACACACAAGAGAGGCTTCGCCGTTCCGGAAATCCAGTTGTGAAATTTTGCATCAATTTTCCCTTTATATATTTTCTTGATCCGATCCCCGAACAAAGGCCTGTTCTCGGGAGTGATAATACAGATGGGCATATCGCGGGAACCGATAGCCACCGCCTTCACCTCATTGGCAACTTTCAGTAATTGCCCGAACGTGGGGGTCAAAGACTTGATCCCCGTCTTTTTATTCCACGGCATCGCTTTTTTGATGAGCCACCGCGCTTTCGCAAGGCCGCTGGTCTGGGAATAAAATACCGCCCATTCCTCCGGCTTCAAAATATCAGCTCGTTTTCGTTGCTTCGAAAGGATCTCCAATATTTTGGCAACCTTCTTTTCAAGCCGATCCCGCGACACTTTGGTATCTTGGGCAAGTAAGATGCTTCTCGTTAATTCGACCGAATCCTTATCGCCAAAACAGTCTTTATAAATTTCTATAACCTCTTTGTGTATGGAGGGGCTAGGGATATAAATGGGCAGCGATATTGATCCGCTGCTCATGCCGAGGACGGCATACGCGAAAGGGACGAGTGGGTTCGGGAAACGAGCAGCCTTTACCACGCGTTGCGAATCCAATTCTTGACCTCCCAATTCCGCAAAATATAAGTATGGGATTCCGGCATATGCCAGGGCTAACGCTCTGCCGGTTCTCTGCCAAGCGTTATTGCCAGCTGGCAGTGCACCACTGAATTCGAGTGCCAATACGGGTCGCTCGTATAACTTGCCACCCTCAACCTCCAAGCGAGTGATGACGGCATCGGGCGCTTCGCGTAATGCGCCGCCAAGCGAAGCGATGTATTCCGCGAGGGGGAAATTCCAGCGACCATAGCCGGGGAAAAGTTGAACAGCAAATTCCTCGTCGGTATCAGATTGGAAATGATAAATAGGAGAATATGCGGAGCCGCCCGCCAACTTGAACGTGCCGCCGTTCAGCGATGAAGCAATTAATTTAAGGGCACTTTCACACTCCAAAATATTGTCGCCGTGGATCCTGAGGTCATGAGTCTTTTGAGGCATATTGATATCGTTCTGCGCTGGCTATTTGCCTTGAATATACAGCAAATTCTTCACTCTTACAATTTTTGATCGGCATTTTTGAACAACGTTTCTGGGCTTTCTAAGGGTCTGGACTCCCTAGGAAGGTTGCGTCATCCCTTGTCTTGATGACAAACCTAACCAAGAGGTCGGTGGGACCGGCGACCTCAACCAACCAACCGCTTCCCGCAAAGGTCGTGTATTGTTTGTACGCGAGGAAAAGCTCCGAATCGGATGAATTGCAAGCGCTTTCGATTGAATCGCAGATCGCGGAGATGACGAAGATCGCCCAGCGTGACGGGCTAGAGGTCGCGGAGATCAGAAAGGAAAGTCACTCGGCCAAGGCCACGGGCCAGCGAGAAGTATTCAACGGACTGCTCGAAGATATTAAGAAAGGCAGGTTCAACAGCATCCTTACCTGGGCGCCAGATCCGGTGCGAGCCCCCATTATCCGCCAAATGTTCGAGAAGGTGGGCAACGAAGGGTGGCCGGGCCGGAAAGTCCATGCATGGCTCAGGCACGAAGTGAAATTCCGGACGGTGACCGGGAAAAGCCTCTCGCTCGGGAACATCTATATGCTTCTCAAAAAGACCTTTTACTATGGCGTCTTCGAATATCCCGTAGGATCGGGAAATTGGTACACGGGTCAGCATACACCCATCATCACGAAAGAGTTGTATGACCGGGTGCAGGAGCAGCTCGTCCGGAGCGAGATCAATAAGGAAAATAAGGAATTCGCCTTCACGCGGCTCATCACTTGCGGGGCGTGCGGGTCGGGCGTCACGGTGGCCGAGAAATACAAGCATCAGGATAACGGGAACGTCCATAGGTACGTCTACTACCGCTGCACGCGATCCAAAAATCCTGACTGCAAAGAGGGGTATATCAAGGAGGAAGAAATCATCGAGCAGATCACTAAAATCCTCGACACCCTTGACGTGAACGAGTTGGGCGTCCGACACAAGTTCAAGGATGAGATAACGCGGTATAACAAGTTCAGGAGGATCGCCTTGGGCAAGAGCCGCGAGAAAAGCCCCGAGCCGGAGGAGTTTGATGCCAAGGCTTATGCCATCTATCTTCTGACCGAAGGCACGATCGGCGAGAAGCGGGAGCTGCTCTCGAATCTGAAGAGTAGGCTGATGCTCAAAGGCAGAGCAATCACCCTCATGAGTGTGTCGCAGGAGTAATTGGAGGAAAAACAAAACAGCGGACAACCGCTGTCTTGTTTTGTGCCCCTGGAAGATGGCTTCCTCGGTCGCACTGGCGGGTCGGGGACCAGCGTCCCTCCAACCTCGCCCTGAGTTGTGCCCTCGTGAGGAATTGAACTGCTCGGGCGCTTCGCGCCCTGCGCTTTCGGCACCCTCGGTGCCGAACTGCCCAGCCGTAAAACTTACGGCTGGGCCCTCCCACACGGAGGGGACGACGCGTCCCCTCCGACCCACCCCTCCGTTCAATCCCTCTCAAAGCAAAGGTGTAAAAAGAATATGGGCTTCCGGCGAACTCGTCTCTCGTGCGAGCCGGAAGCCCATATTCTTTACACCGTGCCCCTTCGATGTTTAAACTCGAACCGCATAATCCCGGAAATACGGGGCTTCTGGGAGGTATTCCAAGGAATTGAGGAGAAAAAAAGGACGCCGCGGTGGCGGTTCAAGTGTAGTCATAGGAATAGACC
Source organism: uncultured bacterium (assembly GCA_963768625.1). Taxonomy (GTDB): domain Bacteria; phylum Patescibacteriota; class Minisyncoccia; order UBA6257; family 2-01-FULL-56-20; genus CAVYIK01. The sequence continues at coordinate 21,603 of CAVYIK010000002.1, forward strand.
CCCGATGAGAAAATTGAACCAAAAGCCTCAATCGATCACTGGTTAAGAAATGTGAACCAGCGCACTTCAATATGCAACCTCTCTTCCCCGGGGAATCGGCATCCGGTTCCTGATTGTTGATGTGCCGACAAGTCTTGCCAATGCTTGCTGAGCCGCTTTCGCTGGGATGGGCTCTCGGAGCATGCGGACCTGAGGGACTACCGCCAGGGGGCTGAGAGGTCAGGAGGGGCGGTGCCAATTTTTTCCCATCAATAACCCTGTGGGGGAAAGTGGAACCGACTCCGGACTGAGAAAAGTTCACCGTGGACAATTCGTCCCTTGCTTCATGGTGTGTGGTAACAGAGACGGGCTCGCTATTAATCAGGTATCTTCAAGAACTGTGCTGCAAGCTTGAGAAGGGCGGGCAAAAGTATAATCCCAGCGGTTAAAACAACGAACAACCAAGCCAATCGTTTAGAAGCTGTTATTGCCGGCAATCCAAGCGCTTTTGCGGCATTTGCTGAATCTGGGTTATTCCTTATCACCTCGCCCACATATTGATCAGTGGAAATTTCGGGGTTTTTGGAGAGTGTGCTGTTGACTAGTATGGCAACATCCTTGATTGCAAAATACCTTATGAGAAACGAAACCGGCTTCTTTCCGGTAGGTGCCACCTCGATGATTGAAAGAGTGGTCTCGCGGTCTGATGGATGGATGCTTATTTGTCGGATATTTGAGTATGGTATCGCCCGCGTACGCACACTGCGGTAGATGAGCTGCTCATCATTGAGAACGATAGTTGGGGCGAAGTAGAGAACCGCGAAGTTCACGATGAAGATGATTCCGACGAGACAGAGGATGGGTAAAGTAGCAGGATTTTGAAGGGTGGCCACAACCAGAGGGGATAAAATTACTGCAAACACAAAGTTCATGATCAATACGGGTCGGTAGAGGACAGGCTTGATTGTCACATGCTAATATTAGCAAATGCGACAATTATCTCAATATAAGCAAGAATATCAGCAGGCGACAAAAAACCGGTAGGCTTCTATGTCAAGATGTGGGATCTTGCGCGTAATGCGAAGTTCGTAGACCTATCGGAGACTTGGCGAACCTGGGAACACATACTCACACGACTTAGAGAACATTTCAGTAGAGGAATAGCGCCAGTGAATTCAGGCGCTTTCCTCAACGGTAGCGCACGAACCCGGCTGCTGGGCTCTTCAGAAATCACT
>CAVYIK010000003.1:0-588419 GCA_963768625.1 uncultured bacterium
GTTCGCCGAAAACGCGCTCGCGAAAATGATGAAGATAAAGATGGGGATATACCACCAGCCGATCACGAAATTGCCGAGGAACGGCACGCTGATGACGTCCCAGCCGAGGCGGAAATAGAACCACCAAGCCCCGACGAGCGCGACCAGAAGATAAAAGATGGATTTTTGGCGCACCTTCAGTCCCCCGCCGGGCGCGCCGCCAAGCTTCTTCGCGCCGAGCCAGTCATCCAGCAAGTCCGATGAGCGCGGCGCCGAGGAGCGCGGCGAGCGGCAGATAGGTTTCGCCGCGGTTGATGAAATTGAGATAGTGCCACACTCTGCCGTCAAAGAGCTTGTTCAGGATGCCGAAGAGCGCGGCGAGCCCGACCACGGTGGACCAGATGATGATGCCGCCGCCCGTCGGCGTCCCCTCTTTTTTCTTATGCAGTTCATAGAAGACCGGCGCCGCGGATTCCTCCCGGATCTGTTTGCCAAAATGCTTTTTCTTGATAAAGCGGTACCAGAGCGGCGTGACGAAAAGCGCGATGAAGAACGAGATCGTCGTAAGCACTATCACCCGTATCGTTTGCGCAAGGAGCCCGCTCATGTGGTTTTATTTGATGTTCGCTTTGAACCAATCATACAACTTTTGACTGTCGCCGAAGCGGTCGCTGCTTCCGAGGACGATGATGAGGGGCATATGCTCCGCCGTCAGCGGAACACGGAAAGAAGATTGCCATCGGCCTGGTCGGTGTGGCCGGTCTTCCCGCCATGAAAGTCCGCCTGACCCGCGAAGTCGTCGATGCTTTTTATCACGATCTTTTTCCCGAGTTTTGCTCGGTGATGGTAGTACTGCGGCGTCCGCGTGATCTGGAAGATCTGCGGATAATTCGTCATAGATCTTCTGCCGCAAGCTTTGACAAGGTCGTTCGCGGTGGATTGGTCACCGGCGGAGATGCCGGAAGGATCGTCATAAGTGCGTGTTCGTCATCCCCCACTCCGCCGCGCGCGCATTCATCTCTGCGATGAAGGCATCCCGGCCGTAGAACGTGGCGGCCGCTTCTGCGGCAACATTTGAAGAAGGCAGGAGCATCAGGTGTAGCAGGTCGGACACCGTGTAGGTGCCGCCGACGACGAGCGTGAGTTCCTGCGGGTCTGCCGCGAACATGGTTTCGGTGATGGTGATCTTCGTCTTCGGGTCCAGCTTGTCAGCAACGATCGTCGCAGACATCAACTTTGCAAGGGAGGCCGTAGGCCAGCGTTCATCGGCATTCACCGCTTCATATGCCGTTTTCGTTTTTATGTCTACGACAAGCGATGCGGCATTGTCGAGGAGGGGTGGCGGAGCGACCTGCGCAGGCAAAGAGATGGGAACGTCGTTCGTGCCCGTCGCATCGCCTGCGCCACCCTGGGCGGACACTGCGGTGGGCGGCATGACGAACGTAGGCATGGCGCCGTCGTTCATACCGGGCGTGCTCGGCGTCACGGCGCTTACGTTAGCAAGGTTGGAAGAAGCGGCGGGATATGCCATGCGGGAAAATAAAACCGCCCCGATCATGGCCGCCAAAAACGCGAATTTTACGAAGTGGTTATCCATCGCTATTGTTTCTCTTCGGCGGGCGGCGTTTCCACGACCGGCAATGCCGCAGTGACCGCTCCCGCGGCCTCCGGCGCGTTCTGTGCTTCAAACACTTTAAGAAGCTCCTGGAATTTTTGGTATTCGGGAAGTTCTTCTTTCGCGCCAAGCCCCAGGTGCTTCATGAGATCGAACGTCGGCCGATAGAGGAACCCGGAGGGATGCTCCGGATCGGGAAGCCGCTCGACGAGACCGCGTATCATCAAGCTGCGGAGGATCACGATCGAGTTCACCCCGCGGAGATATTCCAATTTCGCCCGCGAAATGGGGCCGAGGTAGGCTACGATGGAAAGCGCTTCAAGCGATGCCGGCGAGAGGTCTTCCGTAAGTTCGTCCTTCACGAAATCCTCCAGGATTTTGTTGAACTCGGGCTTTGTCGCGAGTTGGATCTTTTCCTTGTCGGAAACGAGCTGCAATCCCCGTCCCGTTTCTTCGAGGTGCTTTTTTAGTTCCGCGGCAAGCGGTTCGGCCTCCCCCTTCCCGAGTCCCAGGACGGAGGTTATCTTCTTATACGTAAGCGGCTCCCCGTGAATGAAGAGGAGTGCTTCAAGGGACGCCAGTTTCTTATCGGACGGATTGGTGCTCATTTTTCTTGACCATTATATCAGAAAAGTTCTCCATTTGCTCAAGGAGGATGAGCTGTTCGCGGGCGAGGTGGAGGATCGCAAGAAAGATGACGATCGCTTCTCCGCGGCGACTTTTCGCTTGAGAGCCGCTTGAATTGCAGATTCCCCTCGCTTTTGATGCGGCCGAGGACCTCGGTGATCTTTTCCTCGAGCGTGATGATCTTTTCTTTGATCGTTTCCGTCTCAAACGCATATGTTTTCACGACGTCGAAGATGCGCGCAAGCGACGATTGAAGTCCCGCGATGTCGAGATCGTTTCCCGGATAGAACACGCTTTGCCCTGCCGCGAGCCCCGTTCCCTTGCCGAGGAAATACGGCCGGCTGTAGGATCTGTGGCTTTCGCGCCAGAGCATCTGGATATGCTTGAGGGCAGGCTTAATCGCTTGATACCGCCTAAGCCGTTCTTCGAGTTCCTTAATGTCCCCTTCCTCCTCTTCGGTGAGAGAAAGCCCCGGCAGGAGCTGTTTTGATTTCAGGAAAATGAGCTTGCTCGCCACCGCAATGAAGTCGGCGAGGACACGGAGGTCGACAAGGAACTTTTTTTCCGCTTCTTCTCCGCCGCCCTGCCGTAACTTTTCAAGATATTTCAGAAAGCCATCAGTGACCTTCGCCAAGCTCACGTCATTCACGTCCAGCTTCTCCGCTTCAATAAGCTCGAGCAGTTTTTCGAGCGGACCGCTAAATTGTTCCGTTTTGATCTCGTAGGGCATGTTATTCCGCTTCAAGCTCGGCCGCGGTGTAGTTGTTCGCCGCATCCCAGAGCAGCCAGCCCCCGTAATATTGGCTCGAGCTTGCGGTATCGAGCGTGTCATAGACCGCATGTTTTTCAAGTGCGATCATCGGCGGCGTGTACGGAACCCCGTAGAGGTCGAAATCCTGGAGCCACGGACGGAGCTTCGTCGGCGGTACATAGCCAAGATTGAAGGGCGAGCGAGAAACGGGCAAAGAGCTGCTCGCGATCGCGGAGGTGGAGCTCGTCGTTCCGGTCGCGGTTGCGACGGTCGTATTGCTGTTTCCCATCGCAAGGAGCTTCGTAAGCCCGTGCGACAGGGAATAATCGATCACCTGGTAGGGATAGCTCGCCGGGCTCTTGTACCCCAAAAATCCGGTGGCGTAGTGAGACGGATAGACCATCGGCGAGACGTAATCAAAATATTCATATGCGTCCTGGATAACTTGGCCGATGCCGAGATCATCGCTGTTCACCGTGGAAAGACCAAAGAGGTCGGCGGAAATTTTTTCGTTCGGGAACGATTGGCGCAGGAACTTGAAATAGTTCGCGATGACGGCCGCGCGAGGCGTTTTCATGTCCCAATAGGGGTAGCTGATATTGCCGAGAGCGCCGTCGGAGGCGAACCGGATGTAGTCGAACTGCACTTCGTCGAATCCGCGGCCGAACGCGTCCTTCGCGATGGAGGCGAGATAGTCCCAAACGGGCGTCGCCGCAGGGTCCATCCACGCGAGCTTGTTATTGTCGGTCCAGACGCCACCCGTCGTTTTATTGTGCAACGCCCATTCGGGGTGCGCCTTCGCCAAGATCGGGTCCTGAAAATCGGTGATGCGGCCGATCACGTAGATGCCGTTGTCGTGCAATTCTTTGATGAGCGCGTTCGGCCGCGCGATACGGATCTGGTCCTCCGCGCCGGACGCCTTTACCTCCGGTACGTCCATCGCGTAAGAAACATAGCCGGAATAATCCTTAAGATCGACGACGACCGTATTCAGCCCCGTGCTTTTTATGAGATTGATGATCTGTGTCATCCTTCCCGGGGAACCCGCGACCCAAGCAGTGAGGTATATCCCCTTCATGACGGTCGGCGGGCTTGCGAGCGGTTGCTGAGGTCCGATATCGTTCGCGCCCTGCAGGGATCCCGAAATGAAATCGGACGAGGATGGCTGCGGAGCTTCCGGTTCGTTAAGGAGCGCGGTGGTGGAGGCCGGAGGCAGCGCCGCTGTTGTAGGACTTGCGCTCGTAGAACTTGCGCCCGGTCCGCTTGCGCCTACGGGACCTACGGCGACGTTCTCCGGAAGCGAGAATAAAAAAACGCCGGCGCCAAGCACGAGCAGGATAACGACGATACCCAAGGCAAGCTTCATATCCCTTTATAATATGGGAAAAAATTGCCGAAAGCAACGATATTACCTATAATTTCTGTAATGGCACAAGCGTTCTATCGGAAGTACCGGCCGAAGAAATTGGAGGATGTTTTGGGGCAAGAGACGAACGTGGAGATATTAAAGAATGCCGCAAAATCGGGGCGGTTGGGGCAGGCATACATTTTCCATGGCCCCCGCGGTACCGGGAAAACCACGACCGCACGGCTCTTGGCAAAGCTCCTCAACTGCGAAAAGCGGCGCGATGACCCCGAATTTGCGAAGCTCGGCGAGCCATGCAATGAATGCCGTGAGTGCCGCGAGATCGATGCGCAAAATTCGTTCGACGTGATCGAGATCGATGCCGCCTCAAATCGCGGCATTGAAGAGATCCGGAACCTCCGGGAGAGCATCCGGACTTCCCCTTCTTCAGCCGACCACAAGGTCTACATCATCGACGAAGCGCACATGTTGACCGGCCCCGCTTTCAATGCGCTCTTGAAGACCCTTGAAGAGCCGCCGCGCCATGCCGTGATCGTCCTTGCAACAACAGAGTATGAGAAACTGCCGCCTACGATCACCTCGCGCGCCCAGCGGTTCACATTCAAGAAACTTTCAAAGACCACGATCATGGGCAAGCTCGCTTCGATCGCAAAGGCGGAGAAGATAAAAATAGACGAACCGGCGCTTGAGCTCATCGCCGCCGCTGCGGAAGGGAGCTTTCGCGACGCGGAATCGCTTCTTGACCAGATGGCATCGCTCGCGACGACGAAGATCGACCTTGCGACCGCGGAGCGCGTGACCGGCCGCACCGGCCTCAAAAAGATCCATGAACTCACCGCCCTCATCCTCGCAAAGGACTTGAAGGGCGCGCTTGAGTACGTGTCGCTCCTCAACGACGAGGGATACAATCTTGTACAGCTTGCAAGGGACCTCATCCACCACCTCCGCAAAGTTCTTTCGCTCAAGGTGAACCCGTCGCTTGAAAAGATATTTGAGAAAGAACTTACGCGGGACGAGATTGCGGCGGTGAGAACGCTTTCCGCTGCGGCCGATGCGGCGTTCCTCGTGCGATTCCTCCGTTCGCTCATCCGCGCATACTCCGAAATGCGCTATTCGCCGTTCGCCATCGTGCCGCTCGAGGTCGTCCTCGTCGAGAATCTCTCCTGACCGCATGAGTAAAAGGTTTATCTTCGTCGTGCTCGGGATATTCGTCCTTACGGGAGTTGCGTTTTTCTATACCCTTTATCAGGGAAGTATATTGCCCACGCCCACAATGCTCCCGGGCGGCGCGGGCGCGCCTTCCGCGGCTCCCGTGGCGCCCGCGCCGCCGAGCGTGACCCTTACCATAGTGAAATCTCCCAAGGGCAACACCCTTGTTGTCCAATGGGCCAATCTTCCGGAGGACACCGTAGCGCTCGACATTTTCCGCAGCACAAAAGGAAAGAATAACTGGTCGCTTTGGAAAAGCATCACGCTTTCCGGAAACCAGTTTTCGGGTGGGAACGCGCAATTTGATATCGGCAACGCCACTTTTTCCAATTATTCTTTTTATGTTGAAGCGACTGGCAATGGCGGTAACGGCGGGAATGGCGGGCAAAATGCGATAAATCCCCTCGGGCAGAACATCCTCTGGATCTCTTCTTCCACGGAACCGACGGTCACGACCTCCACGCTCCCGAGTGAGCCGGAAAATAACGGGCCGCAGCCTTCCTCTACAATACCGAGCGAGAACACGCCGACCTCCTCTCCGCCATCGCAAACTCCTCCTTCGGACAATACCTCTTCTACGCCGCCCCCGCCGCCTTCAGGAACTCCTTATTACAATCCCCAAATCCAGATCTCCGGCTATGGCGCGGGCCAGGCGGGAAGTTTCTGGGTCCAGCACATAGACCAAAAAATAGAGATCGGATGGCAGAACCTGCCGCCGCAGACCACGAGCATCGTGGTGCTTCGCGGAGCGAACGACGATGGCCCATGGCTTGAAGTGCTTAACCAAGAGAACCCCGGCCCGAGCGGTTCCTATTCCATCCAGATCGTGGATAACACGCTTAACCATCCGTATTACTACGAGATGCAGGCGCTCGCGGGCTCATCGGTGATCGCTACTTATGGTCCCGCCTATCTTCCCCCCGTTGGGCAATGATCCTCCGGATCACCAGCCGGTCGTAGAGACCGATTTCCCCAGTTCCGAGTAAGGCGCGACAAGCTTGATCAATGTTCCCGAGGCGTTGATCGAAATGGTATACCCCGTATCGTAATCGGTGAGGGAGGTGAAATGAGCGCTTGATGCCGACGGGTCATAGGGCAGGAAGGAAAGGCCGTAGGTGGGCACAAGGCACGACGCGATATTGTAGCTGCCCGAGGCACTCCCCATGCGCGTTGAAGAAACGGGCACCGGCCCCGCAGAACAGGAAAATTGGCGGTTCGACTGGTCGGCTACGTTCTGCTCAATGGCGCCCATGATGGTCTGCAGCTGCAGGAACCGCTCGCTGTTCCTTGCGGCGGCGAGCTGCCCCGCGGGGTTTGCCACTAAAAAATAAACGGAGATGAGGACCGCCATAAGCACCATGGAAATCATGAGTTCGATAAGCGTGAATCCTTTACGCATCTTTTTCATTGTAACTCCTGCCAGGAGATGAGCGAATATTGATTGGTGGTGAGGGGGAAACTGGGAGGCGGCCCGTAGAGAAGATTGGCATCGTAGATAAGGTTCCTTGTCTGTAGCCAGTCCCGTCGGTGTAGGCGAAGCCGTACCGCTGGTTCGTCGCGATCATGCCGTACGCAGTAAGAGCATTGCGGACATTGTACGGCGAACAGTGGCTTCCGTAATAGAACCTTCCTGCGCGGCCGTTTTGCGGCGACGAGCGCTGCGTCGATCGTAAGGTTGTTGTCGCTCACGAGGCCGACGTTTACATTGTTCTGGGTGACGAGCGCGAGCGTATCGGAACCGTTGAAGTTCGTATAGGTCAAGCTGTTATTGACCGTGATGTTCGCATACGTGGAGGAGCTCACGGGGAACCTGCCCGAAGCGATCGTCGCCCGTACTCCGTTCACATTGCCCGCGCACCCAAAGATTGTCCTCAAAGAACATGTCGCCGTTCTGCGGGATGGTGCCTGTCGCAAAGAGCGTTTCCGTCCCGATGCTCCAAGTCCCCCATCCTGCCTGGTTATTGCTGTTTGTGCATTGGCTCGGCGCGGCCGTGAGCGCGGTTACCTTGTAGACCGAGAAGGATGTCGTTGCGAGGGCAAGATCATAGCCGAAAACCGTGCTCGACGGATAATACGTGCCGCTCGCGAGCGCCTGGCTCTTCATTGTGGCAAGGTCCTGCGTGAGCCCCGTAAAGTCGACTGCGGGGACGCCGAGCGACCGGCCCGCCATGAAAACGTCGGGGCGCGAGGGCAATGGCAGTCGGCGGCTGCGGGTCCCCTGGCGTCTCCTGCGTATAGACCGCCCACTCATTCTGGCTGTTGTCGGGGTCGGTATAGGTCGTGAGCGCGCTTGAGATCAGGTTGTGCGTCAAACCATCAAAATGAATGCCTCCATTCGAGACGATCTGCCCAAACACTACCGTGCCGGTCCCGAAGCGCATATTGTCGTTTGCCGCAACCGCGTATTCTGCGAATGACGGAATTCCCATCTTCACCTGGACCACTTTTTGGACGCTCGCATCGGCAAGAACATTGCCGGTGCTTTTCACGGTGACAATGGTCGAGCCGGGCGGAGGCGCCGTGATTGCGAGCGTGAATTGGCCGATCTGGTTGCCGTCTTTGTCGTAATATGGATGTAGGTATGGCCCGGTGTGGCCCGTGCCGTCTGTAAAGTCCTGTGGTGCGTGCGCGAGGTGCCATCGGTAATACTCGATGCCGGCCTCAGCGATGGCGAAGGCCTGCAGTTTGTTCTGGCTCCGCACGGAGATCTGCAGGAGCGAGGCGGCGAGCGAGACGAACCCGGTGATCAGCGCCACAATGACGGCCGAAAGGAAGAGAAGTTCGACCGCGATCTGCCCTCTTTTCAAAAAGGTCCTCATGTCAGTTGCTGCGCAAGTTCCTTATGTCGACCAGCATCCCGAAATATTGTTGTTCCGACTGATTTGCCGGTGCCGGCGGCCGCGGAGAAAGATATCCCGATAAGCCGGATGCTCTGGACCGCGGCCGTCGAGGTCATGGCCGGCTGCGTGCCGGTATACGAAGAATCGTAATAGCTGAAAAGAGGCGTGGAGGTGGGCACCGTCACGTTGTTTACCATGGCCGTAACGACCTCGGTCGAGGTCGGATAGGTCGCGGGCGTCCCCGTGGGTTGGATGACGCCGCGATAGATGGTCGATGAGCTCAAAAAATATCGCACATGCTCGGCTATTCCGTCAGCATCAGGGTCGCTATAGAACGCGAACGAGCTTGTCGCTGCGGCGTCGACGGCGTAGCTGCCGTTCGCCGACGGCTCGGCGGACTGGATATCTTTCGTCATGATCTGCAGGGTCTGGTTGACGTTGGATTTCGCCTGCAGCTCCTGGCTCACCAGGTTGTTCAAGACGGTCACGTTGCCGCTCAAATTGCTCACCACGAGCACGATGGAAGTTGCGATCGCAACGACGATAAGTATTTCGATAAGCGAGAATCCTTTTCTCATAGATGGGTAAGTGAAATGGTCGTTGGGGTCTCTCCCGCGCCTACGGAGACCGTGCCCGACGCTTCTGCGTAATTCGCCGCCGTCGCGTCTACGGCGTAACTCCCCTGGGAAAGGTTCGTGAAAAGCGCCTGTGCGGGCGGGACGCAATCGGCGGCAAATTCGAAGGTGGCATCGTCAAGTTCCGGTGTCGCATTCGGGTCGGTGGTGTTCAGGAAAACTTTATAGCGGAAATAGCGGTTCCCTGCGAGCGAGGCGGGCAGCGGCCCGGAAGAGGTCACGTTAACAAAGTTCCATGTGGCGTTGTCGTTGTTTGCCGCGATCGCAAATTGCAAGCTAGTATTCTGCGGCTGCGTCGTAGGGTCTCAGGAGATCGAATAGAAGGTCGAGTTTGAACCGCCGAGATCGAATGTGTTTGAAATGAGCCAGTCGTTCGTCCCCGTGTTGTAGGTCCCAGACGCGTTCAAAAGCAGCGTGATCTTGCCTGCGGCGCTTGTGTCCACTCCCCCGCTCTGCGCCGCATATTGCCCGCCCGACCAATCGCTTTGCGTCACGAACGCATGCCCGGTCGTGAGCGTCTCTCCGAAGGCGCCCTTCGTGAGGGTGACCGTGGCATTCGGGATGCCGACGCCGGTCGCGGCATCAACGGCAGTCACGAGGACCGACGGATCAGCCGCCGGCTGCACCACAAAACGGAAGCTTGCAGTCGAGCTCGGGTTTATATCTATCGGGTCCAAAGGGATCGTCCCTGCAAGGTCCTTCGCGGAGTCGTTCAGGGCAAGGCCGTAGGAATCCCATTCAACATTACTGGAACGAAGAGGATCCCGTGAGGTCCGTTACGGAGGTCGTTGAGAATTTGAGCACGACTGGGTTCGTGCCGATCTCTTTTGAACCGGCCATGGAGAATGGCTCATTTCCTACGGGCACACAACGATCGTCCGAAGTATGTACGGAGAGGGAGCTCAACTGGTCAATGGAGAACGTGAGAGCGGTGACCGTCTGGGCGGCGACCGTGGCGTTCGGCTTTGACGGGTTCGGGTTCGACGGGGCGCCGGGCGGATAGGTCTGGTCGGTGAATAGCCGGGTTTCGTCACGGAGATCTCATAGCCCTGCGTGCTCGTCGGCACTCCCACAAGCTCAAGGACGCCACTCGCGTTCGTCGTGTCAGTAAGGTTGATGGAAGGCGTGACCGAGGCGTCCATGACCTGGACGATCGCATCCGGAACCGGATCGCCGTTCGCGTCAAGCGCGTAAATGAAAAGCGAACCGTTCTGCGTATCGCTTTCAAGATTTTTTGGCGCCACGGTCGTCGTGATGTTCACGCCGTTGAAATTGGCAAAGCGGACAGACCGCCTCAATCTGCACCAGTTTGTAATCCGCGGGTGCCGTGTCCACCGGCGGGGGTTCGCCGCTCAATGTGCCGTCAAAAGGATCATCAATGTTCCGCACCGTGGTCTGCAGCGTGAAAGGATAGTTGCCCGAAAGAAACGCTTTGCGATTGCGGGATGACGCCCGCGGGGACGCCGCCCACCGTCCCCACGCTCGCATAGGGCAGATTGCGGATCGTCTCGATCTCCGCTTGGAGCGCCGAGGACGCCGCGGTCCGCACGCTGATATTCCCGATGGCCGTGATCAACGAAAAATAAACGAGGTAGATGCCCCCAAAGAGCACGGCGATGATCGCCATGCTTATGATAAGGTCTATGAGACTTGTGCCCGCGCTCGTTCTCATTGGATGCCCTGCGAGATCGAATAGATCGGCGTGATGATGGAAAGCGCGACGAAGCCGACGAGGAGTCCCATGACGAGCAGCATGAGGGGTTCAATGAGCGAGGTGAGCGAATGGAGCTTCATGTCCACTTCTTCGTCGTAATACTCGGCAAGATATTCCAAGTTCTCTTCCAGGTTCCCGGTGCTCTCGCCGATCTGGACCATTCCGGAAACAAGCGGCGGGAAAAGGTGCTTCTTGGTCGCAAGATAGACGCCGAGTTGCCCGCCTCTTCCGTATCTCGTCCGCGCGCCTTCACGAGGACGCGTTGATAGGCCAGGTTGCTGAAGGTGTTCCTCGTGATATCGAGCGACTCCACGATCTTCACGCCGCTTTTCAGGAGCAAGGCCCAAGCACGCGGGTGAAGTTCACCATGTTCACGCTCACCGTAAGGTCGGAAACGACCGGGATGTAAGATCAGGAGATCGTCAAAGAAATAGCGCATCGAACGTCACTTTTTTGAAGATAAGCCGTACGAGGATGATGAGCACGATGAGCCCGCCGAGCACATACAGGCCGTAGTCCTTGCAAGAAAGTTGAGCACGGCGAGCAGGATGCTGCGTCGTGACGGCAAGTTCACATTCAAGCTCGCGAAGACCGGAATGAGCTTCGGGAAGACATAAAACGTGAGGAAACCCGCGACGCCGAGCGTCGCGATCAGGATCACGAGCGGATAGATCATCGCCGACCGCACCTTCGATCTGGAGCTGCCTTCTGCCGCCCGAGCTCGTCCGCAAGATAGAGCAGGTTTTTGGCGAGCGTTCCCGACGACTCCCCCACCCGCACGATGTTGATGAAAAAAGGCCCGAAAAGATGCTCATACTTCTGCAGCCCGTCGGCAAGGAACTTTCCGCTGTTCACGTCCTCCATCAGGCTTTCCACGACCCGCTTCATGACCGGCGAATCGGTCTGCATCCTGGATGATCTTCAATCCTTCAAAGACCGGCAAGCCCGCTTTTACGACGAGCGAAAGATGCCGCGCAAAATTGATCCGGTCCTGGACGGAGATCCGGTCAAAGAGCTTTGAGAATATGCCCGGGAGTTGGATTTCTTGCGTCATGCGTCATTCGTGGACAACGCGCAGGATCTCCTCGATGCGTGGTAAGGCCTTGCGCCGCCTTCGCGAGCGCGTCTTCGATCATCGTCGTCATCCCGTGCTTGATCGCCGCCTCCTTGATCTCTTGCGTTCGCGCGGTTCATGATGAGCTTGCCTGATCTCGTCGTTCACTTCGATCACCTCTCGAATCGCGAAGCGTCCCGTCGTAGCCGCTCATATTGCACTCCGGCGCATCCCTTCGGCGACATAAAAATTCATACTTGCTTTCACGCTCCGGGATGATCTCCGCTCAGGCTCTTAAATTCGTCCGCGGACAAGAGCGTCGCTCCTCCTTGCACTTCTGGCACAGCATGCGGACCAGCCGCTGGCCGATCGCGACGTTCACGGTGGAAGCGACAAGGAACGACGGCACGCCCATGTCCAAAAGCCGCGGGAAGGTGGTCGCCGAATCGTTCGTGTGGAGCGTGGAGAGCACGAGGTGGCCGGTCAGCGCCGCGTTCACGGCGATAGACGCGGTCTCTTCGTCGCGGATCTCCCCCACCATGATGATGTTCGGGTCCTGCCGCAAGATGGAGCGCAGCCCGGCCGCGAACGTGAGCCCCACGTCGTTGTTCGCCTGGATCTGCGTCGTGCCCTCCAGCGAATATTCGATCGGGTCTTCGATCGTAATGATGGAGATGTCCGGCTTGTTCAGTTGCTTCAGGATCGTATAGAGCGTCGTCGTTTTCCCGGAACCCGTCGGGCCGTTCGCAAGAATCATGCCGTAGGGCTTTGCGATCGGCCGCTTCAATCTTTTTCAGATCCTTCGGCGAGAAGCCGAGGTCCTCAATCGCGAAGTTTTGCGTTCCCGCAAGCACGCGCAGGATGGCGTTCTCGCCGTAATAGGTCGGAATGATGGAAACGCGCACGTCCACGTCGCCGAAATCCTCTATCTTCACTTTGAAGCGGCCGTCCTGCGGGAGAAGGTGCTCGTCCGTCCGCAGCCCCGAAAGCACTTTGATGCGGCTTATGATCTCCGGGTGAAGCTCGATGCCCGCCTTCGTTTTCTCAAAAACGTCGTAGAGGAGGCCGTCAATGCGGTAGCGGATGCGCAGGTGGTCCTTCGCCGGTTCAAGGTGGATGTCCGATGCCCGCGCGCTGTAGGCGTAGGCAACAAAGAGGTCTACGAGGTCGATGATGGAGATCTTCTCGAACGACTGACCCAGTTCGCGTTCAATGAGCGGCCGTAGCGATTTGATATCACGCATGGATTTATTATATCATAGGAAACGCGCCCTACCCCAGAGATAGCTGCGGGGCGGCGTGATTGCCGGATCGTCTAATGGTAGGACTCCGCTCTCTGGAAGCGGGTATCTTGGTTCGAATCCAGGTCCGGCAGCAAGTTTAAGATAGGTTCAGGTTCCGAGGAGTATAATATATCTGATGAATCAGCAAATCGCATTAATTTTATCAACCCTTGGGATTGGAGGTATTATCGGCGGTATTATAACCTTTTGGCTCAATAAGCGAAAAGAGATTGAATTTAATCAGCGACAACAAAAGGAGAAAAGATATAAATCAATCTTGCTATTTATGGACGCCTATCTCCAGCCATCGAATATAACCTATCTTAAAGAAATCCATCCGGCCATGAAGAGCGAGAAGGACACGTACGAATGGCTGAAGGCTGAATATAGAGACATGATTCTTTATTCCTCAAAAGATGCCATTATTGCAGTTAAAAACTTCATCCATGCGCCATCTGAGGATAATTTCTCACTATCACTTCTAGCCATGAGAAAAGATTTAAGGAGCAAAGAAGTTGATCTTACGATAGGGGAAATAAAAATCAACTCCAAACTGAACAAATAAAAAGGTCTTCTGAAGAAGGAAAGGAAATGAAAAGCCAAGATTTACAATTTCAACTGTGGCTGCAGGCCACGGCTTTTTTAAAGAAAAAAGTTAGCAGAGCAAGAGTATCTCATATCAAACAGCATGGAGATTATAAAAAAGGCAGTTGGGGTTTGGCAAACAAAAAACTGCCTAAAATTTACATCCTCAGAAAAAGTAAGGAAATATTGTATGTCGGTATAACCAAAATGCCGCTCAGTAATCGCTTCAGGTATGGACTGACCGCCTCGGGGAAAAACGGCTACTACGGCTATGCATGGAAGGCATTGGCAAAAAAGGTTCAATCCGAAACGATCGATTTATTCGTTTACGTCTTCAATAATAAAGAGAGAACCGAAGCGATAGAAGCCGAGGTCGTATATCTCATTAGAAATAAAATTGGTCAGTGGCCTACATATCAAACAGAGATCCATTTTCACGAGGCAGATGCCGGGGAGAAAAGAATTGCCCAAAAGATATATAATCAAATATCAGTATGAAAAAAACCTCATTAAAGCATGACAAATATAGAAAGGCACGCGGTGGATATTCCCGCCTTCTTGAAATCCATTGCGAACATTGCGGTCACGTCATCGCACTCTATCAGAAAGACGGACCCGGCTCTTTGAAGCGGATGTATATTGATCGAATTGTGTCGCCGGAAAATTTTGTAAAATTGCAGTACATTCCAATAAAGAAAGTTCCCAATCTTGTATGTCCGCATTGCAAGCGGCTCATCGGTATCCCTTATATTTATGAAAAAGAAAAGCGTCCTGCTTTCCGGCTCTTCCAAGGTTCGGTGACGAAGAACATAGCAAAAGCAAGATAGAAAAAAGGCCCCGATCGAAATCGAGGCCTCGTACAACTGAATGGGTCAAAGACCCGTTTTCCAAAGGTACTCATGATAAATGGAGAGAGCGATGTCGGCAGCTTTCCCTTCTCTGCTCACCGCATGGTCGTTGAGAAGATGGTTATAGGCACCAGAAGCGAAGGCTTCGAGTTCCTGCGTCCCGGCGTTGAACCTTTCCTCTCCCGGATCTCTGCCGTCCGCCAGTCGTCTCCGCAATGTCTCACGGTCGGGCGGCTCGACGTAGACGGTATAGAGCATTCCGGGGAAAGCATCCCGCATTACCGAGAGCCGATCAATGGGCCAGTCAAGAAGTGGAAACTTCTCTTCCGTAAAAGCCCTCTCAATCGGTTCTCGTGGAGTCGCGTACCGCACGCCGTAAAGCTCATTTACGACAAGCAGTTTGCCCTCGCGATCCATTTCGTCCATCTGCGCGTCGGTAATCGGATTTTTGTCCGTTTCCCCGACTCGCAATTCTCTCGTCATGAAAGGCGAGATATAAATGAAGCGATCGTCGAGCTTCCGTAGTTCCCGGATGATCGTGCTTTTGCCGACGCCCGAAACTCCGAGAAGGAGCAAGAATTTTGAACGGCTCCTCGCAAAGTTCAAAGCGTCTTGCATTGTCTTCGCGGCACGCACGATTGCGTCTCGCCACAACGGACTACTCGGATCGTAAGGATAGAGCAATCCGCGTGAAGAATTCACGAAAACACCTCGGCTACCATTATCGAGGAGTTGCCGTAGATGCTTCGTCGTTCCGCCCTGAACGCCGTAGCCCGCGAAGAGCACAGGCATCTCATCGGGAATGATCTCTCGCACATCGCTCAAATCCACGTCAGACGTTGAGCCGATGACAGGAACCATATTCCCGGCATCGTTCCATCGGTTAGCCGTCAATTCAAGAATGTATTTCCAGAGCGGTCTTCCGTCCTGAAGAATGACATCTTGAACGATAGCGGCATCGGGATTGCTCGTTTTGACCGTTACAATTGCCGCCTTGTCGGGCAAGCTCTTGAACGGCCGCATCACGTCATCGCCGAGGTAAGGGTTGACCACGACACCATCGGCATTCAATTCGCCGAAGATGTTGCGGAGATAGATGTCCATAGTGTTACCGACATCACCGATCTTCGCGTCAACAAAAACAGGAAGCCCGGGATGATGTTCGTGGGCGTAGCTGATGGTATGTTCGAGAAGTTCGTGGCCTCCGGAGAAGATGTCGAAGAATGCTTTCTGTACTTTATAGCAGCAGATATGCGGTGCCGTGAGATCAATTACGATCTCAAGGAATCGCCGCACGGCATCTTCGTCTGCTCCTTCCTTCCGAAGTTCCATTGGAATTTTCTCGATGTCAGGATCTAATCCGCAGCAAGCAAGCGTGTTATTGCTTATCGTCGCTTGGCGGAGCAATTCCAGGCTCCGGCAGGATGTCTTCATCTTGATCTCCTTCCTTTGGTTGAATGAGGCCGATATGGCCGAGGTGTTCTTGTTTCGCTTCAAGATGTTCCCGCGTCAAATCAGTCGGCGGGATCACAATTGGCGTATAGTCGGCGACCTTGTATCCGTTCTCTACGAACACTCCTGCTTTATCGGGATTGTTCGTTGCGAGATTGATCTTGGTTGTCGTCGAAATCCCGAAATATTTCAGGATGCCGATGACGCCGCCATAGGTTCGGATATCAATCACGCCATTCGGCGCAACCGCATTTGCCGCTTCTACGGTATCGAGTTTGAGTTCGTCCTGAAGCCGCAACGTAGCGAGCTTGAACGGTAAACCCAATCCGCGGCCGTCTTGGCGAGGAATGTTTACGATGATGCCTTCGCCGTGTTCGGCAACGGTTTTCATCGCGAGTGCAAGTTGCTCACGGCATTCGCAGGTACGATCGCCGAAGAGTTGGCCCGTTTCGCATCCCGAATCGATTCGCATCAAGAGAAGCTCCTGACGTGCAAAGACTGGCATGAGATTTTCGTCGAGCAATCCGAAAAACAACACCGAATACTTGCCCCATCCATCATCAATACTGAAATCGAATTGATGAAATCTTCCGAAGTCGGTTTTGATGAGACCGACACCTTGGCGGGTCACGATGAAAAATCGAGTAAGTCCGTCTTCGGTAACGCTCACTTGCTTACCGAGCGGGATCATTGATTGCTTGGCTTTGTCGATGAGGCGCTGAACCTCCTCGACAGTCCGATCTGTGCGTTTTGCAACCGCCCGAAGATCCAGTTCCATGACTATTCTCCTTTCACGATTTTCTTTGCGTAGGTTCCCTTCATGAAGCGATACGCGAGCCTGCCATCCTCGTGCCGCATTGGCGTTCCGATAACGGTTTTACAATTTGGGCAGACGAGGTTCGCCATGTCTTTCGGTTCTCTGATCCCCGGATCATGCTGCAGTGCAAGAAGTTCCGGCGGAGCGAAGATCCGGTTGAGGTAACAGCGCAGGAGTTGTCCTGCGCCATCTTTCTGGTACTTCAAAACCCAAGTGGCACATCTAGCACAATGGATGTCGAGCATCCTTGCGGTGCCGCCGCGGGCGCGTAGGTACTTATCTTTTTTCATGCGTCTCTCCATTTGATTTAGCTGTAAAAGAGCTTTTTGAAATCCGCCGTTATTCTACAATTTATACTGCACTACGTCAACGACAAAAGGAGAGACACTTTTGGAACACCCTGTACTGCTCCATTTATTCCAAAACGACCGTCCGAGGAGTATCGTTTTGGTAGAATCAGAGAATCCTCTGGGGCCCTTGTGGGGTACGATTTTTAAAAATCCGCGCCCGAGCAGTCCAGCCAGCAGCAAGAAAGGGTTCTGGGAAGAGCCCTTCTGAGTACTCTTTCCAGAACCCTTTCTTGCTGCTGGCCGTTGATGGCTCGGGGTTGAACGAGGAAAAGGATCCGGGGGCTACCAGCTCTCGTCGCCTGAGGCGCCGTATATCGCAGGATGCGGGACGCCGTTCATTTTGAGATACACGCCGAGCTGCGCCCGATGATGCACGAGGTGGTTCACGGTCTGCCGGAGCGTAGCGCCGCGCGTCGACTCCATTAATACCTTATCCTTCATTTTAAGCGCCCACTTGTCCGTAAGCGTCTTATCATCCATTTCCGAAAGCGCCTTCTTTGCCGCCTGTACGCCGCCGTCGAATGTAGCAAGCAGCTCTTTTACGTCTTTCGGTTGAGGCGGCATCTTGTATGTCGCAAGATCGATGGAGTCATCTTTTATGATGCCTAGGAACCAACTGGGCATCGAGCTTACCACGAACGCGAGCGTGCCGAGAGGCATGGACTTCGGACTCGGCTTGAAATCCTTCTTGTCGAACGGTACGCGCTCAAGCATCTTGCGCGTTGCCGGAACTTCTTCGTTAAATTCTTCTAAAGTATCTTGTTTATTTAGCATCCGTGTATTATACAATATCCTTTATACAATATCCTTGAGGAAAGTAAAATTGTGATATGCTAGTGATAATGCTCAAGGGGTTTAAAGAGTTCATCCTGCGCGGAAACGTGGTGGACATGGCGGTCGGTGTCGTCATCGGCGCTTCGTTCGGGACGGTCGTGAATGGGGTGGTCAAAGACCTGCTTACGCCGCTTATCGCAGCGCTCGTGGCTGCGCCCGACTTTTCCGGCCTTAGTTTCACGCTGAACGGCAGCAAGTTCCTCTACGGAGATTTCCTCAACGCGCTGATCGCTTTTCTTATCGTCGCTGCCGCCGTTTACTTCTTCGTGGTGCTCCCCGTCAACATACTGACGGGGAAGATCAAGAAAACTCCCCCGCCCGCCGATCCAACTACCAAAAAATGCCCGGAATGCCTTAACGAGATACCGCTCGGCGCACGGCGGTGCGGGTTCTGCACCTCCGCGGTGAAATAGAGTGTTCTTCCTAGTGCGCCACTTCGTCCGCGCCGGGGCGGACGCTTTGCAATAACCTAACGACCAGATAGACAGCGAAGGTCGCGCTCGTGATGAAAAAACTTACCGGATACGGCAGATAGAAGGAAACGAAAAGTCCGAACCACGTGGCGAGCAACGCAATGAGTACGGAAATGAGGATACCCTGTGCCGGGCGGCGGGCTACCCGCTGCGCCACTGCCGCGGGGGTCACCATGAGCGCGAATATCAACAGCACGCCGACCACCTGCACCGCGATGGAGGTCGCGACGGCGACGAGGAGCATGAAGATGACCCCGATCCAGAAGATGGACACGCCCTTCGCCTCCGCGACATCTTCGTCAAGCGAGGTGAAAAGAAGCGGACGATACACGATCGCGACCACGCCGAGCAGAACGAGCGCCGCAATGAGCGTCACGAGCACGTCGCCGCTGCTTATCCCGAAAATCTCGCCGAACAAAAGCGAATAGGCCTCCGTGGCATAGCCGGAATACAAACTGATAAAGAGGACGCCGAGGCCGAGCATGAACGCAAGGACGGTGCCGATCTGCACGTCGCGGCTTGCGGCTTTGCGTCCGAGCGTGGCGATCGCAAGACCGCCGCCGCTCGTGAAGACGAGAAGCCCGATGATGCGGATTGATGCCGAGAAGAACGGCGCCGGCGGCGCCGGCAAAACCGATATGGGACAACGCGTGCGCCGCGAAGGACGACCGGCGCAGGACGATGAAATAGCCGATGATCCCGGCGACGATCGCGACGATCGTCCCCGCCTCAAACGCATGCCGCATGAAATCGTACTGCCACATGGACTGCAGGTCGGCGAAGAATATTGAAACTGAATGTCACACTATTCATGGCTGTGGTGTTCGTGTTCGAGGAGCTTCGTCCATTCCTATGATGGCGATCCTGCCGCGCGAATCTTTCAAAACCTCAATGGGAATGCCGTAGAGATCGGTAAGTGACTTTGACGTGAGGACTTCCGAGGGCTTGCCGTCGTGACCCGGCCGTTCGCAACGTAAATGACCCGGTCCAGCACCGGCAAAAGCGGATTGATGTTGTGGGCGATCAGGAGCACTGTGACCCGCGCGAACGCACGACGTCGTTGATGAGCTGCACAAAATTCGCCTCCCGGCGCATATCAAGATTGGCGAGAGGTTCGTCGAGCAAAAGCAGGTCCGGTTTTCCGATCAGCGCTTCGGCAAGAAATATGCGCTGCAGTTCGCCGCCCGAGAGCACGCCGAGCGGCCGATGCGCCAATTCTTCCGCGCCCACCGTGCGCAGCGCCGCAAGCGCTTCTTCGGTGCCTTGCTTCGCCGAACCGATCCCCCAGCGATTCCCGTCAAGCCCAAGGCGCACGAGCTGGAGCGCTTCGATGCCCGTCTCGCTGTCTATGGGATGTTGCTGCGGGACATAGCCGATCCGCGGATTGCCGCGCCGCGGAGCTTTTCCGAAAACAGACAAGGAACCGCTCGAGCGGCTGCGTGAGCCCCAGGAGCAGCCGGAACAACGTCGTTTTGCCGGCGCCGTTCGGGCCAAGCACCGCAACGAACTCTCCCTGCCCGATCGAAAAATTCGCATCTTTCCAGACGGTCTTTGCCGGATATCCTCCCGCCGCATTTTCGGCGGCAATGACAGTATCTACATCCATGTGTTATTGTCCGAGTGTTTTTGCATTGAGGGCGTTCTGCAATTCGATCAGTTCGGCATTCATCCAATCCTCGAAAGAAGCGTCCGGCGGCTGGATCGTTTCGGTGACGCCGATGACGGGTATGCCCTGATCCGCGGCAAGCTTTTTTATGTTTTCGGTAAGCGGCGTCACGGTCTGTTGGTTATACACCAATACCCGGATCCCTCCGCTCTTCAGCTGATTTTCAAATTCCACAATGCTTGATGCCGGCGGATCATTGCCTTCGGCTACGGCTTGGATAAATGCCGGCGGCGAAACAAGGTCGAGGCCGGCCGCATCGCGAGATAGGCAAAAATATCTTCCGTCGCCGCGACTTTCGTGCCCCCGAATTGCTGCTGTATGCTCGCAATGCGATTTTGATATTGCGCAAGCGACGCTTGAAGCGTCTTATATTGCTCTTCGTAATAAGAAGCGTTCGCGGGATCAAGCGCAATGAGATCTTGTTCCATTTGAGCGGCCGCTTGATTCACATAGGCGGGATTATACCAAAAATGCGGGTTGTCCCCTTCTTTTTTCCCGAGCAGGGTTGCCACATTCAGCACTTTGCGGTTCGGATTCTCGAACTCGCGCCGAGCAGCTTGTCCATCCAGCTGTCATATCCCGCGCCGTTCTCTATGACGTAATTCGCCGTTGCGACCGCGCGCGCGTCGGTCGCATTGCTTTCATATTCATGCGGGTCGGCGTTCGGGTCCGACACAACGCTCAACACCTGCACGCGCGAACCGCCGATCTGCGCGACCAAGCTGCCCCAAAAATTCTCGGCGGCCACTACCTGCAATACCGATCCGGACGCGGGAGCCACGGAGGTTTTGCCGTGAGAAAATATAAAAAAATAAAATCCGGCGATGGCGATGATTGCAAGAATGCCCCATATCCACCAAGCCCTGTTCATGATTCTATTTTAGCAAACGATTTTGACAAACGAAGCGCGGCCCTATCTCCTCTCACGCCGCTGCCTAAACTGCCGCGGCTTGAATCGCCGGAAGGGACGCTCTCGTTCAAATGGTTGTTGCATGGAAGCAGCAGGTGCAGGAGGCAGGACCGGCATCCTGGATACCGGCAGCGTGGCACGCATCAGGCGCTCGATCGCCTGCACGTCCCCTCTTTGATCCGGCCGG
Organism: uncultured bacterium; assembly: GCA_963768625.1. Classification (GTDB taxonomy): domain Bacteria; phylum Patescibacteriota; class Minisyncoccia; order UBA6257; family 2-01-FULL-56-20; genus CAVYIK01. The sequence continues at coordinate 21,196 of CAVYIK010000003.1, forward strand.
GCGAAGGAAATGGCATGGCCTTTGCCGCCGGCGCGACCGGTGCGCCCGATGCGGTGAACATAATCCTCCGCGACCGACGGGAGGTCGTAGTTGAGCACGAGCTCAATGTTCTTTACGTCGATGCCCCGCGCGGCAATGTCGGTCGCCACGATCACGCGGTATTTACCGTTCTTGAAACCCTCCAATGCTTCTTGCCGCTGGTTCTGCGAGCGGTTGGAGTGGAATTCCACCGCCGTATGCCCGAGCGTGCGCACATGGGCCGCGATCTTCTTCGCGCTGAACTTCGTCCTTGAAAATACGAGCACCGAACCGCGGTATTCCTGTAAAACTTTCGTAAGTAATCTCGGCTTTTCTGCCTGGGTCACAAAGAACAATTCCTGCGTGACGTCCTTTGCCGCCGTGCCCGACCGCGCAACCTCCACGCGCACCGGGAGCTTGAGAAATGCCCGCGCCATGGAAACGATGCTTTCCGGCATCGTGGCCGAGAAAAGCATCGTCTGCCGTTCGCGAGGAAGGACCGCGAGGATGCGCTTGAGCTGCGGCGCGAATCCCATATCAAGCATCCGGTCGGCTTCATCAAGCACGACGATGCTCACTTCCTTTAAGCCCACTGTCTTTTGTTCAAGGTGATCAATGAGCCGTCCGGGGGTTGCGAGGACGATCTGCGGCCTGCGTTCAAGCGCGTGCCATTGTCTGCGTATCGGTTCGCCACCGATCAAGACGGCGGTCTTAACGCCAAGCGGCGTGCCGATCTTTCTTAATGCCTCATCCACCTGCACCGCGAGCTCCCGCGTAGGCAGGAGAATGAGCGCCCGGCGGCGCGGGTCTTTCAGCATGTTTTGGATGAGCGGTATTCCGAACGCGAATGTCTTCCCGGTGCCGGTCTGCGCGATCCCCATCATATCCTTTCCCTTCGATCGCCTGAGGGATGGATTGCTCCTGGATCGGCGTGGGCGTCGTCAAGCGGAGCTTATCAAGAACAGTGAGGATGCTCGGAGCGATACCGAGGCCCCGGAAGCCGGATTGGTCGGGCATGGTGATCGTCTTAATTTGAAGCGGCCGATTCGGAGAGGTAGCTGTACAAGGTCCTGTGGGTCTCGCCGGCTACTTTCCGGAGCAGTTCCCGGCGCTTCCAGAACGAATTGTTCTCGGAGAGGTCGTTCTTCCGGATGGAGCTTAGCTCGCGGATCGCCACATAACGGTCGTGCCCGAGGTCGTTCGTGGTGCTTGCGTCAATGTCTTCTATCCCCTGGTAAACCTGCTTCATCACAAAATACTTCGGCGAAAGTTCCCCTGCGCGGCTCCCCTTTTTTGCGCCGGAAAAAAAGACTGCGAACGAGGGGGTTGATTCAATATATTTAACGAAGTCATGAAGCGAAACGAAAAAAGTGAAACCAGGGGGAGTTTCCCGGACTTCTTTGAGCTTTCGGTCAAGAGCCGATTGTATCTTCTTTGAAGATCCCATTTATCAATGTTAGCACGCTTTCGGAGAAATAGCGATGTATTCTTCTATCCGAACGTGAATGTATACGCTTGGAGACCAGGCGACGAAATGATGAATTCCAAAAGATGATTGCCGGGAGCCGCGTCGTCAATGATCCGATAAAGGCGATTTCCGCTCACGCGCACATAACTCTTCCCATTCTCGTAGAAAATATCCGCTCCTGCGACCGCCCGATCTATCGGCTGCCCGTCGCGGAGCACCTCTATGTCGATAGGTGTTCCGTTCGCGGAGCCGGCGACGAAATAGACTCCTTTCGCTTGATACCGGTAATAAATCTGGCTGGAGGTAGCTGCGCCGTTCCCCGTGGACGCCGGCGTCTCTGCGTATTCTGAAACAATATCCCAGGCGCCTGCCAAATAGAGGGTGTTTGGCACCGTGACGAGAGGCGCGCTGAACGACTGCGTCCCTGTCTCCCCCTGCGTGCCATTCCCAAGATATTGATTCCGCGCGGCGCCGAAATATGTTTCGGGGCTTATCGCCCCTCCCGCAATCGTGCTTGATGCCACAAAAACGCTCGAGGTAGGCATCGGCCCCATGGGCGCGCCCAGGATCGCGCTCCGTTCGGCAAGCAATTTTTGGATCTCCGCCTCTGTCTCGTCATAGTTCCCCTCCCCGATCTGGTCATGGACGATATAGCCTGCGAGGTCAATGAGGTACTCGTGAGGCCAATAAAGATTTCCGTACGCGGTCCAGGTGCCATAGTTGCTGTCGAGGACGACCGGATAGTTGATGCCGAATTTTTGAACTGCCGCCTGGACGTTCGCATAATTCTTCTCAAAATCGAACTCGGGCGTATGAATGCCCACGATCTCCAAGCCCTGATCGTGATACCGCCCATACCATGCCGTGAGGTACGGGAGCGTGCGGATGCAATTGATGCAGCTGTACGTCCAAAAATCGAGGAGGACCACGTCTTTGCCGATGAGGTTCGCGAGGCGGAACGAAGAGCTCGCGTTGATGAAGCCGGTGGGGCCTGCTATCTCGATCGCCGGCGAGTAGCCCGCGGCCCTGTCCGCCGTAGCGAGAGCTGCGAGCGTTGTCGTGGCACCGAGATTCGTTGCACTGGAATTCGCAGTGGAGCTTACATTGATCGCCTGAGAAGACGCGCTGCTTCCCGTAGCTCCCGGACGCACCTTCATACTTTCGAGATACCAAATGGTGCCTACGATAAGGACAACAGCGACAAGCAAGCCGAAATTCTTTTTATCCATGATGGTTAGAGGTTATGCTTCAAAAGGAATTGGTTCACGAAGTCAAAGTTCGCCACGAGCGACAAGCTTTGCGTGAAGACGAGGACGCCGAGAATGACAAGGATCGCGCCGAATGCCTTCGTGACATATTCCAGCTGTGCTGCGTAGCGGTTGATGGCATTTGCCGCCTGCGCAGCGAGTGCGCCGACAACAAGGAATGGGATGCCAAGCCCGATCGCATAGGAAAGAAGCAGGAAGAACGCTTCGCCCGGCGCCGATGCGGCGAGCCCCAAGATGCCGCCGAGGACGGGCCCCACGCAAGGGGTCCACCCCGCAGCGAAAGCGAATCCGAACACGAGCGAGGTAAGATATCTTGAGCGGAACGAAATGCCGACGCGGAGCTTGTGGTCAAACTCGAGGAATGGGATCTTAAAGAACCCCATGAGGTAAAGGCCGAAGAAAATGACGAGTGCGCCGCCGATCCACGAGAGCCATTCCTGCACCGCGTATGCGGCGTGGGCGAGCACACTGTTCAGGACGACGCCGAGGATCGCAAAGACAATGGAGAAGCCGATGACAAAAAACAAGCTGTTCAGAAAGATCGTGATGCGCGAGGGTTTCGCGGCGCCCGAGGATTCGCCCGCGAGGTACGCAAGGAACCCCGGGATGATCGGCAGGACGCACGGGGACAAAAAAGACACGATACCCGCGATAAAGGCGACGATGATCGGCACATTGAGCATACCGTTTATTTTATAATGCCCGCGCGGCGGCCGCCAGTCGTGCAACAAAAACCCCGATTTTGCGTATAATAATTAAGGAAAGGTCGAGATCGAAACAACGGGAAAATACAATGTCCAAAACAACAATCATAGTAATCTGTGTCGTGGTGGCACTGCTCGTCGCAGGCGGCATCTGGTGGTGGAGCATGAGTACGGCGAACGCGCCGAGCTCCCCTGCCGCATATGCTCCGTCCGCTCCTCCGGCGGCCATGCCTACGCAGACACAGGGAACAAATACAGCTCCCGCCCAGGCGCCCACGCTTGCCGCGACGGGAACTTCCGATGCCGCCCTCAATGCGGACCTCTCGCAGATAGACAGTCAGATGAACGGCATGAGCGGCGACAATGCGAGCATCAACCAGGGACTGACCGACCAACCCGTCCAACAGCAACAACTCTAATATGCACATGAATAAAAATATTGTTGCGATAGCCATGGGCGCCGTGCTCCTTGTTGGAGCAAGCGCGCTTCCGGCGTTGGCGATGACGACCAGTACGATGTCAGCCGCGCTGGCAAACCGCCGCGCGCAGCTCATTACGAACGCGCAAAACCGCGCTGACCAGGAGATCACGCGGCGCGTGAATTCATTGAACGCATTGAGTACGCGCGTGAATGCGATGGTGCGGCTTTCTTCGGACGAGAAAAGCGGTTTGTCCTCCACTATCCAGTCGCAGATCACGCTCATGAACAATCTTCAGGCGCAGATCGCGACGGATGCGCAGGACAATTCTACGTCGTCTCTAAAGACGGACATACAGTCCATCACGAAATCCTACCGCATCTTCGCCCTCGTAATTCCGCAGGGCGCAATCGCGGCGGCAGCGGACCGGGTGGAGACGATCGCGGGGCTTTTCACGAGCTTCGCCACGCAGCTAGAAACGCGGATCACCGCGGCGCAGACGGCCGGCAACGATACGACAGCCGCGGCGGCCGCGCTTGCCGATATGAACGCGAAGATCGCGGACGCGAATACGCAGGCACAGGCGGCAGTCACGGAAACCGCGAGCTTGCAGCCCGACAACGGCGTCCAAAGCGTAATGGCTTCAAATACGGCGGCCTTGAAGGACGCTCGGACGAAGATCCAGGCGGCACAGGCGGACCTTACCGCGGCACGCAAGGACGCAGGAACGATCGTAAAGGACCTGCGTGCGTTCAAAGTATCGGCTTCGGCGACGAGCACGATCTCAGCATCAGGAACCGCGCAGTAGTCATCTCTCGAAGCTCGCAAGAGCGATGAGAACAAAAAGGCGCCCCACGGGGCGCTTTTTGGTTTATACTTTACATTATGCCCGAAAATCCAAAAACAACCCCACGCGCAATGACCGCGGGCGCAGGAGATGTCCTCTGGGCATACGTCCGTGAAACGCGCCGACACCTAGGACTCTTTACCGTGGTTTTCCTGGGCGCGCTCGGCATTCAAGCCGCCGGCCTTATCGCACCGCTTTATTTGCGGCAGCTTTTGAACCTGCTTGTCGCCGCGAACCATGACGTGGACACTATGCACAAGCTGATGGGGCTTGTCGGCATTATCGCGACCGCGTATCTCTTAGAGTGGGTATCGCGTCGGATGCAGACGTACGGCATTATCTATCTGGAATCGCGCGCGATGGCGAACTTGTATTCGTCCACCTTCGATTATCTCGTCAAGCATTCGTACCATTTCTTCATCTCGCGGTTCAGCGGGACACTCACACGGAGGGTCAGTAAATACGCAGCCGCCTTTGAGACGCTCATGGACGGCGTCATGCTGCAGTTCTTCCCGACGGCGGTCTTTGCGGTCGGCGCGGTCGCGATCCTTTTTATCCGCAATCATATCCTGGGCATCGCCCTCGGGATATGGGTGGTCTGTTTTGTTGCCTTCCAGCTTTTCGTAGCGCGCCTGCGGCAACCTCTCCGCGTCGCGCGGTCCGAAATGGACAGCAAGATGGTGGGCTCCCTCTCGGACGCGATCTCAAACCAGAATACGATCGCTCTCTTTTCTGGCAATCTTTTTGAGCTTGGCTTGTTCCGAAGCGTCATCGAGCTCTGGCGTAAGGCGACGATGCGCTCCTGGGGTGCCGATGAGCTTATCTGGTCGGTGCAGGGCCTTTTCATCGTTGGCATCAACATCGGGCTGCTCTACGGCGCAGTGGTCTTCTGGGAAAAGGGGCTGATTACAGTCGGCGACTTCGTGCTCATCCAAAGCTATCTCCTTAGTCTCTTTAGCCAGCTCGGCGGCGTGAGCAACCAGATACGCCGCTTCTACGACGCGTTCGCCGATGCCATTGAGATGACCGAAATATTGAAGATGCCCCACGAGATCAAAGACCGCCCCGGCGCAAAGCCGCTCGCAATCGCGCATTCGGAGATCACCTTCAAGGATGTCGGTTTTTATTTCTATGAGCAACGGCCGATACTCCAGCATTTCAATCTCGTGGTGAAGGGCAGCGAAAAACTTGCCCTCGTGGGGCCGTCCGGCGCCGGGAAGACAACGGTCACGAAATTGCTTCTGCGTCTCTATGACGTATCAAGTGGTGCGATTGAGATCGACGGGCAGAACATCGCCGCGGTCACGCAAGAAAGCTTGCGCAACGCGATCGCCTTCGTGCCGCAAGAGCCGATCCTCTTCCATCGCACGCTTATGGAAAATATCCGTTATGGCAGGCGCGATGCAACGGACGATGCCGTGATCGCGGCCGCGAAACAGGCGCACTGTCACGAATTCATTTCGGCAATGCCCGAGGGGTATCAGACGTATGTCGGCGAGCGCGGTGTGAAGCTCTCGGGCGGCGAACGCCAGCGGGTCGCGATTGCGCGGGCAATATTGAAAAACGCTCCCATTCTTGTTCTTGACGAGGCAACCTCCAGTTTGGATTCAGAATCTGAAGCGCTCATCCAGGACGCGCTCCATGTCCTCATGGAAGGGAAAACGGTCATTGTGATTGCTCACCGGCTTTCCACCATCATGAAAATGGACCGGATCGTCGTTATTGAAAACGGGGAGGTGGTCGCGGAAGGCAGCCATCACGAGCTCCTCCAGCAAGGCGGTTTGTATAAAAAGTTGTGGAGCATCCAAGCCGGCGGCTTCCGGGACGAGGAGGCCGGCGAGGAAGTGGAATAAAAAAGGGGCCAGAGGGAGGGCAGGAAGTATTTCCCTGCCACCTCTGGCGTTATGTCACTTTGCAGTGACTGGTTGTTCAAACTTCACAAGGGTGCACACGAGCTCGATGAGCTCGTCGTCGGTCTTGTCTGTCGGTGCGATCCCCATGAACTGGCGCGAGCCGTTCATGAGCATCGGCGATTGAAACCGGGTTTCGTGATACCACCTCCCGGGCTCATCGCTTTCGAGACGTTCCACAAGGGCTTTGAATTCTGCGCCCTTGTGCCTGAAGGAGGATTGGATATGCGCCTGATCCCTCTCATTCCTCATGATCGCGATCGCGAGCTTGCCCGACCCGACCCATTCGTACAAGAAGGCCTCCCCTTGGAAATAGCCGACCACAGTGACCAACCCGCCTCGCTTGCCCTGAACGGAAAATGAGCGAACCTCTTCGTAGCTCAATTTCGATGCCCAAGCGCGGGCAGCATCGCGGCGCTCAGCAATTCTCTTCACCTTGTCGAGCCACCAACCGACCTTTTCCATGATCTCCGCTGAACTCCGGCCGCTCATGAAGAGCTGTCGGAAGTACATCGGCAACGTGAAAGGAAGAACTTCCTTCTCTGAAACCTTGAAGCCGTTCCATAGGTCCCGCAAAGCGGAGAACTGCGGATCGGTGAAGAGGTCTTCCAGCTTTCGCTTGCTGCCGTTTAGGAACCAAGCGTTGACCACGTCCATTCCGTGGTCGAACACCACTTCCTGCGACACTTCGCCGCTGTTCATGACATGGTAGGCGTCGCGAAGAATTTTCGCAACGGAGTGGCGGGCGTTTTTCAAGAAGCCCGTCTGGTTGTTTTTGTTCACGAGCTCGACGAGTTGGTTATAAGCGCGGCCCGTTGTCGTGTCGGAGGCCATCTTCTCCACCTCTGCGGCGGAGCCGGCGCTCTTGTGGTACTTCTTGTTCCCTACGTCAATCAGATACGGCTTCACCCCGGGAGAACAGAGCGATTCCCACTTCTCGTAGTGTTCCGGCGAAGGCATATTTACATCGCAAAACTGTACCTCCAGCCGATAACGTTCTCCGAAGTCGAGTTCGACTCGCTTGTAGGCGACGAGCTTGTCGATCGGTGATCTTGCTGGTACCACAACGCACATCGTGGGCTTCATAGGCCCTCCTTGTGAGATCCTTTCCCTTGTGAGGAAAGTACGGTTGTTAAGTTGCTACCGTGACAGACAAGCTGCCACGCGTTTGACGGGAACCTGCGTTCTCGCCAAGCGCGTTACAGTTTGATCGCCGCTCCTTGTTTTACAATGTCGCCGATCGCCGCAAGAGAAAGCCGGGTCGGCGTCGTCCATTGCGGCCGGATACCGCCATTCTGGATGGTCTTCGCCCGCGTGTCAAAATACCATTCTTCGATGCCCTGGACTCTGCCCGGGCTCGTGAGCTCCTTTCCTGCAACAGCAATCGTGCCATCCTTCGCCTTGAGCTCGCCCTCGCGCAAGAGGCGAACGACTTCGGAAAGGTCGAAGCTTTTTTTCTGCTGCGTCACGATATTCACGTGCCCCGAAGACATCTTCTGGACCACGATGTCTGCGCCGATTTCTTTCTTCGCCCTTAAGTAACCAGCCATGCCTACCTCATCGGTTTCAATCGTGACCATTTTTACGGGTCCGCGCGCGCTTTGGATGACGGCCTCTATCGCCTTGCCCTCATCACGCTTTTTCTGGTACTCCGCAGGCAATTCCTCCGTGCGCTTTTTCTCTTCAAGATAATGCGCGAGCAGGAGTGGCATGACGGCGCCGAGCACCGATTCCTCCTCATCGGGCAGCATGCGGTTCAAATTATTGAGCAGACCGGAAAGCCCAAAGGCGCGATCGATAGGGTCCCGCGACAGCGTCCCCCTTCCTTCAATGTCGTCGCGTCGCGCGTACTGCAAAAGTTTCCGAACCGCCGGATCCTGCGCGACGCCGAGATACTCCGCCATCATTTCTGATACGCATTTCTCGCGCACTTCGTTCTGCGTTTTGTGATGATCAAAGGCGCCACCCCCCATATCAAGGAGCACATACTCTTCCTTCTCCAGATCAGCCGCATTCTTGCCCGGGGGAAGGTCCACCCAGAACAGATACTCCGCATCTTTGATCCCCGGAAATCGGCGCTCCCCGAAGTACTTCAAGAAGAAGCATGCGACGACGGCGTCCACCTGCAGGCGCGGAAGCATAACGATTTTCCAGCGATGAGAGTTCATGGCTTACCTGTAAATAGTAGCATGCTCTTAAAGATTTGTCAATCCCAAACACCAAAAAGCCCCGCTATTGCTGCATAGCTGGGGCTTTTTGCGTATCAACGTTCCTTTTTAGTGGAAGTTGCCGAAGCGGTTGCGGAAGAGGTTCTGGAGGTTCTGGAATTGCTTCATGAGATCGTTGAAGCGGCCTTGCGTGTCGCTGCTATTGCTACCCGTGTTGCCGTTCCCATTTTCATTGTTGCCATTGCCATTGCCCTTACCGTCATTCATGCCGCTGTTCCCGTATCCATTGTCCCCGTGGGGCTGAAATACCGGGCGCGGCATCGTGATGCTGTAGTCGCGGACGACATTCGCGTTCACGGTAAGCGGCGAGGAACTCGCGACGAGTATGCCCGAAACGCCGACCTCATCCCCCACCGCAAGCTGTGCGGCGGGCGTCGACGTGGCGTTCGCCTGGCGGCTGCGGAACCAGAACTCGAACGGGCTCGCAAGCGATCCCGACCAGTTCACCGTGAAGGAAATGCCCCACACCTGTGCCTGGAATGAATTTGTTCCGACGCTCGTCACAGTCATCCCGCGGCCCAAGAATTGCCCATTCGCGCCGATTGAAAGCGTCGGCGGATTCAACCGCGGCAAAGGCGGCGTGGAAGTGGGCGTTATCACGGGCACAACATACGTTTCCGTGACCGTGCAGCTTGCGCTGCCACCGGCCACGATCGGCCCCACACAAGTGCCGCTCTCGCTCGCCGTATAATTTGCGAGAGAAGAAGCGGTAACAGAATACGTATTGCTTGCGTTCACGATGACCGGCGTGCCTGCGCTATTGCCCGCAAACGAGCTCGGACTCGCGTTCGCACCGCTCACGAGCACCGTGAAGCTGGATGCGCTCGCTGCGCCTCCTGCCGTGTCGTTCACTGAAACGAAAACGGTGAGCGTGCTCGTCGCCGGCGGTACCACGTTCGCGGTCACCGTCGCAGAACATGTCACGGTCGACGTGGTAGAGGACGCATCTGTCGCGAGGATGCTTGCGTTATACGTCCCGTTCACGGCGTAGGTCGCCGCGATGGATGTGCTCGTGCTGCCCGAAACGCTCGAATCCCCGGACCAAAGCACCGTGATCGGCAAATTGCCGCCGGTCGTAGTCGCCGTCCAAGCGACAACGTTCCCTGAGATGTTCGGCGTGCAGGAAACCGCAAGCTGGGTCGTTGCGTGCGCGAAGCTTGCAGAAACGAAGGCGATGACTCCCGCTGCCGCAAGGACGCCGACAACCTTCCAATTTATTTTATTCATGATTGATTGTTTTATTATTTCCGACCTTTTGAATATTCCCATTATGCCATATAATACGAGGTAATCTCTAACATGTTACCTACTCGTATTGCGGTCTTTGGCGGAGGCTGCTTCTGGTGCACTGAAGCACTTTTTAAAGAGCTGCGGGGCGTTCTTTCGGTAATGCCGGGCTATGCCGGCGGGACGACGGAAAATCCTACCTACGAGGCGGTTTGCAGCGGGAAGACCGGGCATGCCGAGGTCATTAAGATAGAATTTGATCCGAGTCAAATATCTTTTAATGACCTTTTAACGGTCTTCTTCGCAACCCACGATCCGACGACCGTCAATAAGCAGGGGGCGGACGTGGGCACCCAATATCGCTCCGTCATTCTTTATTCCGATGAAACCCAAAAGAATGATGCCGAATCCTTCATCAAAAAATTAAACGACAGCGACCCCGCGGGGAAGCCGGTCGTTACCGAAGTAAAACCCCTTCAGAAATTCTATGAAGCGGAGGATTATCATCGCGATTATTTCAAGAACAATCCTGCGCAGCCTTACTGCCAGATTATCATTGAACCGAAGGTGCAAAAATTGGAGAAGGAATTCGCCGCGCTTTTAAAGACGCACGGGAAATAGCGCCTACTGCCAGACCCTAGCCACCGGTATTACTTTTTCATTCACCACGGTCGGTAGGCTGGAGGTTGAAACGGAGAGGGTTCCCACATCCGCCGTCCAGACGCTTGAGCTCGTGTTCAGGTCGCCGAAGATGAGGACCCCTTCCCCGCCCGGCGCCTGCGGTGCACAACCGTAGTTCGCTGAAATGTCGCCTTGTGCGATAGGAAGCGTGCCCGTGAAGGGAGAGCAGGGCGTGCCATCACTCAATTGCACGAGCCATGCCCAGTTCGGAGGGATGGGGCCCTGGAGCGTCTCGGGTGCGGGAAGCGGCTTCGTGAGCTTCAAGACAAAAGAGGATGTCGTGGTGGTGGGCGCTGATGGGTTCGCTCCGCAGAGAAGGTTCTTGCTCCCCGGGATCTCAAAACAAGGGTCATTGATGGAATTTCCCACCGTACACCGCCACGCGTCTGCCCGGAAAGGCGCGGCGATGGAACTCGTCCAGCAAGAGCCGCTCACGACAGGCGTAGAACTTGCGGGCGTTTCCGGTATGTAGACGATGACTTGCGTCGGCGACAGATTGCTCTGTGCAGTGCCGCCGGGCCCGGACACGGGGATGTTCGTCGCGGGAGAAATGAAAAACCGCCCTACGCCAAAGAGGATGACGAGGCACAGTACCGCAACCATCGCAATGGCACTTACTCTTCGCATAGGGTTTTATTCAAAACGGAATGTCCCCACGATACGGTCCAGGATATCAGTGAGCTTCGCCTTGTCGAACGGCTGGAGGCCGTACTCCGCCGGATAATTTGCGATCTGCGAAGAGTGGATGGTATATTGCACCGCCCAGCACTTCCCCGCGTGGAGCGCTTGGTAGCTTGTGGTCTCATAAAAATTCCCGGCACCGGCATCCGCGGTTTGGAAGACGGCGAATGTGACCCCGTTGATCGTCGCACTTGGCACGGCGTTGCGCGGCTGGGCTGACGGCAATGGCGAAAGGCAGCTCGCGACGGCATTTTTATCCGCGCTGTATCCCACTGTCAGTTTTGCATCTGCAAAATTCGTCTGCGGCTCGAACGCCCGCGGGATCGTGAGCGTGAACGCAAGAACCCCCGGCTGATTCGCATCCGCGCCGATCCGCCAATCCATAGACGGCGTCTTCGAGTAAATATCGTTGGCATCAAAATCGATCGGGTACGCGATGCTCCAGCCGGCGTTGTTCTGGTCGGTCTGCCACGCCGCGACATTGTGGTAATAATCGGTGCCGCCCATCCCGGCGCCGGGAGCGACGTTCAGTGGAGCCACAAGCTCGCCGTACTGCATGCCGTACCAAAACCCGATGAACGGCAAGGCGACAAAAAGAATGAGCGCAAGGATCTTTGAATACCACGTCACCTTGTTCCACTCTATATTCATACTCTTCATTATACCTCGATCTTCGAGAACAGATAGCTCCCGACACCCAAGAACACGGCGGTGATGACGGCGAGTACCACGAAGTCCACGCCGAGTCCGAAATGCGTCGTGTTCACGAGGAGCGCGCGGAAGGAGTCAATGCCATATGAAAGCGGGTCGATGGTTGTAAGGCCGGCGAGGATGGTGGGTAGGCCGCTCAGAGGGAAAAGCGCGCCGGAGAGGAAAAACAAAGGCATAACAAGGAAGTTCATGATGAGCTGGAAACCCTGCATGTCCTCGAGGAGCGATGCGATGCCGGTGCCGAGCGCGGTAAAAAGCAGCGCGACGAGGAGCATAAAGAGGACCGCGACGGGGACGAGCCACCAATTGTCCGGGCGGAAGCCGAACGCAACGGAGATCAAGAAGACAAGGATGCCCTGGAATGTCGCGACGGTCGCGCCGCCGAGCGTGCGGCCGATCATGATAGTAAGCCGCGATACGGGCGCCACAAGCGTCTCCTTCAAAAATCCGAACTGCCGGTCCCAAATGAGCTGGATGCCCGAAAAGATCGCGGTAAAAATAATGCTCATGCCGATAATGCCCGGGACACAGGAACTGGAAATAGTTGCCCTGCACCCGCCGCCTGGAAGACGGATCCGAGGCCGTACCCGAGCGCGAGCAAAAAGAGGAGTGGTTGGCCAAGCGAACCGATCATCCGCGACTTTGAACGGAAATAGCGCTTCAACTCGCGGAGCCACATTATGTAGATGGTTTTCATGGCGAATATAAATAGTATTACCTTCTTCCTCCGCGGCCCCACATGCGCGCGCGGTTGCGCAACCGGTCGGTTGCCGTCGATTCCTCTTCGCGGATCACATTGCCGGTCAATTTAAGAAAAGCGTCTTCAAGCGAACCGGTCCCTGTCTGCTTCATAAGTTCCCCTGCGTTTCCCACCGCAACGATCTTGCCATGGTCAATGATCGCGATCCGCTGGGCTATGCGTGCCGCCTCTTCCATATAATGCGTCGTGAAGAACACCGTGATGCCTTCCTTCTTGTTCAGCTCCTGGAGATAGGTCCACATATGGTTGCGCGTCTGCGGGTCAAGGCCAAGCGTCGGCTCGTCAAGGAAGATGACTTTCGGATGGTGCAAAAGGCCGCGCGCGATCTCAAGCCGCCGCTTCATGCCGCCGGAAAATTCCTTGACCAGGCTGTCGCGCCGGTCCCACAGCTCGACGAACTTCAAGAGTTGTTCAACGCGTTCTTTGCGCAATTTCGCGGGGACGTTATAAAGGACGCCGTGGAACTCCATGTTTTCCTTTGCGGTAAGTTCGTCATCCAGGCTCGGGTCTTGGAACACGATGCCGAACGAGCGCCGCACCTCTTCGGGGTCCGTGACCGGGCTGTGGCCGTCGAGCGTGATCGAGCCGCTCGTGGGATGCAAGAGCGTAGTAAGCATCTTGATCGTGGTGGACTTCCCTGCCCCGTTCGGCCCCAAGAAGGCGAAAATCTCTCCTTTCGCCACGCTAAATGAAATATCGTCCACGGCCACGAAATCGCCGAACCGCTTGACTAAATTACGTACTTCTATTATATTTTCCATATATTGTTTATATACATAATTATTAACATACTTAACTATATGTCAAATCGGGCTGTGCATAGACCCGCATAATAAAGAAGTATATAATAGAATCATACCTCATGAAAGCATACCTCCGCGGCTTGAGCCTGATCAAAAAGATCCTTCTGGGAATTGTGGTACTCCTCGTTGTCTGGGGCGTCTATCATTTTTGGTTTGCGCCCGTGAGCTCTCCCTATCAGTTTTCGACCGCTGCCCGCGGCACGCTTGCCCAGGTAGTGAGCGTCACCGGGAATACGGCCCCCGTGCATCAGGTTGATCTCGCCTTCCAGAATGGCGGGATTATTTCGGCGATCAACGGCGACGTGGGTGCCCACGTTAACGCCGGCGCCGCCATCGTGCAGCTTGACACGAGCAATCTTCAGGCACAGCTTGCCCAGGCGCAGGCTAACGTGGATACCCAGACCGCGAAGCTCCAATCGCTTGAAGCCGGTTCCCGCCCGCAAGATATACAGATCTCAGAGGCACAACTGGCCGCTTCGGAGCAGACCCTCACGAATACCTATGCGGGCGTGAACACGTTGCTCGCGGATGCGTACGCAAAATCCAATGACGCAGTGCGGAACCAACTGTCTTCCTTTTTCTCCAATCCGGAAGGCAATAGCCCGCAGCTTATTTTAAGCATCAACGACTCGCAGCTTTTGAATAACATTGACTTTGGCCGCCTGCAGGCAAGCACCGAACTTAACGCGTGGCAAGCAGAACTCGTTGGCATCGGCGCGCTCCCCTCTCCTTCTTCTTCAACCCTCGACACGGCGCTTGCAGACGCCGCGAGCCACCTTACGATTATCCAAAACTTTCTTAACCAAGTTTCTGCGGGGCTCACAAGCGCTACGAATGTCCCCGCCTCAACCGCGGTAACGTACAAAACTGAAGTGACTACAGCATTAAATGAAACGACTGCCGGCATGACGGAAATAAATACGGCGATACAGAGCATTGCCTCGGAGAAAATCAACGTACAACAGCTCCAGGCACAGCTTGCCCTCACGCTCGCCGGGTCTACGCAAAATGATATTGACGCGCAGCAGGCGCAGGTGGAACAGGCACAGGCGAGCATGAAAAGCATCCAAGTGAGCATCGCCCAGTCGTCGCTCGTGGCGCCGGTTTCCGGCGTGATCACGGTACAGAACGCGAAGGTTGGTGAGATCGCCACCCCTGGGACAGTGCTTGTTTCCACGATCTCCGATCAAGGATTGGAGGTGGACGCGCAGATTGCAGAGGCCGATATCGGCAAGGTGAACATAGACGACGTTGCCTCCATGACGCTGGACGCTTTTCAGGGACAAACATTTTCGGGCAAGGTCACCTATGTCGATCCCGGCGTAACCCTCATAGAAGGCGTGCCGACCTATAAAACAACTTTCCAATTCGATAACCTCAATCCCGGCGTAAAGCCCGGCATGACGGCAAACCTTGACATCACGACTGCGACGCACGTGAATGTCATCTTTATCCCGCAGCGCTATGTGGTAACGAACGCGGACGGCACAAACACCGTACAGGTCTACCATGGCGCGAAGACGCCGCTTGAAACGCGCAGCGTGACGACGGGCATCCGCGACCAGAACGGCAATATCGAGATCGTATCAGGACTGAGCGAAGGAGAGGTTGTCGCCCTTTCCTCATCCTCGTAGCGCACCGTCTTATGGCGCTTATTGAAGCGAAGTCGCTCCGGAAGGTCTACGGCGATGAGGGCGCCGAGACCATCGCCGTGGAAGACGTTTCGCTCTCAGTGAACGCAGGTGAATTCGTGGCGATTATGGGGCCATCCGGCTCCGGCAAATCTACCCTGCTCCACATCCTCGGCTTCCTCGACCGCTACACGAGCGGGACCTATGTCTTTGATGGAAAAGAAATGTCGGAATATTCCGAGGACGAACTCGCGCACATCCGCAACCACAAGATGGGTTTCATTTTCCAGGCGTTCAATCTTTTGCCCCGGGCAACCGTCCTCGAAAACGTAAAGCTTCCCCTCCTCTATTCGGACATCCCGGAGGCGCAGTGGGACGAGATGGCGACAAAAGCGATCCGAACCGTGAAGCTGGACCATCGGATACATCATCCGGCCTATCAGCTCTCCGGCGGCGAAAAACAGCGGGTGGCGATCGCCCGCGCGCTGATCCTCTCGCCGCAGGTCATCTTCGCGGACGAGCCGACCGGCAACCTTGATTCCAAATCGGGACAAGCGGTGATGCAGACGATCCAAGAATTGAACGAGGAACAAGGGCACACGATCATCCTTATCACACACGAAACGCATACCGCCGAACATGCGGAGCGGATCCTCACCATCCTGGACGGCCGCATTGACTCCAATGAGAAGGTCGCAAAACGCCGGCGCGCGAACGAAATATTCGAAAAATAGAACATAATGACGCTTAGCCAGCTTACAAAAACCGCCGTCACAGGCCTTGCCACGAACCGCTCGCGCTCCTTTCTCACTATTTTGGGCATTGTGATCGGCATCACGGCCATCATCATCGTGATGTCCCTCGGCCAAGGCGCCCAAGGGCTCATCCTGGGAGAGATCCAGAGCATCGGCTCGCGCGTGATCGCGATCGTGCCGGGCAGGCAGCCTACGAGCCCGACGGATTTCCTCTCCACTTTCACCAACTCGCTGAAAGAGAGCGACCTTACGGCGCTTGAGAACAAGGGCAACGTCCCGCACGCGCTGACCGTCATGCCCGTCGACTTCGGCAGCGAAGCAATCTCGTGGCAGACGAACACCTACCAGGCAACGCTCTTCGGCACCACGGAGCTTTTCGGCGAGATCTACAACCTCACGACCGACGAAGGGAATATTTTCGGGGCGGATGACGTGGCAAGCCTTGCGAACGTCGCCGTGATAGGAAAAACGGTGGAGCAAAAATTGTTCGGCACGAGTTCGGGGATCGGCCAGAAGATACGCATCAATAACACCACCTTCCGCGTGGTCGGCGTCCTTAAGAGCACCGGCCAACTCTCGTTCCTTAATTTCGACGAGGCCGTTATCATACCCTACACAACGGCGCAAACATATATTTTTGGCATCAGTTATTTCAATCGCATGGTTGTGGAAGCGGACAGCAACAGCACGGTGAACGAGACCGCGGACGATATCGTAAGGACGCTGCGTAATGACCACGGGATCATCGATCCCTCAAAGGACGACTTCTTCATCCAGACCCAGGAAAGTGCCATGCAAACCGTGAGCACGATCTTGAACGTCCTCACGCTCTTTCTCGCCTCGGTCGCCGCGGTTTCCCTCGTCGTGGGCGGCATCGGCATCATGAACATCATGCTTGTCTCGGTCACAGAACGCACGCGCGAGATCGGCCTGCGAAAAGCTCTCGGCGCGACCGACGAGAATATCCTTTCGCAATTTCTCCTTGAAGCCGTCATGCTCACGGCCATCGGCGGCGTGATCGGCATCGTGCTCGGCGGACTCGTCTCCTTCGGGGTCGCGCTCATTTTGAGCAAGGTCTATGCGGTTGAACTGGCAATTCGTCCTGCCCTGGACAGCCGTGGCCCTCGGCCTTGGCGTCTCCTCCGGCATCGGACTTGTTTTCGGCATCTATCCCGCCCGCCAAGCATCAAAGAAAAGTCCGATAGAGGCGCTACGCTACGAGTAGCCAAGGCAAAGAAAAACCCCCTTCGAGCGAATTCGTCTTCGCACGTTAGCGAGAAGGGGGTTTTTCTTTGCCTATCTTTTCTTGCCTTGGGCCATCTTTGCGAGAACTTTGGCGTCCTTTCGGAGGCGCTTCCATTCGGCCTTCATGTCGCGCGCCACTTTCATGGCCTCCTGCGTGTTCACGTTGTGCAGGGATCCATAGTGTTTCGCTGCCCGGTCAACGACGCGCTTATATTCCGCTTCGCTCATGCGCCGCGCTTTTTTCACATCTTTCGCCACCGCTTTTCGGGCTTTCTTGGCCCAAAGCTTTGCCCGTCTCCTCTGGCTCTTGCTTGAAAGAAGTACGCCCCGGCGGCCGCAAGCGCCGCAGCCGTCAAAACGCCGGCGCCCGCCCCTATTGCTGCCCGCCGCATTTTCCTTAAGTTTTTTTCTTCATGATGTTATTTATACGGTTTTATTTATGCTCGACCTTGAGTTTTTCTTATGCTTCTTCAATCTGTTCAGAAATCAGTAAGATGCTGCAGTCTTGAACCCTTCGTGGCGCACCTGTCCGCGCAGGTCATGGAGATCCTCCCGGAAAAGCACGGTTTCTTCCTGGACCTGCTCGCGTGATCTTCCTGACATCGCTCAGAACCTTTGCCAGATAAATGAGAGCGACCGTGAGCACGGTCGCGACCACGACCACCGCGATCGTCGTCACGAAAAAGAAAATGTCGGCGTGGATCAAGGTATCCATATTAAAATCATATCACATCTACCCGGCGAAAAGCCTTCGCCGTCGCGCCTTTTTCTTTTCTGCGGGCGACAGCCGGTCTTCCGCACCGCCGCGGCGAGCATGGCGATCGTCTGGTCATAGGTCGCGCGGTCCACGGGATACGGCGTCGCGTCCTTGCCGCCGTGCGCAAAGCTGTAGCGGGCAGGGTCCTCGTAGGAAGGCGCTGGCGCCGTAGATGACTTCGCCCACGAGCGCGAGCGCGCGCACGGTCTTCGGGCCCACGCCTTCCATGGCGACCAGTTTCTCGTAGTTCTCCGGCTTTCGGTCGGCCACTTTCGCCAAAACCTTTTCCAGATATTTGCTCTTTGAAAAATCCTCGTGGACGACGGGATGGTATTTGAACTCGCGCGTTTCAAGGTTCAAGAGCGTGAGCTGCTCGCCCTGCCCCGTTCTCAAATTTTGCCATCTGCGAGAGCCGCGACGAATATTTACGGAGGAGCTGGATGTCCTTCATGAGCGTGGCGTAGCCCGCCTGCGACAAGCTCGGTGGAAATCGTCGCGTGTTTTGGCGCTGCGCTTCGCGGTAAGATCAAGCACGCTGTTCAAGACGATGGGCGAGGAGATGCCGGAATGCGGTTCGTTCACAAGGTCGTTCACGTTTTCCGAAAACCAATGGTAGCGCCGCGCCGAACGTTTTTCTTTGTTCATCCCCTGCTGGACGACCGCCCACGCTCCGCCCCGCGAAAAGAAGAACGCATGGTGATAGAGCTGGAATCCGTCCTGCACGAGCGCGCTGTCCACTTTCGCGCTCATTTTAGAGTTATAGACAAGGTTGTGCGCCTGCGGGCCGGGCAATGAGAGCCGCTCGCCCCACTGCATGGATCTCCTCCGGCGTTTTGCGCGAGGTCTTCCCTTTCCCGCCGCAGATGAAGATGCCGAGGTCCTTTTCATGGCCGCGGATGGCTTCCTTGAGCGCCGCCGTAAGGATGGTCGTGAGCCCCGACGCGTTCCAGTCAAACGCGAGCACCGTGCCCAGCGACTGGAACCAGACCGGGTCCGCGATCCGCTTGATGAACTCGTCCGGGCCGTATTCCGCGACGAGCACGTACACCATCTCGCGGCCAAGTTTTACCATGCGCTCAAAAAGCCACGGCGGACAATGGCCGTAATCAAGCCCGAAAGAAGCGACGCCGCGCTGGATCATGCTTCTATTATACGCCCTACTCCCGAGAATGAGCCCTACTTAATGATGACCGCCTTCCTTTTCCAGCTCCAAGCAAACCGAATTGATGCAATAGCGCTTGCCGCCTTTTTCCTTCGGCCCATCGTCAAAGACATGCCCCAGATGCGCGCCGCAGTTCTTGCAAACGACCTCCGTGCGGTGCATGCCGTGGCTCGTGTCCTCGCGCAGTTCAATATGCTCCAAGTTCGCGGGCTCCGTGAAGCTCGGCCAGCCGGTGCCGGAGTCGAATTTGGTATCGGACGAAAAAAGCACGGCGCCGCAGGAAGCGCACTTGTACATCCCCTTCGCGTGCTCGTCCCAATATTTCCCGGTGAATGGCGCCTCGGTGCCGCCTTCCCGCATCACGCGGCGCTGTTCCGGGGTCAGATTTTTTTTTCCATTCGTCTCCATTGATAAATTATAGCAGCCGCTCACGTCGCGGACGGTGAGAAGCACCATTAAAAGGATGAGAAGCGCGAAACCGACGCCGTTGATCCACGCCTCCACTTTGTACGGGATCGCCGAACCCTTTATTTTTTCAATGATGGCAAATAAGAACCGGCCGCCGTCAAGCGCCGGGAATGGGATGAGGTTCACGATCGTAAGGTTGAGCGAGATCACGCCCAAGAAGCTGGAGAAGATAGACAAGGCCGATGCTGCCCCGCTTCCTCGGCAACCCCGAAGATGCCCACCGGGCCCACGACGCCCGGCAGAAGCGAAGCGTGCGCGAAAAGCTGGACGATCAATTGATAAAACGCCTGGAGCGTGAGCCACAGGATGATCGCGGCATTCAATGAAGCCGTCCCGCAGGGCCGCAAAGAATCCTTCGCGCGGTTGCCCGGCCTCTTCGGAGCGCCACGCCTATCGCGCCCTCGTTCGGCGCCGGTCTGTCACGCGCGGGACGAGCGTTGAAGTCAATCTCTTTATTGTTGCGGATAACCGCGATCGTGGTCGCCTGCCCGCGGTGGGCATTTATAAAACCGATGAAGCTCTGCGCCGTCGTGAAGTTCTTCACGACGTCGCCCGTCATGATGCCCGCCTGCGCCGCGGGCGATCCGGCTTCCACGCCCTGATCACAAGCGCCTGCGGCGCGCCGATCATGAGCACCGCCGAATACGAAAAGCCATCCGAGGAGGAAATTCATGAACACCCCCGCGAGCATGATCACGCTCTTTTTCCACGCGGGCTGGGTATAGAAAAGGCGCGAGGCGTCCTCGCGCGTTCCTCGTGCTGCGCCGCTCCGGACTCACCATTTCAAATTCTCCCCGCTCGCCGCCGATCCTCACGAACCCGCCGAACGGCAGCCAGTTCACGCTGTATTCCGTATCGCCCTTTTTCCATGCCGTGATCCGCGGCGGGAAGCCGAAGCCGAACTCGTCCACCTTCAGGCCGAACACTTTTGCCGCAAAAAAATGGCCGGCTTCATGGCCGAGGATGAGGAGCGAGAGGCCGACGATGACGAGGATGACGATGAGCATCATCGATCATACGAATTATTCGCCGAGTTCGGTCAATTTCCCGTTCACCATCGCCTCCACTTCCCCGTTCGCTTTGTCCACCGCTTTTTGGACTTTTTCTTTTGCTTTGAACGCCTCGTCTTCGGTGATCTCTTTTTTGCTCTCGGCATCTTTCAGCCGTTTCATTGTTTCGTCGCGCCGGGCGCGGATCTGGATGCGCGCGGCCTCGGCGGTCTTTTTGACGAGCTTGGTGAGTTCCTCGCGCCGCTCGTCGCCCAGGGGCGAAAGCGTCGCGAGGATATTATTGCCGTTGTTCGTCGTGGAAAGGCCAAGGTGCGCGTCCTCGATCGCCTTCATGACGGCGCCTACGGCATTCGGGTCCCACACGGTGATCTGGATGGTCCGCGGCGGAAGGATGCTCAAGGACCCGAGCTCGCGGATGGTAAGGGTCTGGTCGTAAAGGTTGATCTTTATGTCCTGGACCATGTCCGGCGACGGCCGGTTGCCGCGGAGCTGGCCGAAGTCCTGCTTCAACTTTCCCGTGATCGCCGCGAGTCCGGTTTCAAGATCTTTGATAAGTTGTTCTGATTTGGTCATGGATCGGTGGAATTAAAATTTATCATCAATAAACTTCCAACTGCAGGCGCGGGTTCAAACCGAAATTCGTCACGTTCTCATAGAGCGTGAGCGTTTTGTGCCAGAGCGCCGCCTTGCCTTTGACGGTTTCTCCCACGCAAGGATTATTATAACCGCATCCAGGAAATTGCGTAAATTGAACTCGTCGGGCTCAATAAGCTTCTTTATGAAGTCGCGGCGGCCCGCAGGCGCGGTTTTCAGGAACTTCTCCGCAAGTTCAAGCGCTTCCTGGAATGCTTCGTCGTGCAGCAGCCGCCAAGCGAGGCCCGGTTTGCCGAGCGCTTTTTTCGCGATCGCCGCCGCGTCGATCTTCCCGTCGGCTTCCCCGGCCGCTTTCCCGTATTCGCGAGCCATTTCGCGATCTCCGCCTCCGGCACCGCGCCGAAATGGATCTTCTGCAGGCGCGAAAGGATCGTGGGCATAATGCCGTCGAGATCGGAAGCGACCACGATCAGAAGCGATGATGCGGGCGGCTCCTCGGTGATCTTAAGAAGTGCGTTCTGCGCTTCGGTCGTCAGAAGTTCCGCTTCATCAATGATAAGCGTCCGCTTCGGGCTCACGTTCGGCCTCTGCCAGAGAAAGTTCTTTATCTCGCGGACAGCGTCAATACTGATGGAATCCTTCAGTTCTCGGTCGAGCTGCTTCGCAAATGCAAGATCGATCAACTTCGCGTCCTGCAGGATTTCGTTCGCCGGCGGGCACGGCTCGAATTCCCCTTTTTCAAGGAAATGCGCGAGCGCCTGCGCCACGGTCCGCTTCCCCACCATCGCCGGTCCATAGAAAATATACCCGTGCGAAAGCGCTTCCCTCTTGGCAAGCTTCTGAGGTCTTCAATTATTTTCCCGTGTCCCAAAACCCTCGGCATCAATTTATCGCTTATTGAGCAATGTCCGCTTGTAGGTATCCAAATGGTTCAGAATGAGCCCCGTGCCTTTTGCGACGCAGAACAGCGGGTCTTCGGCCACGTAGGCCTGCACACCCAAGAACCGCTCAAAGAATTCCGGCATGTGATGGAGCTGGACCGAACCGCCGGATAAGATGATCCCTTTTTCCATGATGTCCGCCACAAGCTCCGGCGGCGTGACATTGAAAACGCTCTGGATCGAGCTTGCGATCTCGACGAGGAGCGGGTTCAGGGCTTCCGCGATCTCGTTTGAGTTGATCGTAATGTCCTTCGGGAGCCCCGTCACGAGGTCGCGCCCGCGGATCTGGTATTCCATCTTTTCCTTCGTCGGCATCGCCGAACCGATCTCAATCTTCACGTTCTCCGCCGTCTGCTCGCCGATCGCAAGCGCGTATTTCTTTTTCACATAGTCCATGATCGCCTGGTCGAACTTGTTGCCCGCGATGCGTAAGCTGTTCCACGAAACAATGTTGCCGAGCGCGATCACGGCCTGCTCCGATGTTCCGCCGCCGATGTTGATGATCATGTTGCCCGAACGCGCGTTGATCGGGATGCCGGCGCCGAGCGCCGCGAGGATCGGTTCGCGGACGATGAACGCGTTCCCCGCGCCCGCCTCGCGCGCGGCGTTCATCACCGCGCGCCGCTCGGTCTGCGTGATGCCCGCCGGCACCGAGATGACGACATCCGGCTTCACAAGATTGAACCATCCGGTCGCTTTGGAGATGAAATACGTGAGCATCGCCTTCGTGATGTAATAATCAGCGATAACGCCGTCCTTGAGCGGGCGGTAAGCCACGATCTCGTCGGGCGTGCGGCCGATCATTTCCT
The DNA here is from genome assembly GCA_963768625.1 of uncultured bacterium. Lineage (GTDB taxonomy): Bacteria > Patescibacteriota > Minisyncoccia > UBA6257 > 2-01-FULL-56-20 > CAVYIK01. Next base: position 44,293 of record CAVYIK010000003.1, read on the forward strand.
TCGCTTCGGAGCCCACCGCAAGGACCGTATTATCGGGCCGCGTCAAGGCGACGATCGTCGGTTCGTTGATGATAAAGCCCTTTCCCGGCACAAAAACGACGGTGTTCGCCGTCCCAAGGTCAATGCCGATTTTCTTGCCGAACATAGGAATATCTTATGCGAAAAACAAGAAAAACGCTAGGGCAGGAATTGCCTTTTCGGATCCGAAGAGATTCAGACTACCCGTCGGATGTCCGCGCCAAGCTGCCGCAAACGCCCGTCGATGTGTTCATAACCGCGGTCGATCTCGTCCACGCCGTCCACCTCGGAAACGCCGTCGGCAATAAGCGCCGCGAGAATGTCAAGCATGCCCGAACGCAGGTCGCGCACCGTAAGCTTCGCGCTCTTGAGCGGCGTCGGCCCTTCTATGGTTGCGTAATGAGAGAATCCCTTTCCGGCAAACCGGCATTCTTCTCCCTTGGGACAATCGGTTGAAACGTGTATCTTCGCCCCCATTTCGTTCAGGTCGTTCGCATATCCGAAGCGCTCTTCATAGATCGTTTCATGGATGGTGCGATGTGCCATCCGCCTGCGTGAGGAGCGCGCAGAGCGGCTGCTGCCAGTCGGTCATAAAGCCGGGATGGCTCGCGGTCTCTTCGGAAAGCGCGCTTGAGCGATCCCGTCCGCCAGAATGCGATGCCGTCGTCCGTCACTTCGTATTCCGCGCCCAATCCGCCGCACGGCGTTCAAAAACGTGATGAGGTCGTCCTGGCGGGCCTCTTTCACGAGGATCCTTCCGTTCGTCGCGATCGCAAGACAAGCGAACGAAACCGCTTCGTTCCGGTCCGGTATGATCCGGTGTGTCACGCCGTGCAATTTCTTCACGCCTTCCATCGTGATCGTCCGCGGCGGGGCAAGTTCAATGATGGCGCCCATCTTCTGGAGCATTTTGATGAGATCAATGAGCTCCGGCTCAAGCGCCGCATTTTTGATGATCGTCTTCCCTTCCGCGAGCACCGCCGCAAGGATGGCATTCTCGGTGGCGCCGACGCTGGGGAATCGCAGTTCTATCTCCGCGCCACGCAGGCCGTGCTTCGCCCATGCACGATAGCTATCCTTTGTGATCTCAAGCTGCGCGCCAAGCTTCGCGAGCGCTTCCAGGTGGATGTCCACCGGGCGCGGCGCCGATCTTATCGCCACCCAGAATCGGCACTTCTGCCTCGCCTGCGCGCGCAAGGAGCGGCCCCAGGGCCAGGATCGGAATGCGATTTCGGCGGGAGAGCTGCAGCACGCGGCTGTTTTTTATAATCGGCGTATGGATCCGCGCCGTGGTGCCCACGATCTCCACCTCGCTGCCGATGGTCTTCAAAAGTTCAACAATGATCTCCACGTCCCCTATCTCCGGCATGTTCTCAAGGAAACACGGCTCGTCGGTTAGAAGCGACGCCACCATCATTTTGGAGACAGCGTTCTTCGCGCCGGCGAGTTTGATCTCGCCGAAGAGCGGCTTGCCTCCTTTGATCACGAATTCCCATGGAATTTTTCTCGCCATATAAAGTCGGCCAACTTGTCGATCGCGATCCGTTCCTGCTTTCCCGTGTCGCGGTCGCGGACCGTCACGTATCCTTGATTTCTTGTCGTCCCCGTCACCGAGCGTTTCAAAATCAACCGTAATGCAATACGGCGTGCCGATCTCGTCCTGTGCGTAATAGCGCTTCCCGATGTTGCCACGGTCGTCCCATGCGACCATAAATTTCTTGCGGAGATTGTCGTAAATTTTTCGCGCCGCTTCGACGAGCTGTGGCTTGTTCGCAAGGAGCGGGAAGACGGCCGCCTTATACGGCGCGAGGCGCGGCGGGAGTTTGAGGAACACGCGATCGCCGTCCTCGGCATAAGCGCTCAAAAGCATCGCAAGCAGCGTCCTGTCAACGCCGAGCGACGGCTCGATCACGTGCGGCCAGAATGCCTCGCCCGTCTGTGCATCGCGGTACGGCGCTTCGGCAAAATGATTCTTCAGGTCAAAATCGGTGCGATAGGCCAGGCCATACAGCTCTTTTTGCCCGAAAGGATATTCAAATTCAAAGTCAATCGTCCGCTTGGAATAGTGTGCGCGGTCACCTTCTCCTATTTCCGATTCGTGCACTTTTTTCGCATCAATGCCTACCTCCTTTATCCACGCGATCATCTCTTTCCGCCACATTTCAAAATAATCCTTCCAATCCTCATCGCGGGCAGGCGCCGGAATGAAATATTCTATTTCCATCTGTTCAAACTCGCGCGTGCGGAAAATGAAATTGCCCGGCGTGATCTCGTTCCGGAATGCTTTCCCGACCTGCGCGACGCCGAACGGCAACTGCCTCCGGGTCGTATCTAGGATATTCTTGAAATCCACGAATATCCCCTGCGCCGTCTCTGGGCGGAAATACGCGATGTTTGCCTCCTCCTCTGCCGGGCCCACGAAAGTCTTGAACATTAGGTTGAACTGGCGCGGTCCGGTGAACATGTTCTTCGCCCCGCAGTTCTCGCACGGCTTTTTTACGTCAACCTGGTCGGCGCGAAACCGCGCATGACACTTTTTGCATTCCACGAGCGGATCGGCAAATCCCGCCGAAAGGTGCCCGCTCGCTGCCCACACCTTCGGGTTCATGATGAGCGCCGCATCAAGGCCCATCATGTCGTCGCGCCGGTGCACGAACCGGTCCCACCATAAATTCTTTATGTTGTTCTTGAGCTCCACGCCGAGCGGCCCGTAATCCCAGGAGTTCGCGAGCCCGCCGTAGATCTCCGAGCCGGGGAACACGAACCCGCGTCGCTTGGCGAGCGAGACGATCTTGTCCATCAGATTGTCTTTTTGTGATTCTTTTTTTGCAGCCATGTTATTGCGTCACGCGCCGGTCAACGCTCGAGGGCACGGTCGCGTCATCCGGCAGGTCGGTTGTGATCGCCCCATCCGACGCCTGGAGCGTGGAACTTGTAAACGCGTCCACCGCCTGGAGCGTCGTCTGTCCCAAGAGCGTCACCGATTGTCCCACTTGGTTCACCGCCGGCGTGTTTTGCACTTGGATAACGGCCTCGGCCGGCGGACCGGTGATGCCCGTCGTCGCGGGAACGGTCGGGATGGTCCACGTCACAAGCCCGCTTGCCGCATTGCATGTGGGAGAGGTCGGCATATTGCTCTTTATCTGCCCCGTGCAGGTCGTTCCCGACTCGAGATACGCCGAAACGGTGACATTCTCCGCATCCGTGGCATAGTTCGTGATCTCCCAGTGGAGGGTATACTGCGTCGTCTGGTTCACTTTCGGCGGATAGGGTCCGGAATTGAGGATGCCCGAAGCGGCATCGCGCCAATATCCTTTCGCCGCGAGGGAGATCGCTCCACCCACCTGGTTCTCCGCGCTTATCGCAGAAACGGTGGAGCTCGCTGTCGTGCCGGACGGGACTGTCGCCGAAGAGATCTGCGCGCTTACCTTGAGCGTATAATTCTTGTCGCTTAAAAGCCGGATGGGATAGGACGATTTTGCCCTCACTTGGAAGCTCACCGAGCCCGACTGCCCCGGCGCCAGGTTCAAAAGCTGCGGCGTGTTCGCCCCGTACCACGTCACGGTGTTCGTGATGGAACTGAATGACCCATTCGTCTGTAGCGACGAGAGATCAAACATGGCACCGACGAGCGCCGCTTTCACGGTCATGTTCTGGAAGGTCACGTTGGAGTTATTGACATAGGTGATGACGTAATTCAGTTCGTCGCCCGGATGCGCAATGGAATTGCTCGCATTGTTGAGCGCGATAGAAAGCGAGAGTGGCGAAGAGCTGATCGCAAGGTTCGCCGTCTGGCTCGTGAGCGCATAGGTTTCCCCGCTCACCTGGCCGGTGAAATTGCCCGCAAGCGCATAGGTGGCATTCTGCGGCCCCACCACGTTGCCGGTGACGGTGAAACTGCCGCTTCCGGCCGGCGGGATCGTCCCGAAGTTCCACGTGTTGTTCCCGGCGCTCGCGGGCGGCATCGTGCTTCCCGTAAAGGAATAGACGGGAGGATATTGCAGGGCGAGCTGCACGTTATTGAAACTGTGTGAAGTATTGTTGTTGTAGGTGATGACGGTCTGGAAGTCCTGGCCGCTGAACACGTCGGTCGGCGGGGTGATGTTCAAAGAAATGGCCGGGCCGCCAACCACGAGGTCCGCGCCGCCATCCGTCTCGAACTGCGTCTTTGGAGCTGCGTCCGTGCTGTAGATGAGTTTCGTATCCACGTGCTGGATGCTGTTCGGGCCACCTGTCACGATCAGGTTGGAAGTCTTCTCGCCGTTATACTGATAAATACTGCCCGGACCGACATCGCCAATTGCCCACTCTACCACCCGCTGACCCGACGACTGCCCCACGAAAGAAACATTATCGGGAAGTATGATGGAGAGCATGGCGCCCTTCAGGATATTCGAGGAATAGTTGGTGAGCGAAATGCTCAGGGGGAACGGATCGCCCACGAGCGCCTGGTCTGGCTTCGTGAACCCAATGCTTACGTTCGGGCCTGCCGGCGGCCTCAAAAGGAACCAGTAAAGCAATCCTCCGAGAAGCAGCACGGCGAAAACGACCACGAACCATAGAGCAGCGTGGCTTTGCTTCGGAGCATCCTCTTCATCGGCAACGGCTCGGAGTGGCCGCAGGGGCGGCGGCGGCTTCGGGGAAGACGTGACCACTGGAGCCGGTGCGGCGGGCGCTCCGGCTTTCACGGGCGGGTCGTACACGGCCTGCTTCTTCTTGCTGTCCCAGATCGAGTTCGGATTATACTTGGGCATTTCCTAGTAATAGTAGCTCATGTGGGTCCAATTTTAAAGCGCAGGCGGTACAAAAAAATTCCTGCTGCGGGATGAAAAATGCGCCTGCCTTTTTGCCGCATGCTCCGCACGACGCCCCGCGCGGATCCCAACCGAGGATCCGCAGAACTTCCTGCCAGGAAAAACGGTCTGCAGTAATGGCTTCCCAGAGGGTGGCGTCCGGTTCTCCGGCGCCGAGCATCGCGTTCAAGAAATGAAGGTCACCCACGGATAGCGCGAGCTTCCCGCTCTTCAAGGCATCCGTGATCTGTGTCCCGTTGCCGTTCTCCCCGTTCCGCTCCACGAAGCGCACTTGCGTGAGCGTCCCCGGCTCAAGATGCCCCGCCAGCTTTGAAGTAACCTTGCGGGCGCTCGTCGCCTTCCCGGCGATCTTCCCGAATCGCTTCGTAAAAGAATAGTAGCGCGCGTCAAAATCCCGGAGGGGCGTTTTCTCAAGAACGACCGCGTCGGTAACGTATTCGCGCATCTTTTATTTCCCCAACATGATTATCCGCTTATCAAACCCTCCCCGTTTCTCGCGCTTTTCCTTTTGAATAGCGATGATGTCCTCAATGGTCTCTTTCTTCAGTTCAAGTATCGCGTATATCAGCTCGAAAATATCGGCCAATTCTTCCTCCAGATTCCCCTCTTTTATAGCACCCCTCAACTCCACTGATTCCTCAATCATTTTCTTGAGCAGATAGTCCAAGAACTCGCTATCATCGAAAGCGATCTTCGTCGGAACGTCTATGCCTTCTTTCTGCTTTATGATCTGCGGTATCTTGTCGCGGACAAGCTTCGGGTACTCGCTTTCAACCTTGAGGTTCGTATGCTTGAAATCCATACGGTGATTATAGCACCCCTTCATTTTGCAATGCCGATGGTCTTATAATTTCCCCATGCCCAACCCTGGATATTTTCGAAAACGCCGAGAACGGCTCATGCGAGAGGACCCGCACTGTCATTGGTGCCGGAAAAAATTAAAATTGTACCCCGACTATGGCAAAAACGGATTTAAGGCCATCCCCGAAGATTATGCCACCATCGACCATCTTACTTCAGCGTTCATGGGCCCGAGGAAAAACGTCAACATGAAAACGCGCACCCTCGTTCTGGCATGCCCGCAATGCAATAACGCAAGAAACGTTTCGGAGACCAAACAGCATATCTGGTTGACACGGTGGAGATCCGGCTCATTTCCGTTCCCCCTGCGATGGTTCGGGGCATTACTTAAAAAATATCGGGCGTGGCTAACTTAGCATTACATTGTGCGCGGGAGAGGAGTCGAACCTCCAAGCCCTTACGGGCGCTACCACCTCAAGGTAGTGCGTTTAGCCAATTTCGCCACCCGCGCATTATAATCGTTTCCCCTCAATCGCAAGCGCTTTCTCAATCTTTTTACGCTTGCGAGAGAGACAAACCACATGCCGATTATAATACAATTTTGGCAATAATTGCAACGAGTCAGCTTTGGCATATTTCACTTCGTACATAGGTGTTTTGCCAGCTATCGTCATATGGCCCTTGATATTTAATTTTTCAAAAATCTTAGCCCTGATCCATTCCATATGAACGCGGCTCGCCGAGAGAAAAACGGTATAAAACATGTAGCTTGAACGCCACCGCGGGTCCCAGTAGGAATAGAATGTTCCATCGCCATCAAGGTGGCCGCGGAGAAAATCAAAGAGATATTCATCCGGTATTTTCACCGCTCCTATAATTTTCGTCTTGCGCGGCATGAGTCCAATATCAAAAAGGAAATTATAAAAGTTCACGTCGCCGAATTGGATTCGCATAGCTCTCTTCTTGAGATAACCGCTTGTTTTAAATCCGATCTTCGTCTCGATGCCTAAGCACTTCCTGAAATTTAACAATTGTTCTTCGTCATTGGAAGTGAGGTCTATATGCCGCCCGTCCGACGACAGGCATCCATCCGTCACCAAAAGCCCTATCGCGTACGCGAATTCCGGCGACCATTCGATCTTCACTTTGCCAAGCGGATTCATGGAAAAACCCTACCAAAATGATATTAAATAAAGATAAAATAAACATTAAAACAGGCCGCTGCGCGCGGCCTGTTTTTTCAATCTTATCGTATAGCCAAACCTAGAGCGACACGTCGAGCTTCTGCCTCAACCGCGCGCCGGAGATGCCGCGGACGAAATAGAGCTTTGAGCGATGCACTTTCTTGGGGCTTGAAACAACCTCTACCTTCACGATGGAAGGCGAGTGGACAGGATAGACCTTCTCCACCCCCACGCCCGCGAGGACCGTCCGGACCGTGAATGTGGCACCGGCTTCGGAGCCGTGCTTGCGCGAAAGAACCAACCCCTCGAACGGGGTCTTTCCTTCATACACCCGGACCTTCGCTCCGGGCCTTATTTTTTTGATAATTTCTTCCGAGATCATGGTACTAATGTTTTTATTTTTCCGATAAGATCGTCTATGGATATCTTCACCTTCACGAAATACTCCCGCGCACCGAGCTGCCGCGCCTTCTCAATGTCCGAATCCTGGGCAAGGTTGCTCAAGATGACGACGGGCACTTTCTCAAAGCCCGGCGTGATGGAGATCATCTGCAATACCTCGAATCCGGTGACCTTCGGCATGATGAGATCAAGGATCACGAGGTTCGGCTTTTCGTCGCGCAGCAATTTGATAGCCTCTTCGCCGTCGAACGCCTGTTCCACCTTGAAGCCGTCCTTTTCCAGGCGCGCCTTGATCAGCGAGGACAAAAACCGATCGTCCTCGATGACCATTATTTTTTTGATTTCCGGCATGACTTTAATTATAGCAAAGAGCTTTTTAGTTGTCCCATTTATCGACTTAGTTTAATTGATCCACGCACAGCTTCCGCTACGCGTGCCTTGTTACGACTTAGCCCATGTCACTAAGCTTATCCTTATCCCCAAAAGGAGATTTCAGATACTCCTAGCTCCCTTGGCTTGACGGGCAGTGAGTACAGGACTCGAGAACGTATTCACCGCAACGTGGCTGATTTGCGATTACTAGCGATTCCGGCTTCGTGAGGGCAGGTTGCAGCCCTCAGTCCGAACTGGGGCGAGGTTTGATGGGATTAGCTCCCCCTTACGGGTTGGCAACCCATTGTCCTCGCCATTGTAACACGAGTGTAGCCCAGGGCATCAAAGGGCCATGCGGATTTGACGTCATCCCCTCCTTCCTCCCAGCCTGCTGATCACGAACAAGCACGGAAACCGTTTCCGTACCGCTCACGACCAATAGGCTGGGCAGTTCCGAGTGACACTTGTAACACTCGATAGGGGTTGCGCTCGTTACCCCACTTAAGGGAACACTTCAAAGCACGAGCTGACGACAACCATGCAGCACCTGCGTGTACTGTCCTTGTGAGAAGGGCAATGTTTCCATCACCCGTCAGTACACATTTCAAGCCCTGGTAAGGTTCCTCGCTTACTGTCGAATTAAACCTCATGTTCCACCGCTTGTGCGAGTCCCCGTCTATTCCTTTGAGTTTTAGCCTTGCGGCCGTACTTCCCAGGCGGCCTGCTTAACGCGTTAGCTACGCCACTCCGAGGGTCGATACTCGAAACAGCAAGCAGGCATCGTTTAGGGCGTGGACTACAAGGGTATCTAATCCTTTTTGCTCCCCACGCTTTCGCGTCTCAGTGTCAGGAAGGTCCCAGTGCAATGCCTTCGCCTTTGGTATTCCGCACGATATCAACGGATTTCACCCCTACACCGTGCGTTCTATGCACCTCTAACCTCCTCGAGCCAGCTCATCTCTTTCGCGGGTTCAGGGTTAGGCCCTGAGATTTAACGAAAGATGCAGCCGGCCACCTACACGCTCTTTACGCCCAATAAATCCGGATAACGCTCGAGGTCTACGTTTTACCGCTGGTGCTGGCACGTAGTTACCCACCTCTTTCCGTAACACACTCATTTACATTGTTATGTTACTACCGCAGTTTACGACCCGAAGGCCTTCATCCTGCACGCGGCGTCGCTCGATCAGGCTTTCGCCCATTGTCGAATATTCTCGACTGCTGCCTCCCGTAGGAGTACAAGCCGTGTCTCAGTCTTGTCGTTGGGGGTCAGGCTCTCACCTCCCCTACCGGTCATAGCCTTGGTAAGCCGTTACCTTACCAACTAGCTGATCGGACCTAGGCCGCTCTCGAAGCGTCTTGCGACTTTACTCTTGCGAGGCCATCGGGAATTACCCCGCCTTTCGGCGAGCTGTGCCCGTCTTCGAGGTACGTACCAAGGTGTTACTAACTCGTTCGCCGCTCCTTATCGGCATTGCTGCCAATAAAGCGCTCGACTTGCATGCCTTATCCACGCCGCCAGCGTTCATCCTGGACCAGGATCAAATCCTCTGAAAAAAGAATTTGAGTTATTCGCTCAAACCCTCTATAGAGGGGTTCGAGTGAACTCTGATGCGGCATTTTGTTATTCGGAAACGCCGCCAAAACGAATAAAGAATAAATGGTGACAACTAAAAAACTCTCTACTGCTATTCAATTGTGAAGCTGCTGTCGCGTGCATCACGGGTTCAAGTGTACCAGAACGGGCCGGCGTGTCAATCCCCCGCCGCGCGGCGGGCGCGGGGCGCGCGACCGGCGCGCGATTGACGACGGCGGGACCCCACGATATACTCCTATGGCTATGAAAAAGGACATCCACCCCACCTATTTCCCGAAGGCGAAGATCGTCTGTTCCTGCGGTAATACGATGACCATCGGCGCGACGAAGGCCGAGATCCACGTTGAAATCTGTTCCAAATGCCACCCCTTTTATACGGGCGAGGAGAAGCTTATTGACACGGCGGGCCGCGTTGAGAAGTTCAAGACGCGCCGCTCAAAAGCAGACACCGAGCCAAAAGTGAAGAAGGTGCGCGTAAAGAAAGTACGCTAGGAAAACGACTGCGACAAGGAGAATAGAACACCGCCCGCATCACCGCGGGCGGTTTTCTTGCTATTTTATTAGAAATATGTTAAAACCTTCCCGTGCGCTTCGCTCTTTGATAACGCACAAATACTACGGAAAGAAGGAAAAAGAATGAAGAAAAAGCTTCTCACGATCGCTTTATTGGCGTTCTTTTTGACGTTGATCATCGGTCCGACTTCGCGTGCCCAGACCCCGAATCCGCCGGCGACCATATCCGGAACGGCTGAACAGGTCACGGGCCTCACCGCTGGCGATCCAACGACGAACGGAGCGTCGGTCGTAAGTACGACCGGCATTGCGTTCAACGGGACGAGCAACAAGCTCCCCTCGGGTCTCGCCGGTACAGGAAAGGTAACCGGTGACGTCACTGCCTTTTCAGTCAAAGACCCAACGGCTAGCCACGCTGGTTTCACGGGAAACGGCACTGCAGTCGTTAACCTGAACCCCGACAAAAAGGGAACAGGAACGGTCTCGCTGAACGGCAACCTGGCTGGCAACTCGATCAGTACGCTCGGTGACTGCTCCTCTGGCAGTTGTGCGGGAGCCGCCGTCACGAGCAACCTGACCCTGAACTTCTCGAAAGATACCAAGGGGAAGCCTGTCGGCGGAAATGCCGTCATGGTTACTAACGGAACTACTTCCGCAAAACTTACCCCCAACTCCGCCGAATCAACCGCGTCTGTGTCGGCAGGATTATGCCTGACGAAAACGCAAAACCCCCCACCCGCCCCGCCTTGTGGCGAGAAAGGATGTGGGAAGTAACGAAAAGAACGGCGGGCAAGGAGACGGCGGCGTCATAGCTGTCGTCTCCTCCTGAATCAAAAAAAGAACTCCAGGAGGCATGAATGAAGAAGGTCTTGTTGTTAGTCATCTTGTTGTCTTGCTGTTTCTCTGCGCCTTCCTTGGCACAGCAGGGCAGCGGCGATCCCCCACCGAGTGGTGGTGGGAGCGTGCAAGGAACAGCGACTGCCGCAGCGCAAGTCAACAGCTATGGGAGCACCCAGCTTCCGACCGTGAATTCATTTCTTGGCACGCCAGGGCCGATACCCGCGTTTTCCCCTGTCAACCCAGGGGAACCGATGCTGTACCTGCCTACCTTGTTCCGCTCGTTGACCGTAAAACAATTGCGTTCAATGGCGAAAAAGCATGGCACCCGGGGGAAGATCAAGGTCAGCGTAGAGGTTGTGAACGACAGCGCCGTAGAACCGAATGACGATCCAGTGCATTTCATCACATTCCTGCCGGAACCAGACCATGTGGTCGGCATCAGCTATGGTGAAAGCATCGGGCCGAACCAGGACGGAAACCTTGCAACGACCATCCTGGCGCTCAAAGAACGAACCCACACGAGGTACGCGCTCATTATCGTGACGCAAGGTATCGCGGGAGTTACCCAAGCGAATACCCTCGGCGTTACCGGCGTGGTCTCGGCTCTCGCGGCCGGGAAAGGCTTTGGGGTAACCCCTGGATATCTCCGGGGCTCAAGCACTACCATCGCCCAGCAGACATTTACCTTCAGGGTCATCGGCTTCGACTTTAAGGAGCCTCCCCCTGAACCAGAAACGAAGTCGCAAGCGCCACCACCGCCGCCGTCGGCATCCCAGCCGAAAGCTGGAGAACCGAAGGAGGCAGCACCGGCAGTTGTTCAACAACCTCCGGCGCAACAACCCGCGCAACCTACACAACCTCCAACGCCGACTCCGCAAGCACCGCCGCCAGAAGCAGCGTGCTGCAAGGAGATACTGCAATTCGTCGTGTATTTCGACTATGATCGGCCCCTAAAAGGCCACTATGAAGTGCCACCGACATACATGCCCGAGATCGAAAGGGCCGCCAAGTGGTTGGCCGACCATAAGAGTTGCCAATTGGAGATCGAAGGGAACGCCGACCAAAGAGGCGGCGATGATTACAATGCGGCTCTCGGCCGAAGACGGTCAAGAGCTGTTTACCTAGCAATGCTCGCGCAGGACAAAACCCTAAAGGACCGGCTGAAGTTTTCTTCGTTCAGCAAGGATCGTCCGGTGTCGTCAGAGTATCGCAATTACGGCCTGAACCGCAGGGTAATCCTGCAGGTCGTCGGGCCGGAAAGCTCGAAGTAAGAAGTCGCGGTCGCAATGAACAGACGGCCGATGGGCGAGGTCCTCAAAAAGGATCCGCCCATCGTCCACCGTTTACCTCTCCCGCCTAGGTCCATCTGGACAAAGACGGGGCCCATCTGGGCAGAAAAGGAGCTTCACGTGAAAAGCATTCTTCTTGTAGCATTCTCTTTTCTTCTGAGTTTGACCCCGGTTGTCGCAGCTTCGACCGTTTCGGGCGATGCCGAAATCACCGGTTACGGAGATAACGAATTCGCAGTGAAGGAAACCATCGAGCAGCAGATCAGCGAGAACGTGGTTGTTCGCCTTTCGAAGCAGCTTTCAGCGATAGGTGGCCGCAGCCATATCGTCATCTCAATCATTGGCTCAGCCGACCGGACCGGGCCAGCGAGCTTCAACGATGACCTGGGCAAGAAAAGGGCCGAAGAGGTCAAGGCGTTCCTCTCGCTGAAGTTCCCTGATGCGAAAATCGTCACTCGCACAAAGGGCTATGAATTGAATACCAAGACGGTGTTCGTCCACTGGGAGATCTCTGCTCTTGCACTGCCACCGGCGGCGCCTAAGCGGGAAACTCACTGGGCGGCGATAATGCCCTGGGCGGTTCCGTTCCTTGGAACGATAGCACTGATTGCAGCTCTTTTAGCCTACTTGTTCTCAAGGAACAGGGCGCAGGAAGAAGCGTTCGCGCCAGAACCGGCACCGACCGTCGAATGGGCGGAGGCGACCTGGGAAAAAGATGGGAAAGTTTACCGCACACCGATGACGCAGAAAGACGGTGTTTGGCGCTTGCCCTTCTTAACTGAAAAAGAACCGGTTGGTATCCTGTCCAGGAAAGATAAAGGCCAGGCAAGAGGAGCCGTCAAAAGCTCCATGAAGAATCCCAACCGGAGGACGGAGATCGAAGGATTGATTTCTTCCGGCGTAATCAAGAAGGAGGAGAAGTATGCGTAAGCGGGCAGCGTGGTTCATTGGAATAATCCTCGCGGTTGTCTTCGGGCTATTTATTGCCTGGAGCATTCACGAGACGCCACCCCCGGCGAAAGTGGTGAAAACCGCTCCGCCCATCTCCCGCGTACCCCAGCCCATATCTCGTCCGAGTGCCGCACAGGTGTTCGCTGAGAAACTGAAGCTGGGTACCATAGGGAACAGAGAGGGCTTCGAGCATCCGATCATACGGCAGCTCGTGTCCACTCCGGCATCCTGCGGATATTCGGGAGACGTTTCTCAGGCTGGCGCGGTAACCGCATGGGCGCAGCACAAGGCTGACCTGGTCGCCGTTCGGACTGGGTTCCATGACTGGAAGTTTCGCGGAGAAGTCCGTTTCAAACATCCAGGTCAAGTAGCCTATGTTGTGGAATGCGGTGGCGGGGACGTTCTACAGGTGAGTGAGTACGCAGTGAGCGGGAGTGGGACTCAGAGCGCCCCACGGAACGTTCAAATGGCTGGCAGCTACTTGCAGGCGCAATTCCTCGGAACGCCGGGGAGCGAGCGCCTCCAGCCCTACCAGTACCTTTATACAGGCGGCGGGCAGGACGGATAGCGTCTACGCCCGTTGCCCCGATCAATACGAGGTAGGCCGGTTTTCTTGAAATGTGATTCTTGTTTTCGGACGGACGCTCATCTGAGCAGCCGTATAAAAAAGAACCATCTGGTTCTTCGTTCGAACGTCCATCTGGATGTGAGAACCGCTCATCTGAGCGTCTGGAAAATAAGGAAAGCAGACCAGGAATATCGGTGTACTATCGCTTGATCCAAAAATTCAAGAGGCGACCACATTGTGGATCGCCTCTTTTTCTATCTTTTTTTCGGAATGCTTATAAAGAACGTGGAGCCCTTCCCTTCTCCTGCAGATTCCACCCAGATCTTTCCCTTGTGCGCTTCAATGAAGATCTTTGCCACATGGAGGCCGAGGCCGCTCCCGCGGATCTCGCGCTTCACACGCTCGTCGCGGACAAACTCTTCAAAGAGGAATGGCTGGACGCCCTTGGAAATACCGATGCCCGAATCGGCCACCGAGAGCACGACCGCCTCCCCCTTCTCTTCCACTTTCACCTTCACAAAACCTTTCTCGGTATATTTCACGGCGTTGTCCACCAGGTTCTGGATGACATGCCGCAATTTCTGTTCATCGCCCGAGACGACAATCTCTTTCTCCGGCGCCTCAAAGCTCAAATTCAATCCCTTGCTTGTTGCGAGGTGCCCAAGCTCTTCCGCTGCCCGCCGGGCGAGCCCAACGAAATCCACGTCCTCCATCCGATATTCCATCTTGCCCTCCTCCACTTTGCGCAGGTCGATCACGTTGTCCACGAGATTCACCATGTCCTCCGCCGCCGATTCTATCTTTGCGACCACCTCGCGCGCGCGCTCGTCCATTTCTCCGTATGTCCCGTCGCGCAAAAGCGCCGTGTAACCACGAATGATGCCGAGAGGCGCCTTGAGCTGATGCGAGGTAAGCGCAAGGAGATGCATCTTGAAGTGGTTCATCTCCGCGAGCTCCGCATTCAATTTCCGCAATGCTTCCTTTTCTTCATCAGCCATACCGGTATTGTAGCAATTTCCCCAAAATCGTGGTATAATAGGCGCAGCAGTAGTTGTAAATCCAACGGAGGGGTGTCCCGGTGTGGATAAAAGATAGCAAGAAGGAATTCTGGATTTGGCTAGGATGCTATGTCGCAGTTGTTCTGATCGCCACCGCCATCAGTGCGAGATTGGGAATGGCGGTAACGCTCGCGATCGCCGACAGCGGAGCAAGCATCTACGTATGGGTGATGTTCCTTGGCCTTTCACTCCACGACGCAACGATTGCTGCGGGGCTCGTCGGCGCAGGCGCAGTGATCTTCATGTGGTACCGGCTGGGTCGCCTGTGGCGGCTTAATGCCAAAAAATCGCGAGAGGGCAGGCACTGGGCGCATGTCTTTCTCTTATCCAGCGCTTGCCTTGTTAAGCGCGTTCCCTTTCTGCACGCTAATGGGCCTTATCGTCGGGTTCTGGTGCAGATTAAATAAGTGGGGAATTCTTGCGGTCGTTTTCGCAGGATTTCTCATGAGGCAATACGGAATGGCGAAGCTCTTTGGAATATTGAGTCTTCGTGCAGGTTTCATTCTTTGCGCTTCTCTTTTTGCCGCGGGCGGCATCGCTGAACTCGTTCGGCGAAAGCTGCCAGCAGCGTCCCTGCCCTCCCCTCCTTCAATTGAAGAGTTCGAAGCGGCGGACTAACACACCCCATCCGCTGTCTTCCCCAGAACCCCGTACGCGGTGCAAGCGTGCGGGGTCTTTTTATTCCCGCGCAGAGCTATGAGCGGAACCGGGCCAGAGCAAAGGGGTTTGGAAGGAGTACTCGGAAGGGCTCCTTCCAAACCCCTTTGCTCTGGCCCGCAAGCCCTATTGTCGCGCGAGTATTTCCTTGACCTTCGTGACTATCGCATTCAAGTCCCCCGTCTTATCCAGATAATCCTCCATCCCCAATTCCTTCGCGAGCTTGTCGCGATCGCTCCACGTCGTAGGCCACGGATCCTTCAGATTGCTCAAAAATGCGATCTTGATGTCCTTCGTCGCCGGGTTCTGCTTGATCTCCAAAGCGGCATCCGTCCCACTGTCACCCGGCATGCGGATATCCATAAGGATGAGGTCGGGATGCAATTTTTGCGCGGCGTCTACTCCCTCCTTCGCATTGTAGGCAACGACCGGATCAAAACCGGCGCCGCTGATCTTCGTCGAAATGATCTCAAGAATGTCGTGCTCGTCGTCAACAATGAGGACGAGCGGTTTTTCCCTCATTGCAAGAACTCTTTTATCTTCTCGCCGAGCAGCTCAAGGTCTTCCGTCTTCTTCAAATAGCCCTGCGCGCCAACCTCGGCGGAGAACTTTTTATTGATCTCCTGCATCTCGGTGCGGGGATCGCCCAAGCTTGTGAGGAATACCACGCGGATGTCCTTGAGCGCCGGGTTCTGCCGCATCGCGAGCACGGCCGTTGCGCCGTCCATTACGGGCATCTTCACGTCCATGAGTACGAGATTCGGTTTTTCCTTCGCCATTTTCTCAAGCGCCGCTTTCCCGTTCTCCGCGGTTTCCACCCTGAATCCCATAGCGCTCAATTTGGCCTTAAAGATCTCGCAGAAATCCGGCTCGTCGTCCACGACTAATATGAATGGTTGCGCCGCCATCGTTTTGATACTATTATAACATACCAACAACATGACGGCGAACAAAATCATCCTTGAAATACGGGCCGGCGCGGGCGGCGACGAAGCCGCTCTTTTTGCGGGCGACCTCGCGCGCATGTACCAACGCTACGCCGCAAAGCGCGGCTGGCAATTTTCGGTGCTTGATTCAAGTGCAACGACGCTTCAGGGGTTCAAGAACTTCGTTGCCGAGATGAAAGGAGAAGGATGCTACGAGGCATTCAAGCACGAATCGGGCGTCCACCGCGTCCAGCGCATTCCAAGAACCGAAAAGTCCGGGCGCGTGCACACTTCAACCGCTTCGGTCGCGGTCCTGCCCGTCGTAGAGGCAAAAGAAGTGAACATCGCTGCGAGCGATATCGAAGCGACCTTTTCCCGCGCCGGCGGCCCCGGAGGGCAGAATGTGAATAAGGTAGAGACTGCCGTGCGCATCCTCCACAAGCCGACCGGTATCATTGTCTCTTCGCGCGAGGAACGCTCCCAGCATGCGAACCGCGAAAAGGCCATGGACATCCTCCGGGCCAAATTGTACGAGGCCGCACAGAACAAGGCGACCGGCTCCGTGACGGACCTCCGCCGCGAACAGGTCGGCTCCGCTGACCGGTCCGAGAAGGTCCGCACGTACAATTTCCCCGACGACCGCATCACCGACCACCGTATCGGCAAGAAATGGCACAACATAGAAAAAATACTTGAGGGCGACATGGATCCGATCGTGAAGGCGTTTGAAAAGGCGGAGGAGAAATAAAAAAGACAAAAAAAGAGGACCCTCGCCGTGTGCAGCGTGGATCCTCCGTACTCCCTGAAAAATCAGGAAGGAAACCGCATTTTTTCTTTTTCTATCCGCTCGTAATCTTCGGGGGTTGGCGAGGTAGATCCAATGCGAACCGACATCCTGCCGCACGGGCAGCGAATATAATAGGCAAGAACCTCTTTCCCGTCCTCTTCGCCCGCCTCGAGGCGAGCGAAGATGCTCTTCTCGTCGTCTGGTTCAAGTTGCAGTGATGTATTGCAACTCCCACAGGTCAGTGTGGTGCCGACGTAATCGATCCTCACTGTCCCAGCGTTGAAGAACGCGCAAGACGATTTAGCCGACTTAGTCGGCCTTTCCAATATTTTCATGGCTCCCCCCTCCTAGAGGAATCTGGCCCTATCTTACGGGAAAAAATCCTAGATGTCCACTCCGTAGCGCTTGTAGCTTTGGATCTTTGCGTTCTTTCCGAACCAGTGCTCTATCTCGTGCTTCGCTTCCTCGGGAGTTTCCGAAGCATGCAGCAAATTGGCCACCGCGCGCTTCTCGCTGTTCGCAAGGAGCGGCGAATCAATGGAATAGTCGCCGCGGATGGTCCCCACTTCCGCCTTGTACGGCAAGGTAGGCCCGGCAATCTTGCGAACAACGTCAACCGCGTGGATCCCCTGTATCACCATCTTCACGAGCGGCGCGGAGGTCATATAGTCAACGAGCCACACGCGCACCATCTTTCCCACTTCAAACTCGTCGTTTGAGCCAAGCTCTTTCTTGGGATCAACGCCGTATTTTTCGTAAGTAGTGATGGACTTCTGTCCTAGGCGGCGAATCCACGTCTCGTCCTTCGGATAGTGTTCGTCAAGCTGCTGCTTCGTCGGCCGGAACATATCAAGCGCGACCACTTTCAAATCCCGCTGCTCAAAGCGCTTGATGATCTCGCCCACGAGGCCTTTCTGGACGCCGTCGGGCTTCACCATCACGAACGTCAATTCTTCTTTCGGGTGTGCCATGGATTTATTGGTTCTCTTTGTTTTGTCCCTTGGAGTCTACCACTCTGATGCCCAGTTCATCAAGCTGCTTTTTTTCCACCGGCGAGGGAGCGTCCATCACGGAGGTCTGGCCCGACGCCGAGACCGGGAACGCGATCACCTCGCGGATATTCGGCTCGTTCGCAAGGATCATGATGAGGCGGTCGAGCCCCGGCGCCATCCCGGCGTGCGGCGGCGCGCCGTACTCGTATGCCTTTATGATGTGGCCGAATCGCGCTTCCGTCTGTTCCGGCGTAAGCCCCATGATCTCAAACACTTTCCTCTGTACCTTGGGATCCGAAATGCGCACGCCGCCGGAGGCAAGCTCGTAGCCGTTGCAGACAAGGTCGTATTGCTGGGCGCGCAGATCACCGAGGTCTTCCCCTTTCATCAATTTTTCCACGTGCTCCGGCTTCGGCGCTGAGAACGGATTGTGGGCAAAAGTATATTTCTTCGTGTCTTCGTCCCATTCAAAGAGCGGGAAGTCCACCACCCACGCGAACGCGAGCGTGTCCGGGTCCTTTTCTTTGCGAAGGTCAAACTTGTCCGCCTTGAACTCCTTCATCGCCTCTTCGTGCGTGAACACGGGAAACGGCTTTTTCCATATTTTCTTGCCGCACGATTCCGCGACGTGGATCATGAGCCCTTCCACGAGGTCCAAAACATCGCGCTCCTTTACGAAAGACATCTCAAGATCTATCTGCGTGTGTTCAAACTGTCGATCGCCGCGCAGATCCTCGTCCCGCATCGCGCGGGCGATCTGGAAATATCGCTCCATGCCGGCGATCATCAAAAGCTGCTTGTATTGCTGCGGCGCCTGCGGCAGCGCATAGAAATTCCCCGGTTGCAGCCGCGACGGCACCAGAAAATCCCGCGCGCCTTCCGGCGATGACTTCGTAAGCATCGGCGTCTCTATCTCCACGAAGCCGTTCTTGTGCATATATTCCCGCGATGAGCGTCGTCACCTTGTCGCGCAGGAGCAGATTGTTCTTGAGCCGCTCGCGGCGCAGGTCAAGGTAGCGGTACTTCATCCGCGTCTCTTCATCTATTTCGTAGCCGTCCGTGTCCACGGGCATCGGCAAAGGCTCCGAGGGACTCATGATCGTAAGCTCGGAGGCGCTCACTTCATATTGCCCGGTCGGCATTTTGTCGTTCACCATCGCGGCAGGGCGTTTTTTGACCTCGCCCTTGACGTGGACCACGTATTCCAACCGCAGTTCGGCGGCGTTTTTAACGCCCGGCCCGAACACGACCTGCGCCAAACCGCTCCGGTCGCGGAGGTCAATGAACACCAATTTCCCATGGTCGCGGCGCGCGTGCACCCAGCCAAAAAGCTCCACGGCCTCCCCTTCCTTCTTCACAATATCCAGAACGGTCGTTCTCATGCGATATGCTAATATTAATACAATGCTTACGTTTGAACAAATGGTTTTGCGGTTCGTGGTGGCCCTCGTTCTCGGCGCGATCCTCGGCATCGAGCGGGAGCTCGTTGGCAAAGAGGCCGGCGTGCGGACCGACATGCTCGTCGCGGGCGGCGCCGCCATCTTCGCGATGATCGGCCTATCGCTCCCCTATATCGCTGCATCGCTCTCCCACAGCACGGTGGACATCCTCTCGCAGACGAACAGTTTCGGGATTATCGCGAGCATCGTAACGGGCATCGGGTTCCTCGGCGCCGGACTTATCATCAAAACCGGCGACCATCCACACGGTATCACAACCGCTGCGCTCGTCTGGATGACGGCGGCCATCGGCGTCCTCGCAGGCCTCGGTATCTTCGGATTCGCCGTGACCGCCACCATCCTCACCGCTGTTCTCCTCTACGTCATCCGGAAGTTGGACATCCCCATACGCCTGGAACGGCAATCGGGGAAACCGCCGATAAAATAAGCCCCGCATACGCGGGGTCTTTTATTTCTCTATCATCGCCCCGTAGCGGCGGTAGAAATATTTTTTTGCCCACTCCACCGCGAAGAGGTATGCGACAACGATAAGGATAATAAGCGCGAGAGTTGACAGGGCGAGCTTTGTGAACCCGAACGGCGCGCCGAGGAAGGAATACGGGATGATCCAGGCGACCGCGACCGCGCCGATGGTGCCCGAAACAAGCTCCCAGCTCGGCTTTGTCTTCCAGAAACTGCCGCGATTGCGGATAATGCCGACCACGAAGGTCTGCGTGGCGATGGATTCCAGGAACCACCCCGTCTGGAAGCCGCTCGCCGTGACGTGAAGGACAAAAAACAGCATGCCGAACGTCGCAAAATCGAAGCACGAGCTCAACGGCCCGAAGATGATCATAAAGCTCTTCATGAACCCAATGTCAAACTTTTTCGGGCGCGCAAGGAATTCCTCCTCTACGTTGTCGAACGGGATCGCGAGCTGCGAGGAATCATAGAGAAGATTGTTCAACAAGATTTGCGGCGCGGTCATCGGCAGGAACGGCAGGAAGACGGACGCGATCGGCATGCTGAACATATTGCCGAAGTTGGAGGAGAGCGCCATCATCAGATATTTGAACGTGTTCGCGAACGTCCGTCGCCCTTCAACAACGCCCTCAATGATCTCCCGGAGGCCTTTTTTCATAAGGATGATGTCTGCGGTGGCTTTTGCGATGTCCACGGCATTCTGGACCGAAATGCCCACGTCCGCCGCCCGCAGCGACAGCACGTCGTTCACGCCGTCGCCCATGTAGGCGACCACATGCCCGTTCTCGCGGAGCGCGCGGATGATGGATTCCTTCTGCTCCGGCGTCACGCGCGTGAAGATGTTCGCGGGCTCCACCGCGAGCCGCAGCTGGTGTTCGTCCAATTTCGCGAGGTCATCGCCAGAAAGTGCTCCCGTGATGGGCAATCCGATCTCCTCCGCGATCTTCTTCGTTACGAGAAAATTGTCCCCTGTGATGATCTTTATCGCCACGTTGTGCTTGGCCATCTTCGCCAAGGTGTCCTTCACGGTCCGTTTCGGCGGATCAAGGAACGCAAGGAAACCCATAAAGGACAGCCCTGCCTCGTCCGCCTTGCCGTACGACGTCTGTTTGAAAGGCACCTTCTTTATCGCCAATCCCAGCACCCGGAAACCATCGCTTGAAAGCGCTTCGTATTCGTGGACGATCTTTTCCTTTTCGGCTTCGCCGAGCCCATGCGCGTTCTTCAGGATCTCCTCCGGCGCGCCCTTCGCGATGAGCACGGTTTCCTCGCCTTTTTTTACGACCACCGACTCCAGCCGCCGTTCGGCATCAAACGGCACCTCGTCCACCTTTTCCCAGCTCGCGATGTCAATCTTTTTATACGCTTCTATCGCGTGGTCAAGCACGCCGCGTACGCCCGTCAGGTTCCTGCTGCTCAAGTATCCCCAGAAGAGCACTTCATCGCTTTCCTTCCCGGCGCCGTCCACATATTTTATGAGCGTGATCCGGTCCTCCGTGAGCGTGCCGGTCTTATCCGTGCAGAGCACGTCAATGCTCCCGAGGTTGTGGATAGCCGCGAGCTTCTTCACGATGACGCCGTCCTTGGACATCCGGAGCGCGCCTTTCGCAAGATTGCTCGTCACGATGAGCGGCAAAAGCTCCGGCGTGAGCCCGACCGCGATCGCGACCGCAAAAAGGAATATCTGGAGCATGTCCCGCTTGATCACAAAAATATTCAAAAGGATCACCGCGAGGACGAGGAAGAGCGTGGTGCGGAAGATGAACAAGCTGAAGTCCTTCAAGTTCTTCTCGAACTCCGAAGGTACCTCCGGCCGCTGGAGCTCGTGGGCGATGCTGCCTATCTTGGTCCTCATCCCGGTAGCCACGACTAGGGCAAGGCCCTTGCCCGACACGACGCTCGTACCCAAAAAGACCGTTCTTGTTTCCGGCACCCCGGCCGTGGCGGCGTCCTTCTCCACCGGCAGCGATTCCCCAGTGAGCACGCTCTCGTTCACGAAAAGATCTTTCGCTTCAAGCAAGGTCGCGTCTGCGGGCACCAGGTCCCCCGCTTCAAGCGCTACAAGGTCGCCCGGCACTATTTCCCGGATATCCCTTTCCTTAAGTTCGCCGTTTCGATAGACCGCAGCCGTGATGCTGACCCGCTCCTGCAGCTCTTCCGCCGCCTTCGCGGATTTATAGGTATTGATGAAGTCAATGAGCGCGCTTACAAAAACAATGACGATGATGACGCCTGCTTCAAAGTGAGAACCCAAAAGCCCCGAAATGACAGCCGCCGCAACAAGCAAGATAAGCAGCGGGCTCTTGAACTTGGAAAGGAAAATGAAAAGCGGGCGCAGCTTCTTCTTCCCCATGAACTGATTGGGGCCGTACTGCGCGAGCCGCCGCGAGGCCTCTGCTTGCGTAAGGCCTTTCTTCAAATCAGGTTCGTCGGCCATTGGTTCTATTCTAGCAGAAATAAAAGGGCCCCCGATTGAAGCGAGGGCCAGGAAGGATGGAGGCGAGTAAAGCATACCCCGCAGGTAAGAGAAGCTATCCGCTTCCGAGGAATGCCGGGGTCCGCAGAGACCCGGTATCTTTGGAGCGAACGCTCCTCTCACCTACTTGGTACTTGTTTACTCCCGAAGGATCGATGGTGGAACCGACGGTTCCAGGCGAGGGAACCGCTTCCCCTTTGAGCTCTTCGACGCATTTCTGCATCAGAGAACCTCGTAGGAGATGCGCAAACCTCTTGCGCGCGAGTTTCAGCTCTGCGCCGAGTGTCTGTGCTGTACCCTCCAGCCCGTTGTGCGACCCGTCCTTGCGTGTCGCTTCGTACCGGAGAACCATCCGCCGATCCTTCTGAAGGTCGTTCGTTTGTTCTGGCTGATATTCATACTACGCGCGCTAAAAAATGCGTCAAGCGAAAAAAAGGCCAAAAATCCCCTGCAACGTGGATAAGCTGTGGAAGAGATGTGGATGCCCGCCAGAATGGTATGATTATTGCAATGAAATATCTGGCATACCTCGTAATCGCAGGAAACATTATCTATATCCTCTGGATCACCTATAACGGGATGGACGAAGGTTTTTCCGGCTCCCCCGTCCAGATTGTTTCCTATATCGGCATCATCGCATTGCTGATACTGAACGCGATTCTTTTGGCCAGGTTCGCCCGCTTGTCAAAATAAGCCGCCTCCCCTATAACTAAGCTATTACTTAACTGATATGAGCCCCTATAGAAAACAACGCTTTGGCGGCGACCGCGGCGGGAGCCGTCCCGGTGGCCCCCGAGAAAGGACCTTCCAGAAATTTGATGCGATCTGCAGCAAATGCGGCAAGCCCTGCCAGGTTCCTTTTCGTCCAAACGGCACGCGCCCCGTGTATTGCGCCGATTGCTTCGGCGGTCCTCACCCAATTTCGCGCGACCGAAACCGGCCTTTTGAACAGCGCCCGTCCGGCGGGACGAAAAGCCTTGCTGACCTTGAGCGGCAGATCGGCGCAATGAATACCAAGATCGATACCATGCTCCGCATACTGGAGAACGTCGTCACCGACGCCGATGACGATGCCGACGAGCTTGAAGAACCGGCTGGCGCGCCCCCAAAGCGGGCCCCTCGCTCAAAATCTCGAAGCTAGACCGGGAACCCGGCGGACAAAATGTATGCTTACTGACGACATCTCCATACAAGTGGCAGCGGGCGATGGCGGTAAGGGCCGCGTTGCTTTTAATACCAATTTGAAAGCGCACGGGCCTGCGGGAGCTTCCGGCGGCAGAGGGGGAAGCATATACGCGGAGGGCGTTGCGGATATCGGTGCGCTCCGCCAATTTCGTTTCAAAAAAGAATTCAAGGCGGAGAACGGCGGCATGGGCGGCCAGCAGTTCCGGGACGGAAAGACTGGAGCGGACCTTATTTTGAAAATTCCCGTTGGCACCGTGGTGCATAATTTGACGAACGGCGGCACCGCCGAAGTTCAGAAGATCGGCGAGCGCGTATTGCTTGCCGCGGGCGGCATCGGCGGGCGCGGCAATTTTCATTTCCGCTCGGCAGGAAATACCACTCCCCTGCAATCGCAGGGCGGCCGTCCCGGTGAAGTATTTGATCTGCGGCTGGAGCTGAAGCTCATTGCCGACGTTGGCTTCATTGGTCTCCCGAATGCCGGCAAGTCGAGCATGCTCAATGCGCTCACGAATGCGCAGAGTAAGGTCGGCAACTACCCCTTCACCACGCTTGAGCCACACCTGGGCGCTTACTATGAATTGATCCTCGCGGACATCCCCGGGCTCATCGAAGGATCATCCACAGGACGAGGCCTGGGCATAAAATTCTTGCGCCATATACAACGCACCCGCGTGCTTTTCCATTTTGTTTCTTCCGAATCCCCCGATCCGCAAAACGACTACCAAGTGGTCCGCAAGGAGCTTGGTGCCTATCATAAAGAACTTCTCGAAAAACCCGAATATCTTTTCCTCACGAAGAGCGACCTTGCGGAGACGGCGTCCTTGGCAAAAAAACTCGCAGCGCTCAAAAAAATGAATCGGCATGCGATCGCCGTCTCCGTAAAAGATCCCGCAAGCATAAAAAAAGTGCAGGCCATCCTTAACAAGGTCAAGGCCGCGCGGTATACTGTCCAACGTGCCAAGCGTGAGCGATAACGTCGTTCTTCGGTTCGACAAGGTCTCGTTCGAGCATGGGCAGAAGCCCATCCTCCGCGAGGCCGATTTTTCTGTTCGGCAAGGCGCAAAGATAACGCTCATGGGACAGAACGGCGCGGGCAAAACCACGATCTTCCATCTCATCGCAAAAGCGCTCCAGCCCATGGAGGGAAAGGTGATCGTGAACAATGATCTTTCAATGGCTATGAGCCGCCAGGTCGTCCCCCGCGACCAGATGGGCTTCACGGTCCAAGAATTCTTTGAGCGCACTTTTGCAAAGAAGGTCTATGACATTGAGTCCCGGATCAAAGAAGTCCTTGAAGTAGTGCATCTCAAGGCCCCGCTTGACCGCTTCGTTTCTTCATTCTCCGGCGGCCAGCAGGCGCGCCTTCTCCTTGCCCAAGCGCTCATTCACGATCCGGATATTCTCCTCCTCGACGAACCGACGAACAACCTCGACAAGGAAGGTATCGCCCACCTCACGAAGTTCCTGATTGATTATCCAAAGACGTGCATCGTGATCTCGCACGACGCCGATTTCTTGAATTCCTTCACGCACGGCGTCCTCTATCTCGATATCTTCACCCACAAGGTGGAGCAATACGCCGGCGACTATTTCGACGTCGTCGCCGAGATCAACGCACGGCACGAACGCGAGCGCATGAAGAACGTGCGGCTTCAAAAGGACATCCAGCACCGGAAGGACCAGGCGAACTTTTTCGCGCAAAAAGGGGGCCATATGCGCGATGTGGCAAGAAAGATGAACGAAAAGATCGAAGCTCTGTCGGAAGACCTCGTAGAGATGCGCGAGGAGGACAAGACCATCCGGAATTTCGCCATCCGCTGTCAGTCGGACCTCTCCGGACGCCTCCTTGAGCTTGATTCCGTTTCCATCATGAAAAACCATAAGTCGGTGATAAAAAAAGTGCAGGTCACCCTAAAGAAAGGCGAACGCCTGCTTTTGGCCGGCTCGAACGGGATCGGGAAGACGACGCTGCTCGAAAAGCTCGCGACCGGGCATGCGAAGGGCGAACATGTCACGCGCGGCACGCACATCAGCCATTACCGCCAGGATTTTTCGACGCTTGATTTCGAAAAGACCGTATTCAAAACGCTCTCCGACGCGATGCAGGAAGGGACGGAACAGGAACTGCGTTCAACTGCCGCGGGATTTCTTCTTGACGCCGGCGTGCTCCGCGCAAAAGTGGCCTCGCTCTCCGAAGGGCAGAAAGGATTGGTTGCGTTCGCGAAGATATCGCTTGAACGTCCGGGACTACTCATCCTTGACGAACCTACGAACCACATCAACTTCCGCCACATCCCGGTCATCGCAAAAGCGCTTGATCGCTACGAAGGCGCGATGATCCTCGTAAGCCACGTTCCCGATTTCGTGAAGCAGATAAGGATCGACAAGGTTCTTGACCTTGACGCGCTCTGACCCATGCCTATGCTCCGGAGACAGCCCCGCAGAGCAGAAGAGGGGCCGGTCCATCTTACGCCGGAAGGCCTCGATCGAATGAAGGCGCGCCTTGCAAGCCTGAAGCAAGCGCTCCCCGATCTTGCATCCGAAGCCGAACGGACTGCCGCCTATGGCGACAGGTCCGATAATGCGGCATACAAAGAAGCGAAATCGATCCTCCGTCGCACGCATCGTCAAATATGGAGTATTGAGGATCGCCTGAAGCGCGTGGTCGTGATCGCCCAGGGCCCCAATGCCACGGGCGCCGTCCAGATCGGCTCAACCGTGACGGTGGAACCTGTGGGAGGCGTCCGGAAAACGTTCCGTATCCTTGGCTCCGCGGAAACCAACCCCACCGCCGGACGAATTTCATTTCAATCCCCGCTCGGCGCCGCGCTCTTGAACCAAAAAAAGGGCGCCGTCGTGAAGGTTCAGACCCAGAACGGCGTCCGCGAATATCGCATTATTGAGATCCGCTGAGCCAGCGCTTCAGCGAAAAAGAAAAACCCGCCTTGCGGCGGGTCTTTGGCTGGCAATCCGTAAGCCGGATTCTGTCGCCCGACCGCATTGCTGCGGACGAGGGACGGTCATTTATCTGGGCCCTTGATCGCTCGCGGGCTCGTGCGGCACTCCTCGCACGCTTTCTTTCGAAAGCATGTGGGGCGCGGCCTTGCACCCAGTAAGGGTTTTGCCGTTTCATCCCCGCTTTTTTGTCCCTATGGCGGAGTTGAGCCGTCTAGCTTGGGATCGGGCTCCCCGCGTCCTTTCGGATGCGGGCGTTACTGATCGCACCTCTCGGCTTGCGCCGTGCGGCTGTTAGCCGCTACCGTTTTAACCGTTCGCCCGAAGGCAAACGAGTGGGTGTCCGGACTTTCCTCTCCCCGGCTTGCGCCGAAGAGCGACCGCCTGGATTGCCAATAGCTATTATACCACCGCGCGATTTGTTTGGCAAGAAGTATAAAAAAATACCCGACGAGAGAGTATTGCATGGGGAAGTCTCTCGCCGGGCTTTTCTGGCTGGTGCGGATCGATCAATCCGCGCTTCGGTTGTTCGGAGGTACCATGGCACGATGATTGCTTTGCGCGGCCGTCATCGCCCAAGGACTCCTCCTAGCATACCATATCTTCAACTATGAAATCCAAGGTCCGCCGGATTGTGCCCGCCCGAAATCCGCAGGACCGCCCCGCCGCGCTTTTCAAACGCCGCGCGCATCTTCGCCACCTTGTCCGTGAGCGCCACGGTCTCCTTCGGCAGCTGCTTCCGCTTCACGTGCCACTTTGACCAATACTCAATGACGAGCTTGCTGTCGCCGAATATTTTTTTCACGCGCGTCTTCTTTGCGATCTCAAGCGCATATCGCAAGGCAAGCAATTCGCCGTAATTGTTCGTCGCCGACGCGTCGCCCACGAGATGTTTCCCGAAAGGATTCAGTTCTTTTTTTGAAAGCGCCTTATGGAGCAGGTTCCGGCCATGTTCGTCTGTGACGCTCACCTCAACACCCTTGCCGCGTCCGGTGCCGGCATCAAAATAGATCCCGCGCTCAAGTTTGGGCTGTGGTTTGGCTTCATAAATCGCCCCATCCGCGAGCCAGGCCTCGGCATCGTCGCGGTTGTCAAACGCCCGGTACCGCGCGCCGGGCTTCCCGTTCACCGTCTTCTCGCACGCCGCCCAATCGTCCGCCACGCCCCGCGCGCCGCCGGGCACGAGATAGGCGTAATACTTTTCTTTCTTTCTCATTGTGCGCGGTTCAGGAACTTGATAATGCCATCCGCCGCGCGCAGCGCCTTCGCCCGCGTCTTGAAATCCACCGCGCCCGCGCCTTTGTGCCCGCCGCCGCCGTATTCCTTAAGCATCTCTCCGAGATGAACCTTGTTCGCTCCGCGCAGCCAGGGATTCGCCCCGACGCCGATGTGATAGAATTTTCCCTTCATCGTAAAGCGCACCCCGTAGACGATCTTCGGGAAAAGATAATATGGCGCGTAGCGCAGCACCGGCAGGCGGAATTTCGTAAGGTCAATGAACGTCGCTTTCCCAAATACGCGGAGGTTCCGCTTATAGAAGACGAGCGCTTTTTGATTCTCCTTCCGGACGCGCGCCGCTACTTTTCTCACTTTTGGCAATCGGGCGATGTACGGCAGCGGCTTTTCCGCAAACAATTTCACCATCCACCCGGCCGCCTTGGTGTCCTTCCGTGTCTCGTCAATAAAAGCATCTACCTCAAGCGCCGGCTCTTTTATTGCAATGGTCTGCTTGGGCGATGCGTAGCGGGCAGCGTCAATTACATCCGTCCATTTCACGAGCTCCGCAAGATTGCGCGGCGGCTTCCAACCGAAATTCTTCCGCAGGGAATCGTAGACGAGGTGGCAGCAGGAAGGATAGGCGGGATCAAGCACGTGGAACTTGCTCGGCTTGAAAGACCGCTGCCAGCTTTTCTTCTTGAAGGTCGTTGAATGATGGTCAAACCAAAAAGCGGTGCCCGGATGATAGAAGAAATCCACGACGATCGCAGGATTAGCCCCAAAAAAATCATTCTTGAGGTATTGCTCCTCCATATCAAAATCCACCGGCACATAATGCTCAATATCATCCCCGCGGCTGCGTAAAAAAGAAAGCAGTACGGCCGTGGAGGCGCGCCCGTCAAAATCGTTATGGAAATAGGCGTCGTATTTCATGCACCAAAAAATTATTTTACCGCAGCGCCTCTATCCCCGGCAACTTTTTCCCTGCAAGGAAGTCCACCATTGCGCCGCCGCCGGTAGAAATGAAGCTGAACCGCTTATCGAGATTGTATTTCTTGAGGAACATGACGGTTTCGCCGCCGCCGGCGACGGAGAAGGCCCGGCGGTTGCGAATGATGGCGCGGGCGACGGCAATGCTCCCCTTCGCATACTTGGGCTTTTCGATCATGCTCAAAGGTCCGCTCCAAAGGATGGTGCGCGCGACCGCGATCTTCTTCGCGAAGAGCTGCACGGCCTTCGGGCCCATGTCCCAGATCATGCCGTCGTGCCAGACGAAGTCGTCGGGCAGGATGATATTCTTGTATCTTGCAACGGCTGCGAGCGCCCGCAAATCCGAGGGGTCGCGGTCGCGCACGGATTTCTGCACATCAATCCCCTTGAGCGAGAGGATGGTGTTCGCCGGCCCGCCGCCAAGCAGGAACCAATCTGTCTTGTTCTTGAAATATTTGATGACGCCGAGCTTGTCCCCCGCTTTCGCGCCGCCGAGCACAAAGACGAGCGGGCGCCGGGGGTGTATCATCGCCCGGCCAAGGGATTTGATCTCGCGCTCCATCTCAAGCCCCGCATAGCTCGGCAGGAATTTCGTGATCGCCGTGACGGATGCATTCGCCCGGTGCGAAACCGCGAAGGCGTCGTTCACGTAGAAATCGGCAAGCGACGCGAGCGCCTTTGCAAGTGCGGGACTGTCCGTTTCCTCGCCCTTCAAAAACCGCAGATTTTCCAAAAGGAAGACCGATCCGTGCGACGCCTGGGTCACCATGCCCTTGATCTCCGCGAACCGGAAATGAGGCACGAAAATAACTTTTTTTCTGATGAGCCCGGAAAGATCCTTCGCGTTCCCTCTCAGGCTGAACTTTTTATTGAACCCCGCAGGCCGGCCACGATGGCTTATAATGACGATCTTGTCCGCGCGCTTCGCAAGAAACTTTATCGTGGGTAGTACCGCGCGCATCCGCCAGTCATCCTCCGTATTGAAATCCAAGCGCAACAGCGCCGTCCGCCCCAGTGTCCGCGGTTTCGTCTTGCTCAAAAAGCGGATCATTGCTTAGATTTTAGCGCAATTAGTCAACAATCTCAACAATCTTCTCGCGCGAGGCATGGCCCGAAACGATGCGCACGCTGGACGGCGGCACATGGAAATACTCCGCGAGGGCCCTTTCTATGGCGCGGTTCGCCGCGCCGCCCAAGGGCCGTTCCCTCACCGAGACCACGAACTGTGCTTGCGCCCCGAAGAGTCCTTCCGCCTTCCGAATGCTTTCCGTCTTTGCCCCAGGCTTTGCCTTCACGGAGATCCTCATGATCTTATCCTCATCGGTTCAGCAGCCACACGCGGTACGTGAGATACGACGCGAACGCCACCCATGCGGCGTAGGGCTCAAGGAGCACCGCCGCAGGGAACGACACGGTCCACATGAGCCAGATAAGCCCAAGCACCGTAAGCTCAAGGAAAAGGGCTTCCCAGATGGCGGCGTACATACGGTGCACGCCGAAGAAAAGATAGGTCCAAAAAACGTTCGCGCAGGCGTTCAAAAGAAAAAGAGCAATGATGGCCCAGAAGCGCCCGTCGTGCGGCGCATTGTTCCAAACAAGAAGCGCCGAAGTTCCACCCAGGGCAAAGATCAGGGTCCAGACCCCGCCGATCACGCCGCCGGGCGGCGTCCATGAAGGAAGCCTTATCTTTTTGTACCAGGCCATGCCCTTCTGCGTGATCAGGCTGCCGATGAGCGCCGTCGCGAGCATAACGGCCGGGATGAGAAAATAATTGAGTTTCATATTTCGTATATGACGTCCTTCCGCTCCACGACCACCCGCCAGCCCCGCCGCCGTGCCACGTCATAAAGCTTCTGGTTCGGATTGAAGCAGATCGGGTGCGTCACGGACTTCAAGAATCCGATATCGCTTTCGGTGTCGCCGACGCCCACGGAATTCCGCAGGTGGACATTCTCCTTCTGTAATACGCGCCGCAATATCTTCGCCTTATCAATAATGAGGTCTTCGTACATCACCTTCCCGTTGAACGTCGTCGTGCCCGGTTCCATTTCATAGAGAATGCCGTAGGCCTTATCAAACCCAAGCCACTTCGCGAACGGATCCACGATCCCCTTCGGCGAATGGGAGATCGCGACAAGATAATATCCCTGCCGCTTGAGCCGCCGGATAAGGTCGCGCGTGAAACGGTAAACATGATTCTTCTCCGCCGCGACCACTTTCTTCGCCACCCGCAGGAAATCCTTTTCCTTCGCCCCCGCCAGGTTCTTCCGGAATGCCGCAACGACGCCGTCAATGTACGCCTGATAGCTTCCCCTCCGGTCAAGCCACCGGCGATAGTCGCGTTCGTAGAGCTTTGCCATGCCCGGTTTGAACACGCCCTCCCGAATGAGCGCGTGGACAAGCTCTATGAGCAAGCTGGAGCGGAAGATGGTGCCATCAATGTCAAAGACGGCGAGCTTTCGTTTCCCCATGGATAAACTATAGCAAAAGGACCACTCTTGCGAGTGGTCCTTTTGAAGTTCTAGGGTTCTGCTCCAAGAAAGAACATCACGCTAGCTCAGCCTGCCATCTGTACTACCCATTGTACTCCTAATTTTCACGTTGTCAAGCCCGAGGTCAATGTGGACCGCCGGGGAGTCGAACCCCGAACTCTCAGATAGCAGGCTGAGCATGATGCCGTTTCACCAGCGGCCCCATTGACCGGTGCATCATAAAACAACGCCCATTAAATCCCCTTAAAAAAACCAACGAACCCCTATCCACAGCAGTCCCTTGACAGAGCAAGGTACCTTGCTATAATGGAGTCATGGCAGAGAAAAGCACCGAAGCCCCCAAGATCGAAGACAAATTTGATCCTATCCGCAAGGGCCTCCTTGAATTCGCGGTCCTTACCGTCATTGCAAGCAAAAAGGTCTACGCGGCCGATATTTTGGCAATATTGATCACTACCGAGTTCCAAACCCAGGAAGGCACGCTCTATCCCCTCCTCTCGCGCCTGCGCCGGGAAGGCGTCGTGGAATACGACTGGGTGGAATCGGACGTGGGGCCGCCGCGCAAGTACTACCGCCTCACGGATAAGGGCAAAGAACAGCTTGGGGCGCTCCGGACTTACTGGCAACAAACTTTCAAAAACACTCCAACCAAACAGAAATAGAAAAAATAGAACCAAAACCATGAACAAAGTAACCACAATAAATCTGAACGGCCGGGCCTACCAAATGGAAGAGGCCGGCTACGACGCCCTGCGCAAATACCTGGACCAGGCCGCGGCCAAGCTCAAGGACAACCCCGACAAGGACGAGATCATGGCCGACTTTGAGCAGGCCGTCGCCGACAAGTGCGACGCAAAACTCACGAACCGCAAAGACGTGATAACCGCCATAGAGATAGAAGAGATCATCAAAGCGATGGGCCCCGTGGACGCAGGAGACAAAAGGAAACGGAAGCAACAGCAGAATACCAACCAAACAACGAAGACAACGGCCCCCAAGCGCCTCTACCGCATCTTTGAAGGTTCCCGGATCCGCGGCGTCTGCACCGGCCTCGCCGCCTACTTCAATATTGACGTCACGCTCGTCCGCGTAATTTTCGTGCTCTTTACGCTCGCTACCGGCGGCGCATGGATCATTGCGTATATCGTCCTCACGCTCGTCATGCCGATCGCCAAAACCGCGGACGAGGTAGCCCAGGCGCACGGCGAACCGCCCTTCACCGCGCAGGACTTCATTGATAAAGCAAAGACCGAATACGCAAAGTTCACCGAAGATCCCAATATGAGCAAGTACGAATGGAAAGCCAAGGCGCGCGCATGGAAGCACGAGATGCGCGCCAACCGCAGAAAATGGCGCGACGAGTGGCGCGCAAAGAACGGGAACAGAACGCAGCAAGAATGGCACCGCCACGAGCGGAGCGGCTTCCCGCCGTATTCGGCGGCATAATCACCGCCATCCTCTGGATCGTCTTTATCGTCGCCGTCTGGTCCTTCCTCGCCCACGGCATGATCTTCCACTACAAATAGGCACAGGCCACCCCATCTGGGTCACGCTCCTCTTCCTCCTCCTCGTATTCTGGCTCATCACCCTCCCCTTCCAGGCCCTCACCTGCCACCGCCACGGCCACTACCACCACTCCGGCGGCGGCCTCTGGACGCTCGCCTTCCTCATCCTCCTCTTCTACGTCGCCTCCCTCCTCTTCCCAGAAGTCCACACCTGGTGGATCACTGTCGTGACCTATCTACAGACGGTGAGGTAGGGAAAGTTCGAATCCTGGCGTCCCCGCAGACCAGGCAAAACTATCGTACCAACCGCCTCGACCGAGGCAGTAGTGCGACCGTGATACCTGAAGAAAATCGCCGTGATGGGGATCTTCCGTGATGCTAGAGTTTTAGTTGGGGAACTATAATTTCGGTGATGTCGAATGTTTTGTCGATGGGAATTGTTCCGTCAAAAGACGTGCATTCTCCTGTCAATCTAAATTCCGCCTTAGTAGTCGGCAGATTGGATAATATTTTTTTTCGGTTTTCTTCGTATACAAGGTTCTGAGAATTCACTGGGCCAGACCCTGAGATAATTTTCGAAAAAAAGTGGAAGGTTTGAAGCGAGAATTCCTTTCCGTTGATATTGAATTCCACCTGGCTTCTACCGTGACTATACAGGCCAGCGGTATATCCCTCTGGCAGAAGAATATGCGGCACCACATTTTTCAGTATCAGTTTTCCATCGGACATATTTTTCAACTTCACGGGTATCTGGATGAAAATATGATCCGCTGGGCCGCCCTTTGGTTTGAGCGTGGAATCGAAAGTGATTTTCGCGCGATCCAATTCTATCTGCAAAATAATTTCGGGTGTTTCCTCGTCCATCAATTCGATAGCTTCCCTGCTGGTTTTAACCCGTTTACCGCTCTTGAGCGTAAGAATTGTTTCTATGCGACGAGTTAGCTCCGTTGGCTCTTTTCCTTTTTCTTTGACTCTGATTTCTCCCGTCGCGCTGTCAATGACCACGTGGGCCTTTTCGCCCGTGCCATCCTTTTCCCCGATGATTAAATGCTCGTCGCCGCCCTCGCCCTGTTGCCTCGATTCGATAAAAAGGCCTTCTATTTCCAATCTTTTCTTTATAGTCTTCTCGGCAAGATATTGTTCCAGGATGTTAATGAGGGGAACGAATTTTTCCGACCATGTATTGCCCATTGGGTAGCCGTCGGGCCCTTTCCACCACGCGCCCAAACGCTTGTCGGTTTTCAGTTTCCTGTATCGCAGACCCGTTATTGAATCTTTTGGTAGATGTTCGTCGAGAAAACGCGCTAGTGCCTTCTGAATCTCTTCGGCTTCATGTGACGCCAACAGGTTTTCCCTCAGGGCTTGCTCGTTTGATTGAATAAGCTTGAGGACCTCTTGATCTGTCATGGTATCCTTTTCTGTTTTTTATTTGACAGCCTTAAGAGATCGTCCTCGCTTTTTTGGTCGTCGATCAAAACGTTGAAATTCCGATCGACCGCGAATATTTTTACCTTCGTGGAATCCTTAACGTCTCCAGACGGAAACGCCAGCAGAATCCCGCCCGAAAATTTCTTGAGCGCGGGGTTGCCGTTTTTTGGAAGTGACTTGCAGTATGATTTGAGCTGTATCCGGTTGCCGTCGCTTATCTTGTCGGCAGCCTTGAGTTCCACTATGATAGGCTTCGCGTAGGAGCCGATTTTCGTTATCACAAAGTCGGGCCGATCGGCGCCTAGGCTTTCGTTCTTGTAAAAAATTTCGATATTCACCTCCCGCAGGTAATCGATGTGGTGCTTCCTGAACTCTATCGCGAGCGCGCTCTGATAGATGACCTCGTTGAATCCGCATCCGAGGTGCGCCCTCGCTTCCTCGCCGAGATCCTTTATCTTCAGCGCTATGTTTCTTAATTGACTGTTTATCATTGCAGGTTTTGCATAAGAAGCTGCGAAGCGATATTGAAAAACAGGCATTCGTCCTTGCTCAGGGAAGAATTGTGCTGGATCCTATTCCGGTAATCGCCGAGTTCGGTGAGCTTGCCCAGCACCACGAATTTGCTGGTGTTGCCGAATTTCGATTTGAAAAATTCCCAGTTCTCCTTGTAGCCGATGATATAGGAAATGTCTTTTATCCCGGCCACGGAGAGGAATTCCTCGAGCGTCCCGCCATTCCATGCGGCCCTGTTCTCTTTCCAATACTGCGTCTTTATTATTTCCATCGACTTCTCATCCATATGGCTTCGCCAATCCGTGCCGTATGCGCCCGAGAGCACTTCGCCGCAGATAGCCCGCAGAGCCGCCTCGAGGGCTTTAATGTTCTTCCTTGCGGTATCAAGCCTCATCAGCTCGGACGGATCAGATTCGGATCTTCGCTTTTTTCCATAAAACGACGGACTCCTCTCCCGGCGATTTTTTTCCCCAAAACACGTTCCCGTCCTCGTCCACGGCTTTTTTCAGTATGCCCGCGCGATACATGGCCTTCAGCGCAATAAGAACCGCGCCCTTCTTCCTGTCGCCGGCCTTCGCTATGCCGTGCTTCTTCCGCGCAACCGCGGAAAGGACGGATTCCTGCGGAACCCATTCCTTTTCGAACAACTCCGCCTTGATCAATTCCTGATAGTCGGCCTTCATGTTAAGCGGCCCATGCAAAATTTTTTATTCTCGACGGATGCTTGTCCGAGATGGCGACAATGGCATACCGGAAGCCCCTGGAACCCGGGCAAATACTCTTGCAGGTTTTGACGAGTTGCTGGAGCTTCTTTTCGTACTTTTTGCCTTCCTTGTAGGAAGTAATGAACAGTCTGAATTCGGCGATGCCGACCGTAAGTTTCCGGAAATCCCTGATCACGCTGTCTTCGTCGGTTTGCCATTCCATTTCGGCGATCAACTTGAGCCCTCGCAGATCCCGCCAGTTTCCGCTCCAATCTGCCCAGCACAGGTCGAAAAGCCATTCGCCAGTATCGGAGCCGACCTTCTTCTGTCCAGACGCACAAACCTTGAAACCGAGTTTGTGGCCGAGGGAAACCAACGCGGATTTTACGGCACGCGTTCTCTTTCGCGAACTGGTCTCCTGCCAGTTCTTTCTCGCGGCAATCCTGATTGCCGCGACTATCCTGTTCTCTACGGGAAGTAATTCCATGATCTGCTTACTTGGTGTTCCTGCCAGTTATTTTCTCTATTTCTGACCTGTACGAATCGAGGATACCTTTTATCTCCTCCTTGGTAAGGGTGGGCATGAGCGTATATCCGCCCCTGTAGTTTAATTTTTTGGTAAGCAGACGGATTTTGGACTCCTTCGCCTTCTCGAAAAGCTTTTTGTGTTCGACGACGTACTCCAAAAGGGCTCTCGTAAAATTATTGTTCCTGCCCTGAACGAGGGACAAAAGTGTTCTCGTGTAATCGAGCATCGAAAAAAGTTCCTCGGTCAGTTCGTACGGATTTTTTCTTTCCGGGTCGTATGTCAAATGTGCGCCCCACCACAACATGGCTATATTCTGCCTGGTAAGCGTCCTGGAATTCAAACCGTTCAGGAACCAGTGCTCTAGTATGTATTTTTTCCTTTTTTTGTCGTCTTCCGGCCAGGCACCGACGGGACACCTCTTTTTCATATAATCCCAGAACGTTACGTGGGAAAGATAGGTCCAGATTCTGGTGTCGGAAGCTTCGGTCCGCGTCATTTTTTTGTAGGTTCCGTACATCAGTCGCGCATTTTCGAAATCGTGGTTGTCGCCCTTTTCTGGCATGATCATTTTTATCTTGTCCGGAACCACGACATTTTTGTTCTCGAGGACCTCGTCGGCGGAATACTTAAAGTCGCTCTTTGTGTACGCGTCGAACTTACCGTGTTCTGTCACGTCGGTTTTCAGCTCTTCGATATACGCGTAGCGAAAAAATTTTTGATAGGCCATTGTATTGCGGTTATTGATATATGGCGGAATGCAGCGATTCGAACATTCTGTCGACCGGTTTCTTCAAAAGAATTTGCGCTATTTCCGGGATTTTTGTTTTGTCCCAGCCGATCTTTTTCAAATCCTCGTCGTTGTTTATGCGACTCTCCAAAACCTGTTTCCACTCGCACCCGTCGTTTCTGCCCTCGCCGTCCTCGGCATCCTTTTCCTGATCCATCATTTCCGTGAGGGCGTACATCAACGCGGGAAAGGCCATCCCCGAATGAAGTACCGAATAAAATTGATGCGCTCTGGATATCTCCGCATATTTTTCGTAATCGTTCTTCGACAGTTTTATTATTATCTTTTCGTCTGAGGTACAAAAACTCATCGGACCGTCTTCTTTGTTGGATTTTTGGACATCAAAAATGGATGCGATCGATGCCGTCGATGCCCACGTCTTTCCAGCTATAAATTCGTAATCTCCGTCGTAGGCAAGAACATCGCCCTTGCCGATTTCGAATTTATAGCCGGCATAGTCTTTGTTTGCTCCGTCGACGACATAGTCGTCCA
This sequence comes from uncultured bacterium, assembly GCA_963768625.1. Taxonomy (GTDB): domain Bacteria; phylum Patescibacteriota; class Minisyncoccia; order UBA6257; family 2-01-FULL-56-20; genus CAVYIK01. Next base: position 81,258 of record CAVYIK010000003.1, read on the forward strand.
CGTCCTCGTTCGCAATAACGTAAAAGGAAACTTCTACGGCGTTCCTCAGCTCCGAGGAGGCAATTTCGAACGTCTGGCTTTGGTCATAAGAACGATAAATCGCCCTGAAAATGGTCTGCGGGCAATTTAACTCGGCCGCAAAAAAAGCCTTTTTCTCCGAAATAAGTTTCTGCAACGTCTTGTTCGACACAAAATGCTCGACGGACAATGTTATTTTGTTTCTGGTCATAACGACCCCGAACTTCGGGGTATAGCGGCCCTGCACGTCGTCCGCGACGCCCAATACCGGATGCGGAAGCGATATGTCACTTATTTTCATATGCGTCGGCTTTTAGGGAATATTTTTCGTTGGAATCGAACTCCGCGGTTATCGTCGTGACGCCGCTAGATCCCACCTTGAGGTTCTTTATCTCGTTCCCGTCCACTTTGTATTCCATCCCTTTCTCGTCGACGGCCCTCGAAATATCGAGACCGGAAAAGGAATCCTCGGTTCCCGCCCTCAGGACAAGATCGAATGTTTTTTTCGCGTTCCGGCTTCTGATCACCAAAACATGTTGGATCTTCCTGCCCTCGGCGTCTTTTTTGACGAAACTTCGGAATCCTATCTCGCAGCGTTTCCGACCGTTGTCGGGCCTCGGCGTTACCCGTTCTCTCGGCATCTTCCAGACCGGAATCTTTATTTTTACGTCCTCCTCCGCCGCGTTTATGCCGACCTCCGGTCCCTCGTCGTTCTTTGCCCCAAACGAATCCGCACCGTCTGCCTCTTTCGCTTCCCTGTCCATACCGGGGATCCCCAATATATCCCTGAGGCCCGGCATGTCCATGGACTCCGAATCTTCGGAAATCATGCTCTTGAGCGACTCTTTGATGAATTCATCCAACTCCTTCATCGCACGGGGAAAGAGTTTTTTGTCCATCGTACTGTCCGCGGCATTATGCCTGTCCCATTCGTTGTGCGCGGCGTTTTCCATTTCGCGGAGAATGTCGTTTCCCTCGGACTTGCATATAAAAACTCCCGCAAAGGCCTCCGCGCTTCTCCTGTCTATCCTCTGAATTACCATGCCCGTTTTCCGTATGCAGGCTATCCGTTTCCTGTAGATTTCCCCCGGCAATACGTGCAACTCGACTTCCCGGAGGGTCGGAAGGGTCTTTTCGAAGAGTATTTTGCCGTTTACTTTTTCCGGCGTCGTAAAGGCGCGATAATACGGCCAGGGATTGGGATCTTCTTTGTTGTCGTCTGGCTCGTCTTCGGGGAAATACTTCTTCAGAAGATGCTCCAGATTGTTTTTCCTGATTTTTATATCGCCGACATCGACTTCCAATGTGTTGTCCAGTATCGCGTACCAGTAGTAGTTGAGGACCGCCTTAACGATATCTTTTTCCCAGGTGTCGCCCCAGCGAAATCCCAAAATATAGATATCCGTACCTTGTTCGTCCCTGTAAAATCCGGTCGGAATCGATTCGGGGTTGCGCACTGGCTCCAGATTCGGATTTCCGAAGTATCCGCACGACTGCTTGACGTCGCCGTCCATTTTGAAACTGACCAGCTTAAGTCTACCCTGGAATATGTGCTTGTCTTTCTCGTATACGCTGGAAACAAAAATTGTTCTGAAATGTGATGCTATAAAAAACGCGTGCTTACCCAAGCCGAATGCACCGCCCTTGTCGCCCCCTTTTTCGGCGGTGCCGTCGACTTTCATCAATTTGAAATAATTTCGGTCGGTCAGGCCGCTCGTATTGTAATCCGAAATTTTCAACGTATGAATATCCCTGTTGCGCGTGAGAAGATCCAACGCGTTGGAAAAAAATTGCTGGGTTTTTTTATCTTTCGGCCAGTGTTTTTTGCATGCCGAAAAAACGCTTTCGAGCTGATTCCTTTCGGGTATCCACGAACCCTTTATTTTGACAAGGTCGAATGTCGCTTTTACGGGATATGCGATTGCGGCGTCGATAATATTCTGTATGGCTTCCCTCGTCACGTGGTACGGTACGTGACCACGAAAATTTTCCATGGCTCCGTCGTTGAACCCGTTCTGTATGCCGCCGCCCGTGGATGGAAATTCGTAAACGAGTCCCATGTTCGTAATTTATAGTTTGAATTCCTCGTCCTTCGGCAGATGAAATTTCGCCTTCGCCTCTTTCACGGCCTGGTCGATTTCCGAAAAGATTTTACGGAAATCGCTTCCCGTGTACGAGTAATTACCCCGGTTTCCGCAGTTTCCCAGTATCCGGAGATCCCGCAGTATCGCTCTAACCCTCCGTTCCGCTACCCTTTTAAATCTAGCCTCTTTTGACTCTTTTTCCATATTTTCTATGTTTTATAAGGTTTTTTCGACGTTTTATACGCTTATTATGTGATTCCTAGCGTAAATACTATTCTATTGTGCTCCTATAGGAATATATGTCAAGTGGACAAACTGTTAATACAAAGGAGTGAATTATAGAAGAATAGCGCTATTTCATGATTCGCGCTATCTTTTTCGCTACATATTCTGGGTTGCGCTTGATCTTCGACCCATAAAACCTGAGGACCCGATACCCCGCCTTTCGCAACGCCCTACTCTGGAGGCGATCCCTGCGGATATTGCCCGCGATCTTTTTGCGCCAAAAGGCGGGAACGTCGGATTTCCATTTCCCGAAACCTCTCCCGTGCCAGAAGTCCCCGTCGGCGAAGATCGCGACCTTCGATACGGAGAAAACGATGTCGGGTTTGCCTGGCAGCGTTGTGACGTTTTTCCTGTATCGTTCTTTTCTCTGGAACTGCCTGACAATCTCCGCCAACAATTTTTCGATGTCGGTATTTTTCGTGCCGACTTTCGCCATCAAAGCGCTGCGTTTCTCCTTCGTTAATTTATCCACTTTCTTTAATGCGCGGATAAATAGTGTGGGCCTCGCCGACGAGAGCTTTCGTGACGGTTATGTTCCAGCCTCTCATGGTTTTGTGCCATTTCTTGAATTTAAGAAATTGTTCCCACGTAATCTCCAAAATTTTCTTCGGTTGTAGATTCTCGTCGATGATGACTATGATCACGTATTCGAATTTCTTTTCCGACGGTCGCTTGTCTTCGGGATCGCCGAGTCCGTAAAAGACACTGGTTAAACTATTCGGCTCTGTGATCGTCTTAATGCTGTATCTGTCTCCTTTTCTACTCAATGCATCGACGTTTTGAGTTCCTTCTGGGGCTGCCTGAAGTTTGGGCAGACCGGGAATTTTATTGTAGGTCTCGATGGCCAGAAACTCTCCACGCTCCCCCGTGATATTCTTTGTCCTGATCAAGCCTCTCTTTTTCAGCAAAGCGATGGCGAAGGCGTAGACGCTCCATACGATGTTATCGTCGGCGGCCTCTATTTTCTGGAATACTTCCTCTTTCCCCATGGAAGATAAATTTTATAAAAATTTAAGTATTTCCTCGCCGATTTCTCGTATGACATCTACTGCCACGCTGTTGCCGAGCTGTTTGAACGCCTGCGTCGGGGTTACCGTTTTCGGAAAACGGAAACCCTTCGGAAATCCCATCATTGTTTTGGCTTCGTCAACCGTCAAAATATGTTTCGAATTTCCCACGATATAAGTATCCCAACTTCTCCTGTCCACAAACCATTCTCCGTTCTTTTTCCTGTACACTGGTGAGCCCCGACCCCCGACACGGATGGTCCTCCCTGTTTTGTCCGGCCACTTTTCGTCTTTGAAGAATTTTCTCATGGTCATGCCTCCTGGCGTGGTCGGCTCGGGGAATTTAAAATCGCGCGCGCCGACAGTGTTTTTCTTGAAAGCCACCAGATAAAACCTTGGGCGGGCGGTGGGCAACCCGAAATCACTCGCGCTCAATATATCCCATGAATCGTCCTGTCCCTGGTTTACGTGATACCCGGCTTTATCAAGTTTTTTGAGAATCGATCTAAATACGTGACCCCCGCCGAGCGTTACGATGTTTCGCACATTTTCCAAAAAAACGACCTTCGGTTGACGCGCCCGAATGATTTTCTCGATATCGTTGAACAAGGTGCCCCTGTCATCGTCGAACCCGTTTTTCTTACCGATCCGGCTGAACGGCTGACAGGGAAAACCGGCGCACAACATATCGAATGGGGGTATGACCTTCCTGATGTGCCGTGCCCGCACCGATTCCGACCGAACGGTGGCATCGTCTGTTAGAGTAATATCCTTTATGCTTTTCCAGAAATGAGGCTCGCGCGATTCGTCCCCAAACAAGCGCGGGGCCATTTTGCGAAAGTTGTGTTCGTAGGTCGCACGGGCGTTGCCATCGAATTCGTTGACAAAAACGCATTCCCCGCCGAGGTCGTGCAGGGCAAAATGGAAACCCCCGATACCAGCAAAAAGATCAACGAACGTAAATTTTGTTCGTGATCCCGGTTTCATCTTTTCGCTGCTATCGTGGTTGTCAATCTTTCCTTGGTGCTCATTTTCCATCATTTTAAATGATTCCCTGAGAAACATAAAGTGATCGTAATAGATCAACATTAAAAATCTTTAAAAGAATACTTGACAATTGCCCAGAGCCCCCTGCCTGCGCCTTGCCTTTGAGGGGGCTCTCGGAGGCGCCCGCAGCTTGGTCTTTTGCGGAGCAAAAGTGCGGGCGCCGAGAGAGCAGGGTGGCTCGCGCCGCTGGAGCGCGAGAACACCCGTACCCTCAAAGGCAAGGCGCAGGCAGGGGGCCCTATTCGCAAAGATTATTCGCGAAGTCGCCGATAGATATCGTCTTCAATGGCTTGTCTATCTTGCCCATATTTCATTCGTGAGTATTCCTTGAATTTCCCCGCCAGCTCCTTCTCTCCCCCTCCCCACGACCCCGTCCCAATCCTCAAATTAAACGGTCTAGTAGATTGCCCACCAATAAGTAGCTTCGCATACGCATTCAAGTTATCAATATTTAAGAGATCATTCTGGTTAAAGACCGGCTCAAACTGCTTCACCAAGAACTCCGCATCAGACGGCCCCACCCGAAAACATAGAATAGACCCCACGTTCCCAAAGACCGCGTCTTTGATCTTGTCCGTCAGCTGGCCGATGAACTGGTGCGCCATCGTCAGGTTCAGCCGATACTTCCGCGCCTCGGACAAAATAGTCGCGATAGAATCCGTCGTAAAGTTCTGGAACTCGTCAATATAGAGATTAAAGTCCCGCCGCTTTTCCGCATCAGGCACGTCTATCCGTGAAAGTGCGGCCATGAGCAACTTCCCCGTAAAGACCATGCCAAGAAGCCCCGCATTGATGTCCCCTATCTTCCCCTTGGAAAGGTTGATGAGCAATATCTTCCCCTGGTCCATCGCCTCCCGGAAATTGAACGCCGACTTCGGCTGGCCGATGATCGGCCGCATATAGTCGTTGGAGATAAAGTTGTTGAACTTGGACGTGATGTAGGGCGTCATGTTCGCAAGCGACGCCTCGCCGCCGGCCTTGACCGCCTCCTTCGTCCCAGAAATCAATGACGACCGGATTGTGGATGCGCTCAAGCTTTCGCAGGCGGTACGCCGTGTCCGTGAATACGCGCGGCACTTCCATCAAGGTCGCCGGCTCGTTCGGCATGTCTTCCATCAAAAGGAGCAGCGCGTTCCGCATGTATTGCTCAAACATCGGCCCCATCGTCTCCGGCGGGAAGAGCTTGTTGAAAATGCTCTGCATCTCGTTCACGATGAACGTCTTTTCCTCCGGCCGGTTGTAGTTGTAGTCCAGCATATTGAGGCCGAGCGGGCGCGAAAGGTCGCCGGGATCAAAATAAATGACGTCGTCCAGGCGCGAGGGCGGCACGAAGCCCAAGCGCGTTCTCCACGAGGTCGCCGTGCGGGTCTATGATCGCAAGGCCCTTGCCCGCCCGGATGTCTTCTATCACCATATTGCCGATGAGCGTGGACTTTCCGGTGCCCGTCTGCCCGACGGTATAGACATGTCGGCGGCGGTCGTCGTCCGTGATGTAGATGGGCTTCGCCTGGCCGCGGAAGACGCTCTCGCCGAGGAGCGTCCCCTGCTTCGGCAGGTTCTCCGGCGGCGGGGCTTCTTTGGATTTGAGCCATTTCACGCGCGGCGTCTCCGTGGAGGCGATGGGTAGGTGATAGAAGCTCGCGATCTCTTCGCTTGAAAGCGTCATCGCCTGGCTCGCGTCGTATTCGCGAAAAATGAACTGGTGGACGAGCTTGTCCGGATTGCGCGGCTTTACGATCCTGAACTCGTTGCGCGTCGGACTCCCGAACTGGCTGAATCCGGCCGCAAGGCCGTCCAGCATGTCGCTCTGCCTGGAAGGGCGACCCCGCGGAGGCAACGAGCCGCACGTTCACGAAGAAGAGCGGCTTCATGATCTTTGCCTGGAGCGCTTTCACCGCTTCCTCGTCCACCGTGCGCTCCTGCTTCTCTTTTGCTTTTTGCTCTTCGGTCTTCGGGTTCAAAACATCGCTCGGATTGGAGAGCGAACGGCGGACCATCGCCGTGGAAAACCTTCTTGAACGGCTCCCCTTTCTTCAGCCGCTCGATCGCCGCCTGGACCTCGCTCTTTGTCCCCGCGGGAGCAGGCCTTATCACGACCTGCATCGCCGCGCCCTCGCCGATCTCGTTCACCTTCGCGAATGCACCCAGGATGGACTCAAAGGAGTCAATGCCAAGTTCGGTATATGTCCGCATCGGGAGGCCGTAGTGCTCCTTCTGCTTCACGTACGCGGCCGCCGTCGCCCCGTGCGCATTGAAAATATTGAAATCGTCCGCCCAGCTCCTCCACGCTCGCCCCGTTCCAGAGTCCCTGGATCTGCTTCATGCGACCGTCTCGGACCAGCGCTTCGGCACCGCAAGATAAAAATGGATCTCCTCGCCCACGTGCGGCACCGCGACTTCAAACGTGAACGGTTTCTTTATGGCGGCCAAGCTGCCCAAGAGCTGCTCAAAATGCGCAAGTTCAGCTTTGAAGTCCCCGTGCTCGCCGTGCCCGGCGCCGCCGTCACCTCCGGTCCCTGTGCCCCCCGCGCCCGCGGACGGGCGCGGTATTTTTACGAGGAAAAGCGCTGTCCCGAGCGACGCCGCCATCCGCCCGCGCGCAACCGCGCGCAAAATAAAATACACCGCGACCCCGGCCACGGCGCCGACCACGATCGCGAAGAAGATGTAGAAGCCAAGCATTGCCTTAATTCTAGCAAATTAGGCAATTCAGCCACGGCAAGAAACATTTTCTGAGCGTATATGACAAAAGAAACAAAAAACTCCCCACATGAGGAAGTTTTTTGGCATGCCCGTTTCAGCGATATAGCCGAATGGGACGAAACGTCCCACGGGCATAGCTCTATTTTAAAGCAAATAGTTTGCAGAAGTCAAAACTCTTTTAATAATTTTTTAATGTGGCCTCACTTCACGATCCCCCGTTTTTGCAGTTCCGGATACAGTTTTCCCGCAAGCGCATCATGAAAAGCATCCTGCACAAAGTACGGCGATTTGCGCGCTTCGGAGAAGCGCCTTGCCGAGTCCGTTGCGCAGGGCGACGTCAAGCAGATATTCTATCTCCAGTTTCACCTCGGCGGGAGCGTTCTGCGCATAGTCGGGCAGCGGGCTTCGGGCGGCGCCGGCGGCCGCAGCGGACGCGCTCGGCGTAGGCACCGGCACCCCCTGCGGTTTCTTCTCCAGCTGCGGAAACGCCCGGATAGCCTCTTTTATGAGCTCTTTTTCGTTCGCGTCCTTCAATTCCGGCCGCGCACGCTGGTTCTGGATCTCCGTTGCGAGGCGCTGCATATCCGCTTCAAGTGCATGTTCAAACGATGATGGCTGGTCCGGCATTGATATAATGAAATAATGACGAGATCAAGACGCTCTGGCTCTTGGTTGGTATCCTCATTATAGCAACCTTCCTGCGCTTCTACCATTTCACTACTACGCCGCCCGGCCTTTATCCGGACGAAGCGATTGATGGCAACAACGCCGCGGAGAGCCGCGGCGACCGGCCACTACCAGGTGTTCTACACTGAAGACAACGGCCGCGAAGGATTGTACGTGAATATCATTGCGGTCGATGTTCCAGTTCCTCCACGCGCCGCACGAGCCGTGGGTCGTCCGCCTCCCGGCCGCCGTCGCGGGCGTCGCTGACCGTGCTCGGGTTATATCTCCTCGTCGCTGAGCTTTTCGGCGGCGGCGCGGGGCTCCTCGCCGCATTCCTTTTAGCCACCTGCTTCTGGCATATCAATTTTTCGCGCATCGGCTTCCGCGCGATCCTGGCGCCGCTCCTCCTCACGTGGACGCTCTGGCTTTTGATAAAAGCATTCCGGGCGGCGTCCGCGCGCTCGGCCGCCTGGTATGCCGCGGTCAGCCGGCATCGTGTATGCCGCTCGGCTTTTATACCTATATCGCCTATCGCGTGACGCCGCTCCTCTTCTTGCTTTTCATCCCGTTCTTCAAAACGCGCCCCGGCTTTTGGAAACGCGTCCTTGTTTTCATCGTCGCCGCGTTCATCGTCGCCGCGCCGATCGGCTGGTACTTTGTGAAGCACCCCGCCGACTTCTTCGGCCGGACGTCGGAGATAGCGGTCACGAACGCGCAAGCCCGGTCATCGATTTCGCCGTGAACGTCGTAAAGACGCTCCTGATGTTCAACGTGCACGGCGACGATAACTGGCGGCACAACATAAGCGGCGCGCCGGAGCTTTTCTGGCCGGTCGGCATCCTCTTCCTTCTCGGCATCGTGCTCGGCCTCTATTCACTTTGGAAAAGCTGGCGGCGCGAAAGACGCTGCGTGACGACCCAAAGAACATGTTCCCGGCTATTCGCGCTCCTGCTCACCTTCGTATGGTTCATCCTCGCGCTGCTCCCCGCCGCTGCCTCGGACGAAGGCATCCCGCACGCGCTCCGCTCCATCCTCATGCTCCCACCCGCGCTCATCTTCGCCGCGCTCGCCGGCGTGTGGCTCTACGACCTTATAAAAAACCACTGGGGCGGGAAAATCGCAAAGACGCTTGCGGCGATTTTCCTCGTCAGCGTCGCGGTGTTCGCTTACGTTGATTACTTTGTGTCTGGGCGCGAAATCCGAACGTCCCCGGCGCTTTCAGTGCGGATTACGTGACGATCGGCCGCGAGATCAACGCGCTCCCCGCAAGCACGCCGAAGTACGTGGTGGATATCGCCGGCGGCGTCATGACGCGCGGCATCCCGATGTCCGCTGAAACGACCATCTTCATGACCGACACTTTCCTCCCGACGCAACAAGCGGCGAAAAACGTCCACTATCTTCTCCCCAGCCAGGAAAATCAGATCCCGCCCGGCGCGCCGGTGTTTTATATACAATAAAAAAGGCGGACTTTTTAACAAGCCCGCCGTCAAGCGAAAACCTTACGGCTTCCCCTCCGCCTGATCCTTTTCCGCCTGGAAAATGATGTGGAGAAGTACAAAGGGGAAAATGAGCGCATTCACCGTAGGCGACGTCGCGAGGAAGCGCTTGACGGCTGCCGTCGCCGCCCGCACTACCTTCATGATCGGAGCAAGGATAACAGCAGCGAGCGCAAGAAGCAGGTACACTGCTTCCCCTATGAATCTCTGAATGCTGCTGCCCATCGTCCGCCGGACCAAGAAGAAAAGGCCAATAAGGAATGATACGGCCACGGCGTACGCAATGAGCCACCCGATCGCGGCGGCGCTCCATCTTCCAATCGTGAGATCCGCCAAGCAAAACAACGCGACAGAGGCCCCCAAGCCCCTACGAACTTTCCCGTCCATGGTCGGTGCCCTCCTGGTTAGGACAATACCATAAAAAACATAGCCCGTCAATCTGACGGGCTATGCGATCTCTACCTCGCTGTATTCTTGCCGGTGCCCTTTCTTTTTGCGCTGACGCGTCTTTGAATGATATTTGAAAACGATCTTCTTTTCGCCCCGGCCATCGCCCAAAAGCTTGGCCTGCACCTTTGCGCCTGCGACGTACGGCGTTCCTACTTCCACGCGGCCGCCCGCGGCGCGCAAAAGCACCTTGTCAAAAACGATGTCGCCCGTCGCGGAAGCTGCGAGTTTTTCCACCCTTATTTTTTGACCGGAAGAAACCCTATACTGTTTTCCGCCGGTCTGTATGACCGAAAAATCGTTTGCCATCAAAGTGTTTATGTTATTCGACGCCCGCTTCCGGTGATTTGAGGGCCTCAATGCGTCCTTGAAGATTGGTGCACGCCTCTTCCTCTGCCGCCAGGTCCCCTCGAAGGGAGACCTCCCGGGGCGTTCCTTCCCTCACCCCCTTAAGCTCCTTCTCGATCCCTTCGATCTTTTTTCTCGACTTACGCAAGGCCTCTTCCAAGCCCTGAAGCTCCTCTTGATTCCCCATCCCCTGCTCTTTTTCGTATGCCATGTTAATTTACGTTAATGATAGCAACGAATGCGATAAAAAGCAAGACGGCGAAGACGAGGGTGACGGCCGCGACGAATTTGCCGAGGAAGGGGTCCCGCGCGTCGAACTCGAGCGCGATCACGAAGTTCATGAGCACGATCAGGGTTCCCAAGACCGCCATGAAGACCAGTGTGCCCGGCGGGCCGACGGACGTGATACCCGAAAGGTCATTGAAGTGCAGGATGAGCGGGCTTGCCCCTGCGGTGCCCCGGAGCATGACGCGGGACCAGATCGCCCCGCCCCAAACGAAAAGGAGCGCCGCAAGCGACATAAGGCTCACCGCCCGGGAGCGCCATATTTTCTTGAGCATGGATTATGAAGCCTTCTCCCCGCGCAACACTGCCGCCGCGACCGCGGGGTCTATCGCGTTGATGTTCACGACCGTGGATATCTCAAACCCGCCCAGCGGAGAGATCACGTTCACGGGGACGATCTCTATGTGCCAGTGGTGGTGAGAATGATTTTTCCCGTCCGCGGGCGCGTCATGGATGAAGAAGTTCAGGTCCGGGTCGTGCAAATATTGCTTCATCCGCTGGAGCACCGACCGCAAAAGCAGCGCCGCGTCCTTGAGGGTCGCGCGGGATGCTTTTGCAAAATACGGCTCATGGTGCTTGGGAAGGATGGCTACTTCAAAGGGACGCTTTCCGGCATAGGGCGCAATGGCGATCGCCCGCGGTTCTCCGCGATAACGCGCCGCTGCTCCTTCCGCTCTGTCGCGATGATGTCGCAGCGGACGCAGCGGCGGTGCTTTTTGTAATACTGCTCGGCGCCGCGGAGCGAGCGCGTAGTGTGCGGCGGGACGATGGGCAGGCGCGAGGATCTGGTAATGCGGGTGGGAAAGCGATGCGCCCGCTTCGGGCCCCCAGTTAAAAAAAGTAGGAGACGTAGACGTTGCAGCGGTCCTGGACGAGCGCCTGGTGCCGGCGCTGCAAAGACCGAAAGAAGCTCTTCCGCGGCTTCGGCGTCCAGGTCGGCCAAACTTTTTCGGTGGTCGCGCGCAAGGACGATCTCATGGCTGCCGACGCCGGTCTTTGCGGCGTACATGCCGCGGGAGAGTGCAACGGCGTGCCCTGCGGAATGCGTGAGGGCCGGATATTTGTTCGGGATGACGGCGATCCTCCACCGTTTTCGCTCGCTTCCGCGCGGATAGGTCGCGATCGGGGGCCAGTTCCCCGACTTTTCGAGGTCCTCAAAAGGGCATTTCTGCTTGGACGAAAAAACGCGGGCGCTTTTTGCCTTCAAAAATTCCTCCGGCCGCTTGGCCCGCTCGGGCGCGAGGATGACCCAATCGCCGGATACCGGGTCTTCGCGAAATTCGCTCATGGAAAAAATGTTTGTTTGACGATTAGGAGGCCGTCGCGCGGCCGCGCGCCGCCGCCCGCGATCCTGTTCAAATAATACCAATTCAAAACGTCCTTCGCTATGGGACCGCGTTCAAGCTCCCCTCTTTGGAGTTTTCGATAAGGATGAGGAGCGCGATCTGCGGATGGTTAGCACGGCGCGTAGCCGACGAAGAGCGCGTTCTCCTGCTGGTTGTTCTGCACCTGCGCGCTGCCGGTCTTCGCGCAAACGTCGAAATCGGCAGGTCGTGCAGCGAATACGCGGTGCCCTGCGGCGAGGTCACGCCCGCTTTCATCCCCTGCTGCACCTCCTGTGATCTGCGGCGAAAGATACGTGAGGTCCTCCGCCACTTGCGGCGTGGACGCGCGCGTTCAGGAACGGCCGGTAGATCTTGCCGCCATTCCCGATCGCGGCAATATAGTCTCAGAAGCTGGAGCGGGCTCGAAAAGCAGGTCTCCCTGGCCGATCGCGACGTTATAGGTGTCGCCGAGGAGCCACGGCGTCCCGAAGCGCTGCCTGCTTCCAGCCGGCGTCGGCAAAAACCCCGCTGCCTCGTCCGGCATGTCAATGCCGGTCGGTTTCCCGAGGCCGAATGTTTGCCACCATTCGTACAGCCGGCTGATGCCGAGGCCCGCGATGCCGTAATCGCTCGGATCGTTCAGGAGCGGCGTGCTCACGGCCGGCGAACCGCCGCCCACGAGATAAAAATAAACGTCGGATGACTGCGCGAGCGCCGAGGCAAGGTTCACGTTCCCTTGATAGCGCCAGTCAAGATATTTGCTCGGCGTGGAAGAATTGTACGGGTTGGGCACCAGAAGATAGCCGGTCGAAAAGATCGTGCGGCTCGGGTCGATCACGCCTTCTTTGAGCGCCGCCACGGCATCAAGCGGCTTTATCGTGGAGCCGGGGTTGTAGAAACCGTTCACCGACGCGGTTGAAGAGCGGCTCGTCGGAGCGAAGAAAGGAGCTTTCGCACTTCGGCCGCCGTGCTCGTGCTCGGCTGCGAAAAAAGATTGTTGTCGAAGCCCGGCAGGTTCACGAGCGAGAGCACTTCGCCGGTTTGCGGGTCGATCGCGAGGCCGATGCCGATCGTCCTCCCGAGCGACGCGAGGCCCTGGGCGAGGCGTGCGGAGAAATAGGACTGCAGGCCGCCATCGATCGTCAAATGGAGCGGGTCGCCCGCCTGCGGCACTGATTCCTGCTTCTCACCGAGCAATTGCCCTTTCGCATTCTTATACTGCACCGTGACGCCGGGCTTTCCCCGAAGCGACTGGTCGTAAAACGCCTCAATGCCGGTCTTCCCGATGAAGTCGCTGCCGTTGAGCGGTGGGATCGCTCTTGAGGTCGCTCTGGCTCACGCGCCCCACGTAGCCGACCACGGAAGAAAAGAGGGGGCCGCTGGGATATACTCTTGCGAAATCACTTTCTATCTTTATGGTCGGCAAGGCATCCGCCTGGAGGTTCACGAGCTCGTTTTGGGTGATGTCGTCGGCAAGTACGATCGGCGTTGCAAAGTCCTCCGCTGCGGCGGCGTTCACAAGGCTCGCAAGATCGTCGGGAGCGACACCAAGGATATTCTCCGCGGCTTGCACCGTGGCCGCATCAAGCGCGGTGTCGTTCACGAACTCCCGCGCGTCAAGGACGGCCGCGAACGCCGTCTTGTTCTCCGCAATGACGTTGCTTTCGCGGTCATAGATCACGCCGCGCGGCGCGGGCGCGGTTTCGTATTGTGTCACGTTATCTGCCGCGCGCGCGGCGTAATACCCGCCGTTCAGGGCGTCAAGGTAGATCGTGCGGCCCACCACCGCCGCTACCACGCAAAAGATCGCGATGCCAAGGTAGAAGAATGGCTTGTTGCCGAGCGGTACCTCTGCAACGTCAAGGTCGCGGCTCCAGTCGTCGTTCAGGGAATCCTCAAAAGCGACCTCTTCGTCCCGCCGCTTCATTGCCATCGATAGAGCGGAAAAAGCGTGAGCGCGCCCGTGATGAGCCCGCCCGCAAGATCAAGCAGGAACGCCGGCGAATGCGCGAGGAAGCCGGACGGCGCGGCTGCAAGATACAGCACGAGGAATCCGAGGACGATTGCAATGCAGTTCTCGAGCCATATCTGCCAATGGAAAACGGGGTGTAGGAAATGGACGGCGATGGGAACCAGGGCGAAGACGAGGATCTCCACGCTCGCCGCGGGCTGCCAATTGAGGATGAACACCGTGAGCGCGATGAGGAATGCAAGTTCCCAAAATTCAAACACGAAGGCGAAAGAAATGAGCGCCGCGAACGAAAAATCTATGAAGATCCCTGCGCGCGCGAAGAAAAATTGCAGGAGAAGCGCAATAAAGAGCAATATGAGGCCTCCTGAAAACTTGAAGTTCATTTGGCGATAAAAACCGTTTGGACGCCGTTCATGTCGTAGGCGAAATTCAGGGATGCCTGCTCAAAGAGATTGTCGGGAGAAGTGACTGCGTCCTGGACCACTGCGACAGGCAAGCCCGTAGGGCAATCCCTGCGCGGCGGTAATAGACAACATCCCCCGGCGCCGACTTTCGCTGTCTTTATAAGGGAGGCCACGACGGGCGAGGCGCCGCCTACAAGGAGGGCGTCGTATCCATGCGGCTCCCACGCGCACCGGCATTTTAAACCGGGGTCAAACACGGTTTGCACGAGCGAAGCGTGCGGGAAAGTTTGCGAAACGATGCCGATCAAGATCCCCTGGAAGACCACCGCTTTCCCCGTGGCGACGCCCTCGCTCGCGCCCGCATCCACCGTGAACTCGTTTTTAAAATTGAACGGGTAGCGGGAATAGACGATGGCGCGGAGATAGCCGGGCGATGCATTCGGCAGTTCTGCTGCAACATTCTGAAGCGTCGCGAGCTGGGCCTTTAGCGCCTCGTTCTCCGCCGCGAGGTCCGGGCTCACGGACGATGATGCCGCTGGCGCAGCGCTAAGCCAGTTGCGCACGGCGCCGCCATCGGAAGGCGGCAGAAGAAGATGAGCACGCCAAGAGGATCGGCGCTCGCGGATATCAAGAACCATCGATCGCGCTTTCTCACGATTTAAAGATTGATGGAGAGCGGTTTCAGCGGATTGTCCAAAAGCTCGCGGTGCGTTTCAAAATCATCCATGATCTGCCCCAGGCCGCGCGCAACGCAGGTCAGCGGATCGTCCGCGATACGGACCGGAACGCCGGTTTCTTTTTCCAAAAGTTCGTCGAAGCCCGCGAAGCAGTGCCCCGCCGCCGCACAGCGTGATGCCCTGCCGCAGAACGTCACCCGCAAGTTCCGGCGGCGTTTCTTCGATGACTTCATGAACGGAATCAACGATGGCGCGGAGCGATTTTGCGATCGCCGTGCGCACATGGTTGTTCTTCATGCCTACCTCCCGCGGCAGGCCGCGTCGTCATATCGCGCCCGCGGATCGGCACCTCCATCCTTTCGTCCAGAGGTATCGCAGACCCAACCGCGATCTTCGCGAATTCGGCGGTCGGCTCCCCAATCGCCAAGATGGAATTCGTCGCGCGACGAAATGGATGATATCTTCATTAAAGCGGTCGCCGGCGATCTTCAGCGTGCGGGAGACAACGGTTCCTCCCATGGAAATGACCGCAATGTCGGTCGTGCCGCCGCCGATATCCACAATGAGGCTCGCCGACGGGCGCCATGATCGGCAGTCCGGCGCCGAGCGCCGCAGCTGTCGGCGATTCCACGAGATATACTTTGGAGCAGCCGGCGTTCAGCGCCGCGTCCTCCACCGATTTCCGCTCCACTTCAGTAAGATGGTTCGGGATCGCAAGGATCGGCCCGCCGATATGAGGTAACGGGATTTGCCTTCGGCCGGCGTAAAAAGATGCCTGAGCATTTCTTCGGTCATCTCAAAATCCGAAATGACGCCATTCACGAGCGGACGCACGACATTAATGTGCGGGGGCTCGCGGCCGAGCATTTTTTTCGCCTCTTCGCCGACCGCAAGCACATGGTTCGTTTTCGTATTCATCGGCCGCAACGGACGGCTCGTTCACCACAATGCCTTTCCCCTTTATATAAATAAGCGAATTGGCCGTGCCAAGATCAATGCCGATATCTTTGAAAATATTGTCGAAGAGTGCCATTATGAGACGGTTAATTTTTTTATGGCATGCGCAACGCTCATGGTCTCCGTATTCTCTTTCGCCCCGCTTCTTGAACTCTACATCCTCCCCAAGCTTGGAGCTCGTGACAATGCGCCACGGAATGCCGATCAAGTCTGCTTCCGCAAATTTTTCCCCCGCGGAACTATCCCTGTCGTCATAGAGTACTTCAATCCCTGCGTCCTGTAAAGCCTTATAAACCTCGTCGCCGTCGGCCGCCCTGGAGGCCTATAAGATGGGCGTTGAACGGTGCAACCGATTCCGGCCATAATGATACCGTTTTCGTCGTTATATTTCTCCACGATGATCCCCATGAGGCGCGAAATCCCGATGCCGTAGCAGCCCATGATCGGATATTGTTTTTTGCCCTCGCGATCGACAAAGGTAAGATCGAAATCTTTTGTGAATTTTTTGCCGAGATCGAAGACATTTCCCACCTCGGAAGCTTTTGCTTTCAACAGTTTGCTCTTTCCGCATCTTCGGACAGGACGCTCCTTCTTTCACTTTTGCAATCTCCGCATTTACGCAAAAATCGCATGCATCGCAGTATAAAATATCATCTTCGCCGGCATCGGTGAGCACCATGAATTCATACGAGATCTTTTCGGTAAACGAACCGCCGGATGCCTCGGTCGCTTTCGCGATAAGCCCCAAACGCTTGAAAACCTTGAAATAAGCCTGTTTTGCCTCGGCGTAAAAGCGTTCGAAATCCTCCTGATCCTCATGAAAACTGTACATATCCTTCATAAGGAATTCCACGCCCGCGCAGGAGGCCCGGATTTGGACCGCAGTTCATCGCGAAACTTCCAATTGATCTGGTAGACCGCTTTTGGAAGGTCTTTATAGTTGTTCACGTATCGCATGACGAGCGGCGTCACTACTTCTTCTTCGCTCTGCCCCAGTGCAAATTCTTTTTCAGTGCGGCTTTTCAATTTAAAAAGGACGTCAACCTTATCCCAGCCGCCGGTCGCCATCCAATTATTCTTTGGGTGGAGGATGGCCATCGAAACTTCCTGGCCGCCAACGGCGTCCATTTCCTCACGAACGATATTTTCTATATTTTTTAAGACGCGAAGGCCAAGCGGCAGATAACTATAAACGCCGGCCATGAGCTTTGACACAAATCCCGCCCGCACCAAAAGCTGGGCATTGAGCGTTGCTTCGTCCTTTGGCGCGTTCCGTTCGATCTTCGTAAAAAGCTCCGATTGCCGCATTACCAATAGATTATCACCGAAACTTCCCGTTGGCAAAATAACTAGCCCTTTGTCTCAAGAGCGCTAACTCGATGATCAAGCGCAGCTACTTCGCTCACGTCGGCTTTTTTCTTAAGCTGATTTTTTATGATCACAATATCCAATATTATGGAGTCAATCTTTTCGCCTTGCAATACAAACATACACTTCATATCGTCAAACTCTTCCCGCAAGCCGACGTATTGTTCCACCACTAATTTTATTTTGTCATCATAATGTTCCGTAACTACACCGACGATATGATGGGCATGCGTCTCAAACATTCTCCCTATCTCAGAAAAGAATTCCTCTTTTTCAATTTTTCCATTAACGCAACCATAGCATACGGATGGTTAAAATTATCTAAACTATTTATTAAATTTTCATTAAATGATAATACCGCCTCCCAACATCTCTCCATCTTTACGGTAAAACACAGCCGACTGGCCGGGAGCCACGAATTTCTGTGGCTTCGCGAAGTCCAATTTATTATAGTTGCCACTTTCTCCTTTTGAAAGAGTTGCCGTCGAAAGCGGCTGGCGATAGCGGACGCGCGCAAACACTGTGCTGAGCGCGCTCTTCTGGCGACTGTCCATCGATAAAATTCACCCCCGCGAGCTCGATCTCTTTGTGATACAACGCAGGATTTTCGTCCCCTTCCGCCACTACGACCACATTGGCTGCTACATCTTTTGAGGCAACATAGAACGGCTTGCGTTCCTTCGCGCCGCCCGTCTTCGGGAACTTAAAATCGGCCTTGATGTGCCGCTCGCCGATCGTATAGAACTCCGCGCCGGAATGCGTACCGATCTTCTTTCCTTCAGTGGTCATAAGCACCCCGCGCCGCTCGGGAATATATTGCTTCAAAAAATCTGTCCACCGAGATCTGCCCCAAAAAGCAGATTCCCTGCGAATCCTTTTTTTCTGCGGTCGGAATTCCCTTCGCGCGCGCCATTGCCCGTACTTCGGACTTCAAATAATCGCCTATCGGGAAAAGGCACTTTACAAGCTCGGCCTGCGTAAGCGTCCAGAGGAAATACGACTGATCTTTAGTTTTATCCTTTGCTTCAAATAAGCGCGCTGAGCCATCGCGACTCCGCGCGGGCACTGTCCCGCTGATCCGCACATAATGCCCCGTCGCCACATAATCCGCGCCTGCCGCAAGCGCTTTCTTCAAAAACAATCCGAACTTTATCTCGCGGTTGCACATCACGTCCGGATTCGGCGTGATGCCCGCGCGATAGCCCTCAATCATATAATCCACCACGCGCTGCTTGTACTCTTCTTCAAAATCCCAGACGTAAAACGGAATGCCGAAGTGCTCCGCCACGCGCCGCGCGTCCTCCGCGTCCCGCTCGGCGCAGCCGTCCAAGTTATAACAACGCATAAAAACACCCACGACCTCGTAGCCCTCGTCCCTCAAAAGCATTGCCGCAACGGAGCTATCCACCCCGCCGGACATCCCGACAAACACCTTCTTTGCCATATCCTTACTATACCCGCTCCACGTACTGTCCGGTCTCCGTGTTCACGCGGATCGTGTCGCCCTCGTTGACGAAAAGCGGCGCGTTGATCTTTGCTCCCCCTTCGATGACTACTGATTTTGTGCCGCCCTGCGCGGTGTTCCCCTTGATGCGACGGCGGCGCTTCGATCACTTTGAAATCCATCTTGATCGGGCATATCCGATCTTAATGACTTTTTCATTAAATACCATCGTGGCCACTTTGGTGTTCGGCTTCAAAAACTGCCCGCGGTCGCCCAAGAGCTCCGCCGGAAGCGAGAAGCGGTTCTTCGGATTCCCCTCCTCGTGGAACCAATATTCGCCGCGGTTCGCATAGATGAAGATCGCTGACTTCTTTTCTATTTCCGCCTCCTCAAAAGAGTCGCTCGGCTGGAAATTGCGGTCCAGGACTTTCGCCGTGATCAGGTTCCGGATGCGCGTCTGCACGACGGCCTTCCGCTGCTGCATGCGCAAAAAATGCGACTCAAGCACCTCGTACGGCGCCCCGTCCATAATAAAAAGAACTCCTTTGGTGAGATCGGTATAGGACAACATCGGATAGTAGTATAGCAAAATTTTTGGTTTTGTGAAGGGGTGGTGGACAGATAAAAAAATCCGGTGGCGCATTGCATAGCAACGCACCACCGGGACGTGAGAGGGAACAACTTAGCGCATCCACCGCGCGGACGGGATCGGCTCTGAGATAAAAGTTTTGGGCGGCGGCGAAGAGTTGACCTTCTGCCGACGCCTCATAACCGCTACCGCGGAGAGCGCGAGAATGACAATCCAAAGACAGAGCGCTGACGTGCGGATTGCCGGCACGTTGTGCGTGGTCGCCCAGATAAGCCGGGTAAGCCATACTACCAATCCGCCGATGCTGCAGAGCAGAACGGTGACGAACGCGGGGAACGCGATCACCTGAGCCGTCCGATTTTCGCACAGCGAATCCCACCGGGTCCAGGAGCTTCCCCTGTAAGCCGTGTTTCCCATATTGACAATACCTCTATCTTGTATTCTAACATAACCAATTTTTAATGTCAAATTAATGAAAGGGTTGTTAAACCAAAAGCCGCCGGGATGCGATCCGCGGCGGCTTTGAGAAATCGATCAATAGTTATCGCGCCCTCCTTCCGGTCTTCCTTCGCTTCTCGGACGGTCGGGCCTCGGAGGCCTGGTGCTCCCCTCCGGCTCCTCGATCTTCAGATTCACACGTGCGTTGTTCTTCACCCCCACGATCCTCAAGAGCGAGCGGATGGCCTTCGCGGTCGCGCCCTGACGGCCGACCACCTGGCCCATGTCCATCGGATTCACGCGAAGCGAGAGCAAAACGCCCATCTCATCGACCTTGCGGTCGACCTTCACATCATCCGGATGGTCCACGAGGGACTTCACGAGGTACTCAAGGAATTCCTGATCAGCGGTAGTTGAATTCGCCATTACTTCGATTGTTGCTTTCGACCTTTCTTCTTTTCTTTCTATGCCTAGGCTGCAGCGGCGCTTCTGCGGCCACGGGATTTCTGGAGCGGCCTGCGGCGGGGGTTCGCGCGCTCGGAGCGCTCGCTGCGGCTGGAGCTGCGGCCTTGGCCGGAGCCGCTGCCGCCGCGGGAGCCGCTACTTCTTCCTTCTTCGATTTCTTGTTCATCTTCACCGTCATTTTCGGGACGGAAAGAATGCCCTGTTCAACGAGGAGATTGTGCGTCGTCACGGTCGGCCGCGCACCCATCTTCATCCAATGCGCCACCCGTTCTTTATTGAAGAACCGCCTTCTTCGTGAACGGATTATAGGTACCCAAATCCTCCACGGGTGGGGCCGCCATCTTTGACCGCTTTTCGGCGACCACCAAGCGATAGCTCGGCTGGTGCTTCTTGCCTCCGCGCTGCAATTTAATGGCCAACATAGGGAATAGTGTAGCAAAATAATATACGATTTGTCAAATCTTTTGGGCTCTAAAAACCCCGCAAGGCGGGGTTTTTAGGTAAATGCTCTGCAAAATCGCCTATCTTGACTCGGTGCGGTCGCGCAATTTTTCAAGCAACCGCGCCGCATAGTCCCTGCCGCCGAGGCCGAAGGCCAAACCGCCCGCCAGGGCAAGCATCGCGATAAAGCCCGTCACGATGCTCTGGATGATCGTCACTGCGATCTGGAGCTGCGTGAGTGCCGCGAGGAACCCGAAGACGACGACGGCCCACCACGTAAGCGTACCCAAGAAGTGCGCCGCGTGGAGCTTCGCGCTCAACACCGACGCCATGACGATCCGCCGCACGAAATTCCCGAGGACGAACGCGGCAAGCATGATGAGCACCGCCGCGATCACATTCGGCAAGTAGGCGAGGATCTCGTTCAAGAAGCTTGAGAGCGCATAGAGCCCCAAGCTGGTGCACGCCGCAAGCAAGAACGCGATCACGATGAACCAGTAGACGAGCTGTCCCAAGAAGTACGATGCGCGCAGCTTAAGGCCCGCCCGTTCAAAGTAGGGCTTCAAGCCCAGCTTCTCAAGGAAGGTGTCCAGCCGAAGCGCTTCGAATATCTTCTGGACAAGCGCGCCGAGGCCGGTCGCAACGATCAAGCCGATGATCAAAACGATCAAAGCACCGACCAAGCTCGGTATGAAGTTCGCGAATTGCAACCACACGTTCTGGAGCGACGCCACCACGATTTCCGTCCAACTCTGTATAACCATAGTTTTGTATTCGTAAAGCAACGAAAACCGACCTTTAGGGAAACCTTAACCTGCTTTTATTATACCAAACTGGGTTACTGGGCGAGCGCTTTATCAAGCACCGCCTTGAATTCGTCATAGCTCGTAGGATTCGGGATCTGTGTCAAATTCAGGAAGAACGTCGGCGTGTGGTCAATGGCCGCCGCGTTCCCGCTCGTCACGTCTGCTTGAATCTTGTTTGATACCTCACCTGAACTCATGTCTGTGTCAAATTTTGCCACGTTAAGGCCGAGCGAGGAAGCATAGCCGTTGAAATAATCGGCGACGATCGTGTTCGTGAACGCCGAGGACCAATCATTTTGTTTTGCATACAGCAGGTCGTGCATCTGCCAGAACTTTCCCTGGAGCCCTGCCGCCTCCGCCGCCTGCGCCGAAATGCCCGCGTTCTCATGGATCTGATACAGCGGGAAGTTCCTAAAAGCGAATAATACGCGGTCCCCGTACGCAGTCATTAATTGCTGGACGATCGGCGACGTTTCGCCGCACGCAGGGCATTCGTAATCTCCGTACTCAATGAATGTCACTTTTGCGTTTTTGTTCCCTTGCGTCCAATCCGCGGCGGCGATCGGCGGAACCGTGGTCGCCACGAACCCGGGCGATGTGCTCGTCGCCGTGCTCGAGAAACCGCCCGACATCACGCCCGCCGCGATCACGCCCACCACAACGAGCACCACAAATCCCACGATGAACCAAAGTGTTATTTTATCCATAGAGATACATTATACATAATTCCGTATTTGTTCCGATAGAGCTTTCAACTCTGCTTCGGGCGTTTTTTCCCGCGAGCCCGGCCGATAAAGGAATTTCCTGGGCTCGTACTCCGTGATGCCTTCGTCGCCGGCCTTACGAGGAACGATATGGAGGTGAAAATGCGGGATGGACTGGCCCGCCGCTTTATTTTCGTTCCAGACATGGTGGAATCCTTCAGCTCCAAAAAGTTTCGCGAGCGCTGTTTTTATTTTCGTAGAGAGCTCGAAAATGGCGTTCCTTTCGTCCATGGTCAGTTCCTCAAATTTTTGCACGTGCCGGATAGGGCAGACCAAAGTATGCCCCGGCGTGATAGGAATGTTCGTAAGGAACGCCCACGCCAAGCCATTGCGGGCAACCGTCCGTTCCTTTATTTCCGGCGAGGTGCAATAAACGCAATCCGGCATTTTATGGCCTGTTGTGCCGCAAGTTGTCCATGGCCCAGCAATATTCAATAACGAGGAACGCGATCCACTGCGCTTCCCTGACCGCGATAAGGAGCCAGGTACCAAAAATAAGCGCTATCGTTTCAATGATCCAAAAGATCGCATCGAAGATCTCCTCATGCCGCGACTTCGCCTCGTTATTCGTGATGTATTTCAAAAATTTCCACATGCGGATGCTATCAGATTATATCACGCCGAGCAGAAATCCCGGAGCTCAATTTCATGTTCATACATAAAACGTGTAGCAATGGCGCAAGTGCGCCAAAAAATAATATAATACCGATATGGCGTTTTCCCCGGAAAAGGGAGGGTATTTTAATAAAAAAGGCGAAGAAATCGATTTCAGTGAAAAACGGCTCCAGTTTTGGTTAGAAAACATACCTCCAGATATACGAAGGCTGGAACACGACCTGCTCAAGGGCCAGCGAGAACTGCTCCTCGCAAACTTTTATCAGCACGACAACCAGAGCAAGAAGGGCAGATTTATCCTAATCCCGGGGTATACAGAGGAGGCACGACAAGCCTCCTGGGAAGAATTTCAAGCCAGCTTCCCGTGGGGCGAGGAACGCAAAGAGCGCTTCGCAAATATCATCAAACAGACACGGGCCGATCTCCCATCGCTTCTTGAAAAAAATTCAGATGTCATTCCAAAAGACAAAATCAAACTCATTGCTCTGGCCGGCTCCTCACTTTATGGTCCACGGAAGCAAGGCGAGCGGCTCTCCGATGTTGACGTCAACATCTTACTCGACGAGAAGACGGCCAAGCGGAATTTCGACCTCCTCCCCGACATACGAAAAACAGAGGAAATCCCCTATCACCTCTTCGGAACCGGGTACACCGATGAAGCCAGAGGTCAGCGAAGGATACATTGGATGCTGTATCCTCACTTTCCACTGGAAAATCATATGGGCGAGGAGGAAACAAAAACTCTCATCGCCGATTTGCTCGCCGGAGCGGAAGCGAGGAAACCCAAAATCATTGAATACATGCACGGCATTGAACGACGGCTCAGGGAACGCGAGGAGCCACAGGCATTAGGATAACCATGAAACGACCTGTCTACGTTGCCACGGTCTGCGGCGGCCAATCTTCAGAACACGAGGTGTCACTGAAGACGGGGTTAATGATCCTCAAAAACTTAGATCGCCGAAAGTACCAACCAACCCTCGTGGTCATCGAAAAGGATGGTAAGTGGAATTTCGGCGATGGGAAATTGATTGACATAAGCGACGCGATCAAACGCATCAAACGCTTTGACCTCGTCTTCATTGCCATCCACGGCGCATTCGGGGAAGATGGCCGCTTTCAGGCCTTGCTTGAGTGGATCGGCATCCCCTATACCGGTTCTCACGTGCTCAGTTCCGCGATGGCGATGGATAAGGAGATTTCAAATATTCTTTATGAAGAGAATGGGCTGCGGATGCCTCGTTATGCCGTGGTCAAAAAGGGGCAGAGGATCAGACTCAAATTTCCATTTGTTATAAAACCGGCGAACGGCGGCTCAAGCGTCGGCATATCAATAGCAAAAACGGGAAAGGATTTGCGGACCGGCCTTAAAAAGGCTTTTCGTGAAGATGGCCGCGCGATGATTCAAGAATATATTCGAGGCCGTGAGTTCACCTGCGGCGTACTGGAAAACAAGCGCGGAAAACCCTTCGCCCTCCCGCCAACCGAGATCATCCCAAAAACATCTTCATTCTTTGACTATGGAGCGAAATACAAAGTGGGGGGTAGTTTGGAAATTACCCCACCGCGATTACCCAAACGCAAGATCCGAGAACTTCAACGGATGGCCCTGAGGGCTCATGAAATACTGGGATGCATGGGAATGTCCCGCTCCGACTTCATGCTAAAAGGATCTGCCTTCTATATCTTGGAAACCAATACCATTCCAGGCATGACCCAAACGAGTTTGTTGCCGCAAGCAGCAAAAGCTGCAGGAATCAGTTTTCCTGCGATGCTCGATTTAATTATCGCGGCTGGATTACGGAGGAAATAAGTATCTACGGAAAAACCTACGACGCAGGCTAGAGTGAAGTAGCTTCAGGTATCCTAGTGGACTCAGCGAGAATCGAACTCGCGTCTCCGCAATGCGAATGCGGCGTATTACCACTATACTATGAGCCCGAAGCGAGGAGAAAACGGGAAAATCTATTTTCACGTTTTCTACGAGCGAGGGCACACGCGGCGCAGCCGCGGGAGCCCGTCGCACCGTCGGATGGATGATATCACGAAAAATTGTTCGTTTCAACTGAAGTGGGCACTGCCTCCGCATAGGTCTTGTTTTTGAACCGTGGCGGGAGGCGAGGGTAAGCGCGGCATGAGCGAGCAGAAAATTTGACGGGACCCCCGTGCTTGTCGCGGAGGGTGGCAAATTTTCGTAAGCGAGCGAATGCCGCGCCCGAGCCGGAGCCGGGTTCAAAAACAAGACCTATGCGGAGGCGGCCGGTTCCAGCTTCAATGACACGATCTTTGACGTCCCATCCTCATCCAGCGTCACGCCATAGAGGATATCCGCCGCCTCCATCGTCGCCCGGTTGTGCGTGACCACGATGAACTGCGTGCGCTTGGAAAATTCCTTGAGCATGTCCCCGAAGCGCCGCGCGTTTCGTTCGTCAAGCGGCGCATCCACCTCGTCCAAGACAAGGAACGGCGGCGGGCTCACGGAAACCATCGCAAAGAGCGCGGCGATGCCCACCAAGCTCCGCTCGCCGCCCGAGAGCATATCAAGCGTCGTGACCTTCTTGCGCGGCAATTTCACGTCTATTTCAATCCCGCCATCTTTCTCAATCGCAAATTCCTTTTCCACTTCCTCCGCGACGCTTTCCGCTTCCTCGTTTTCGCCGCCCTCCTCCCCCTCCTCGTCTTTTTTGGGCAACCGCGGCTTTTCGACCTTGAGCTTCGCCGTCCCGCCGCCGAACATAAGCCCGAAGAATTTTTCGAACTCGTTATTGATCTTCCCGAGCGATTTATCAAATTCTGTCTTTATCTTCTCGCTCAATTCCTGCATGAGGCCCGTGAGGTCAGCGACCGCCTTTTCCAAGTCCTCCGATTCCTTCGTGAGGAATCCGTACCGCTCTTCCGTATCGCGCGCTTCTTTCATAAGCGCCTCGTCTATCTCGCCGATGGACGCGAGGTCGCCGCGCAAGCGGAAAAGCCGCCGCTCGGCTTCGCGAAGGTCGGCTTCGTGCATTTCCGCAGGGACCCGCGCGTGCGCAAAGTCCTCCGCCTTACGCCCGGCTTGTTCTATCTGCCGTAATACCTCCTCGCGCCGCAGGTCCAGTCGCTCCTTCTCAAGCAAAAGCTCCCGGTGCGCATTTTCCCATTCCCCTATCCGGTTCTTCGCCGTCTGCACATCCGCCACCGCCGCCTTGAAGACTTTATAAAATCCTTCCTGGTTCTGTTCCAGTGATTTCTCCTTCTCGCGGAGCGAGGCGAGTTCTTTATCAAGCCCCTCCAAATCGCGCGAAAGCTTTTCAAGCTGGGACTTCAAACCGGCCGCAGCCCCGCTCGCGGCGGCACCCGATTTCCTTTCTCCCCTTTCTTTGAGGATATCCGCTATCTCTTCAAGGATATTCTCCACCGTTGCATGGAGCTCAAGCGCATCCTCGTCAAGCGCCCGCTTCGAGCTCTTCGTTGATCATATTGATAAGGTTGATCAGTCGTTCGGCCGACGGTCCCGCAGGCGCGATCGCGCCCGATGACTGCGCAAGTTCCATCTGCGCCTCAAGCCGGCCCAGGTCCTTCTGTAGCGCACTGCGCCGCTCCATGAGCGAGCGGATGTCCCCCTTGATCCCGCCAAGCGCCTTTTTCTCTTCCGGCTGGCTCGCTTCAACTTCCGCCTGGCGGGCTTCCGCCGTTTTGCGCTCTTTTTCCAAGCCGTCGGACTGCTTTTTGCTCACTGAAATTTTTTCCTCCGCCGCCTTCCCTTTTTCGCCAAGCTCTTTCAATTGGAAACCGAAGAACTGCTCCTCAAGCGTGCGCAGCTCTTCTTCTAGGGCGCCACGCCGTTCCCACCGGTTCGTCTGGCGTTTGAGCGAACGAAGGTGCGGCAAAATTTCTTCAACGAGCGCCTTCGTCTTATCCAAATTGATGCGGCTGTTCTTGAGCCGCCGCTCGGCGTCCGCTTTCTTGAGCTGGTACTCGCGGAGGCCCAGAATCTCTTCTATCATCTCGCGCCGCTCCATCGGCGTGGAACGGATAAAGAGATCACTGTCGCCCTGGCCGATGATGATGAGTCCGCGGCTCCCCATGCGCGCTTTTGCGAAAAAATCAACGAGGTCGCGCAAGAGCACCTCTGCCTTGTTCAAAAAATATTTGCTGTCACCGCTCCGGGAGATCTGCCGCGTGATCGACCACTTCTTCAAAATCCACCGGGAAGAACTTGTTCCGGTTCTCAAAGTGCAGACTCGCGTTTGCCATTCCCACGCGCGGCCGCTTTTGCGTGCCCGCAAAAATAAGGTCCTCCACTTTACCGCCACGGAGGTTCTTCGTGTCGCGTTCGCCGAGGAGCCACCGCAAGGCATCCACGATATTGGACTTCCCGGAACCGTTCGGCCCCACGACCGCAACGATCCCCGCCGGAAATTCCAAAACCGTCTTTCCCGCAAAGGATTTGAAGCCGTTCAATTCAAGCCGTTTCAGAAAAGTGCGCCATTATTTATGCTTTTTGAGCGCGTTCTTCGCCGCCTCGAGCTCGGCTTCCTGCTTGGACGCGCCCTCGCCCTCCGCCATGAGCTTGTCGCCGAAATAGACGCCCATCTTGAACATGCGCTTGTGTGCCGGACCGGATTCGTCCAAGCATCTGGTACGTCGGCGTGATCTTCAATTTTTCCTGGATGAGTTCCTGCAGTTCGCTCTTCGCATCCTTGTAGCTTTTCGTCTTCATCACTTCGTCCAGATTGTTCATCACGAACTTTTTGCACGAACGGGCGAACTTTTTCCAGCCCCTGGTCAAGATACATCGCGCCGATCACCGCCTCTATCGCGTTCGCCAAAATGACCTCGCGCGCTTTGCCCGTATCTTTCTTCTCGCCGCGCGACATCAAGATAAAATCATCTAAGCCCACGTCCTCCGCCACCCTCGCAAGGATTTGATAGTTCACGAGCGCCGCGCGGAGCACCGTGAGCTTGCCTTCGGGATAGTCCGGAAATTTCGCGAATAGCTCCTCGGAAACGAGGAGCTCCAAGACCGCGTCGCCTAGATATTCCAGGCGCTCATTGTGCGGCAAATGCCACCGCGGGAACTCATTCAGATATGAGCGATGCGTGAGCGCTTCCGTAAGCAGGTCTTTGTTCTTGAAGGGAATTCCGATTTTTTTTTCCAGTTTTTCCAAGTCCATGGTGTGCTGTTCCTACTTTTTCTTTTCCGCCTGCGCTCTTTTCCGCGGCACCTGCGGTACTTCCGCTCGCCCACTTCCCGGTAGATGGTGCCCAAGACGCCGTTCATGAACCGCGCGGCGTTCGGTCCGCCGTAATTCTTCGCAAGCTCGATTGACTCGTTGATGGCGACTTTCGGCGGCACCTCGTCCGGGTCGGCGTAGAAAAGCTCATACAGCCCGATGCGCAAAATATTCCGGTCAATGATCGCGATCTTGTCGAGCGGCCATTCGGGCGCCGCCTTCGTGATCACATTATCAATATGCTTCAAATGCTCCGCAACGCCCTTCAATATCTTCCACGCGAATTCCGGCTCATCAATGCCCGGCGCGAATTCGTTGAGGTTCCGCTCCAGGATCTCCGTAATGTCCTTTTTTTGCCCATAAAAATCCCACTCGTAGAGCGTTTGGAGGATGACGGTCCGTATTAAGATGTCGTGTGGCCATGATTTGCAAAGAACTGACCGCCCTATCCGCCCGCCCGCATCGTTATTTCACCCCGCATTGCGGGCAGGCGCGGTGCGCAAGCTTCGGCGCGCCGCAGTTCTTGCAAACAAAAAGGCGCTGCTTTCTTCATCGCCAAGTGCGAACGCCTCCGACCAACTTTGCCTTTTGAATGATGTTTTACCGGTACGCCTCCCATTGAATTTATGCTCTCATAATAGCCGATTTTCCGCTAAACGTCAAACGGTGCGCCGGGCACGGGCCGTGCTTTTTGATCGCGCGGCGGTGGGCGCCCGTGCCATATCCCTTATGGATCTCAAACCCATACTTCGGATATTTTTTTGCCAAGCGGCACATCAAGCGATCGCGATAGACCTTCGCCACAATGGAGGCCGACTTTGATGGCGCTTATTTTCTCGTCGCCTTTTATGACCGTCTTGGTACTCCTCGGGCGGGCGGCACGGTCGCTACTCCTCCCCCCGCCATTGCCCAAAAACAGCCCGCCGTCGAGGAAAACAAGGCCTTGGACGGCGAGCCGCTCAAAGGCCCGTTCTGCTGCAATATTCGCCGCCTTTGAGATGTTACGCTTTTCTATCTGCCGCGGATAAACCCGGGCGACAGCGAATTCAATTTGGGGATGATCGCTGAAATATGCCGCCCATGCCTCCCGTCGCGCCACGCTCAATTTTTTAGAGTCTTTTAATTTCCCGAGTGCGCGGCTCCGTGGCACGAATCCCGCGGGCAATGCCGCCGCCGCAACGACGACCGGCCCCGCGAGCGCCCCGCGGCCCACTTCATCAATGCCCACGATCCATCGCCCGTGCTTGCCATGCCTGCACCCATTGTTCCTCCGCATAAAAAAATCATCGCACGGATCGCCGAAAAAGAAAAAGGGCTCTGCGCGATGGAACGTGCACAGAGCCTTGCCTGCCTGCTGAAATCTTATGGCTTGAACTTTTTGAGTCCCCCGAGCCCGAATTGATACTTCACCGCCCCGAACGCCCGGATGTCCCACAAAGCTCTTGTGGTCGGGTCAGGGCTTATCTCTTTCCCGACCTGACCGCTCAACGTGAAACCGCGCTTGAAATCATGCGCGATCCCCACTCCCGGAGTCGCATGGTATCCCGTGCTTCGGTCATGGAAAGCATCGCCGAAAGGATCCGAGAAATTGGTGTCTCCCCCGCGCCATCCATTTTCAAACCAGAAAAAAGGACGGATGCCGTGCATTTGTTTCCACGAGAGGCTGAAGCCAAGATTTCTCGTCTCGTCGTGTCCCCATGCCTTACCACCGTTCGTCGGCTTATGGTACCAGGAATACGACAGGCCGAAATACGGTTCTAGGGAAAAGTTCTTAGGAAGTTTTATCTGGACTCCTACCTGACCGATCCCGCCGAAGGCGGTCCCGCTTTTCCCTATCCCCCCGCTCGCGAACATCTTGAAGTCGCTTTGCGCTCGGACTGGGGTGGCGAAAGCGACTACGACGAATAACAACGTCACAGCTAGTATTTTGCTTACCCTCATCGGGCACGCTCCATTCCTGCTAGGGCTTATACTGCTGCGGTCTATTCTATTCCCCTTTCCGGGAAGACGTCAAAAGCCGCCGATGTTCCCGATATTGTTCACGCTGGACTGGACGGTCTGCTGTATCCAAACGATGGCGAGCCAAAAAGTGACGATGGTGGAAATGGCCATGAGCACGATGGCGATGATGCCGATCTGTTTCGCATTCTCGTCGTCCGATTTCAAATATTTTATTCCTGGCCAGTGGCTGATCCCCAGGAACGCGATCATCGGCATGATAATGCTGAAAATGTAGATCCACGCCTGCGTGCCCGGCGAAGTGGAAAGTGGTTTTTCGCTGAGCGACTTCCCGCAATTCGGACAGAAATAAAATTCCGGCGCAACCGGCTGATGGCACTGCGGGCAAACAAGCGGCGCGGGAACAGAAGGGGTGGTCTCCATGGTCACTTTATTTTATCACGCATTTGAAATAATGCGGAATTTATCGTAGAATAACGATGGAAATGCCCCTATAGCTCAGTTGGTAGAGCAGCTCCCTTTTAAGGAGACGGTCCCAGGTTCGAATCCTGGTGGGGGCACACACAACATTTCGTATCGCAGCATCGTGAGAGCCGACACCCTAGCGCGACCGCGAGACACCAGGTT
Source organism: uncultured bacterium (assembly GCA_963768625.1). Lineage (GTDB taxonomy): Bacteria > Patescibacteriota > Minisyncoccia > UBA6257 > 2-01-FULL-56-20 > CAVYIK01. The sequence continues at coordinate 111,714 of CAVYIK010000003.1, forward strand.
TATAATAGAAAGATGTGCTGGTTTTGGAAACGAAAATCTATGGACTTCAAACAATCTTCTATTCCAGAAATATTGGACAGCGAGCGAGAGATGGTTCTTGCCGGTGCCAAGCGGTACGGCGAGTTTTTCGAGAATGCTTCCGGATTTAATAACCTTCTGAATAATTTGATCAAGTCCATCGATAAGCCGGATAGATTTATTTTTATTCTGTTTTATTCACAGGTTAAAAAGCATCACACCCTAGCTCTTTTCTCGGCACTCCGGCTCCATCACCTTCAAGCCGGAATGGACCTGAGGCAAACCGTCGAGGCGGCGCAGTGGGCAGCGTATGCGATGGATAGTCCTCAAAAGGAGAAATTCGTCGAGGAGGATGAAAGCGGCCTCGTCATCACAAAAAAGAAACACCAAAAAGCGATGTACGCATGGCTTGATAAAAATTTTGACGTTAAGGCGGGAGAATTCAAAAATTTGAAGGGACAAATCAGTGGATCGGTTGCTCATTCAAGCATCATTTATGCGTTCCAGAATTTTGAAATGCGGCCAGCCCATAACCCTGGGTTCAAAATCCCATTTTTCGACATAGAAGATGATCATGTGGTGAAGACGGACCTGTGGTCCGTTGCGAATACCGCACTCGGCGTGTTGGATTTGTTCTATGGTGCCAATGAGCGTTATAAAGTTTTTAGATTGGTGGATGGCTTTGATGCTAGATACCAAGAACTCGTTAAACAAAATAACAAGCTGAAAGGTGAAATGATGCAGAGCGAAAGATTTAAAAAAGCTACTTCGCGAGAGTGAGTGTCTTCTGACTGAACACGAGCTTACTCTTGAAGCAGGATAGTAACTCTCGCTTCTCCATCGCGCTACCTTTCTTGAGAAGATATTTTGCATAGGTTTTGAGGTCGATTTCTTTGGTAGCCTCTTTTGGGGCTTCGCCCAAAACGTCATTCGTGAATTTGCGGTACCGCTCCATCTCATCCTCAAATTTCTTTTGCATCCCGATCTCGCTGATATCCATCCCGTCGATAATGGTGAGGAGTTGCGCAATCAATTCTTCCTCGCGAATATATCCACATTTGCAATCCTTGTCTTTCGACCTTGTGCATCCATAGTAAACGTACCGTACAGTGGTGCCGTTCTTATGCGCCTTGTATTTCTCGCACGCACTGATGCCCGATCCGCATAGGCCGCAGCTGATCAGCTTCGTGAAAGCGAATTCCTTTATCTCCGACCTGATCACGAAATCGCGGTGGAGCTGTTCCTGCACTTTGTCGAACAGCTCACGCGATATTATTGCTTCGTGCTTGCCTGTATACCAGTTCCCACTTTTCAACGGATATTCAAAGATGCCGCAGTAGAATGGGTTTTTGAGGATGATGTAAATATTCGAGAGCGAAAGCGCTTTTCCGTTTTTCGTCCTGAATTTTGTCTCGGATTTGAGCCAATGATAGAGCTTACGGCCGGACCACTGTTCGTCCGCGACTTTCTGAAATATCTGCTTGATGACGGATGCTCGCATCGAATCGATGATAACTTCGCATGGACGGTCCGTGCGTTTTTCGTTGAGATATCCAGTGGGCGCGATTGATGGACGGAGTCCTTGCTCGCATCGCGTCCTCAAGCCGCGTTTCACATTTTCTGATTTATTGTCATTTTCCAATTTTGCCTGGCTGCATAGAATCATCAGCATGAATTTCTCGCTCGGCGAGTTCGTGAATTTCTGGCTAAAGGTACGGATTTCGATTAGCAATTTTTGATCCATCAAATCCACCAGCGAGCCGAGGTCGCCCGCGTTACGGCTCAACCGATCTGGCGCCCATGTGAGAATGCCATTGAATTTGCCGGAACGAATGTCGGTCAGTAGCTCATTGAAAATCTTGCGTTGCCCGACCGCTTTTGCAGAGTGATTTTCTTTTCTTACCTCCGCGATCTCAAGACCGTCGCGCTCGGCGATCTTCAACATCTCCTTTATCTGGCTATCGATCGAGAGGACCTGTTGCTCTTCGCTCTCGGTACTCTTTCTCGCATAGAGGCAGTATTTTATTTTTATGGCCTCGGCCCTTGCTACGGAAACGCCCGACTGGTCCCAACTCTTTGGTATGGTTGTTATTTTCTCCATACCTCAAGGGATGCCGCAACGGTGGCAGGAATCCAGAGCGTCCGAATTGGTAACTCAAAGACCCCTACAAGGCGACGAAGGGGCAAAGAAGGCAAGGAGCGTGATGTCCCCAATTTTTTCGGTAGTCAAAATGCTACAATGAATGTAATGAATCGAGACGGATTTGCCGCAGTTATTCTCCTATTCGCCGTCCTCGCACTGGCCGTGATCGGTGGGATTGCCTACGTCCATTATGTATATCTGCCGAAGATAGCGGCGCAGAATAATAATGTCGCGCAACCAACATCAACTTCTGCCTCATCATCGCTTCCCGCATCAGCGACCCCGATTGCTACCACTACCGCCACGCAAGCGGCCGCAGGATCGAAGGCCTGCGCAGCGAACGATATGAATTGTCTCATAGCGGCGGCGGCAAAATGTTCTCCGGCAGCCGTTGAATGGACCGCGACAGTTAATTTCCTAGATGTCTTTACTGAAACCGCACAAAATCATCTTGCTTTGAAGGGATTGAGTTCTGCTGGAAAGTGCGCCTTCTCCGAACGAGTTGACGATGTCAGTTTGGCGGTAACGTCCCAGGCCGAACAGCAAGCGAAAGCACAAGGCGTAACCGATGCGCAAATCCAACAGCAATTGCAGGCGTCGAATGCGCAAGCAAAGCAATCGATAGGCATGACAACCTCATGCACGTTCACTACGACCTATCTCGTGCAGATGCTCACTAATTGGCAAAAGGGAAATATTAGCTCAAGCGATCTCACGTCGGAAAATTGTACGGCAACCGATGCGGGCGGCAAATCCTTGCCGCTTCCCAATGCGAACGGGGTGATATCGATAACGCCCAGTGGCCAAACAGCTCCCCAGCCAGTAGCGACATCCGGAGGGAATCAGGGATCTACAAATTACTTCGAAGGGAGCCTAACCGATCTATCAAGGATGGATGTTGTTGTGTCGTCTGGCGATTCGTTGGTGCTTGATCAGCTTGGTTTGACGATAAAGGCAACGAGCGTGACTGCGACGACGTTCAGCGGAACAGCGACGAAATCAGGACAGACACAAAGTTTTTCATTGACTGCGGGGAACCAAGTCACTGCATTCGGCTACGTCATTACGCTTCACGATATTGAAACCGGAACGCAGTACACCGATATTGCTGGCAAGCAAGTGTCGCTCCTCGCCGGAGCACTACACATAACAGCTACCTCCGCCACGACGTCCGGATCCGGAATTACGACGATAACTCTAGGTGCGCCGAGTGATATTACGTCTGGAAATCTTGAATTTAAAGTAAGCTCTGTTTACGTGAGCCAGATGAGCATGACCGTGGTTAACCATACAACTGACCAGAGCGCTGCTGTAACGCTAAACGTTAATCAACCAATGACGGTGCTGGGCTATACTATGACTGTAACGGGCATTAAAGATGTCCAGGGAACGAATTCGCTGGGGCAGGCGACATTTTCCAACGAAGCCACTTTAACTTATCAATAAAATAACAGAAACTATGAAAATCATAAATCAAACGACCGATGAGATGGCGCTCAAGGATGGCTCCTTTTCATCGCTCATCATCGGAGCCGTTTTAATTGTCATCGGTGGATATATAAGCTATTCCACCTATGCTTCCTCTGGCTTTTCCAATAATGCCATCTGGATCGCGGTGGTGATTTTCGCAGCCGGAATCGTAACGATTCTTTTGAGCAGTTCCATCACGATTGATATCAATAAATCGGGCGGCCAGATAGCGTATCAGAAGAAACGCCTGATTGGTTCTCAATCATCCGCTTACAACGTTGCGGACGTGCTTCGGGTTGAAACAAGAAAAGCGTGGAAAACAGTTTCTTCCTCGAAAGGAGGATCAAGTCAAGTGCTCGTATCCCAATCGGTAATCGTGCTTAAGGATGGCCAGGAAGTGCCGCTTGACCATCAGAAGCAATCTTCGGGATTCTCGGGCATTCTTATGAGCGGCCAATCAAAAGAATCCGCAGTCGCCAATCAGGTGGCAACATTTCTCGGTGTTCCGTTCCAAGAGATAGCCCCGCCATCTGCCCGTGAGCTTGTGGAAGCTGTCCGCGAAGGCATCGAGGAGGGAATAGACAAGAGAAAAACCGACCAACAGGGATAAGGGGTGGGCAAATGAGACACCGCCCTGACATGCCATATAGTGTCTCATCTGTCTCATTTACCCGGAAAAGCCTTATTTTACGGTCATCGACTTTTCGAAATGAGACACGCGTCTGTCTCGTTTGGACACCTGTTTTGTGTCTCAAGGTGTCTCAAATTTTCCGTTTCGGACATGTCCGGAATGGCCTTCCGATGTCCGATTTGTCCGATTTGCCGATTTTTGGCACACGGGAATGGCACACTAAAAAGTGCCTATGCAGTGTGCCATTTGTGCCCTTTTCTCTCAAAATGTTACTCGCCGAAACTGTGTAACATTTGTAACATTTTGGAGCGTTGCACCAGGGATGTTGCATTTCAGGCCCCTCGAAAATCCTGAATTTTCAGGCTATAGCCAGCTGCACCGCTCCGGAAACGCCGTTTCCCAAATGTTACACATCACGTTGCATTTGTTGCATGTTACATTTCAATCCAAAACCCCAGACCGTGAGCCTTCCAAGGGAAATTTGGGGTTGCCCTCAAAAACCCTTATACTGATTGCATAGGGAAAGTCCGCACCCGTGAGGGGGCACACTGCCCGAAAGCACACAGCCCCGTTACGCTTCCCCACCCAGTTCCTCGAGAAGTTTTTGCGCCTTCGCGCTCAATTTTTTCGGGGCTTTGACGATGAAGTTCACGAAAAGGTCTCCCCGCCCGTACGAACCGAAATGCGGCATGCCCTCGCCCGGGATGCGGAGATTATCCTTGAGGTTGAAGCCGGCAGGGATCTCCACGGAGATCTTGCCACCCGAGATGGTAGGCGCTTCTATCTTTTTGCCCAAAAGGAGCTCCACCACTTTCAATTCCTGCGTAACGACGAGGTTCGCGGCATGCCGTTCAAAGAGATGGTGCGGCTTCACACGTACGCGGACATAGAGGTCGCCTGCGGCGGTGCCTCGCTCCCCTGTCTCACCCATTCCCTTTATCTTGATAAGCTGGTTGTCCGCAATGCCGGGCAGGAGCTCCACTTTCACTTCGCGGTCAGCGACAATGCGGCCGGAGCCCTTGCAGGCGCCGCATGCTTTCTTCGGCACCTCGCCCGTCCCGTGGCATTTGGCGCAGACCTTCACCTGCGAGAAATTACCGAAGAACGTCCGGCGCTGTTCGCGGATCTCGCCGCGGCCGTCGCAGGTCGCGCACTTTTCAAAACCGCTGCCCGCCTCGGCGCCCTTGCCGCCGCATTTCGCGCACTGCGTGAAGGTCCGCAGATGCAAGGTCTTTGTGACGCCGCGGAACGCCTCCTCAAGCGTGATCTCCTCGTGCATCTCAAGATCCGACCCGCGCTCGTAGGTCTTCCGGGGCTGGCGTACGCCCATTCCCTCAAAGAAACTTTCGAAAATGTCCCCGAGGTCGCCCATGTCGCCCATTCCCTGCTGGTCGAAATCAAACCCGAACCCTCCGCCCGGGAAACCGCCGCTCCACTGCTGACCTCCAAAACCGCCGAATCCGGCGCCCGGCTCCGCTGTCCCGAACCGGTCGTAATTGGTGCGCTTCGCTCTGTCCGATAATATCTGATACGCCTCGTTGATCTCCTTGAATTTCTTTTCGTCGCCGCCCGGCTTATCCGGATGGTACTGGTGGGCAAGCTTGCGGTACGCCTTTTTTATTTCCTCATCCGAGGCGCTCTTCGTGACCCCCAAAATGTTGTAATAATCTTTTGGCATGTTAGCTATGATACTCCACGGGCATTAAAATCCCATGAACCTGCTTTACCGTTAATACTGGACGATTTCCTGTGTCTGCGCGGCTTTCTCGATATGCATGAAGCCGGCGGCAAGGAGGATCTCGTAGACCACGAGCGAAACCAATTGCGCGGCCCAGACGAAAACGACGCCGATCGTCCGCAGGGCAAGGAACAACACAATCGCCCAAATAAAGATGAACTGGCTCTGGAAACGGTTCCGCCAGCCCGAAAGGGCGGCGACGATGTAGTTATAGACCACGGTGCTCATAAGGTCGCTCGGCGCGGGCACTATCCCCGTGGTGTTCGCGACCCCCTGCGCGAGCTGTGTTGACGCCTGCGCAATGGCCGCGTCCTGGGCCTGCGGACTCAAGGTGGAAAAGGTCGGATTTTTTTGGAGCTCCGATTTCGCCACGTCCCCCGCAAACTGGCCGAACGAACCCGTAAAGGAAATGCCGGGATAAAAACCGGAGAGCGATCCTGCGGCCCAGTCAAAGAACGTTTTGAAGTTGGCTTGCGGGAAGAACGTGCCCCGCCCGTCCACCTGCGGCGCATAGACAAGGATCATGAAGACGATCGCGGCGGTCACCACCTTTCCGAGCACGTTCCGGCTGATCCTGAAAAATTGCAGTTCCAAGCTGTTGTGCGCTTCGGAGTGGCTTATGAAATATCCCCATATCAAGACGACGAACGCTACCGCACCCGTAAGGGCGACGATCTGCCAGTCGTCATAAAAGACGAACGGGGCAACGAGCGCGATCGCTTCCGCAAGGACGATGAACGTCCGCCGCACGATGTTGCGCGCAAGAAAGACCTGCAGGACGGAAAGCGCGGAAAAGACGAAAAATGTCCCGATCACGTACCACGGCGAAATGCCGACCGTGAGGTACCGGAAATAGACGTACCCGAACGCGAGCGCCGCAAAGACGCTCAAAAAATCGAGCATGATCGATTTCCAATAACCCGGCGGCCTGCCGAACGAAACCGTTTTAGTGCTGATCAGGTTTTGATCCGGGATCGGCACTGGAGGCGGCGTCGTTCCCGCCATGATCTGTCTGAGGTCCATTGTCCTTATTATAGAACGCTTGCCCTATTTTTTGTATCTCCGCCGAAAGCGCAGCGGTCGCCGACTGGATCGCCGCAATATCTTCGCCGTCCTTCACCTTTTTCAACGTTTCCAGCTTTTCCGTAACGCCTGCTTTTATGTCGGCTGGCAATTTATCGCCTGCGTCCTTCATCGATTTTTCCGCAAGGTATGCGAGCGACTCCGCCTGGTTGCGCGCTTCAATGAGGTCCTTTTTCTTCGCGTCCTCCGCGGCATGCTCGGCCGCTTCTTTCTTCAATTTCTCCACCTCGTCCTTCGAGAGATTGGTGGATGCTTGGATCTTCACCGACTGCGTCTTCCCGCTCGCTTTATCCTTCGCGGAAACATTCAGGATGCCGTTCGCGTCAATATCGAAGGTGACCTCTACCTGCGGCACGCCGCGGGGCGCAGGCGGGATGCCGTCCAGCATGAACCGCGCCAAGGTCTTATTGTCCGCCGCCATGGGCCGTTCGCCCTGGGTCACATGCACCTCGACGGACGTCTGGTTATCCGCAGCCGTCGAAAAGACCTGCGTCTTCGCCGTGGGCACCGTCGTGTTCTTCTGGATCATCGGCGTCGCCACCGCGCCGTACGTTTCGATCGCAAGCGTGAGCGGCGTCACGTCCAAAAGCAAAATGTCCTTCACGTCTCCCTGCAAGATCCCCGCCTGCACCGCGGCGCCCACTGCTACCACTTCGTCCGGATTGATCCCCTGGTGCGGATCCTTGCCGAAAAGCTTCTTGACCGCTTCCTGCATCGCGGGCATGCGCGTCTGGCCACCGACGAGGATCACTTCGTTGATGTCCTCAAACTTGAAACCGGCACCCTTCGGCGCAGGCGCAGTGACGGTCTCCCTCGTAAGCTGGATGGAACGGTCGATGTATTCCTGGACGAGCGATTCCAATTTCGCCCGCGTGAGCTTCATCAGGAAGTGCTTTGGACCGTTCGCGTCGGATGAAATATACGGGAGGTTGATCTCCGTCTCCACCGCCGTCGAGAGCTCGTGCTTCGCTTTCTCCGCCGCCTCCTTCAGGCGTTGGAGCGCGAGCGGGTCTTTCGCGATGTCAATCCCCTCCTGCTTCTTGTATTCGGCGACGAGAAATTCCTGTATCTTTTTGTCAAAATCATCACCGCCCAGGTGCGTGTCGCCGCCGGTCGATTTGACCTCCACGACATCGTCCCCCACCTCAAGCACGGATATGTCGAACGTGCCGCCGCCAAAGTCATAAACGACGATCTTTTCGTTCTTTTGTTTGTTAAGGCCGTAGGCGAGCGCGGCCGCCGTCGGCTCGTTCAATATCCTCCGCACCTTGAGGCCCGCGATCTCGCCGGCATTCTTCGTCGCCTGCCGTTGCGAGTCGTCAAAATATGCCGGCACTGTGATCACCGCTTCCTCCACTTTTTCGCCGAGCTTCGCCTCCGCGTCGGCTTTCAATTTGCCGAGGATGAACGCGGATATCTCTTCCGGCGAATACCACTTGTCGCCCATCTTCACTTCCACGCCGCCCGTTGGGCCTGCTTGCAGCTCGTACGAAAGCCATGCTTTGTCCCGCTGGACCTCCGGGTCCGCGAACTTGCGGCCCATAAGCCGCTTCACCGAAAAGATGGTGTTCTTCGGGTTCGTCACCGACTGCCGTTTCGCAAGAAGCCCCACGAGCCGCTCGTTTGACTTCGATAATGCCACAATGGACGGCGTTGTACGGTTGCCCTCTACATTCTCCAGAATGCGCGGCTCGCCGCCCTCCGTCACCGCGACCGCCGAATTTGTCGTCCCAAGATCAATGCCCAAAATCTTTGCCATGTTATTTTTTAATATTTATTTTCGACTGGTTTTATTTCGCTTTTGCTACAATGACGCGCGCGGCCCGCAATACTTTGTTATGCAATCGGTAGCCGGGCTCTATCTCTTCAACGATCGTCCCGGGCGGCCTTTCCGATTCTATCTCCGTCATCGCCTCCGCGACCGCCGGATCGAATGGGTCGCCCGGCTTTATGATTATTTTTTCCAATCCTCGCTTCTTCAAAATGTCCTCTATCTGCGATCGGATAAGGTATACCCCTTTCTCCACCGGCCCGTTCTTCTCGACCGCGCGGAGGCCCAGGTCGAAGTTATCAAGCACCGTGACAAGGTCCTTGATCAGATCTTCGCTGCCGTACCGCGCCACTTCTTCCAAATGCGCGAACTCTTCTTTTTTATAATTGATGAAGTCGGCCTTCGCCCGCTGCCAGCCCGCGAGATACTCATCGCGCTGTTTCTCCGCCGCCGCGAGCTTCTCCCCGAGTCCACCGGCCTCTTCCTTTTTTTCTTCTTCTGCCATTGCTTTTTATTATAAACTTTTGAATATTTGTATGACCTTTTTATAGTCCATCCGCTTGGGGCCGATCGCGAACACGGAAATCGTCGCATTCCCGACGCGATAATTCCCAGCGATTACGGAAAGGCTCTCACTCCTCGTGACGGGGCTTTTCTTGCCAATGAATACCTTTGTCCCTTCTCCTATCCTTTCCGCCGCGCGGGGCAACCGCTCGTCCATCCCTTCAAAGTCGTGTATCACGGAACGGAGTTCCTCGCGATCTTCAAAATTCAGGCTTTCCACGAGCGCTTCCAGGCCCGTTTTGTATACCGCATCCCTTGTGAGGTCCGCGATAACGCCCAAAAGCCCCAGCTCCGACGATAGCCGCTCCAAAAGGTCCGGCCATGCCCGCTCCTCAAAGAGGTCGCGCAGGGAGGTCTCCCGCGATTCCGGGGCCGAGGCGAGCATCCGCTTCGCGAAAAACTCGTAGCCCGCGTCCGTCGGCACCCGTCCCGCCGCATGATGCGGCTGTTCCAAATAGCCCGCGCCTTCGAGCGCATCAAGTTCCAGCCGGATCATCGCCGGCCTGATGCCGAAATCATAATGGTCGAAAAGCCAGCCTGAGCTCACGGGTTCGCCCGTCGCGATAAATCCCTGTATGGCCGCTTCCAAAATTTGTGCCGCCCGTTCGTTCATCGCTTCCCATTATATGCCTATTGGCAATCATGTCAAGCGATTGCTAATAGCCCGGATATGCTACAATACAAGCAATGAAAGTAGAGAAGAACAAGAACGTCCGGTGGATCGACATCATGAAGCCGACCACGAAGGACCTTGACTGGCTGGAGGAAAAATTCGACTTGCATCCGGTGATCGTGGACGAGCTCCGGGGTCCCTCGGTCCGGGCGCGTGCGGAGGCCTATAGGGATTACCTTTTCTTCATCTATTATTTCCCGAAATACGACAAGGACGATGAGGCGTCGGTGCGGACGGAGATCGACTTCGTTATAACGAAGGGCGCTGTCGTCACGGTGCATTACGAACCGGTGACCGAGGCCTTGAGCGGGTTCCGCATGACGGACGAGTCCACATCGCTCGAGCTCATGTGCCATATCGTGCAGCACCTCATCAATTTCGAGGAGCGGCAGCTGCGGCACATCCGCGAAAAAGTGGAGTCGGTGGGGCGGGAGATCTTCAAGGGGAGAGAAAAGGAAGTGCTGGAGCGGATCACCTACCTGAAGCGCGACGTTTCCGAATATCGCATCGTCGTGCGGCTCCAGGAACCAATTCTCCATTCGCTCCTCGTAAAGGGCAAAAAGTTCTGGGATGCCGACGCCGAGATCTATCTGAGCGATCTCATGGGCGACCAGCTCAAGGTGATCAACCAGCTTGAGGACTACCGTGAGGCGATCTCCGACTTTGAAGACACGAACAACCAGCTGATGAACCTCAAGATATCGAGCGTGATGAAGACCTTCACCTCTCTCTCTTTCCTCACGTTCCCCTTCCTCCTCCTTGCCGCACTCTTCAGCATGAATACGGCAGACACCCCGCTCGTCGGCAGCCCGCACGGCTTTTGGATCATCTTATGCATTATGGCCGTCGCCATGATCTTCCTTGCTGTCTACTTCAAGAAAAAGGGGTGGTTCTAAAGATACGGCCCCTATGATCGAGCTTTACGACTCGCTTTCAAGAAAAAAGAAGGGGTTGCCGGACCAGAAAAAGATACGCTTCTTCGTCTGCGGCCCGACCGTGTACGACTACGCGCACATTGGCCACGCGCGGACATATATTTTCTTTGATTTTTTCGTAAAATATCTCCGCGCACAGGGATATGAGGTGAATTATCTCCAGAACATCACGGACATTGACGACAGAATTATCAGGCGTGCGGCGGAAGAGAATAAGAAGCCGGACGCGCTCGCAAAGTTCTTCACTGAGGCATATCAGGAGGACATGGCGGCGCTCGGCGTGGACGCCGTGAGCGAATACGCACCCGCCACGAAGTTCGTCTCGCAGATCGTAGGGCAGGTGGAACGGCTTATTAATAAAGGATATGCATACAAGATCGATGGCGACGGTTGGTATTTCGATATTTCAAAATTCGCGGACTACGGGAAGCTTTCTGGCCGCACGGCGCTCGCGGCCGAAGACTCCGTCTCGCGCATCGATGAAGCGGTCGGGAAGAAGAATAAGGGCGACTTCTGCCTTTGGAAATTCTCTAAGCCAGGCGAGCCCACCTGGCAAGCAGCGATCGGCGAGGGACGGCCGGGATGGCACATAGAAGATACCGCCATCACCGAATATTATTTCGGGCCGCAATATGATATTCACGGCGGCGGCGTGGACCTGAAGTTCCCGCACCACGAAGCCGAGATAGCACAGCAGGAGTCCGCTTCCGGCAAGAAGCCGTTCGTGCAAATTTGGATGCACACCGGTGCCCTCCTTGCGGACGGCAAAAAAATGTCCAAGAGCCTGGGTAATTTCATTACGATCCGCGATTTCCTCAAAGAATATGATGCGAGCGTATTGCGGTGGATCGTCTTGTCCTACCACTACCGGTCCCCCATTGATTACACCAATGAACTTGCCGAGAACGCCGCGCGGCAAATATCGCAGATCAGCGCTTTCGCCAAAAAACTGGAGTTGATCGCGGGGGACCATACTCGCAGCGCTGATGCGAAGAAAGTCCCGACCATCACAAAAGAGATCCTCTCTCCCCTTGAAGACGACTTCAACACGCCGAAGCTCCTTGCGGCGCTCCTCGGTGTCGTAAGCGCCGCCCAGCCGACGGCCTCTAAGCTATCCGCGCGTGACGCCGAAACGCAGCTCCGGCAGCTCCGGAGCGTGCTCGACCTTTTCGGCATCGCCCTGCTCGACCCCAAAATCCCCAGCGAAATCAAGAAATTGGCCGCCGAACGGGAGCAATCCAGAGGTAATAAACAATTTGAGCAGTCCGACCGCTTGCGCAAAGAAATCAATGGCCTAGGATATGAGATTGAGGATACCCCTCAGGGACCCTTCCTATGGCCACTTCCAAAAAAGCACAACTAAAGATACCGCCGCAGAACCTCGATGCAGAGCAAGCGGTTTTGGGCAGCGTCTTGATCGACAAGAACGCGATTTTCCGCGTGGCGGATCTTTTGGTGCCGGACGATTTTTACGACCCGAAGCACGAGAAGATCTACGAGGCGATTCTTGATCTCTATGCGAAACAGAAACCGATCGACGTTTTGAGCTTGACGAACTACCTCAAGGAAAAAGATGTGCTCGCCGTATGCGGCGGCTCGAGCTATCTCGCGGAGCTCACGAACCAGGTGACGACGGCCTCGCACGTCCAGCACTATGCAAGTTTGGTCAAAAAGAACAAAGCGCTCCGCGACATCATTAGGGCATCGGCGGAGATCACGGAAGACGCGTTCGGATCGTCGCAGGAGATCGAGGACTTCATGGACGAAGTAGAGCAGAAGATCCTCTCGATCTCCCAACGGTCCGTCCCCCAGAATTTCCTTGCCATCAAGGAAGAACTGAAGGGCGCCTATGAACGGATGGCGAAGCTCCACGACGGCGGCGAAAAGCTGCGCGGCGTCGCGACCGGATTCACGGCGCTCGACAACAAGCTTTCCGGCCTCCAGAAATCCGACCTTATCATCTTGGGCGCGCGGCCGTCATCGGGAAAGACCGCGTTCGCGCTTGATATGGCCCGCCATGCTGCGATCGCGGGGCACACGGTCGGGATCTTCTCGCTTGAAATGTCGCGCGAACAGGTCATCGACCGCATCATTTCCGCAGAATCGCAGGTGCCGCTCTGGAACATCCTGACCGGGCGCATCAAAAGCGACCATGAGTTCAGCATGATCCAGGGAGCGCTTGACCGGCTTGCGAATACCAAACTTTTTATTGACGACTCCCCCTCCCTCAATATCATGCAGATGCGCTCAATGGCGCGGCGGCTCCAGGTGGAGCACGGCCTTGATCTCCTCATTGTGGACTATCTCCAGCTGATCCGGCCGCGCGCGAACATTGACAGCATGGTCCAGCAGGTCACGGAGATCTCGCGTGGCCTCAAGGCGCTCGCCCGCGAGCTCAAGGTGCCGGTGCTCGCCGTCTCGCAGCTTTCCCGCGGCGTCGAACAGCGCGACCACAAGGTTCCGCGGCTCTCCGACCTCCGCGATTCCGGTTCCATTGAACAGGACGCCGACGTCGTGATGTTCATCTACCGCAAGGACCCGGGCGTGGGCTCATTGGATATCGGCGGCGACGGGACCGGGATAACGAACGACGCCCAGAACGTCACGCAGATCCTTATCGCGAAACACCGGAACGGCCCAATCGGCGAAGTGGAGGTTTCGTTCGACGCCGAACGGGTGACCTTCCGCAGCATAGAGAAACGCTACAGCGAGCTTCCTGCGCTCTGATCACTCATGAAGCTCCCCGCCCCGATCCAAAAAGTGGTTGACGAACTTTCCGCGCTGCCTTCCATCGGCCCGCGCCAGGCGATTCGGCTTGCATTCCACCTGATCAATGAAGGGAGACAGGACATCCAAGGCCTCTCAAAAAGCATCGCTGAGCTCGCCTCGATCAAGATCTGCGAGCGCTGTTTTTTTATCCATCAAAATGAAGGCGTCCTGTGCGACGTCTGCAAAAATCCGCACCGCGCGCAGAACGTCATTATGGTCGTCGAGAAAGAGACCGACTTCGTATCGCTTGAAAATACCGGCAAGTTCAGCGGCCGCTATTTTATTGTGGGCGAGGTCCCGAAGACCGGCTTTCTTGAGGACTGGCAAAAACTGCGCCTCCGGAGTTTGAAGAGTTACATCGAAAAAGCGCCGCCTGCAGGACTCGGCGGCAAAGCGGAGGAGATCATCCTCGGGTTCAATCCCACCTCGCTCGGCGACCTCCAGGCGTCGCTCCTCGCGAAAGAACTTGCGCCGTTCGCGAAGAAGATAAGCCGGCTGGGACGTGGCCTGCCCACTGGCGGCGAGATAGAGTTCGCTGACGACGAGACGCTCGGAAGCGCGCTTGAACGGCGGTCTTAGCCGTGCCGCACGACAAGAACGTCGCCGTCCTGCACGACGTATTCCTTTCCTTCAATGCGGATCCATCCTTTCTGCTTCGCCTGGCTCCAACCGCCCGCTTCGATCAGCCTGCCGTAGCTTGTGACCTCAAGGCGTATGAACTTCTCCTCAAAGTCGGTATGAATGACGCCCGCTGCCTGTGGCGCCTTCGTCCCCCGCTCGATCGTCCACGCGCGCGTTTCGTCCTCCCCCGTGGTGAAGAAGCTCACAAGGTCTAATACTGCATACGCTTTTTGCACGAGGCCAGGGATGTTCTCCTCAACTGACAGGTCCACGATGAGATATTCGGCGCCAAGCGATTTTATCTTCGCGAAAAGTTCCGGCGGTGCCATGTCGCTTTCCTTGCCGTTCAAAAGATATATCTGCCGCTTGAGCGTAAGAAGATTGAGGTCGTTCAGACGCCCGTCCGCATGCAGGTCGTGCACGAGCGCCTTGTCCGCAAGCGGCAGGTTCCCTGCCTCAAGACAATTTTTCAACCGTTCAAGCACCGCCTTATCCTGCGCGGCTTCTTTCTTTCCGCTCCGGGCCTCGGCTTCAGTCCTCACGAGGCGCTTTTCGACGGCCTCCATATCTTTCAGGATCAGCTCGGTATTGATGATCTCAAGGTCTCGCAACGGATCCACTGAATTTTCCACATGGATGATCTCGGGGTCCTCAAACACGCGGAGGACGATGACGATCGCCTGTGTCTCGCGGATGTGCGACAAAAATTGGTTCCCGAGCCCTTCGCCCTTGTTCGCGCCCTTCACGAGCCCCGCAATGTCGTAGAATTCCACGACGGCGGGAATCTTCTTTTTTGATTTTGACAGCGCATTCAGCTTTTCGAGCCGTTCGTCCGGAACTGGGACGATGCCCACGTTCGGATCGATCGTCGCGAACGGATAGTTCGCGATCGTGACCGATTGTTTCGTCAAAATCTTGAAGAGCGTGGATTTCCCCACGTTCGGGAGCCCCACGATACCGATCTCCAGTTTCATACCTCCGAGTGTAGCGGAAAAAGCGGGAAATAAAAAGGGTTCGTAACGCGGAGGACCGATTTTCGTCTTATCTATGGTAAGCTAAAAGCATGAAGAACATCTTCCTTATCGGGGCGGGCCTTGCGCTCGCAGTCAGTTCGACGGCCGCCGCCCAAGTGACGGTTACCTCGTCGGTGATCGTCACCCGTCCCATTGTCTTTCCTACGCCCATCGCCCCGCCGAACTCGGGGTTCATTCAGTTTAACAATCTTACCGTTGAAAGCGTTTCGGCGACTAATCCTCCCGCAGAGATCCTTGCGAGCAACCCGGCCATTCTTCCAATGACCAGCCCGAGCAGCATGAGCGGGGCGAGCGGCGTGACGCCGCAGGCAGCCCTTTCGTCGGGAACCTGCTACCAATTTGACAGCCAGGATTCGGTGAGCGGGAGCGCAATCCCCTGTCCTACGCCGCCGCCCGCGGCCGGCTCTTCAGCGCCGAGCACATCGCCAAATACGAGTGGGATGTCTTCGGGTCCGACCTCTGCGGGAGCTGCAGCCGGCAGCGCAGTAGCGACGCCCATGATGCCCGCCTATCCTATCCGCTATCAGCCTTATCGGATCGAAGTGGACGCCTCAACGCTCCTTACGCTCCGCGACCGGACCGCGGCCAGCTTGAGCGACTTCACATCCGGTGACACGATCAATGTCTTCGGCTACTACAACAGCGACGGCAGCATCCAGGCCTATCTCGTGCGCGACCTTTCAAAACCGGCGCAGGACGAGTTCATTCAGCTCAACAACGTTGACCTCGTCTCCATTTCAACCAGCTCGACGCCGACGCAGCTTGTCGTCGCGCAATCGCAAGGATATCCGTGCTATGGTTTCGACACGAGCGGAAGCGCGAAAACATCCATCGCATGTCCGATGGGGGCCACCTCAAACAGCGCCGTCCAAAACGTCCAGCCGCCCACGGCACTCGCCCCGACCTGGATGCTCATGAGAAAATATGTGGTGAATGTTGATGCGAATACCATCCTCCTCGACAGCAACCGCACAAAGCTTGCGCTTACCGACCTTCAGGTCGGCGACCAGCTGAACGTGTACGGCGATACGAATGACAATGGCCAGACGTTGAACGCCGACATCGTGCGCGACCTTTCAATACCGGCAATCCCCGCGACCTATAGCGGCAAAGTGACGCAGGTGGACGAGGACGGCTCGTTCATCATCCAGACAAACGACGGCCAGACGATCAAGGTCCAAAATCCCATCCAGGCCGGCGCCACGGTGCAGTTGACCGGCCTTCTTGACCGGCTGACGAACATCCTCTCGCAAGTGACGAGCCTCTACTTCGGCAATACTGGTATATATAACGGACCGATAATCCCGATGTCCGCTCCCGGCGCGCCGGCCGCGCACTAGGGCTGCGCGGTATCTATTCCCGCCATCCCGTTTTTATCGATAGTAAATGTGAATCCGAAGGGATCCTGCGGCACCGCCGGAATGATATTTTTTGCGACGAGGTCCGCGGGAGACGCGGGGTAGGAACCGTATTTTTGTTTGTACGCATTTGCCGCAGCCTCTAGGTAATCGAAATCATCCAGGCGCGCCACGTAGGCGGCGGCGCGGGTCTTCATCGCGGGGTCGTTCGTGCTCTCATAGATCGTCTCCCAAATGCCGCGCACGCGGTCGCGTTCCTTTTGGTTTACGCCGAAGTTGAGCGCGAAGCGCCGGGCATAGTCCGGGACGCCGGGCGTGTTCGCTGCAA
This sequence comes from uncultured bacterium, assembly GCA_963768625.1. Taxonomy (GTDB): domain Bacteria; phylum Patescibacteriota; class Minisyncoccia; order UBA6257; family 2-01-FULL-56-20; genus CAVYIK01. Next base: position 128,850 of record CAVYIK010000003.1, read on the forward strand.
GGTTAAAGTACCACGCCGCATCCTTCAGATCCTTCCTCTGGAGGTAGTAATTGATCGCCATATAATATGGGATCCGCCAGTCGGGATCTGCGTTCGCAATCCCCTGCGCGCCAATCACGAACGACTCATCAACCGCACCGGCAAAGCTTGAGGAAGGCACCACGGGCAACGTAAGCACGGAAAAGGCATAGGGATAGCTCATTTTGGGGTCTACGGCAGCGAGAAACGCGAGGTCCGTGAAATATTCCGTATGGCCCTTGAAGAAGAGGTCCAGGATCTCGGGCATGGTCCCCGCCCAGAGGAACGACGCCACTGCCGGATGGAACCCCATGTCCACCATGCGCACCACGCTTGGCGAGAGCACGCCCGGCAACGACGAAGGCAGGAACGTCCGCGTCGCATCGTATTCGTATTGGGTGGCGATGATCAAGCAAAAGAACAAGAGAAGGATGATGACCTTGGGGATGGTCGCGAACCGCAGCATGTTCAGATTTCTTTTTTATCGAAGATCCAGATCGCTGCACCAAGAAGAAAAACAATGTAAGCCACGGCATACGCGACTGCGAGCGCAACGGAGAGGGCCGGCGCCGCTACGTTATGGATCGCAAGGTTCCTCACGTCAAATTTTTCCAGGTTCGGGAAAACGTAATACAAGAACTGCACGAGCGCGTATCTTACGCCGGAAACGCCGATCGATTGCGCATCCGCCAAAAGAGAGCTCACGATATGTCCAAGAAAGAACACCGCCGAAGTATAGACGATGGAAAGTAATGAACTTGAAAAAGTGGAGACGAAGAGCGCGAACGCGATGAACAGCGCCATTTCAAGGTATTGCATGAAGATGGCAAGAAGGCCCATGCTGTCAAACCCGCCGTGTTCATAGGCGACGAGGCCGAGATATGCGACGCCGAGGATGGCTGTCGTTACGAGGAGCACCATGCAAAGCCCGAAGAACTTCCCGAGCAGGAACTGCGCGCGCGAAACCGGCTTTGAAAGGATGAAATAGACCACTTTGCGGTCAATGTCCTTAAAAAACGACGTGGTGCCGAGAAAGAGCGCGATGATCGCGCTGAAAAAATAGATGCCGGTGAGGCCGAAGCTCTTCACCATCGGCAGTTCCCGGAGCACGAGATCCGCGAGGAAAAGCTCGAAGAGCACGTAGAGCAGGCCGAAAATGATGATGCCGTAGAGGATCTTGTCGCGGATCTCGAGTTTCAGCGTATTCTTTGCGATAGTCCAGATATTGTTCATGCGCGCATGTGTGCCTCGTGGGCTGCGACAGTTTCCATGAATCGCTCCTCAAGCGGCTTCCCCTTGCAAAACTCTTTCACCGACCCGGCATAGAGCAGTTTCCCCTCGTGGATCACGCCTACCTGGTCGCAAACCTCTTCCACGTCGTAGAGGATGTGCGTGTTCAAGAATACCTTCCTCCCCTCTTTCTTGAGTTCCAACATCACCGCCTTCATTTCGCGGCGGCCGATGGGGTCAAGGCCGTCCAACGGCTCGTCCAAAAACAAATATTCCGGGTCGTTCACCAAGGCCTGCGCGAAGCCAAGCCGCTGGCGCATGCCCTTGGAGTAGGTCCGCACCTCCGCGTTCCGCGCCTCATAGATGCCTACGCGCTTAAGGAGCGTTTCATAGTGCTCCGTCCGGTTCCGCCCCTGCGACCCGTCCAGTTCATCGCACAGCCTCATGAACTCCAATCCAGTCATCCGCTCGTAGAAATACGGCGTCTCGGGCATATACCCCATCCGGCGCTTTGACGCCTCGTCCGCTGACGGCTTCCCGTCGAGTAAAATGGTTCCCACGCTCGGCGCGAGGAGCCCCACGACCATTTTCATGATCGTCGTCTTCCCCGCCCCGTTCTGGCCCAAAAAGCCGAATATCGGCACGTTCACGGTGAGCGAAAAATCGTCCACCACGTTCCGCTTTTTATAGGTCTTCGTCAGATGGGAAAACTGGGTCATACTAATACTCCGCCGGCACGCTCTCGAACTTTGTCTTCGTAACGATCACGTGGTCGAGCACGCTGATACCGATTATCTTCCCCGCTTCCACGATTTGCCGCGTAATCGCAATGTCCGCCTCGGAGGGTTTCGCGACGCCCGACGGATGATTGTGCGCAAGGATCAGGGCTGAAGCGGAATATTCGATAGCCGGCCTGAAGACCTCGCGCGGATGGATAATGTTTGAAGTGAGGCTCCCAATGGAGATCACTTCATCGTGGATCAATTGATAATGGCTATCGAGATAAAGCCCGCGCAGGTGCTCTTTGGGAAGGTCGCGCATGTCCTTCAAATATTCGTACACCTGCCTTGCGGTGCGGACGGTAAGCGGCCGCTTTCCGTCCGCCGTTTTGAAAAACCTTCGGCCAAGCTCAAAACACGCAACAACTTGGCACGCCTTCGTAATCGGGATGCCGAGCGATTCCTTCATTTTCTGGGGGTCCTTCTGGTTCACGATGGCACTGTCACCATATTCCTTGAGGAGCCGGCGAGACATGGCAAGCACCCCCTCCCGCTTTGTGCCGGCATTTAAAACGATGGTCAAGAGCTCCGTGACGGAGAGCGCCGCGGGGCCATATTTCATCAGTTTCTCGCGAGGTTTTTCTTCCGTTGGCAGATCGCGAAGGCGGAGGACGTAATGCTTTTCCCCGTCCAAAACCAAGTCCTCATTCTTCTGAAGATATAGCTGATCCCTGAACGCAGTCACGGTGGCCATGTTCTTTTGCTTTGGTTTCATTATAACAAATAATTATGCTTTAGGAGCATCCTGCGAACCCAGCGGCAAGGAAACGGTAAATTTGCTCCCCTTCCCAATGGCGCTCTCGACCATGATGGTGCCGCCGTGCATCTCCGCGATCTTCTTGCAGATATCAAGGCCAAGGCCCGTACCAGAGGAGCGATCGCCGCTGATCCGGTAAAAACGCTCAAAGATATGCACCGCATCTTCGGGCGCGATACCCGATCCAGTATCTTCCACAACAATCTCTGCCCGCTCTCCCTCCTTCTTTCCCGAAAGAGTGATCTTCCCTTCGCGCGGCGTGTGCTTCAGCGCATTGCTTACCAGATTCAAGATCACCGCTTTCAATTTTTCCCTATCGGCAAGCACGGGGAAATTGCCGCTCGAATAAGAAAGTGTTATACCGGCATTCTCCGCAAGTATTGAACAGTCGTTATAGACCTCCTCCAGCAGATTCTCCACCAAAATCTCCTGTTTGTGAAGCTTTTCTTTAGAAAAATTTAATCTCGCGATGGCGAGGAGGTGATCCACCATCTGCGCCATGTGCCCAAGCGTTGTCGAAGCGACCGCGAGCGCCGTTTTCCGGTTCCCTTTGCGCTTCCCCTCCAGGATGTCCATATTGGCCTTGAGCACCACTACGGGCGTTTTGAGCTCGTGCGAAATGTCGGTGACAAATTTCGACTGTGCCTCTTGCATGTTCTGGAGCTCCGCCGTCCGCTCGCGCACCCGCCCCTCTAACGTCTCGCCGTGGCGCTGGGCTGCTTCATACAACCGTGCGTTCTCGATGGCCATGCCAGCCTGGTGTGTGAGCACTGATAATAGTTCGATATCCTTGAGCCGGAAAATATCACCGGAGAGTTTTTTCCCCAAAAGCATAGTGGCGGTCGAACCCTCACGCGCGAACAAGGGAAGGATGGCCGCGATCCCCGTCTCCGCGTCCGGATTCTCTCCCTGCTCCTGGAAAAAGACCGTTCCGCGCGTCCCTACCGCAAGAGCCATTATCGCCTCTTCGTATTTCATTCCCCCCGCCGGCACCCGCGGACCGTGGAAGAAGGAGCGCATGAGGCGCCTTCCGGTCGCATCGTGGATCACGAAAACGGTGCGCTCGGGCTTCACGGTCCGCGCAAGAAAACCGTCGATCGTCCGCAGCAATGTTTCGAGATCGATGCTTGAGTGGAGTAACGGTCCCAGTTCATGCACCGCCATATCATATTGATAGCTTTTCCGGAAAAAAATCGGGTCGGTGATCCGCTCGAAAAACGACGTAGCCATACAAAACCGAATGCACCGATGATCGCCGCGGCAACATCGTCGCCCCAGCCCTCTATTTGTGTAAATCGGCGGACAATTAGGTCGATGCCGAAAAAAATGCACGCGACAGCGCCTATCAAGAAAGCGTATACAACGCTGCGCTGAATAACGACGGCAATATCCAAAAACTGATGCCGCACGATGGCATACGCTGCCATACCTATGAATATAACTGAGAACAATGGCCCAAAGAGATTGAACGAAAAAATGTGGCATGCCGGCAGGATGACGTTCGTGATAAATGCAAAGAAGAGGAATATGCCTGCGCCGACGGTAAGGTATCGTATCTGCACGCGCCGAATGCCTTGCATGCGACGATACTTCAAAAAAAGTTTTCCGATACCCCAGAGGATATAGGCGCCCATAACGGCTCCGAAAAGAAGGATGAGCGGGCCGTAGCTTGCTTCGAGATGGCCAGCGCTGAGCCGTGCGGTGCGGACCACGAGATCCGTGGGGGTAAGAAGAAAAATAGCAAGCCACGGCACAAGGCAGAATAAACAGGATCTCTCCGGGGCGTTTCCATCAGGGAAGACTTCTGCGAGAAGTACGAATCCCAGAACCATGATCTCTGCGCCTAAAAATGGAAGCGTGGTGAGCCACGCTTGTCCCGTAGAAGATAAGAACAAGATGCTCGCGCTCCAACTTACGATCCCAAATACAAATAGGAAAAAGGAGCGGTGCACTATGCCGCGCGGATTTTTGAAAAGCACGTAGCCTCCTATCGCAAGGTTTAAAACGTCTATAACGAGATGGGCGATAAGCGTAAGGAGCATTACCTACAAAATACCAGATTTGGTTCGGGAGATGGCTCCGGCCGACACGCACCGCCGGAGCCACCGTCCGCAAAGACATTCATTAAAACGGTTTAAGGGTAATCATGCCTTCCGTTATGAGCTTCATGATCTTCTCGCGTAACGCTTGTTCTGCATTGGTAAGCCCCATTGCACGCGGCAGAGGGCGGGGTGATAAAAGATAATAAGGGAGCACGCCGGCCGGGATATTCCTCAAAATCGGTTCTCCGGAAAGCGTAGTGACCCTGATGCCCATTTGGGCAAACCGGCGGGCTACCTGCGGCTTCACCTCTCCGATCCCCCATTCGCGCCGTTTCCCAAGCGCGTGGAGGATCGCGGTATATACGAGCGCTTCGGAGAGATCCTGAACCTTCACTGCCCATCGTCCGAGCTCTACGATCTTTGTTCGTTCGAAAACCCCGGGAAATGTCTTATAGTCCAGCGCGTAGGTCTTTTCAAGAGAAAAAGCCTCGCCACTGCTCAGCGAAAGCCCTATCGCTCCGACGAGATCACCTCTGTCCCAGGCGGCGAAGACGATTCCCGGCAAAGCATATGCATCACTGCCATACCGTTCATGCATCGTCCGCTGGACAAAAATGGCCACGCTGCTTCTTTCGCTTTCTTCCATACGACGAATCATTATCATGGTATCACCTTTTTTCCTTTTCCGACCCTTGCTCCTTTTTTACGATATTAAGGGCCAAAGGTACTCCCCCGAGCATGGCACGACACCCATTAAAATTCTGCCAAATAAAGATTAAATTTTCATTAAAAAGCCGCAGGGGGCGGTTTTATGCGGACGCCACGCGGATCTTCGACGCGCTTATGCCACCGGCGGCACTGGCACGGGAACTGATACCGGCGGATGCTCTTTGTCCAAGTTAAGATTTGCGAACGCCAGGAGGAGCGCGGGCACCATGAGGTCTTTTCTCGTGAGCGTCCCGCCGGAGAAATATACTACCGGATCATCTTCCCCGGCCAGGTTCTGGGTCAATGAATCCATTTTAATGTTGCTGCCCTGCACCTCTTTCATCATCCAGATCGGCACCCTGATGCCGGGCGTAAAACTTTCGGCGTGCCTGCCGTCCCTGGTTTGGACAGAAACGCCGATCACGTAGTACCACTCGTCCGCGTTATAGATAAAGCTCAGTGCGTTCTCGATACCAATCCCAACATCGATATTGTCGTGACTGACCGCTTCCGCTGCGCAAGCCCGCGCTCTCTTGAAGAGCTCCTCAAATCCGAAGATCTGCGAAGGCAATGACGGGCGAAAGGAGTTGTTAAGGACCATCTCCGCTTCAATGCCAAGCTTTTTGACGGCTTCTTCTACGGCCGCCTGTTTCAATTCGAAATAATGCTTTGAAGTATAGAAGCCAATGGTCATCTCTGTCATTATATCATTCTTGCCTTATAATGATGATTAAGACATATGGCTGACGATATCAATAAAATCCCCCGACCGCTCAACATCCTTGTGGTTGATGACGAAAGAATGTTCAGGGATGTGGTGGCGTCCCGTCTTGATAGGGCAGGATTCCGCGTAGAAACCGCGCAAGACGGCGCAACGGCCCTCGCGAAACTGCAGCAAAAAAAGTTCGACCTTGTGGTGCTCGACATCGTCATGCCCGGCCTGAGCGGATTCGATGTCCTGCGGGAAGTAAGAGATAAAGACATCGAGACGAAGATCATCATGCTCTCCATCTTGCGGCAAGAAGAGGACGTGCGCCGCGCGAAAGAACTGGGGGCGAGCGAATGCTTCGGGAAGCTATCCCCCGCCTTCATGGACGACGTGGCGAAATACGCGGAACAACTGAGCCTTCAATAATGCGGGGGCACTAGGAATCGAACCCAGGTTAGCGGTTTTGGAGACCGCCGTCCTACCACTGAACGATGCCCCCTCGCTACTATTGTAGCGCAATTTTACTTCCCCGTGATCCTCCCCTCTTTGTGGAGCGTTGCCTTGCGGCACCAATTACAAAACTTCTTGAATTCGATCTTGCGCTCCACCGTCTTCTTGTTTTTGGTGGTGTAATAATTACGCCGTTTGCAAACGGAACAGCGGAGGGTGATCAATTTGTCCGCGCGCTTTACTTTCGCCATACGGGAAATACTACCCCAGATTCCCAGAAAGTGCAACTGTCGGACCCTTGAGCCGATGGCCGGATTTGAACCGGCGACCTACTCCTTCATGTGCACCTCAACTTCGCAACGCTTATATGAGGATTAGACTGTATCTTGCGCATACCGCTCGCGCGGCGCAGCGTCCCTTGTCAGTCGTTCGGGCGAAATCGTTCGCCACGGTCTTAGCCCCTGCGGGCCTTTAACCGTAATTCGGGATTCGCGGACAGGTTTCCCCGCCCGCGGGCATGGCCTTTCCGGCCCACCATGGAGTTGCTCTACCAGCTGAGCTACATCGGCACTGACCCTAATATACCCCAAACCTGTAGCTTCTTCAAATTTCTCTTGAGCCGGAGAGAGGAGTCGAACCTCCGTCATCGCTTTACAAAAGCGTTGCTCTGCCGTTGAGCTACTCCGGCGTTATTCCCAGAAAACTATCCTTGTATTCATCTATCCATCCGAGTATTAATTTCAATAATTTTTTATCAGCATACTTTAGGCCAATAGTTCCATATTGGGACTTATTTTTATATGTGCCCTGCTTACCTATATGGACATAACTAGGATAAAAATTTTCCCTACCAATCTTTGTTGTTTTTGCCCAAAATTCTTCAAGAAAGTCCTTGTCCTGATCGGGGTACATGTGGATCATAAGTTTAATCCTTTTTTCATCAATCCCGCAAATTCCTCTCAGAAATAACAGGAATAATCTTATCATCTCGGGGTTGCTATTCGAAAATCCCACAGAACCACCAGTCTTGGATCCCTCGCCCCAATATAGCATTATCCCGGCGATTTTCAAATCGCTATCCCGAGGCGATAAATCCTGTTTTAATAGAAATGGTTGTTTTTTAAATTTAGTAACATTAAGGCTCGTAATTGCCTCACTGATGGAACGCTTAACGATTTTATTTTTCTCCAAAATACACCTCACCTTCCAAAATGGAATTCCAATGTTTTGACTAATTTGAGCTACGGAAAGTCTATCTTCGAGATACATTTTAATAATCGTTCTATCTCCGATAGTTTTCATATACTTCATATACCATATTGATGATTAAAAAATGATTAAATGGAGGCGAGGTTGTTAGTTTTTCCCTTTTTTAGTAACATTCAGTAGATAGTGCGGTTAATTAATATTTAATGTTCCGCATCCTCGCTTGCGAGGGCTAACGCACGAACACTATGCCTAAATTCGTCCACCTTCATACGCATTCCCATTATTCCCTTCTTGACGGCCTTTCAAAGATAGATCCGCTCATAAAGCGCACGAAAGAGCTCGGCATGGACGCCGTCGCCCTTACCGACCATGGCGCGCTCTACGGCGCCGTGGAGTTTTATAAGGCGGCGAAGAAGAGCGGCATGAAGCCGATCCTCGGCGTTGAGACCTACGTCGCGCCGCGCGACCGGTTTTCCAAAGAAGCAAGCGAAAAATATTACCACCTGGTCCTCCTCTGCGAGAACAAGACGGGGTGGAAGAATCTCGATCAAACTCGTTTCAAAGGCCCACCTTGAAGGATTTTATTACCGCCCGCGCGTGGACAAGGACCTGCTCCGCGAATATCACGAGGGGCTGATCGCGCTTTCCGGCATGCCTTGGCGGCGAGATTGGGCAAGCGCTCCTTGCCGGGCGATTCGAAGAAGCGAAGAGGATCGCACTTGAATATCGCGATCTCTTCGGCGCGGAGAATTATTTCCTGGAGGTCCAAAAGCATCCCGCACGTTCCCGATTCCGAGCAGATAGAGCCGCTCCTCGTAAAGCTTTCCGACGAGACCGGCATCCCGCTCGTCGCGACCCAGGACAGCCACTACCTCCGTTCGGAAGACAACGAATATCACGACGTGCTGCTCGCCGTGCAGACCGGCAACAAGCTGGCGGACGACGACCGGATGACCATGAAAGAGGATGATTTTTCGCTCCTCTCGCCGGAGGCGATGGCGGAAAAGTTCGCCCATATTCCCGGCGGCACGAGGCCATGCGCACCGCGGAGATCGCTGCGCGCTGCAACGTGGAACTTGAAGCTGGGGAAAGTACTGCTCCCCAATTTCCCGAAACCGGAAGGAAAAACCGCGAACGCCTATCTCCGCGAGCTCGTGGAGGAACGGCTACCGAAAAAGATTCCCGCCCGAGACGCAGACCAAAGAAATGGACGAGCGGCTGGAATACGAGCTCGGCGTCATTGAAAAGACCGGTTTCGCGGATTACTTCTTGATCGTCCAAGACCTCATCACCTGGGCAAAGGCGCATGGCATCGCCGTGGGGCCGGGCAGGGGCTCGGCAGCGGGCAGCTTGGTGTCCTACGTGCCTTGGACATCACCGACCTCGATCCCCTCACCTACGGGCTCCTCTTTGAGCGTTTCCTGAACCCGGAGCGCATCCAGATGCCGGACATCGACATAGACTTCGCCGACAAGCGGCGCGACGAGGTGCTCGCGTACGCCCGCGAGAAATATGGCGAGGACCGAGTCGCGCGCATCATCACGTTCGGGACGATGGCGGCGCGCGCCGCGATCCGCGATGCCGGCCGCGCAATGGGCTACTCGTACGCCTTCTGCGACCAGATCGCGAAATTGATTCCCTTCAATCCCACACAAGGCATGAAGGAGGGGTGGCTGGATGAGTGCCTGAGGAAAGTGGCTGAGCTGCGTGCGCTCTATGACGCGAAATGCGGAAGCGAAAAAATTGATCGATACCGCGCGTCATCTGGAGGGCGTGGCGCGGCACGCATCGGTCCATGCCTGCGGCACCGTGATCGCCAAGGAACCGCTCATTGAGCGCGTGCCGCTGCAGTTCGCGCCGCAGGAAAAGGACATCATGATCACGCAATTCGAGATGCACGCCATTGAAGACCTCGGTCTTCTGAAGATCGACCTTCTGGGACTCAAGAACCTCACGTATCATCGAAGACGCCATCCGCCTCATAAAAGAGCTCCACGGCGAGACCGTGGACATCTCGAATATCCCGCTTGACGACAAGAAAACCTTCGACCTCCTCCAGAAAGCCGATACGACCGGCATCTTCCAGTTCGAATCGAGCGGCATGCGCCGGTACATGAAAGAGATAAAACCGACCGAGCCTTGAGGACCTGATCGCCCTCGTGGCCCTCTTCCGACCCGGGCCGATGGAACTGATCCCATCCTTCATCAAACGCAAGCACGGCGAAGAGAAGATCGCCTATCTCCATCCCAAGCTTGAGCCCATCCTCAAAAACACCTACGGGGTCGGCGTGTACCAGGAACAAATGATGCAGATCGCCCGCGACCTTGCGGGCTACACGCTCCCCGAAGCGGACACGCTCCGCAAAGCGATCGGCAAGAAGATCAAGTCGCTCCTTGACGAACAGGCCGTAAAGCTCGTCGGCGGCATGATCAAGAACGGCATCCCCGAACGGACCGCGAAGGCCATCTGGGAGCTCTTCCCGCCATTCGCCCGGTACGGGTTCAATAAGTCGCACGCCGCCTGCTACGCCCTCATCGGCTACCAAACGGCCTACCTGAAGGCCCACTATCCCGAAGAATTCATGGCGGCGCTCCTGAACGCCGAGGTGAGCGACATAGAGCGGATCTCGTTCCTTATCCAGGAAGCGAAGCAATCCGGGCTTGAGATCCTGCCGCCGGACATCAAGAAAAGCTTCGTCAACGTTCACGCCGGAAGGCGAAAAGATCCGCTTCGGCCTTGAAGCGGTAAAGAACGTGGGCTCGGAGATCACAAAAGCGATCATAGAAGAGCGAACGCGCCGCGGCCCGTTCAAGAGCTTTGAGGAAGTGCTCATGCGCATCCAGCATAAGGACCTGAACAAGAAATCAATCGAAAGCCTGGTCAAAGCGGGCGCGTTCGATTCGCTCGGCATCGAGCGTAACCAGGCACTCCAGAACATGGACGACATCCTTCGCTTCGCGGTCGCCGCGCGGAGGAACGGCGGCGCGCAGAGCGGTGCGAGCTCGCTCTTCGGCGACACGATGCCCGCCGCCGCGCTCAAGCTGAAGCCCGCGCCGCCCGCGACGAACGCCGAAAAGCTCATCTGGGAAAAGGAGCTGATCGGATTCTATCTCTCCGAACATCCCCTCGCAGCTCACGCCGAGACGACTGAGAGCGTCGGCGTAAAACCCATTGCCGAACTCATGGCGATGAAGAACGAACGTCTCCTCGTGCGCACGGCCGGCGTCGTTTCAAAGATGAGAAAGATATTCACAAAAAGCGGCCAGCCATGATCTTCGCGACCATCGAGGACGCATCCCAGAAGCCGATCGAGGTCGTCGTGTTCAACAGCGTCTTGAAAAGACCGCGGCCGCATGGGTGGAAAACGCGCCCGTCATCGTGCAAGGACGGATGTCCCCGCGCGACGGCGAAATGAAATTGATCTGCGACGACGCAAAGCGGTTAGCGTAGGCTGTTGTGATATTTGTGCGGCTCGTGCGGCGCAAGGACAACGATCTCAACGTCCCAATCAAAATCGGGGAGATGTTCCTCGAGATCGCGCTTGAGCGCGGCTTGGTCATATCCGAGCGCGATCACGCCGGGGCGATATTTCTTCACCACCCCATAGTCACCAAGCTCGGCGTCTCCCGGAACGGCCGTATCGGCAAGATCTTCCGTAGCGAGCGCCTCTATCCTCTCTTTTGTGTTCCTGCGCGGCGGATGATTTTTCAATTGTTCCACGACCGCATCTTGCGCGACCGCCACGATCAGATAATTGCCCCGCAACCGCGCCTGCTTAAGAAACGCCCGATGGCCCTCATGAATACCATCGAACGTGCCGAAGACCAAAACCTTTTTCATTTCTTGGGCCGCATGAGCGGGAAGAACACGCACTCCCGTATGGGCCGATCCATGAGGACCGCAAAGAGCCGCTCCGAGACGCCGAATCCGCCCGCGGGCGGCATGCCATACGCCAAGCGCCTCCAGAAAATCTTCGTCCAGGCGCTGCGCTTCCTTATCCCCTGCCGCGCGGGCCTTTTCTGCTCCTCAAACCGCGCCCGCTGGTCAAGCGGGTCGTTCAGCTCTGAAAATCCCTTGCCGAGCTCCGTGCCGCACGCAATGACCTGGAACCGCTCCACTACCTTCGGGTTCTCGGGCAGGCGCTTGGCAAGCGGTTCCACCTCCACCGGCGGGTCTACGAGGAAGCACGGCTGGACCATGCTTGGCCGACGTCTTTTTAAAAATAAGGTCTATGAGTCGCCCCTTGCCCGCGCCTTTTTCAAATTCGATCTTCATCTCCTGCGCTTTTTCCGCGAGCGCCTCGCGACTCGCCGCCGTCGGGTCGATCCCAATCGCCTTCTTGAATGCTTCAACATATTCCACTTTCGGCCACTTCTTTGACCAATCAACTTTCTTGCCTTCGAATTCCGTCGTGAGCCCGCCGCGGGTATTTTTGATCGCCTCCTTGTACGTTCGCTCTACAAGCTCCATCACGTCGTTGTAATCGCGGTACGCCCAGTAGAACTCAAGTTGCGTGTAATCCTGAAGGTGCTCACGGTCAATGCCTTCGTTCCGGAAAATGCGGCCGATCTCGAACACCTTGTCAAATCCGCCGACGAGAAGCCGCTTGAGCGGCAATTCCAAGCGAAATGCGGAGATAAAAATCCGTATCAAGCGCGTTGTGATGCGTCTTGAACGGCTCCGCCTCCGCGCCGCCCGGCACGCTTTCCAGAACCGGCGTTTCCACTTCCAAAAATCCCTCCTTTTTTAAGACGCCACGGAACGTCTCCCAGAATACCGTTTTCTTTTTGAATAACTCGCGCAGTTCGGGCGTCGCGATAAGATCCAAATAGCGCTTGCGCAAGCGCAACTCTTCGTCCTCAAGCCCTGCCCACTTGTCCGGCAGCGGCAGCAAACTTTTCGCCGCCATCTGAAGTTCGTGAACTTCCATACTTTTTTCGCCGCGCTTTGTCGTAAAAAGCATGCCCGTTGCGGAAACAAAATCTCCGAAGATCCAGAACTGACCTCCAAAAATCAAGGTCTTTTGCCGCGTCCTTCTGAATGCATCCTCCTTTAGAACAAGCTGGATTTCCCCGCTTTCGTCCTCAATGTCCGCAAAAATAATTTTTCCCTGGTCACGCAGGTTCCGCAATCGTCCCGCTAGCGAGATGAGATTTTTTGACTGTTCAAAGTCTTGGAACTTTTCGAAGTTTTCCAAAACCTCCGCGATAGCATGAGTCCTTTTGACGCGCGCCGGATACGGATCAATGCCCGCCTTTTTGAGCAGTTCCAGTTTCTTCCGCCGTTCCTTCACGATATCGTCCAGCATATCTTAATAATATCACCGCGCGCCCCGTTATTCTATTTTGAGTATCTCGTACGTTGCTGCTCCTGCCGGCGTCGCCGCACTTACCGTATCGCCCACTTTCCTCCTTAAGAACGCCTTGCCGAGCGGAGATTCGTCGGAGATCCTGCCCTCTTCCGGCTTCACCTCATAAGAACCGACGATCGTATAGCTCATCACTTTTTCACCCCGCTTCACGGTTACGGTGGAACCCACGGTCACCGTGTCCCCTCCTTCGGATTTCTTGATGATCGCTGCCTGCTTCAAAAGGTCCTCAAGCTCGGCAATTCGCGTTTCCACGCTTGCCTGTTCCTCGCGCGCCTCTGCGTATTCCGAGTTCTCGGAAAGGTCGCCGTATTCCTTTGCCTGCTTCAGGCGCTCCGCAACTTCAACGCGCCGTTTGCCCTTGAGCGTCTCAAGCTCCGCCGTGAGCTCCTCGAGCCGCTCCTTCGTAAGATATTGTTTGGCCATTAGGTAGTTACTGCTTTTACGATACGAGCGGGCCGTATTTGCCCGCCCACAACCACCAGCGAATTGTAATGGTTTCCCAAAGAACTTTCAAGTAGGCGGATGCTTTGACGTGGGAACGGATATCGTTCACCCAATACACCGGGACTTCCTTGATCTTGTAGCCCATTTTCTTGGCGAGCGCGAGGGTCTCTACGTCAAAACCCCATCCCGCAATGCGGGACAATTCAAAAACCTTCATTGCTGCGGCGGCCGTGAACGCCTTGAAGCCGCATTGCGTATCCCAAAGGCCGGGCAGCACCAGCACTTGGATGAAAAGATTGCCCATCTTGCCCGGGATCTGTTTGGAAAGAGGTTCCGGTGGATCAAGCTTTGCTCCCTTGACCGCGCGCGAACCGATCACTACTTCATATCCATCTTTGAAGTACGGCATCATCTGGTCAAACTGATCGATGGCGGTCGAATTGTCAGCATCCATAAAAAGTCGGATTGCGCCATTCGAAAGCAGCATCCCCTGCCGCACGACGCCTCCCTTGCCTTTATTTTCAACGTTATCGATCAACTTCAGGTTCTTCACCACTTTCGCCATGTTGCGCACGACCTCTGCCGTGTTGTCTTTCGAACCGTCATTCACGACGAATATCTCATAAGAATACGGCGCCTTTTCAAGGCGCTTGTCGATGTCCAAGAGTGTCTTCGGAACGCGCTCGGCTTCGTTATAAGCAGGAATGATGATCGAAAGATAAGGTTGCGCCATGGAAGATCGAGAAAATTATACCATAGTGAGGATCCGCGGCCCGTCCTTCGTGATCGCCACGGTGTGTTCAAAGTGCGCGGCGAGCGAGCCGTCCGCGGTCGCCCAGCTTTCATCACGTAATTGCCGCAGGGTGGGCGCGCCAAGGACGAACATCGGTTCTATCGCGAGCACTGCGCCGGGAACAAGTTTTGCGCCCGTTCCTTTCCGGCCGGAATTGAACACCGTCGGCTCTTCGTGGAGCGCGCGGCCGATGCCGTGCCCCGTGAGCCCTTCCGCAACGGCGCACTTCTGCTTCTTTGCAACTTTCTCTATCGCAAAGCCGATGTCGCCGAGCGTCCTCCCGGCCTTCGCCTCCGCGATGCCGGCCGCAAGCGCTTCTTCCGTGGCCGCGATGAGTCGCTGCGCCGCTTTATCGGTCACGCTCACCCCCACCGTAAGCGCCGCGTCCAGAAAGAAACCTTCATAAGATAATCCGAGGTCAAGCTTCACGAGGTCGCCATCTTTCACCACGTACCCCGATGGCTGGCCGTGCACCACAACGCCGTTTATCGATGTGCAAAGTGTGAACGGATACGCCTTGCTCGCGCCGCCGGGGCGGTATCCTAAGAACGCCGGCTTCGCTCCGGCCTTATGGATCAATTGGTACGCGAGGCGGTCAAGCTGTTTTGTGGTCACGCCCGGATGCGTCTCTTCTTTGAGCTGCGCGAGCACCTCCGCCAGGCGCCGCCCTCCCTCGGTCATCACCTCTATTTCCTCGGACGTCTTAAGTTCCATATCGTTCAACAGCCACCACGATCCTCGACCACACTTCGGCCCGGCTCCCCTGCCCGGAGATCCGCCTGAACGCATACTTCTTTTTGAAAAAAACCACGACGCGCCGGACCTGGCGTTCGTAATACCGCTTCCGGTTCCTGATGGCCCTTTCGGTATCGTCATCCCGCCGCACCAATTTCCCTCCTATCCGTTCCGTGCGTTGTCTCGCGCGGCGGATGCTCTCGCTCATGGGTAAGGCAAGATAAAGCACGAGCGGGTCGTTCCGCCGATATCGTTTCAACCATTTTGCCGCAAGCTTCGCCTCGCCGATCATCTTGGGGTGACCATCAAAGAGGATCCCCTTCTTCGCGGGAACCGTGCGGATCACCCGCCGAAGGATGTCCCGCACGACTCTTGTAGGAGTGAGGCCCCCGATGGCAGTAGTGTGCGCATAATCGTATTTTTTCCGCGTCTCGGGCTTCCGTATCTCCCGGCCCATATCGAAATCATAGAGGCGATACTTCTTGACGAGCCGCGCCGCCTGCGTCTCCTTCCCGGAGGCGGGATCGCCGAGCAAGATGAGATTGAAGGGCTTTTTCTTCATTACGTTCATGCAATGCCAAGCGCCGCGTCAATATTCTTTGCGATTTCGGGAACAGAAGGGCTCGCGTCGATTTCTATGAGCCGTGTCTCGTGCTTCAGATATTCTAAAATCGGTTTTGTCACTTCGTCGTAGTAGTGGAGTCGCGCTTCGATTGCCTCTCTCGTGTCGTCCGCCCGCCCTTCCTTTTTCGCGCGCAGAAGCAAGCGCTCGAAAGACATTTCCCGCGGGAGCGTGAACAAAATGGTCACCGGACGTTTCCTGCCTTGCGCCCGGAGAAAATTCACCAAGAAATTGGCCTGTCCCAGTTGTCGCGGGACGCCATCAAAAACAACTCCCTGTGTGGGCAAGAGCGTTTCGAGTCGTTCTTTTGCGACACTGATCACGATATCGTCCGGAACTAACGCCCCGCTGCTCGTTATCCTTAATACTTCTTTTCCGAGCGGGGTGTTCTTTTTGCTCACCGCGCGCAAAATCGCCCCCATTTCAAAAAATAAAAAGCCGAGCTTCTCTGCGAGCATCTTTCCCTGCGTGCCCTTGCCCGATCCTTGGGGACCAATAATTAATATGGCGTCGAAGTCCATGATGTGCTTCCTTATATTCTGATTGTAACCAATCGCGCCGCGAGATACAATGACAACCATGCATGTCCGCCCGATAAGAACCAGTATCTTCCGCGAGGGCGATGACCTTGTCCGGTTCATCCGGCACCACATCCCCCGTATTCCGGATGGCGCAGTCCTCGTTGTTACTTCAAAGATCGTGGCACTCGCCGAGCGTCGCACGACACCCGCGCGCAGCGAAGCGGACAAAGTCCGCCTGATCAAAAAAGAAAGCCAGTGGGCGATCCGCACGAAATATGTGTGGCTCACCATGCGCAACGGCATGCCGATGGCATCCGCGGGTATTGATGAATCGAATGGCAACGGGAAACTTATTCTTCTCCCGAAGGACTGCTTTGAGGCCGCCTCACAGCTCCGGACCGCGCTCAAAAATCTCTATAAAGCAAAGAGGTTCGGCGTTGTGATTACGGACAGCCGTATTTTCCCGCTCCGCAACGGCGTGGTGGGCGTGGCGCTCGGCTACGCCGGGTTCAAGGGAATAAAGGACTACCGGGGGAAGCCCGACCTCTTCGGCCGGAAATTCCATTTTTCAAAGACCGACGTCGCCGATAGCCTAGCGACCGCCGCCGTCCTCGCGATGGGCGAGGGTGATGAACGACAACCCCTTGCCCTCATTACGGACGCCCCCGTTGAGTTCACGAACCGCATCGCCCGCCATGAACTCGATATCAATATCGCGGAAGATCTTTATCAGCCCCTATTCAGCAAGATCAAAAAATCAAAGCGGTAGCCCGCCGACCAAGCTCGGAGCCTGCTATTCTATTCCTTCGTACTCACGAACGGTCAATTGCGAATCCACCTGCCGCATCGTCTCCAAGGCCACCGCAACGACGATCAAGAGCGCCGTGCCGCTGATCGTAAGGACCGCCACGCCCGTCATTGCCTGCACCACGATCGGCAAGATCGCCACAAGGCCGAGGAAGATCGCGCCCCAAAGCGTGATCCGGTTCACGACGCTGCCGAAGAACTTCTCCGTGCTCTCGCCCGGCCGGATGCCCGGCACGAATCCCCCACTCCGCTGCAGATTCTTCGCCACCTCTTCGGGGTTGAACGTGATGGAGGTATAGAAATACGTAAAGATGAACACGAGGAAGAAATAGAAGATGCCGTACCACAGCTGATTCGCGACGAATGCCGTCGCGAACGCACTGATCTTCAGAGCCCCCACGACGCGGAGAAGATGGAAACGATCCATGCCGCGAACTGCGGGAAGAGCAATACCGAGATCGCGAAGATAAGCGGGATCATGCCCGCCTGGTTCACCTTCAGCGGCAGATAGCTCTGCGCGCCGCCATACATCTTGTTCCCGCGCACGCGGCGGGCATAGGCGACCGGGATCTTCCGTTCGCCTTCGTTCAGATACACGATACCCGCGATAAGGAGCGACTGCGACGGCCGCGAAGCCGAAATAGGTCGTGAGAAGCGTCGGCGTGTAGGACGCGACGAGCGTTCCGAGGAACGAGGGCAGGCGCGCAAGGATACCGGCCAAGATGATGAGCGATATGCCGTTCCCCACTTTCTGTTCGGTGATGAGCTCGCCGAGCCACAGCGCGATCATGGAACCGCAGGCGATCACGATGATGTTCGTCGCAAAGCGCGAACGGAGCCGGCCGGTCGATGACGCCCTGCGAGATAAGGAGCGTAAGAAATCCATAGGCATGCACGAGCGCCAAGCGGCACCGTGAGAAGCCGCGAGTACTGGTTGAACTTCGCCTGCCCGCGCGCGCCTTCCTCGTAATACATCTCCTTGAAGTTGCGGGAAAATGATCGTCAGAAGCTGCATGATGATCGTCGCCGTGATGTAGGGGCCCACGCCAAGCATCATGACCGAGAGGTTTGAAAGCCCGCCGCCGGAGAAGAAGTTCAAAAAGCCGAAAAGCTGGTTTGAGTTGAAATAGTTGCTGGAGCCGCGCGGCATCCACGCCCGGGATCGGGATTGCCGCAAGCACGCGGTACGCGACCAAAAGCCCCGCCACAATAAGCACCTTGTTGCGGAGGTCCTTGATCTTGAATATTTGGAGAAACCGGTTCATGAATAGGTTACTTCGTGACGCTCCCGCCCGCCTTCCCGATCTTCATCTTTAGCGCTCTTCGGACACTTGTATGCCTTTCACTGTGATCGGGAACGCTATTTCTCCCTCGCTCCAAGAATCTTCACTTCTCCCCTGAAATCTTTCTTGAGAAGCCCTGCTGCCTTCAAGAGTTCCTGGTCGACTCAAGCGGCGTCTTCCCCTGTGCGAACGACTTCAGCGCACGGAAAGCTTGCCGAGATTGAAAACGATCGTGCGATCGCTTTTCGTTGTGTTCGCGAAAACCGCGCATCTTCGGGATCCGCAAGATGAGGTCGCGCTCCGCCGGACGGATGCGGTGCCCCGAACGGGATTTTTGTCCTTTCACGCCGCGGCCCGGAATAGCTGCCGCGCTTGCCGCTGCGGCCGATGCGCTGTACGCGCTTCCTCTTTATTGATGGGAGTTCTGGAGTTTCATAGTATTATGCTTGCAATTTTTTGAGCGCTTCGACGGTCGCCAAGGCGTTCGTGAGCTTGTTCGGCGTGCGGCCAAGGCATTTCGCCGTCGCGTCCTTGCACGCCCGCGAAAGCGAGCACGAAACGGACCGCGCCGCCCGCGCGGAGTCCGTGGCCCTGACTTGCCGGTTTCACGAGCACCACTCGCGGCGCTGTATTTTGCCATCACCTCATGCGCGATCGTGCGCCCGTCCTTCAGGTTGACCGTAAGAATGTTCTTCTTTGCCTCGGTCTTCGCTTTCGCGACCGCCTGCTGGACGTCGAGCCCCTTCGCGACGCCGACGCCGACGCGCCCCTTCTCGTCGCCCGAGGACGAGCGTGCAGCGGAAGCGGAAACGCTTGCCGCCCGCAACGACGCGCGTAACGCGGCGCATGTCGAGCACGCGCTCCTTGAATTCCTCTCTGACCTTCGGGCCCATGTCCCTCCGGTTATGTCGCTGTGGTTGTGGCATTATATTGTTAGTCCTCCTTTTTTAGCACCTTCGGCGAGCTCTTTACTCTGCCATGGAATTCGCCGACCGACGATCAAAACGAACCGCCTTGATCCCCTTTTCCGCTGCCTTTTTCCCGAGCGCCTCGCCGGCAGCGAACGCCTGCACGCTCTTTGTCCCCTTTGTCGTCCCGCCTTTGCCGAAGCTCGAAACCGCCGCAAGCGTGCGGCCTGTCGCGTCATCGATAAGCTGCGCGTAGATATAGCGGTTCTGCGATTCACAACGAGCCGCGGCACGGCCGCCGTGCCTATAATGCGGGCGCTCGACCCGCGCCGCCCGCCGCGCCCTTTTTGGTTGAGTTTTTTCTTGCGCTTTCATAGAAGTGTTATGCCGCGGTGCCCGCTGTCGCCGCTTTCTTTCCGACCTTCCTGCCGGATCACCTCGCCTTGGTAGTGGATGCCTTTGCCCTTGTACGGTTCCGGCTTCTTGAGCGCGCGGATCTCTGCCGCTAACGCGTCCGACAAGCTCCTTGTCGATGCCCGAGAATTTGATCGTGTTCTTCTCAACCGCGACCACAGCTCCTCGAGGGAACCTTCACGCGGACCGGTAGCGCATAGCCGAGGTACAGCACGAGTTCTTTTCCTTCAAGCACGGCGCGATAACCGACTCCTTCGATCTCCAAGATTTTCGTGAATCCCTCCGTGACGCCCTGGATGGCGTTCTTTGCGAGCGACCACTCCGTTCCCGCGTCCACCCAGAGATCGTTCTCCTTCAATCTTTGCGTTCACCCCGGGCGCGAGCTTCACCCGCTGCTCGCCCTTCGGGCCCTTGACCGTCAAAAACCCGCTGCTTATTGCGACGGTCACTCCTTTTCCTATGGGAATCGATTTTTTAACAAGACGGCTGCTCATGATAGTGTTACCAAATTTCAAACAAATATTCTCCGCCGACCTTCTTCTTTCCTGGCCGCCTATCGGTCATGATGCCCTTCGGCGTGGAAAGGACCCCTATGCCGTATCCCTGCCGCACTGACCGCAGGCTGCGGTAATCAATGTAGCGGTGCCGGCTCGGCTTGCTCATGACCTTGAAGTCGGTGAATGATTTTCCCTGTCCCTTTGAAGCAAGACGGGCTACGATGACGCTCTTCTTCCCGAGCGCTTCCCTCTCCACGCTCTTCAGATAGCCGGCCTCCATAAGCGCCTTCAAGACCGCAAGGTCCATCTGTGAGAATGGGACGGTCAATTTCTCCTTCCGCGCCCGCGATCGTATTTTTAATTTTAGGCAAAAGATCGTAGTACATAATAGAGGTTTACCATGAATGCTTTTTTCACGCCCGGGATCTCCTGGTTGGTCGCCATTTCGCGGAAACAGATGCGGCACAGACCGAAATCGCGCATATAACCGCGCTTGCGGCCGCAGCGGAAACAGCGCCGCACGATGCGGGATGGAGAACTTCGGCTTCTTTTTGCTGCGCGCGATGACGGATTCTTTTGCCATGTTATTTTTTCTTGAGCGGTACGCCCAATTCCCGGAATGCTTCGAGCGCCTGGGCGCGCTGCTTCCGGCGGGGAACGATCGTGATCCCGAACGAGAAAGATACGGGCGATTGCTCCGGCGCGATCTCCGGGAAAACGAACTGGTCCCGAACGCCTATGTTCAGGACACCGTGTTCATCGATATTCTTCGGGTCCAAGCCATTGAAGTCCCGCACGCGAGGCAATACTATAGTAATCAATCGCTCAAAAAAATCAACCATTTTCTCGCGGCGAAGCGTGACCTGCACGCCCACGATCTGGCCTTCGCGCATCTTGAATCCCGCGATGGATTTCTTCGCGCGGCGGATCTGCGGCTTCTGCCCGGTCATTGCCGCAAGGTCGCGCATCACCTGGGCGAGCGCTTTCTCTTCGAAGTTCGGCGTCTGGCTCAAGCGGCCGACGCCCGCGTCAAGCACGATCTTCTCCAAAAATGTCTTCGCTGATTTCTTTTTTCATGACTTATAGTGGATTGCTTTGCACTTTTTGCAGTACCGGACCTTTCGCGGGCCATCCATGCGGAAGCCGACGCGCGTCGGGTTCTTGCAGTTGGAGCAGACGAGCATCACCCTGCGAGGCCGGAAGCGGCCGCGGCACGAGCACCATCTGCCCTTTTTCTCCCTGCCGCTTCGGCCGCGAATGTTTCTTGAAGACGTTCAGGCCGTCCACGATGATGCGGTTCTCTTCAGGGTCAACATGCGAAACGGTCCCGGTCTTCCCGCGGTCCTTGCCCGAAAATATTTTTACGTATCTCCCTTTTTGATGTTTCATGGTATTACACGATTTCCTCCGCCATCGTCATCAATTTTTCGTATCCTTTCTCTTTGAGTTCGCGCGGCAACGGGCCGAAGATACGGGTCGCGATCGGCTCCTTTTTGGCGTCGATCAGAACCACGGCGTTCTCGTCAAAGCGGACGTACGAGCCATCCTTCCGGCGCAAGCGCATTCTTCGTGCGGACCACGAGCACTTTCACGATATCCTTCTTCTTCACGTTCTTCCGCGGCTCCGCCGACTGCACGGAAGTGACGATGATGTCGCCCACGCCCGCATAGCGGTGCCGCGTGCCGCCGAGGATGCGGAAACACCGCACGATCTTTGCGCCGCTGTTGTCCGCAACTTTCAATATGGAGCGTTCCTGGATCATGGTTATTGTGAAACTTTTCCGATGATCGTCCACCGCTTCTCCCTGGAGAGCGGGCGCGTCTCTTCGATCACGACCTTGTCGCCTGTCTTATATTCGTTATTCTCGTCGTGCGCCTTGAACTTCGACGTTGCCGTGTAGTACTTCAGGTACTTCGGATGCTTCTTCAGGCGGTCAACCGCAACCACGCGCGTCTTCTTCATCTTGTCAGAGACGACGACACCCGTGATCCTCCGTCTTTTTATTTTGCGGCTGGTTTGCACGTTCATGGATGAAGGTTTTCATCCGCGCGACTTTTTTCTTGAGGTCCCTGATCCCGCTTATATCTTTCACTTTTCCGGCCGCAAGGTCAAATCTGAGCGCCCGCAGCTTCTCGTTCCCTTCTACAATGAGATGCACAAGGTCTTCCACGGGGCGATGCTTCAATTCTTGGATGTCTTTTTTTTTCATGTTGTGGTTATTTTGCGATGATTCTTGCTTTTCACCGGAAGTTTGAAGGATGCCAAGCGCAACGCCTCGCGCGCGGTCGCTTCGTCCACGCCGTCGATCTCGAACAGCATGCGGCCGGGGCGCACCGGGAACACATAGTGGTCCACGCTTCCCTTGCCGCCGCCCATCGTGGTCTCCGGCGGCCGGAGCGTGACCGGCTTGTCCGGGAAAACGCGGATCCAAAGGCGGCCGCTGCGCTTCATGAAGTTCGTGATCGTCTTCCGCGCTGCCTCGATCTGCCGCGCGGTGAGCCACGGTAGCTTCGAGCGCCTTGAGGCCGTACTGGCCGTAAGCAGAGCTCAAGCCCGCGGGTCTCCACCAGGCGGCCGCTTTGAGCGGCCCTTCTGCCACTTGCGATGTTTTACTTTTTTCGGAATAAGCATGGTCGTGGTCTATTGCGCCTTTTGGCTTTCCTTTTTCTTCATCGAAAATCTCTCCCTTATAGATCCAGACGCTTATGCCGATCGTGCCGTAGGTCGTGAACGCCGTCGCCGTGCCGTAATCGATGTCGGCGCGCAAGGTCTGGAGCGGAAGCGATCCGCGCGAAAGCCGCTCGCGGCGCGCGATCTCGTTCCCGTCGAGCCGACCCGAGAGGAATATCTTCGCTCCTTTCGCGTCGTTGTTCTGCATCACCTGCTCGATATATTTCTTCATCGTCCGGCGGAACGGCATGCGCTTTTCAAGGTCCCATGCGATCTGCTGGGCGACGTACGTCGCCGAGATCTCCGACCGCTTCAACTCCTCCACGTTCACGCTCAACGGCACCGGCGCCTTGCTCTTGCGGCGCCTTGCGCAATGCGTCCGCGATCGCTTTATTAGGTCCTCCATGCCCTTCCCGCCGCGGCCGATGATAAAACCCGGCCGCGCCGCCTTGATAAACACGCGGAGGTTCCCCTGCGTGCGCTCGATCTCGATCGCCGCGATGCCCGCGAGGCCGATCTTCTTCTTGATCACCTTGCGGATCGCTTCGTCCTCCTCGAGATACTTCGCATAGCCGCCTTTAATGAACCAGCGCACCGGCCAGTTCTTCGTGATCCCCAACCTGAATGAATTTGGATTGATTTTTTGTCCCATGGTTATTTAGATGCCCTTGATTTCGGGTTGAACATCCGCTTGAAGAATCCGGGCTTCTTGGTCTCTGCCCGCTCTTCCTCCGGTTTCTGTTTTTGCTTCTCCCGCTTTCCCTTGATCGGTTTTTCCTCGCCGGGCGGCAGCTTCACTTTTTTCGGCACCACGATCTTGAATTTCGGCGTCAGCTGTTCGTTCACGCCGAGCATGAGCGTCACATTGCTCATCTTCTTCTGGATCGGCGACGCCGAACCGCGCGCGCGCGGCAGCATCCGCTTCAGCATCGGCCCCTGGTCCACGCGGACATTCGACGATGAAAAGATGGTCGGGATTCAAGCGCTTGTTGTTTTTAGCATTCGCGACCGCCGAGCGCAAGAGTTTCAGAAGCGCTTTTGCCGGCCGGCGGCGCTGGACCATAAGCTGGGCCTCCGCATCGTTCACGGGAAGTCCTTTCAAGAGGTCGCCAACGCTCCGCACTTTGCGCGGCGCGATCCTGAGATAGTTCAATTTTGCGATTTGCTGTTCCATGATTATTTCTTTGCCGGTTCCGCCGCTTTCGCCGCCGTGGCCTGCGTCTTTTGCGCTTCCGCCGCCTTGATCTCGAGTTCTTTCTGCATCTTGCCGCCGTGCCTCACGAATTTCCGCGTCGGCGAGAACTCGCCGAACCGGTGGCCCACCATTTCTTCGCTCACCTTCACTTCAATGAATATCTTGCCGTTGTGCACGCCGAACGTGTATCCCACCATTTCCGGCGCGATCTCCGAAGCGCGCGACCAGGTCTTTATGACCGTGCCGCTTTCCGGTTTCAGCCTTGGCGACCTTCTTCAAAAGCTTTGGGTCGACGTAGGGACCTTTTTTGAGCGAGCGTGACATGATAGTAATATATTTTTCTTCCTCGCGTTGAAGAATGAATTTGCTCGACCGTTTCTTCTTGTTGCGCGTCTTGTGGCCGCCCGTGATATTGCCCCACATGTCTTTCGGCTTCCTGGTACCGCGCGGCTGGCTGCCTTCGCCGCCGCCGTACGGGTGGTCCACCGGGTTCATTGCCTTGCCGCGGACCGTCGGCCGGATGCCCAGCCACCGCGAACGGCCTGCTTTTCCGATCGTCACCAGATTCCATTCGGCGTTCGAAACCTGTCCGAGCGACGCAAGCCCGTCCCACGGCACGCGGCGCACTTCGCCCGAAGAAAGCTTCAGATCGGTGTAGCCGTCCGCGTTCGCAAGCACTTCCGCGTAGGAACCCGCCGAACGCGCGAGCTGGCCGCCACGGCCGGGACTGAGTCTCAACATTGTGGACCTGATAGCCGACCGGGATATTCTTCAATTTCATGCGGTTGCCCATCGTGAGCGGCGCCGCTTCGGCGGTCACGATCTCCGTGCCCACCTTCAAGCCCTTCCGGAGCCAAGATATACGCGTGGCGTACCGTCCGCGTATTTCACGCGCGCGATGAACGCCGTGCGGTACGGATCGTATTCGATCGTCTCCACGACCGCTTTCGAATTCAGCCGGTTCTGCTTGAAATCCACCATGCGGTACAACTTTTTGTTGCCGCCGCCCTGGTGGCGCACCGTGATCCGGCCCTGCGAGTTGCGGCCGCTGTGCGACTTCAAGCTGTATCGTGAGCGACTCCGGGGGCGGACGTGGGAAAGTCCCCGATAGTCGGGGCTCGTCATGGAGCGCCGCGAGGCACTGGTGGGTTTATAGGTTTTCATATTATTGGATATCTATTTTTTGTCCGTCTTTCAGCGTCACGATCGCCTTGCGGTATCCTTCCTGTGTGCCTTTCATTACGCCGCCGAACCGCTTCCGCTTCGGCGGCCGGTTCACCACGTTCACTGCAACCGCGTCCACTTTATAGATCTCCTTCACCGCCTTTTTTGATTTCCGGCTTCGTCGCTTTTGACTTCACCATAAAAACATATTTACCCATCGTCGCAAGGCCGGTGGATTTTTCCGTCACCCAGGGTTTTTTGATAAGGAATACGTCGGCCATGGTTATATCTTTGTAATGTTTCGCTATGGTCGCGACCGCTTCTTTCTCCATGAAAAGATTCTTGTGGTTCAAAACGTCGAAAACATTGAGCGACGCGGCATCGATTGCCTTCGCTTTCTCCAGATTGGACGAGGCGCGGAACAGGTTCTTGTTCGCGTGGTCGCCCACGAGAAGCACGTCGTACCGCTTCGCGTTCTTCTTCATGTTCAAAATGGCGTTCAGGCGTCGAAGCCAAGACCTTCGTCTTCGGCGCTTCGATGGCGAACGTATCAAAAACCTTCACCTCGCCGTCCTTCGCTTTCCGCGAAAGCACCGAAAAGAGCGCCGCGCGCTTCATCTTTTTGTTCACTTTCTGCGAATAATCGCGCTCGTTGCGGGGACCATGCGATTTTCCGCCGCCTACCCAGAGCGGCGACCGGATGGAGCCGTGCCGGGCGCGGCCCGTCCCCTTCTGGCGCCACGGTTTCTTGCCGCCGCCGCGCACTTCGCCGCGTCCCTTCGCGTGCGCCCACGGGATCGCGTGCATTCGCGCGCTGGGCGTTCAGAACCTGCTTCACGAGGATAGGGTTCCACTTCGCGCCGAAAACGCCTTCGGGCAATTCAAGCGTTCCCACTTTTTCGTTCTTCAAATTGTAGACGTCGGCGTTCATGATTATTTCCTGATCTCGATCAGCCCGCCGCGCGCGCCCGGCACCGCACCGCGGAGGAATATCAAATTTTTCTCTTTATCAATATCGGCGACAACCAAGTTCTTCACCGTCACGCGATCCGTACCCATATGGCCCGCCATGCGGCGCCCTGTGACGACGCGCTGGAATGCCGTGCGAGCCGATGGAACCCGGCGCGCGATGACGGTTCTTCTGCCCGTGCGTCTTCGGTCCGCCGGCAAAACCATGCCGCTTCACCGTACCCTGGAAACCGCGGCCCTTCGTCACGCCGCTCACGCGGACCTTTTCTCCCGCCTTGAACGACTCAACGGTCGACCGCATCGCCCACATTGAACTTCGCGGCCTCCACCGGATTCGCCGGCCGATTCCGGAATTCGCGCTTTTTCCTGCCAAGCGAAACCTGGACGGCCTCATAGCCGTCCCGTTCCTTAGTGCGCACGATCGCCACCTTGTTCGGTTCCGCCAAAACCACCGTGACGGGAACCACCTTCCCCTCCTTCCAGATCTGCGTCATTTTCAGTTTTTTGCCGAGAATGAACGACATAAAAAATCCGGTTTTCGCCGGAAGTCCATGCCAACGCCTGCCCGAACCCGCCCTAAGCGGGATCAGTGCCTAAAGAAAACGAAATTCGTCTTCCAGAGCGCGTAAATATTGGCATATAACTTCCGAGGAAACCTTGGTTGAAAGTATAGCAGAACAGCCAAAAGTGTCAATCTGGAGGCGGAAAAGAAAGAGCGGCTCGCTTGGGGCGGGCCGCTGTTAGTGAAAACCGATCGAAATTGCACATTATCTGCGCAGCTTTATCGGCACAAGTTCACTGAGGCGCGAGAGCATCTTGGCTACAGCGGGAAAAACCGGATCATCCGCTGATACTCCGCGCGGGAACGATGAGACTTGGATCCCTTGTCGGTTTTCCCGGCCGTTGCTCGTGATACTGATTACTTCGCCTAAATAAGGAGAATAAATCGTTAACACTCCGGGTTCCGCGGGACTGTCGTGAGCTTTGAATGTAATGCATCCTCCCTCCAACGAAGCAGAATGCAACTTGCATCCGGGATAGCACTCGGTAGTTTTTGCTTCTCCCTTCTTGAATTCGTCGAGTAAAGTTTGCAGCACCGCTCTTGGTTCCATGTGGCCCTCCCTCTGTCTGCCTGCGATCATAATCTTTGATGAGTGAGATTTCAAGCCCCTCCGCACTCAGACCTTATCCTTCAATGCTATGCCGTCCATCTTGATAATGGAAAAGTGTTCGCCTTTTCTCTCGAGCTCTGCAAAGCCACAGTTTTCAATTTGCACATCACCCAATTTTATGACCTCCCTAAAGATGAACGATATGGGACCGCCGTGAGATAAAACGCCGATCGTCTTATAAGGCAAACTGGTTATTTTATCCAAGGCTTTCCTGACCCGCTCCCCAAAACGCTCGTAGTCTTCGCTCTCCGGCACGGAATGGCGGCGCTGTTTCAGCGCTTCCACATGTTCGGGATATCTTTCCTTCGCGTTCGTCTTCACCATGCCCGTTAAAATACCGTACATATTCCGCTCGCGGATATCATGAACAACATCGATTTTGCAACCTATTTTTTCAGCAACGATTCTTGCCGTTTCCTGAGCACGAATCCTCGGACTGCAAAAGATGACTTCAATACCTGAACCTACAAGCTTTTCAGCAAGTTTCTTTGATTGTTCCTTGCCTTCATCGGTAAGATGGTCGTCATAATCGCCGCCATAGCGATCCTCCACGTCCCCTGTTGTTTTGCCGTGACGGATGAGATAGATTTTCATGACTTCGTTTCCATGTCCTTCTTCCTTTCCGCCGCAAGAGAATAAAACAGTTCTTTAGTAGAAGGCGAGCACAGCGGACGGCGCACAAGTTTTTCGTCATTTATCCAAAAATCATAGCTTTGCTCTGGCGTCATGCCCATCGATCTCGCAGCCATCTCAAAAGCATACCAGCTTGTCTGCGGCCAGATAAAATCCAAGTCGTTGAAAAGCGCCATCTCTTTGCATTCCTTGAATGGAGAATCGTCATTAAGCACCCAATTATCGTGCACGCCAATATAATGCACGATCTTTTTTGTAATCTCCGAGTCATAATCCACTTCTTTAAGTATTTTTTCTGCAATCCTTGCGCCCTCACGCATATGCACGATTTTCGTCTCTTTGCTCTTTACGTTTGGGTTCTTTTCGTCTACTGCGGAATAGCCAATATCGTGCAAGATAACGATCGGCAAAAGAAGCCTTTTGTTAAAACCTTCCTTATCTGCGATCTTCTCCGCTTCTCCCATCATCCACTCAATATGAGGTACGTCATATAACCTGCCTTGGAGATAATAAGGTTTTGCTAACTCCCAAATCTTTAGATATATGGAATCCATATTTTTGATAATAGCACCTTTCTTTGACCCACTGCGGGCCAACAAAAAACCGCCCAAGCGGGCGGTTTTTTGTACTTAGACCATCTTCACTTCCACGTCCACTCCTGCCGGAAGATTCAGATTGCTCAATGATTCTACGATCTTCTGGCTCGGGTTCATGATTTCCACAAGGCGCTTGTGAACCCGGAGCTCGAACTGTTCGCGCGAGTCCTTGTGGACAAACGTCGAGCGGTTCACCGTGTAGTGCTTGATCTCCGTCGGCAACGGAATCGGGCCCACCACTTTCGCGTCGTTCCGTTCGGCCGCCTCGATGATCTGGCGCGCCGAATTGTCGATCAGTTTGTGGTCGTAGGACTTGATCCGGAGGCGGATCTTCTGCGGCGTGTCCGATTCCTTTTTTGCCATTGTTATTTGGTGATCTTCGTCACCGCGCCAGCGCCCACTGTCTTGCCTCCCTCGCGGATGGCAAAGCGCTGTTTCTCTTCAAGCGCAACGGGCGAGATCAATTTGACGCTCAACTTCACCGTGTCGCCCGGCATTACCATTTCCATGCCCTGAGGCAAGGTCACTTCGCCGGTCACATCGGTCGTCCTGATGTAGAACTGCGGTTTGTATCCGGCGAAGAACGGCGAGTGGCGTCCGCCTTCCTCCTTCGAAAGCACATAGACCTCTGCTTCGAATTCGGTGTGCGGCGTTACGGTCCCCGGCTTCGCGATCACCTGGCCGCGCTCCACGTCTTCTTTCTTCAAGCCCCGGAGCAAGGCGCCGATGTTGTCGCCGGCCATGCCTTCGTCCAAAAGCTTGTTGAACATTTCAATGCCCGTAATGACGGTTTTCGCCGTCGGTTTCAAACCGACGATCTCCACTTCTTCGTTCACTTTTACTTTTCCACGCTCCACGCGGCCAGTCACAACCGTGCCGCGGCCTTCAATCGAGAAGATGTCTTCGATCGGCATAAGGAACGGCTTGTCGATGTCGCGCACCGGGTCCGGAATGTAGTCATCCAGAGCCTTTACGAGGTCCAGGATCGGCTTCGCCTCCGGGCTGTCCGCCGAAGCGGCGCTCAACGCCTTCAAGGCCGAACCGCGGATGACAGGCGTATTGTCGCCATCGTAGTGGTACTTCTTCAGAAGCTCGCGCACCTCGGATTCAACGAGGTCAATGAGCTCCGGGTCGTCCACCTGGTCGCACTTATTGAGGAACACGACGATCTTCGGCACGCCAACCTGGTACGCAAGCAAGATGTGCTCCCGCGTCTGCGGCATCGGGCCGTCGGTCGCGGCAACCACGAGAATCGCACCGTCCATCTGGGCGGCGCCCGTGATCATGTTCTTGATGTAGTCCGCGTGTCCCGGCGCGTCAATGTGCGCGTAGTGGCGCTTCTCCGACTCGTACTCCGAGTGGTGCAGGGCGATCGTAATACCGCGCGCTTTCTCTTCCGGCGCGTTGTCGATCTGGTCAACACCCTCTTCTTTCTTTGCGAGACCCTTTTTGAACAAGATGTGTGTGATCGCGGCGGTCAAGGTCGTCTTTCCGTGGTCAACGTGCCCGATCGTGCCGACGTTCACGTGCGGCTTCGCTCGGTTAAATTTTTCTTTTTCTGCCATGGTGTTTTAGATTATTTTTTAATTTTTTTAAAGCGGGCTTGCTAGTTCCCGCAACTCACTTTTCCCTCTCCCTCCCAAAGGACATTAGCCAATCGACCTAAAAAGGATCCCCCGGGTAAGGATGGTACGAAGGTTAGTGTAAGCCAAATCCGGGCCTTTTGTCAAATCGGGGCCCCTGTGGATTCTGTGGATAAAATCAGGGGGCGCTTTTAAGATTAAATTTTCATTAAATAATGCTTGACCTGCTCGGCTCTCTTGGTAAAATGTATGTATCTTTGGGATTACCCACTCACCCCGCCTTCGAGGCGGGAGTATTTTTTATTGGCAATAAAAATTTAGGAAGGCGGCCTTAATAAGGTCAATATTAGCGTCCGTTAACATTCCGATCTTGCTTCTCAGGCGGCTTCTGTCCAAGCTCCTTACCTGATTAAGAATGGCTCTGCCTTCCCTACCGCCATAGCGTATCGGCACATACCAGCTTCCTTCTTTTTGTCGAGTGGTAAGCGGTATAGCCAAAAATCCATCGGCATTGAATCTTTTGAATATCAGAACTGGGCGGCTAAAATTATGATCCTTTCCAAAAATCTCCACGCCAACGTTCACCCCTATGCTGCACCACCAAATTTCCCCCTCTTTAAAAAGGACTGGCTCTCTCTGATTTCTAAGCAAAATCTGTGTCTTACACCAATCCAAAAGGGCGAAGATATAATCAATCATGCAACCACACTACTACTTCACCGATTAAATTTTTCTAAAAACGCGCACGGGCCTGGACGATTTTCGAACGATAATGAAATTGGCTTCTCTTTTGTCCGAACCGTGAAATATTGATAATTGGATTGGGCCATGATATAACACGCTCAGTAAGCATAGGAAAGAGAGGAAGCGATGGAACTGCTGAAATCTTGGGGAGCAACTTGGACCCCTGCTTTACATTACGCTATTGACTTCAGTTGCCGGTGCGGCTTCGAGCTGCCATTCAAACCCGAAAATCGCATACCGTACCTAGTGGGATTTTCTATGGAAGGGCCGCCCAGCAATAGAATATGCACTGGTGATGTTGTTGGTGTGCAGATTTTCCAGTGCCCTCAATGTTTCGAGATGTTCTGGTTTCATATGGGGAATCTCGCTGCGGCGTTCTATGCAATCAACGCACCACAATGGCCGAAATGGTCCACTATGCCCCGCGACAGATAAGGCCCCACGCTTTGCTGTTCGCGGGGTCTTTTCTTTTGTGCACAGGCCTGGACGATCTTCGAACTGCTTTATTATCTTATACGGCGAATAAGTTTTATCGTACGCGTACTTGACGTATATATTAATGAAAGTTATACTATGCCCAGCGTCTGCTAGAGGTTTTACCTCCAAAGGAGAGACTGTCGTGCTAAAGAAGCTCAAGAATCGGTTTTGGCGCATCCCTATGATCTACGTCATTTCCGCGATGATCGCTTTCTCGGGGGTTGCCGCCGATCATCGGTGGTATAGCCTGGTTGTTATCTTCGGTCTTATGTCTCTTGTCGTTACGATCGCGACAGTAACTGATGGGTTCGATCAGCTGAACACCGGTTGTGGGTCCGCATTTATCAAGAAAGGAGGTTGATCGAGCGAGGGAAAACATTTCCGGAACATCGAAAGATGTTCCTTTTTTGTGCGCAGGAAAGGATTCGAACTGAAATTTGAGAATGTGGCTTCGCGCATAAACTATCCTTGAGGGGCATCTCGGAGCCGCGAAGGCGGCGAGAGCGAGGTGCGCTCCGAGCACGGAGCGACACCGTCCCCGAAAGGATGGTTTGTGCGCGAAGCCTATCTCTTTTTCCTTCGATGATCAGCTGCGCCACGTTGTTCGGCGTCGGCTCATAGTGATCAAATTCCATCGTGAAGCTTCCGCGGCCCTGGGACATGGAGCGGAGCTCGGTCGCGTAGCCGAACATTTCAGACAAGGGCACTTTCGCGTCGATGACTTTCAACCCCGGCCGGTCGCCAAGCGATTCTATGCGGCCGCGCTTTGAGTTCAATTGGCCCGTCACCTCGCCCAAAAAGTCCGGCGGGACAAGCACCTGCAATTTCATGATCGGCTCCAAGATCACCGGCTTTGCGCGCTTCGCGGCTTCCTGAAACGCAAGCGATCCCGCCATCTTGAACGCCATTTCCGAAGAGTCCACTTCGTGGAAAGAACCGTCAAAAAGCGTCACCTCCACGTCCGTCACCGGATAGTGGGCGAGAATGCCGCGCGTGAGCGCCTCCTCCACGCCTTTTTCGGTAGGATTGATGAACTCCTTCGGGACCGTGCCGCCCTTGATCTCATCAAGGAACACGAAGCCCTGGCCGCGCTCGAGCGGGCGGATCTTGAGCCATACGTGGCCGTACTGGCCGCGGCCACCGGACTGTTTGATATATTTCCCTTCCGCTTCCGCTTCACCCATGATCGTTTCCTTGTATGCCACCTGCGGCCGCCCGACGTTCGCCGCCACGCCGAACTCCCGCTTCATGCGGTCCACGATAATCTCCAAGTGCAGTTCGCCCATACCGGAAATGATGGTCTCGCCCGTGTCCGGATCCCCCGCCACGCGGAAGGTCGGATCCTCTTCGGCCAGGCGGTGCAACGCCGTGCCCATTTTTTCCTGGTCAGCTTTTGTTTTCGGCTCAATGCGGATGCCAATGACGGGCTCGGGGAACGTAATTTTTTCCAAAACGATCGGCGAATCCGGATCGCAAAGCGTGTCCCCCGTCGTCGTATTCTTCAGGCCCACGATCGCCGCGATCTCACCCGCATATACCTCCTCCACCTCTTCGCGGTCGTTTGCGTGCATGCGAACCACGCGGCCGATGCGTTCCTGGTTGTTTTTCGATGAATTCAAAATGTATGAACCGCGCTTCAAGACGCCGGAATAGTTTCTGAAGAACGCGAGCGTGCCCACGTACGGGTCGGTTGCGATCTTGAACGCGAGCCCGGACAACGGTTCGCTGTCAATCGGGCGGCGTTCTACCTCCGCGCCTGTCTTGAGGTCGTGTCCTTTTACCGGCGGCAGGTCGGTCGGCGCGGGAAGATAATCCACCACGGCATCCAGCATGAACTGCACGCCCTTGTTCTTTAGCGCGGACCCGCAGAAGACCGGCACGATCTTGTTCGCGATGACTGCTTTGCGGAGCGTCTTCCTCAAATCCTCAATGCCGATATCCTTTCCGTCCAAATACATCGCCATCACCACGTCGTCGTTTTCCGCGATCTTTTCAATAAGTTCATGGCGGTGTTTTTGAACGTCCGCCTTCATGTCGTCCGGAATGGGCATTTCCACGATCTTTTCGCCGTGCTCTCCTTCAAAGGCAAATGCCTTGTCCAGTAAAAGATCTACGATGCCCCTGAAATTCCCCTCAAGACCGATCGGCAGCTGCACCGGGAGCGCGTACTGCGTAAGACGGTCTTTGATGGACTGGAAACTATTCACAAAGCTCGCGCCCATGCGGTCCAATTTATTGATGAAGCAAATGCGCGGCACATTATATTCGTCCGCATAGCGCCAGTTCGTTTCGGACTGCGGTTCCACACCCGCGACGCCGTCAAAGACGACGACCGCGCCGTCCAAAACGCGCAGCGACCGCTTCACCTCCACCGTAAAATCGATGTGTCCCGGCGTGTCAATAAGGTTGATCTGATGCTCAAAATTCTTGTCGTGGTTCCGTTCGGTCGGGATCCAGAACGCGGTCGTCGCTGCCGAAGTGATCGTGATGCCACGCTCGCGCTCCTGCTCCATCCAGTCCATCACGGTGTCGCCCGTGTGCACCTCGCCGATCTTGTGCGAAACGCCGGTATAGAAAAGCACCCGCTCGGAGACGGTCGTCTTCCCGGCATCAATGTGCGCAATGATACCGATATTGCGCACCTTTTCAATAGGATATTTTCTGGGCATTGCTGAAATTCAGATTATCGCGCGAAATGCGCAAAGGCGCGGTTCGCTTCCGCCATCCGGTGCGTGTCCTGTTTCTTCTTGATCGCCGAACCCTCATTCTTGGATGCCGCAATAATCTCTTCTGCAAGTTTTTCCGCCATCGGTTTCCCTTTCTTTGAACGCGCGGCGCCGATGATCCAGCGGATGGCTAAAATAAAGCGACGTTCCGGGCGTACTTCCCGCGGCACCTGGTAGTTCGCGCCGCCAACGCGCTTTGAAGCAACCTCCAAAAGTGGAGATGCGTTCTCGATTGCCTTATCAAAAACCACCATGGGATCCTGTTTCGTCGTGCTCTTTATTATGTCGAATGCGCCGTAGACCACGCGCTCGGCGGTGGACTTCTTTCCGTCCTTCATCACGTAATTGATGAACCGGCCAAGCTCAACGCGGCCGTGGACGATGTCGGCTTTGTGATATTTTCTATAAACGCGCTTTTTTCTCATATTATTTCGGCCGCTTTGCCCCGTACTTTGACCGTTGCTGTTTCCGATTGTCCACGCCCGTCGTATCAAGGACGCCGCGCACCACATGGTAGCGCACGCCCGGAAGATCCTTCACGCGCCCGCCGCGCACCATGACGATGGAGTGCTCCTGGAGTGCGTGCCCTTCGCCCGGAATGTACGCCGTGATCTCCATACCGTTCGTGAGCCGCACGCGCGCCACTTTCCGCAAGGCCGAGTTCGGCTTCTTCGGTGTCGTCGTGAAGACCTTCAAGCACACACCCCGCTTGAACGGCGACCCCGAATCCACCGGCCGGTTCGTGAGCGAATTGAAATAGTACGACAAAGCCGGCGCCTTGGTCTTTGACTTCAAGGGCTTCCTCCCCTTCTTTATTAGTTGTCGTATGGTAGGCATGTGAGAACTAAGATGCGAACAAAGAAAAGTGTAAGCGAAACCGCGGAAACTGTCAATAAACGGGCCTTCTCGGCTCGTTTCACTTTTTCGCTGCGCGGTGGTAGCATGGAGCCATTCGGGCCTGTAGCTTAGTGGCAGAGCAGCCGGTTTGCATCCGGCAGATAGGGGTTCGATTCCCCTCAGGTCCACCAGGCAAGCAAAAAGGGTTTGGGAGGAGTACTCGGAAGGGCTCCTTCCAAACCCTTTTTGCTTGCCTGGTGGCCTCCTCGTTGTGGTGGAAGCGAACCCGAGCAGAACCCCGTGTAGGAAGGAGCGCGCGAAGCGCGGCGGGTGGGAAACCGAGGGTTTCCCAGATCGGGGGTCGGGGTGCTGCGACAGGGTTCGATTCCCTCCGACGGGCCTTTTGTTTTGGCTAAAAAAAGACTGCGGCGGCGGGGGTTAGCCGCGCGTCGCAGTCAGAATGCTTCAATGGCCCAAAAGCTTGGCCTTGCCGCTCGGCTTTCTTGTGATACAAAACACCCCGGGATAATACTCGAAAGCCACCTCGAGTACGATGGGATCTTTGTCTGCATCCTGAAGCCCCGGGACAGCGCGGAGACTGGAAAGCCTACCGCGGCAACGCTTGCGCAGACGCTTGATGATGGCGAGAAGGCCGTGCGGGAAATTTTCCTTCATCATGCCGGGCGGGATGGTAAAGTAGCGCCTTCCTCCGCCCTCGTTTACCTCGACGATCATGTTCCCTTCCAGCCTGATGATCGGATGAAATTTTGCGGGATGGGATTTGGTCATTGACCTTTCCTCATCGGGCAAGGCGGCGCGGTTTTCGGGCGGTCGTAAGCCCCTGACGCAAATGCAACTATGACGAATACTATGACCGCGATGGCCAGTATGACCCAGTTTAGCAAAGACATTGCTTGTTTCTCCCTCAGACAGCCACTCTGTGACCGCCTCTTAGGTTGCTAAAAGCAATTATATCACAAAAGCGGCGGTTGTCCAGTCGCGAGCGTGAAAAGTAAACTTATGATCGGCATGATGAGCTGGAACCCGAAGAAGACAAAAACGAGGACGAGGAGCAATCCCCAGCGTTCCAGGAAATACATCGCGCGGTAGGTCGCGGGCGTCTGCGGCAGTGCGGCGAAAAGCACGCGCGATCCGTCAAGCGGCGGGATAGGAACAAGGTTGAATGTGCCGAGTAGGATGTTTATGAAGACGATGACTGCGAGCAGAGTGAGAAAAGAATCCGGCACCGCGGGGAAATAGGCAAGGATGCGGATCGCGATCCCGAAGATGGCGGCGAGGAGGAAGTTCGTGCCCGGCCCTGCGAGCGCGATCTTCACCGAGCCGGTTCGGGGGTTCTTCAGGTTGTTCGGATTGTAAGGCACCGGCTTCGCGGCGGCAAAGAAGAACGCGCCGCCCGAGGCGATATAAAGGAGGATGGGCATAAGAATTGATCCGAAGGGATCAAGATGCACGAGCGGGTTCAGCGTGAGACGCCCGGCGTTCCGCGCCGTGGGGTCCCCCAGCCGTTCCGCCTCATAGCCGTGCGCGATCTCGTGGAGTACCGCCGAAAAAAGCAAAACGATGAATTCAAAGATAGTGATTGCAATGTTCATAAAGGTAATTGTACCATTAGGTTATCTACGACGCCCTCGTAGTCTAACGGATAAAACGCGAGCCTTCGAAGCTCGATTTGGGGGTTCGAATCCCTCCGAGGGCACCAAGAGTTTTACAAAACCCAGGAAATAGGATAAGTTTTTACAGAAAGCGCCCATAGCTCAATTGGCAGAGCAGCTCCCTCTTAAGGAGACGGTTCTAGGTTCAAGTCCTAGTGGGCGCACCAACAATCGGCTCATGTGCTATACTATGGGCAACCAATGGCCCAGGTTGCGCTTGACACTCCGCTTTTTGAGGTCCTCGGCGCGAAGTCCGCGTTCTTGAAACGGTTGGAGCGCCTCGGCCTCATGAATGTCCGCGACCTTCTCTGGCATTTCCCGTTCCGCTACGAAGATTTTTCAAAGATCTATCCCATCGCCGACCTTGAACCCGGGCAGCAAGCGACGATCCAGGGCGTGATCGAAGAAGTGCATGTCGGCCACAGCTGGCGGAAGCACATGAGCATCGTGGACGCGACAATCGCGGACGACACGGAGTCCATCCGCGCGGTCTGGTTCAACCAGCCGTACGTCGCGAACGTCCTGAAGGTAGGCCGCCTCGCAAACTTTGCGGGGAAGGTTTCCATTTCCGAAGAAGGCGACCTGTACTTGAGCCATCCTTCCTACGAGATCGTGCATGCCACGGAGACCAAGCACACCGCCCGACTCGTCCCCATCTATCCCGAAACGCGCGGCCTCACGTCGCGCGGCCTGCGGTTCATCATCCAATCGGTCCTTAAGCGGGCGCCCACGCTCAAAGAGTGGATCCCGGAGCCCACACTCGCAAAGCTCGGTTTCCCCGAACTCAACCATGCGATCCATTCCATTCATTTTCCGAAGCGGATGGAAGATGCTGCCGCCGCACGGAAAAGATTTTTATTTGAAGACCTTTTCCTCCTCCAGCTCGCGAACCTCCAGCAAAAATTGAAGCTTGCGCGGGAAAAAGCGCCGGTCGTGACGGCGGACATAGAAAAGGTGAAGGCGGTGCTTGCGCGGCTGCCCTTCGCGCTCACCGATTCGCAGAAAAAATCGCTCTGGGAGATCATCAAAGACATTGAACGCCCGCGTCCGATGAACCGCCTTTTGCAGGGAGATGTGGGTTCCGGGAAAACGGTGGTCGCTGCCGTCGCCGCAATGGTCGCGGCGGAGAATAAATATCAGACCGCTTTCATGGCGCCGACCGAGATCCTCGCGCGCCAGCATTTTGAAACGATGAAGGGACTGCTTGCGAAGCTCCCTGAGGAGCTCCAGCCCACGATCGGGCTCGTCACGGGAAGTGGCGCCACCGTGCTCTACGAAAACGACGTCGCGGCGCCCGTCTCCAAGCCCGCGATGGCGGAGAAAGTGGCCGCGGGCGAGATCGCGATCGTTTTCGGCACACACGCCCTCATCCAAAAAACCCTCCGGTTCAAAAATATCGGCCTTGTGATCGTGGACGAACAGCATCGCTTCGGCGTGCGCCAGCGGGCCGAGCTCGTCACGAAAAAGAACGGGATCATCCCCCACTTCTTGAGCATGTCGGCGACGCCGATCCCGCGGACGCTCATGCTCACCGTTTTCGGCGACCTTGATCTCTCGCTCATCACGGAGCTCCCGGGCGGCCGCAAGCCCGTTGCGACGAAGATCGTCCTTCCTATTGAGCGGCAGGCGACCTATACCTTTGTGAAAAAACAGATAAAAGAAGGGCGGCAGGCGTTCGTGATCTGCCCTCGAATAGAAAAAAGCGAGGTGCTGGATCTTCCTAACGCCGTGCTTGAGATGCGATCCGTCAAAGAAGAATATGAAAAGCTGCGCACGAAGATATTTCCCGACCTCCGCATTGCTATGCTCCACGGTCAGATGAAAGGAAAAGAAAAAACGGAGATCATGCAGCGGTTCAAGGCGCGGGAGTTCGACCTCCTCGTTACGACTTCCGTCGTCGAGGTCGGCGTGGACGTCCAAAACGCATCCATCATGCTCATAGAAGGCGCGGACCGGTTCGGCCTCGCCCAGCTTTACCAGTTCCGCGGACGCGTCGGACGCGGCGAATACCAATCATATTGTTTTTTGATGGCGGAGTCCGATGCGAAAGCGGCGAACGCGCGGCTCAAGGCGATCATGGAAGCGAAGAACGGCTTTGAACTTGCAGAGAAGGACCTCGCGCTCCGCGGCCCCGGCCAGTTCTTCGGCGAAGTGCAGACGGGGCTGCCCGACATAGCGATGACCGCGCTCCAGGATCCCATGCTTGTAAAAGCGAGCCGCGAAGCCGCAGCCGCACTCCTCCAGAGCGACCCCTCGCTTAAAGCTTCCCTCCCCCTCAAAGCGAAGGTCGCCGAGTTCCGCACTGGTCTTCACCTAGAATAGTTGTCACGTCAGTCAAGCAGCCAGAAGGAAGTAGCTTTGGAGAGAGTACTCGGAAGGGCTCTCTCCAAAGCTACTTCCTTCTGGCTGCTTCCCCGCAAGGCAGGCTACTTGAATG
Organism: uncultured bacterium; assembly: GCA_963768625.1. GTDB lineage: Bacteria > Patescibacteriota > Minisyncoccia > UBA6257 > 2-01-FULL-56-20 > CAVYIK01. Next base: position 168,025 of record CAVYIK010000003.1, read on the forward strand.
TGGCTACAATCGCCGACGAGCTCGCCGTCTGGGTCGTCGTCCAGGTAGCGCATACAGATCCGGTCACATAGAGATCTTTATCTTCTATAAATACGTTGCTCACGCTTGAAGATGACTCTATCGTAAATCCAGATCCGGCGGCGGGGGCGCTCGGTGGCAGAGGGCTCAGATAGAGGGCGCCGAAGGCAAGCTCGACGCTTGACGTGGCGCTCGCCTTGCCGCTTGAGAAGCTCATCGTGCTCGTTTGGACCTGCGTTGAACTTGCGTCAAAAGAAGACGAAGTCGCCGCGCCCCGATACTCATAGATAAAGAGGGATGGATTGGTCGCGCCGCCGCCGCCGAAATTCACGGTCACCGTATCGGAACTGTTCTTGGCGTTCAATGCGGCGAAAATATTGATCTGCTCGCTGTCGGCAGGATACGACGCGCTCCCCACTTTACTCCAAGCATTCCCCGCCGAGTCCGACGAAAGTGTAACGGTGACCGCATTCACGTTCGCGACTACGGCAACGAGCAAGCTGCCGGTCGCGTTCGCATATGCGTATTGCGCTGCGATGCTCGTGATGCCCGTGTTCGCATTCGTGGTGCTTGACTGCTGTACGAGCGCGACCTTCGGTACGGGCGCAAGCGTCGCGGCGGAGGATTGGAACGATTGTGTATATTGTTGGACGCTGCTTGAGGTATTCGCCGCCATCGTGAAGGCGTACGAAACAGAATCGGTCCCGTAGGGCGTCGAAGAAGTATTGAGATTGTAGTGCCGCGTGAAGGAAATACTGGACACGACCACCTTACCTGAAGTGAGCGGTTGCGGCACTCCGTTCTGGCCCTGCGTAAGATAGACGGTCCCGGCAGTGAGCGTGATGAAGGTAGGGTCGAGGGACGAATTGGCTTCACGAAGCTTCAAGGTCGTTGCAGACGCATCGAGCGGCATGTCGACCAGCCGCGCGGATTGGACATAATATTGGACCTGCTGGAGCAGGAACTGCCCCTGGGTTTCCACTTCGTTCGAGGACGATTGGCGGCTCTGCACGCGCGTCGCCGCAATGAACATGGTGATAAAACCGATCATCGCGACCGTGAAGATCGCGGCGAAAACGATGAGTTCAACGAGCGTGAATCCGCGGCGTGCCATTTTCATTTATTGTACCGCCCCTTCGGCGTCGGCCAAAATCCCAGCCGGAACCGGCCGCCGAGCATGAGCCGCGTTTGCGCCTCAAGCCCCGGGAACGCGCCAAAGAGGACGAGAGTGAGCGGCATGAATACCCACTGCGCGAGATAGATAAGATATTCCCACCAGCGCGGTTTCGTGGGCTTCGGGGGGAGGAGAATAATGCTCAAGATCGCGGAACTCACAATGCCGATCATGGAAAGCGAGATGATGAAGCGCGTGATGTGCGGCAGATTGTACGAGATGAGCGTGTAATTGAAATGTTCGCCGCCGAGGAAAAGCGGGAGCCAACCCAAGGCGAAGATCATGAGCGAATTCGTCGCCCACGAATGGAATCCCTCGATCACGTTGAACGTCCAGTAGCGCTTCTTCTCGGGCGGGATCGCGGAGTCCTTCCGGAATCCTTCAAGCATGTAGGGTATGTTCTCGCATCCCCATCCCCACCGCCGCTGCTGCCGGTAAAGGTTCTTCATTGTGGCGAAGAAGGTCGGGGCGGCGTTCGCGTCCATCGAGATCGGATACAAAAGCGGCTCCACCCGGAAATCGCCATGATAGCGGAGAAATCCCTGCCAGAAGATCCGCGAATCCTCGGAAACAATGTCCTTCTGCCAAAAACCAATATCGAGGAGCACGGTGAGCGGGATGGATTGCGAAGAAAAAGAAGTGAGCCGCTCCGGGCGCGACTGCTGCATCATCTGCCAGAAGGTCGTGGAAAAAGCGACCACGCGCGCGATGGCGGGCGCTTCATATACGTTGTTCGTAAAGAGCGGGATCGGCTGATAGATGGCACGCAAGCGGTTTTGCGCCGTGAGGAACGCATACGCAAGTCGGCCGAAATATTCCGGGAAGACCTGGGTATCTACATCAAAGACCGAAACGAGGACGTTCTCCGCCAGAATCTTTGCGGGATCAATGAATGCTTCCTTTGCCCGGAGTGCCGCCCACGTTTCGTTAGAACCCTTGCCGGGGATCTCGCCCGGAAGGCCCGCCGGATGCGCGGTCACTAAAAATCGGCCGAAGCGCCCGCCGAATTCTTTTTTGATCCGTTCCCCCACCGCGCGCGCCGCCTCTCCTGCACGCTCCTCGGTCGCAAGCACGATGAACAATTTCTCTTTTGGATAATGGGCGTCAAGGAGGCGGGTAAAACTATCCCTCACCACTTCGTACGGTTCGTGGTACATAGGCAAGATGATTAAATGATGCAGATCTTCCCATCGCGGGCCGTCCGCAAGCTTCGCGAGCCATGCAAGCCAATCCACTTCCAGGTTCTTCCGCATCGCGGAAAAGGTCGCGCGAAGGTGGAGCGAGAGATAGATCGTCTTCAGCAGCCAATAGATGTCAAAAAGGATTATGAAAATCGCGACCCACGTAGGCGTGAGCCATGAAAGCAAGAACATAAGGCCGATCGTCGCCCATGCGAGAGCTCCCGGCAGGATCTCAAACGATCTTTTTACCATCCGAGGAAGAACGCGCGGTCAAGCGAATACGAACCGCCGCCGTTCAATGCAAGCGCAAGCAGCCCGGCAAGGATAAGGAGATCAAATTCCCAACCGCCCACAAAGGGCTGTCTCTTTGCGATCTTCCAGATGACGATCGTTGCGAACTGGAGGGCGAAGAGCACGGCGAAGGCCTGGGTGTAAAAGCCGAGGACAAGCGCAAGGCCACCCGCACATTCAAGGAGCGCGACGAGCGTTCCCCAGAAACCGCCCGGCTTGAATCCCATGCCATTGAACATCGCGGCTGTCTGCTTCAGATTTTTGAGCTTCGGCCATCCGTGGACAAGGAAGATCGCGCCGAGCACGATGCGCAGCGCAAATACCCCGAACCCGCCGTAGAAAAAGAACGTAGAAAGCATATTGGTAAATAAAATGCCGACCTTTCAAAAATACCGATTCTATCTTATTATAGCAAGGATACAACGGCCTCATCGTCTAATGGCCAGGACGGCGCCCTTTCACGGCGCAAATCGGAGTTCGATTCTCCGTGGGGCTACGACACAAAAGCCAAAGGGGTTTGGAGCGAGTACTCAGAAGGGCTCCCTCCAAACCCCTTTGGCTTTTGTGTCGTTATCTCCTCGCAGGAGAATCGAACGGACGGGTGGGTCGGAGGGGACGCGCCGTCCCCTCCGTGTAGGAGGGTCGCGCGTTGCGCGCGACAGTGCGGAACCGAGGGTTCCGCAAGCGCAGGGCGGCCCACGGCCGCCCGAGCAGTGAGATTCTCCGTGGGGAAATAAAAAGGGCTCCCTTGCGAGAGCCCTGACGGGAACAATAGTCAAAACGTTCCGAAGAACATGACCTTTGTCGTCCCGTGAACTTATAAAGAGCTTGCCCGCAGCCCCTTGATCGTTCCGAAGAACATGTCGATTGTCGCGGGCAAAATTTGACGGACAGTCTACGATACGTCCCGGAGGACAACAAGGCTGTCGTCCGTCAAACCAGAAGGTGCATCATCGTAATCGCTCCCGAAGGAACATCGGCTCAATCGCACCTTCTTCAAAAACATCGCTGTCTCCAATGTCTTTAAAGAAGGGGCGAGGCGAACTTCGTCTCGCCCGGTTCCACGGGACAGCCAGACCATCGTCCGAAAAGACATTGGAATTTTCGTCCCGTGAACTTACAAAGGGCTTGCCCACAATCTTGGTTTCGTCCCGAAGGACATGACCATGTACGCAGGCAAAATTTGATGAACAGTGTGGAGTTCGTCCCGAAAGGACAGCTCTTGAGTCGTCCATCAAACCGGAAGGCACACTGACAAGATCGTCTCAAAGAGACATCAAGGTCTTCGTGCCTTCTTTAAAATTATCTCTGCGAAAATAACTTTGAAGAAGGGGCGAGACAGAACAATAAACGCCCCTTGAGAGCAATTTTGACATCGTCTCGCCCGGGATCAATGGACAAGCCCCACGTCGTCTGGAAAGACACTACATAGTTCGTCCACGAAATCCTAATCACCTTTTAGCACAAAAAGGATGGACCCGTCAATAAAAAGAGCCCCGCCTCAATCGCTCGAAAGCGACGAGGCAGGGCCCAGGATTTGCGGGACACGCCTTTCAGCGTCCCATTAGGGACAGAACAATGTTCGTCCCGCAAAGTTTGACTACGCTGCCTCGGCCCGGTTGGCCTTGAAGCGCAGTTCGGTTTCGATCCGCAGCCAGTCACGATAGAGCGACTCGACGAACTTGGTGAGCGTCCGCCAGATCGCCATCTTGTGGATGTGGCCGTTCGTGTAACGCTTCTTATCGTTCACGACCTCCACCTGGGGGTGGCGTTCGCGGAAGACGACCTTATAGGCCAGGAATTTCTTTCCCCACAGAGAATCAGGACGGCGATTAAACTGGTCGGCCAGGAGATAAAGCGCCTGACGACCATCGGGATTCCAGTTCGCGATCTCATTGCGGCGTTTCCGGGGGAAACGGCCATCTTTGAGAACATGGACGCCGAGAAACGCTTTGAGCTTCGCGGCACCTTTTTGAATGGCCTTGTTCCGGCGGATGGCGATCTCTTCCGGCGTATGAGCGCCTCGGAGATCCGCCTTTACCTCGAAGTTGCGGATGTCCCCTACGGCGCTTATGATGCCGGCCGCGATGGTCTCTCCGCATCCTTCGATAGGTTCGAAGAGCGCTTCCCAGACGTCGAGCTGCCGAACCGCCCTCTTGAGCTCCTTGTTGCGGGCTTCTTCTTCCTTGACGAACGCCTGGAAGATCACATCCGTCGCCTTTACGGCATCGTATTGATCCTCAATGCGCCCTTCGGGATAGCGGCCCTCCTCGGAGAGGAATGTCCTTCCGATAATCCGCTGACGGAGACGGAGCCCACATCCCATCCTGGCTTTGATCGCGTCCTGACGGGCACGATAGGCCTCGCGCATCGCGATGAGTTCGCGGTCGCGGGGACCCGCCTGGTAGAAGAGCTCCGGGAATTGTTCGACAAGGGCGATGACGGTGATGTGGTCATTGTCCTTTGCCGTTTCGCCGCGGTGGACCTTGAGCGCGAAGGGTGGAACGCGGAGCACGGCGGTGCCGTGGCCCAGTGTTTCTGCCTGGCGGGAAAGAGCGAAGGCAAGCCGGTCGCCCGATCCGCCAAGCGCCATTGCCACGGTGTCGCCGGGCTTCAGGCCTTCGTACGCTGAGGGTACCCTCTTCACGAGTTCGGTTTCGGAATCCCGTTTCTTCTGTTCCACCACGTGATGCGGCAGATACGAAGCGATGTCCTCGCCTTCCTTCGCCTCATGCCACGTGGTCGGATAGCGGCCGAGCACGAAGTCGAGTTCGGCGGTTTCGTCCACGAGTTCAAGAGCGCGAATCTTATCGCCCTCCTTGATCGCGACGAGCGTCGGACGCTCCTCGTTGTCTGCCGTACGCTTCACACGATGGCTGATGCCAATGATTCGTCCCATAGGGACCTCCTTGTTTTCGTGACGTATTACGGATATATCAATGGAAAAGAGCTACGGAAAGATTTGGTGAACATGGATTCAGTCGTCCCGAAGGACATTCACCCCATCGTCCATCAAATCAGAAGGCACAGAACAAGATACGTTTCCGAAGAAACACTTCTGTACTCGCGCCCTCTTCAAAGGCATCGAGGCCGCTTGATGACTTTAAAGAAAGGGCGAGATGATACATGCTCGGTCGTATGTCTCGCCCAACTTCACAGAACAGTCGTATTATCGTCTCAAAGAGACAAGAGTATGATCGTCCCGTGAACTCACAAAGAGCTTGCCCGCATCCTTCTCCTCGTCCCGAAGGACATGTGCAAATGCGCGGGCAAAGCTTGATGGACACTCACGTTTTCGTCCCGAAGGACATTTCCACAATCGTCCATCAAACTAGAAGGCACAACGGTTCTCTCGTCTCAGTAGAAACAACATTCGAATCGTGCCCTTTTCAACTGCTCGCGATTATAGCATTCGAAGCGGGTATATGTCAATTTTTTCAGCGGCCCACAGCCGTCCGAGCAGTGAGATTCCAAAATAAAAAAGGCCGGATCCAAAACTGAGGATCCGGCCACAACCATGACCGCACGTTTCTATCGCAAGGCACGTTCAAGGTCGGCGGCTGTGAATGGCCACGCGACCAACCTGGCAACCTGCGAACCGATCTTAAGGTCAATCACCGGCCACTTATGCACCAGAATGAAACGGGGAAACGGAGATCGTTCTTCCGAGACGGCCCGGAGAAATTCCACGCCGTTCTTTTCGCCTTTCCCCAAATCATAGCCAGTCAGGACAGCATCAAAAATCACTGCGCGGAAAACTTTCAGGGCGCCTTCGGCTGATGAGTACACGGCGATTCCTCCGTATCCGAGCTCTTTCAAATACGTAGCGGCGCGTTCCCTTACTTCCGGCTCCTTAGCCAGAATCAGCACGTTCCCCTTCTCTGATTTCGCCCCAGAGAATGAAGCCATCGTTCCACCTCCTTAAGAAACCGAGAGCATCCTACGATAAACATTGCAATACTACAAGGGACAGCTTCCCCGCTGATAGATAAAAAAGGGGCCGTGACTCTCGCGTCACGGCCCTGTCCTATCTCTTAGATGCTGAACGAGCAGTTGCGGAAGGCGCCTTGGCGGATATGCTCGTGCCGCCAGTAAGCGGCCGAGGCGGTCCGCCCGGGGGCAGCCCGTTGCTGCTTGAAGGAACAATCACCTTTTCTTGTGAGCGTGTGAAGGTGAGGCTATCAGAATGACCATCCCAATCGACGTATACGAGATCGCCCCGCCCCACTTGCTCCGTCGCAAGCAGGTTGGCCATAGGATAGACGAGGTAGCGTTCAATCACGCGCTTCAGGTGCCGCGCACCATAGCGTTCATCGGTGCCCTTGCGAAGCAAGAGCTCACATCCCGCTTCGGTGACCCTGAGTACGAACTGTCCTTTCGCGGTCTCGAGCACTCGTCGCTGCACGGCGGCGAGTTCGATATCGAGCACCTGCTCAAGGTCGTCCCGTCTTAGCTGATGGAAAACCACGACCTTGTCGAGCCGGTTCATGAACTCCGGGCTGAACTTCCGGCGCGCGGATTCCAGGGCCGTCCGTTCGATTTTCTCATTGACGCCGGTTTTGGGCTTGTCGTCGGATTGGACAAACCCATACCCGCCGGACATAAGGTCCGTAATCTCACGGCCCCCTAAATTGGAGGTCATGAAAATCACTGTTTGGGAAAAATCCACGCGGCGATTGTCGCCAAGCGTGAGCGTTGCCTTGTCGAGCATGCCGAGCAGGATCTGCCAGAGCGCGTCCGATGCCTTCTCGATCTCGTCAAAGAGAAGGAACGAAAGCTTCAGTTTGTCGCTGTGGGAAGCGGCAAGCGCTTCTTGCGTGATCAAGGGATGTGTCTCGCGGTGCCCGAGATAGCCCGGCGGCGAGCCGATGAGTTTTGCGATCTCGTGCGAGTGCTGGAACTCAGCGCAATCGATTTTCAGCACCAGACGGGCATCGCCGAACAGGATCTCCGCCGCCGCTTCGACAATTCTCGTTTTTCCCGAACCGGTTGGCCCAAGAAAGAGGAGGTTGCCGACGGGGCGGCCGGGAGAATTGAGCCCGGCGGTGAATACCTGGTAAAGGTCGGCCAAGCTTCCTACTGCATCGGGCTGTGCCACGATCTTTTCCTCGAGGGCCTTTTGGAACTCCATCGTATCGGAGCTTCTCTGGTGATGGTCGAGTCTGAATTCCTCTCCCGGGGACATCATAATGAAGGCCTCCTTGCTGCCTATTGAGTTTTATGACTTACGGCAAAACTAAACCTATTTTTATCAGTAGCACGGCTGCGACCCCTGCGTCAATGCAAGTTGTTCCAGTGCGGCCTCCTACTCCCCGTACAGCGCGTTCAGCTTCGCCTTCGTCTTCGGTCCCACCACTCCATATCCAGGCGCACCAAGAGTGGAAATCCCATATTTCAGCTGGAACCGTTCCACGGCTTTTACCGTGAGCACTCCGTAGTAACCGGTGATACGTCCTTCAGGATACACGCTCGGATCTTCCGCAAGCATGCTCTGGAGCGTGATCACCCGTTGCCCCGTCTGTGCGTAATAGAAGACGCCCGTAACCTGCGGGAATTTTTTACCGGTCGGCGGCGCTGGTGCGGCGGGCGTTGTTGAAGGCGCCTGCGGCGCTGCCGGAACCGAAGGGATCCCGCCCGCAAACAAAGCGTTCAATTTCGCCCTCGTCTTCGGTCCCACGGCGCCGTAGCCTGGCCCACCGAGAGAAGTAATCCCATATTTCACCTGGAACCGCTCCACGGCTGTCATGGTAAGCGTCCCATAGTAACCCGTGATGCGTGCTTCAGGATAATCCCCGTCAGCGATGAGCGCCTGTTGCAATAAAGAAACATCCGCCCCCTGATCTCCCCACACGAGATTCCTAAGAAAGAGAATTTTCCCGCTATTTCCGCCGCTGATGCCGGCGCCAGTACCAGTGCCGGTGCCAATACCGCCACCGCCGGTTCCACTCTTCACCGTAATAACTATCTGATTTGAATACGCAGTATCTCCGTAGGCGTCCCGCAAGACAGCCACGAGCGTATGAGTACCGCTCGCGAGAGAAGTGGTATCAAGCATCGGGGTGTACGGTGGCGTTGTCGCTTCGCTGCCTGCCGCCACGCCGTCCACTATCAATCGTACTCCGACAACTTGGGAAAGATTTGTAGCGGAAACAGCGACCGCGACCTGTCCTCCGAGCACCGTATTACTCGATGGAGAGGTAATGCTCGCCGAGGTGAATTGAGAAACGTATGGGCCGCCCGAGGGGACGCCGACCGATACGGATGATCCTCCGCCGGAGACGGGCGGGGTGCTGGTCGACGCCGTAGTGCACTGCGCCCCGGCCGGAGAGATCGTATACGTGGTCGAGCCCGTCGTCTGGCTGATCGTGGTCGATGCGACGCCCGAGGTGCAACTCGTCGTCACCGTGCCGCCCCCGCTCGAGCTCGCAATCGTGAGATCGAAAGAAGCAGAAGTGAGCGAGAACGTACCGCCCGTGGAAGAAGAAAGGGTCACCGTGACGTTCCCCGCATTCACGACGAACGTATCGGCGGCCGAATTCGCAACGATCGTGAAATTCGCCACGGGCGAGGTCAAGGAAACCGTCGTGTTCGTGCTCCATGCGAGTGGCGCCGCCAGGGCCAGCGAGTGCGCGACAAAAACGCCCGCGACGGCAAGGATAAGAAAAAAGATGAATAAATTAAAACGGGCCATTTCCAAAAGAAACTACCTGCTGATCCCGACCCCCCTAATCCTTCTCGTGCTCGTAGCGGCACCTCCACCCCCCGTACTGCCCGCCCTGAACGCCGCCACCTGCGACTGCCAGCCGCTAATAGGGGTGCTGCCGCCCTCAAGATAAGAGTAGGTCCAATTCACGTTTATGGTGCTCGTAGTCGTGTTGTAGTAATGCATAAAGCCGCCGTCCTGGTCCAAACCAAGATTTTCATATTGGTCGGTCTGTACGGCATCGAAATAGCCGGTGGAAACGGCGGTGACGGTCTCGCCCGACTGCTCGATCCCGCCGATCACAAGCTCGTTCGCCGCACTGGGGGTGATCGACGGGCCGATGACCACGCCGGAGGTGGCAGCCGAGGAGCCCGTGGAGCTCGAAAAGGTGTCAAAAGGAGTACTGCTCGCCCCCGTAATGTCGTAGAAAGTGAGTATGGGATAGGTCGGGACCGCCGTATGAGAGACCGTGATGGTCGTCGTGGCGGACGCGGCCGAACTCGATGCATACCAGATCCAGATGGAGTCCTGGCCGTCCGAGTGCGATGTCACGTGGCTCCAGCTGCTCACGTTCGAGCTCGTCACGTTCGTGGGGACGACGTTCGTTGCGCCGTTCCAGATCATCGCAAGGAGATTGCCGGTGGTAGGCGCTTGGACCGTCATCTTCTGCGGAATGGCGCTCAGATAGCCTGTCGAACCATCGATGACCTGGACACTCGCCACACGGATGCCGGCCGCGGGAGCGGTGCCAGCGGTCGCTGCCTTGAGGGCGATGGCCGAGGTGACGCCGCTTGTGATATTGGGGGTAAGCGAGAGGCTGGGATTCACGGCTCCATGGGTGCCCTGGACCTCGTACTGGGTAGAGACCGCCGAAGTGCCGTCGGCGGTGAGAAGGGTAAAGTTCGAGCCGGCGGTCCAGATCCATGGCTTGCTCGGATTCGAGAAGCCGTCGGCGGCGGCGTATTGGAAGACAAGGTCGCCGTCCACGGTGGTGGACACGTTGCCGGCGGCGATGGCCCCAACGGTAGCCGTCACGGCGGAACTTGAAGCGTCGAGGACGGTCGAACTCACGGTGGAAATGTTGTACCACTCGCTCGCAACGCACTGGACATAGGCAGCGCCACCACTGGGGGTGACCGTGATCTGCCGGGTGCCTGAGGCGATGTTCACGGCGTAGAAGGTTTGGGCGCTGGCATTGGTCCCATCCTGGGCAACGGGACCGCTCTTCCATGCATTACTTTTATCGTCGGTCACCGTGACCGTGGTGGCGCTGCCCCATGTACACCCGAGGATCAATGCGTTGCCGGTGAGAGTGGGGTCCGGCAGGTTCATTTTCCAGTAGGCAATGGTGGTAGCGCCCATGAGAGGGTGGCTCACGGACTGAACGAGGGTGGGCGTCGCGGCATGGGCGACCGAGTGGAAAAAGCAAAGAGTGGCCGCCGCGCCAAAAAATAATAATGACTTACGCATGCGCATTATGGCAGCGCTTGATAAGAAACCGTCATCGTGAACTGTGAGCTTGATGCGGCGGAGGTGACAAACCGGAATACGTCTCCGGCGGCGAAGGTGGTAGAACCGTTGATGGTAAGGATCGAAGCCGTCGTGGTCGCCGTTACGGCTTGGTTCGAAGTGAAGGCCGCCTTGGAGGTCGAGCTCGCGTTGCTCCTGCTTGCGTTCCAGACAACGTTGAAGGTCACTGTGTCGCCGGTCGATTTATTGACGGCGGCTATTCTTGTTATCTTCCCGTTCATGTCGGCGATCCAGAACGCATCGTCCTCGGTCGAGGTCGGGTTTTCTATGATCCATTGCAGCGTGGAGGTGGGATTGAGCGCGAGAATGTTCGTCCCGTCGTAGTATTCAAGCGTTGAGGTAGCGGTCCTCACCACAACCTGCCCGGCGACCGTGAGCGCGGTAGAAGTGGGGATCTGGAGCCGCGTGGTTACGTTCAGGTTGGCGATGGTTGAAGTACCGATGGAGAGCAAGTCCGTCGAGCTCGTGTAAGCAAGCGTTGAATAGCCGCTGAGCGTGGTCGTTGTGTTATAGACCGCAAGGAATGTTGATGTGCCGTTCCCAGAAATGCCCGACGTCGACGTCACGTACTTGTTCCCGGAGGCGTCGAAGAGCGTGGGAATGGTGGCGGAGGCAATATAGGTATTGCCCGAAGATGAAACGTTGCTGCTGAATGTCTCAATGCCGGTAAAAGCAAAGTTGGCACTGGTATCGAGCGGCGGCGCAGCATCGGAACGCATGAAGGTGGCCGCCGAGCCGTTGACCGTTGAAACTCCCACTTTCGCGGTCGTTGGACTCGCCGCAGTAGGCGGTGCGGATCCGCTTGACTGCGCGGTCGCGCGGCCATATGCATCAAAGGTGGCTGAACAATACGTGCAGGCCCCCGCGGTCACGCCGGAGGATGCGAGCGTGAGAGTGGTCGTTGCCCCGCTCACGGTCGAGCTGATCTGCCCGGCCGTCCCGACGACAAAAGATGCGGACGTCGACGTCACGTACTTGTTCCCGGAGGCGTCGACTAAATTTCCAATGATGATGCCCCCCGAGAAAGTCGTGCTGACCCCGCTCCGTCCGATGGCGATCGTCGTGGCATTCGTACCGCCGATGGTAAGTGCCCCGCTGTTATCAATAGTAAGTGCCGCGTCCCCCGTTACGTTGTTCGCGGTGAACGTGAGCGCGCCGAAGGATACGGAAGCCCCGAGAAGCGCCGCGACCGCAAAAAATATCAAAAAAACAAGGGCTAGTTTTTTCATCTTCTCTTAAGGTTTCATTATATCATAAGGTATGCCGCGACCATCCACCCATAAAAAACCGTCGACCTCTGGGGGGGTCGACGGGAAATCGTTGCGGGCGGAGGTTATCTCTTTTGCGTGAAACTTTCTATGGCTTCGTCTTTGTGAGAGCAGATCGTGAATTCGCCGTCCGGCATCCACGCTTTCGTCTCATGTCTTATGGTGTTCCCCATCTTAGGCCAAGCGATTATCTTAAACAAACGTCCGTCGCGCTTGCACATGTTCCGTGCTTCGACGAGCGCTTGAAAGCCCTTTCTGTCGATCAACACGATCCTCTTGAGATTCACCGCCACGTGCAGGCAGTCCTCCAGCGCCTGGGCGACTTCCTCCACGAGGAAATGACCTCGTAACAAATGGCCGTGTACGTTGAGAAATCTGGCGATCCTTATCCTATTCTGATAAAGATCTTCCCTGACTATTCCGTTCGGATTCAAAGAAAACCTCCTTCGTGCTGTTTATAATACTACCGGCACATACAAATTGTTTCAATGATATCCCCGAAACCAGCGCGGCCTCCGGAAGCATTCCGGAGGCCGCGCGTATTTTGTTCCCGCCTTGTCCCCGCAAAAACCGTCTGCCTACTTACCCGTCAGTGTCGTGCTCGTCCCCTGCTGCATCATGCCGTTGCCGTTATAGACGCGCAATCCCATCATGCCGGGACCCGTGGGCACAGCCCCGTTCATGCCGTATCCGTACGGCGTTCGCATCATCATGTAGCCGCCGTGCCGCCCATATCCGCCGAAAGCGCCTCTCAGCTCGCCGAGTTTCACGCCTGCCGCAAAAACGAATATGAGGACGATGATCCCGATGAGGACCCAGAGCAGAACCCGGTGGCCGCCGTGCTTGCACATGTAGCAACCGCAGCCTTCGCCGCAGACGCACTCGCCCTTATTGTCCTTATTTTCCATTTGGGTTGTTCTGAATGTTTAAAAATAGACGACCTTTCGATGCCTTCTATTATAGTACGTGCGCCAAGCCCTCTTTGGTGCAAGCCAGTGCTGCATTATATAATCACATCATACGACCACAACGGCCATGAAAATACTTGCGATTGAAACTTCCTGCGACGAGACGGGCATAGCTCTTCTTGAGGCCGCGGGCGCCGGGCGGACATCGGGTGGGATACCCCACTTCCGGGTACTCCACAATCTCGTCGCCTCGCAGATAAAGATCCACCGGCCGTTCGGCGGCGTGGTGCCGAACCTCGCAAAGCGCGAGCACCTGAAGAATCTCCCAATCCTCTTTGCAAAACTTCCCGAGATGAAACCTGATCTCATCACGGTCACGGTTGGCCCGGGCCTGGAACCCGCGCTCTGGACCGGCATCGGCTTCGCAAAAGAGCTTGCGAAGCGATTGAAGGTGCCGCTTGTGGGCGCGAACCACCTTGAGGGCCACCTCTATAGTTTTCTTTTGCCCCCTTCAAAGGCGGCGGGCATGCGCGCGAAAGATATTTTTCCCGCAGTGGCGCTCATCGTAAGCGGCGGGCATACTATTCTCCTCCGAGTGAAGTCGCTTACAAAGTGGCGGCGGCTCGGCGAAACGCGCGACGACGCGGCGGGCGAAGCGTTCGATAAGGTAGCGCGGCTGCTTGCGCTTCCCTACCCCGGCGGGCCGGAGATAGAGAAACTGGCGCGTCGCGGCGATCCGAAGGCGATCGCATTCCCTCGTCCGATGCTCAATCACAAAAGCTATGATTTCAGTTTCTCCGGCCTCAAGACCTCCGTCCTCTATTATGTACGCGACCATAAGGACGTGAACCGAAGCGCCGCGCGAAAGGCTGACGTTGCGGCATCATTTGAAGAAGCCGCGCTTGACGTGCTTGTCCTAAAAACCATCCGCGCCGCAATGGCGACGGGCGCGCGGTCCATCCTGCTCTCCGGCGGCGTCGCCGCGAACCAGACATTGCGCACGCGCCTCCAAAAAGCGGCGAAGAGGATCAACTGCAATTGTTTTGTTCCCGCTCCCACCTACAACCTGGACAATGCCGCGATGATCGGCGCCGCAGGATACTTCGCCCATCTCCGCAAAAAACACTACCGCCTCGCGGCAAAGGGAGATCTTGCGATCTGACCGGCCGACCGCGGCGTTACCCGCCGCGCGCGAAATATATCGCAAGAATAACCAAGGCGAGGACCGCAACCGCGCCTACTGTTATGCAGACCAGCAAGAATTTTCTGCCGGACTTCGCTGCCGGGTTCGCGGCACCGGCCGCGCCTGCCGTGCCCGCTTTCAGCCGGCGCAAGTTCTCATATATTGTGAAGGCGTAGCAAGTTCCGAATGTAGTGAAACAGAGGAAAAGCACAAAATAGACCACGGTGCCCGTGAGCAACCCGAAAAGCACCACGGAGGGCACATAGAGCAGGGCGAGCAAAAAGCCGAATAGTATCCCGAGGAGGATGACCCTTCCGACAACGGCCCACCAATATCCCTTTATATATTCCTTGCTTTCCAAAAGCGCCTGCATTCCGTGCTTGTCTTCAACGACAAGCACATAGGTCGCGAACATGAGCCCGATGCCGAGGATGATGGCGGGAACAATGAGGAGCACGAAGCCGCCGGCGATCGCAAGGATTTCTAAAATGCATATCCATGCCGCTGCCCAGAAGAGCTTTAGGCCCACGCGATAAGAGGTCACGACGTCCGTCCCGTGCGCAAGCGCATTAATGAGCGCAAGCGATGCGATGAGGGACGCGATCGAACCCACGATGGAAAATATCTCGCCCCAGGCCCCCGCGGAAGCGGAGGTTGTTTTCCCCGTGAGAAGCAGCTGTCCCAAAAAGAAGATGACGCTCGGCCCGAAAAATATCCAAATCAACGCCCAGAAGCGTTCTTTGTATCGCCGCCATGCGCCCGCGAAGAGCGCATCCAATGTGTCCATTTTCATCATTGTAGTACGTTCAATGCCCTTCTTGTCCTTGCCCCGACCAATCCCCAGCCGGTCGTAGAGGGGCTTCCCGAGCAAACGATGTTCGCCGCGCACTGGAATTGCTGTACCGCTTTCTGCGTAAGTGACCCGAAGAAACCTGTTCCGTAGGCCGCGCCGAGATAGCCGTGCGCGATGAGCACATTCTGTAGCTCCGTTACCTGGCTACCGCGGAGGCCGTAATAAATGAGGGTGGTGAAGGCGGGAGCGGAAGGCGTGGGCGTTGAAACCGGCACCGGCGTTGGCGTGGGAGTCGGCGTGGGTACGAGAGCAGGCATCGTGACAATAATAGGGGTCGTTGCCACCGGCGTCACCGTGAGCGTTGTCGCCGCGACGGATCCCTGCGCCGAGATGTTCCCCGCCGCGTCGTATGCCTTCACGGCATACGTATAGGTAGTGCTCGTGGCGAGGCCGTAGTCCGTATATGTAGTGGATGCCGTGCTCGCGATCTCTACGCCGTTCCGGAAAAGATAATATCCCGCGACTTTGACATTGTCCGTGGAGGGCTGCCACGCAAGCGTTATCTGCGAAGCGGAGACGGGCGTAGCCGCGAGGCCGCTCGGGATGGAAGGCGGCGTGTAATCCTGCGCCTGCGTCGTCACATTCACCTGCGCGCTCGCGGCCGAATGGTTGCCGACAATGTCATATGCGACCACCCAATAATAATGAGTGGATTGTTGCGCAAGGCCGCCGTCGAAATACGAAGTGGTGGATGAAATGACGCTCGCGATCTGGTTTCCGTCGCGATATATATAGTATCCCCCGATGCCCGTGTTGTCCGTGGAAGGCTGCCAGCTTACCACAACGGCACTGGACGAGGTCGCGACCGCGGAAACGCCGGTGGGCGTCGAAGGTGGGGTGACGTCAAAGATGGCCGTAGCGGTTACCCCATTCGAATGGTTCGACACATTCCCCGCCGCGTCGTAGGCAGTGACAGTATAGGAATAGGTGGTGCCGGGCGCGAGCCCCGTGTCCGTATAGGTGGTTCCCGTGATGGCGGATGGTGTCACGATCTGCTTGCCGCTCCGATAAATATAGTAACCGACAACGGCAACGTTATCGGCAGCCCCTTGCCACGCGAGAGTGATGGTGGAAGAGCCTGCGGTTGCCGTGAGATTTTGCGGGGTTGTCGGCGGCATGGTATCCGGCAGCACCGAGAGCGGCGCGGTCGTATTTGATTGGGAAGAAATGCTTCCCGTGGAATCGTAGGCGGTAACGGAGTAGGAATAGACGCCGGCAGGGACGGTGTCGAGATAATAGGTCCAGCCGGGTATGCTCGCGATCATCGAGCCGTTGCGGTAGAGATAGTACCCCTCTATGGCTGCGCCCGGAGTGCCATCCGAAGCGGCGCTCCATGAAACATAGATCTGTCCCGATTGGTTCACGTACGCCGAAATGCTTGCGGGCGTTGACGGGCCCGGCGTCACCGCCTGCTGGGCCAAAGCCGCGGCCGTAAGGACGCAGAGCCCCGCGCACACCGCACCGACGATCGCAATGTTTTTCATATCTTTATTATATCAATTCGGGTGGAACAAATGAGGTTTTAATCCTATAATCCAGATGATATCGCTATGGAGCCCCGCTATGACATCAAGGAGGTTGAGGCGCGCATTTCTGCCGCATGGGAAAAGTCCGGATACTTCAATCCGGATGTTTGCGTGGCGAAAGGCGTGACGAAGCCGGATGCCGAGCCCTTTTCTATCGTTCTGCCCCCGCCGAACGTGACGGGCACGCTCCATATCGGACATGCGTTTGAAGATACCTTGCAGGATATTGCGGTCCGCTATGCACGTATGCAAGGCAAGCGGACGCTTTGGGTACCGGGCACCGACCATGCTGCGATCGCAACGCAATCCAAGGTGGAAAAGGAACTTTTGAAGACCGAGAAGAAGTCGCGGCACGATCTTGGACGCGAGGAGTTCCTGCGCCGCGTGAATGAGTTTGCGAAAGCGAGCCATGATACCATCGTCCGCCAGATAAAACGGCTGGGAAGCTCGCTCGATTGGACGCGCGAAGCGTACACGCTTGATGAGCGCCGCAATCTCGGCGTCCGCACGGCGTTCAAAAAAATGTACGATCTCGGACTCATCTACCGCGGCAGCCGCGTAGTGAACTGGGACCCGAAGGGACAGACGGTGATCTCGGACGACGAGGTGATGCACGAAGAGCGCAAGGCGAAATTGTATACCTTCCGGTATGACAAGAATTTTCCTATCGCCATCGCGACGACCCGGCTTGAAACGAAATTCGGCGATACGGCGGTAGCGGTGCATCCTTCGGACGCGCGCTACAGACAATTTGTTGGAAAGGAATACGACGCCGTGTATTGCGGGGCGCCGATCCACGTCCGGATCGTCGCGGACGAATCGGTGGAAAAAGATTTCGGGACCGGTGCCTTGGGCGTCACTCCCGCGCATAGCATGATCGACTGGGAGATCGCGCAGCGACACAAACTGCCGCTCGTGCAAGTCATCAATGAATACGGCAAGATGACGGTTGCGGGTCCCGCGAACGGAAAGAAGACCGAAGAGGCGCGCGAATGGGTTGCGGGAGAACTCCGGAAGCAGGGCCTCATCCAAAAAGAAGAGGAGGTCGTGCAAAACGTTTCCATTGCCGAACGCACGGGGGCCATCATCGAACCGCTGCCAAAACTTCAATGGTTCGTGGCGGTGGAGAAGGCGTTCTCCGCGAAAAAGGGACCGCTCGGCCTGTGGAATAAAAAAACGACGCTTAAAAAACTGATGCGCGATGCCGTCGCAAGCGGTCGCGTCCGCATCACGCCGGAACGTTTCGAAAAGATCTATTTCCACTGGATCGACAACCTCCGCGACTGGTGCATTTCACGCCAGATCTGGTTCGGGCACCAGATCCCCGTGTGGTACAGAGGCGAGGAAATATCCGTGGGCATGAAAGCGCCGGAGGGCGATGGCTGGAAGCAAGACCCGGATACGCTGGACACCTGGTTCTCCTCGGCGCTCTGGCCGTTCTCAACGCTCGGTTGGCCGGACAAGACCAAAGACCTCGAAACTTATTTCCCCAACTCGCTCATGGCGCCTGGCTACGAGATTCTGCAGCTCTGGGTCGCGCGCATGATATTGATGAGCGGTGTGCTGTTGGACAATATCCCCTTCAAGACGGTGCTTATCCACGGGATCGTGCGTGACGCGAAGGGCCAGAAGTTCAGCAAGTCGCTCGGCAACGGCACCGATCCCCTGATCCTCGCCGATACGTACGGCGCGGATGCCTTGCGCATGGCGCTTATCGTGGGCGCGGCGCCGGGCAACGACGTAAAATTTGATGAGCAGCGCGTGAAGGGCTACCGCAATTTTTCCACAAAGATCTGGAACATCGCTCGGTTCATAGAGATGAACAAGCCCGCGGGCGGAGCGGCGGCCGGGCGCGCCACGACCGATGCGGCCCTCGCAGGCCGCGCGGAGATAAAAGATCTTGCCGCGCTTAAAAAAGAAGTGGCGGCGCACATTGAAACGTTTGAGTTCCATCTCGCCGCGGAAAAGCTCTACCACTATATCTGGCACACGCTCGCGGACAAGACCGTGGAGGCGGAGAAGAAAAACCTCCGCGACGGCACGGCCGCACAAAAAGCCGAGTCGTATGCCCTGCTAGAACATCTCCTTTTAGAATCGCTCAAGATGCTCCACCCCTTCATGCCTTTCGTCACCGAAGAGGTCTACGGCATTTTCCGTCCGGGGAAAATGCTTATGATAGAACGCTGGTAGCGGAATGGTAGAATAAGAGAAATGTCGCTGCTCGTGATCGCGCTCATCTTCGGGCTTTTGCCGGGCTTCGCATGGCTCATTTTTTATTTCACCGAGGAGCCACACCCCGAACCGAAGCGGCTGATCGCCCTTACGTTTTTCGCCGGCATCGCGTTCGGATTTTTTACGATCGCTATTGAAGAAATATTCAGCAATACCGCGTCCGGCTGGGGCATTCAACTGACCTCCATCCTTTCGCTCCTCGGCCTCGCGCTCATTGAGGAAATAATGAAGTTCGGTGCCGCGTACTTTGCGGTCGGCAAAAGCCCGCTGCTTGATGAACCGGTGGAGTGGATGCTCTATATGATCGTCGCCGCAATGGGGTTCGCAACGCTTGAGAACATCGGTGCCATCACAAACGTTTCCCTCGCCGCGACGCAGACAGCGCTCGCGAGCGCAGCGTTCCAGACCGCCTCGCTCCGCTTTGTGGGCGCAACGCTCCTCCACTCGCTCACCTCCGGCATCGTGGGCTATCACTGGGCGCTCGGCATCGCCCGAAAAAAACTTTGGCGGAACCTTGCTATAGGATTCGCGATCGCAACCGTCTTGCACGCCTTTTTCAACTACCTTATACTGAACTACGGGAATATCGCCTACACCGTGCTCTTGCTCGTCATCGTCGGATTCTTCGTTCTGAACGATTTTGAGAAGCTCAAGGCGAAACCGGTATAACGCACGCAACACCATGGATGCAAACGACGAAAAATTTTTTGAAGCATTGGCCGGCGCGAAATCCGACGCGGACGGGGACTTTCCGATAGAGCTCGCGAAAGCCGACGCAAGCGCGCTCACCGCACGGACGAAAACCGCGAAGTCGAAAGTCGAGGCGAAGGAGGAAAAAACCTGGACCGATGCCGAACCGGAAGGACAGCTTACCGTGGACGTCTACCAGACACCCGACGACATCGTCGTGGAATCCGCGATCGCCGGCGTGAAGCCCGAGGATATCGACGTGAACGCCACGCAGGACTCCGTCGTGATCCGCGGCTCGCGCATGCGTGAAAAGCAGGCGCAGGACGAAGATTATCTTTATCAAGAATGCTACTGGGGGCGCTTTGCACGTTCCATCATTTTGCCGCAGGAGGTGGACCCCGAGAGCGCGAGCGTTTCCTTCAAGAACGGCATCCTCACGGTGCGCCTGCCCAAGGTGAACAAGAAGAAATCGCGGAAGCTGAACGTGAAAGTGGAATAGGAAAGCGGTTGCAAAAACTCTCCCGCCCTGCTATACTCCGAAAACTATGAGACAGTGTGCCATTTGCCACAAAGGATCGCAGATGGGCGGCGCGCGCCGCCTGCTTCGCGGCCACTATAATCCCGTAAACTGGACCCGCAAGTATCCGAACCTCCAATACGCCCGCGTGGAGGGCAAGCGAATGCTCATCTGCACGAACTGCCTGAAGACGCTCGCGAAGAAAGCGACGACAAAGAAAACCGCCGCGGCCAAGAAATGAAACACCGAGAGGAGGCAGCCCAAGCCGAAAACGAAAAAGAGACAGGGGAAGCGACCAAAGAACGGAGGGATAAACTGTTTACTGAAAACCGCGAGATCCTCGAGGACCCCATCTTCCAGAAAATCGTTTCTTCCATTGAGACGGGCTGGGATGCTTTGAGCGACAAGGACAAAGAAACTATCCTCGATGTCTTTGCCGAACTTCTCACGGCCATCAAGAATTATGATGACAGCTATAGAACTCTCAAGGGCGTTCTTAAATACAAACTCTCTGATGAGGCGAGCTCCGAGAGCACAAAGCGCCACCAGGAGCACGAGAGTGAAGCAGATCGCCGCGAGCATGAGCTGCACGAAGCGTTCCTCGACTCGGTAAATATCCTTTCCCGGAGAATGAAAGAGCTGGGATTGGATAACTCATGGCGGGCCGACGAGGCAATTTATCCCATTTCCAATGATCATGAGGCAAATAGGACCAAAGTGAAGCGCTGGATGTTCAGGGTTTTCAGTGAGAGTTAGAATGCAGAAGCATAGCTAATTTTTCGGACACAAGAACTAAGCGGCCGCTTAGGAATACATCTTCCGGATAGATCTCGATTAGCTGTATATAATGAGCACCGCAAAAGATCCTCTTCTTCTCTATTGTTGCGTCATACTCGCTTTTAACTCCCGCTAAGCCGAAGAATTCAACGATAATATTCGGCTCAATAAAGAAATCTGCGGTCATTTTTGTCGTGCCGTAGCGCCAATTTCTCTTGTGCTTGATTTCCTGTCCATGAAGCCAGTTGTCAATAATGGATTCTGTAAACGAATCGCAGGGATGGCCGTCGTCTGACTTAAATTTATAGGCGAACAAACGAGGATTAACAGCAAATCCGGCTGCGCGAATTGCTGCATTCCAACTTCCGAATTGCCGTTGATATGTTTCATACATATTAAATTCTCTCTTCAACGGAATCCTGTGATGCTGTCTGTGAAAATCAATTATCTTCTTTAATAATTCCCCTCGGGTGTACGTCTTTCTATAACGAACGAGGCGAATTCTAGCTAAATCACTGAGCCGCTTGCGCAATGCAGGAGTAAAAACTTTTTTATCTCTCCGTACCTGAATGGCGGCTCTTTGTTCGGGGGTCAACACGATATCTTTCGTCCATATATCTGCCGTGCTGATACTGACTCCTAATTGCTTGGCAATCTCCCGATGCGTTTTGCCCTCTTCGCGTAATGTCCGACCTCGCTTCCGCGTAGACGCAGGATACCGGATTCCATTTCTGTGTTTTGTGTTTTCCATAAAAAAAGCGTATCATGATGAGGTTAAAAATAGATTAAAAGACGGGCCGTCGTATAATGGTAGTACGCGTGGCTGGGGGTCATGCAGTCCGGGTCCGATTCCCGGCGGCCCGACAAATGGATCAAACTGAATTTAATAAGCAATATCTTGCAAGGGCCCGCAACGAGCTCACCGAGCACATCGTGTACCACAAGCTTGCCCTCCGGGAAAAGAAGCCGGAGAACCGCGCGCTGCTTGAGAAGCTTTCCGCGCAGGAAGGCACGCATTACGAGTTCTGGAAGTCGCTCCTTCCGGGCGTCGAAATAAAGCCGTACTGGTTCGGCCGCTGGAGCATCCCCTTCTTGCGCACGCTCTTCGGCGTCACCTTTACGACGAAGCTGCTCGAATCGCACGAAAAGGATGCATCTGCGATGTACACGGCGATGCTCCCTGCGCTTCCCGAAGCGCAGAAACGGCGGCTCCGCGAAATTATTGAGGACGAGAAGTCGCACGAACTTGCGTTTATCGGCGAACTCAAAGAGCGGCGCGTGGCGTATCTCGGCTTCGTGGCGCTCGGCCTTGCGGACGCAATCGTGGAGATCACGGGCGTGCACGCGGGGTTCCTCGGCGTCACCGGCTCCACGCTCATCGCCGGTATCGCGGGCGTCATCGTGGGATTCGCCGCAGCCATCTCGATGGGCTCCGCGGCATACCTCCAGGCAAAACAAGATCCAGGAAAATCGCCGGTCGTCTCCGCCTTCATCACAGGCATTTCATATCTCGCCTCCGTCATCTGCCTCGCGCTCCCCTACTTCCTTATCCGGACAATGCTCACGGCATTCACCACTTCAACCTTGATCGGCGTGGTTCTCCTCGGCACTTTCACATTCTACGGCGCGGTCATCTTCGACAAGAAATTTTTCCGTGAGTTCGGCGAATCACTTTCCTTGATGCTCGGCACTGCGCTCGCGACCTACCTCTTGGGGAAGATCATCGGCAACGCATTCCACGTAAGCGCGCTCAGTTTCTAAAACCGCGCCTCTGCGGTAGAATGATCCAATGGACCTCACGAAAAAACATTGCGTCCCCTGCGAAGGCGGCATGCCGCCGCTCGATCCAGAGCGCGTACCGAACTATTTGAAGTACACGCCGGGCTGGACCTCGCCCGACGGGAAAAAGATCACGCGCGAGTTCAAGTTCAAGGACTTCAAGGAAGCAATGGCATTTGTGAACCGCGTGGCGGACATCGCGGAAGGCGAAGGCCACCACCCCGACATCTATATTTTCTACAATACGGTCCGCTTTGAAAATTCCACGCACGCGATCGGCGGGCTTTCCGAGAACGATTTCATCCTTGCGGCAAAGATAAACGCGCTCGGCGCATAGCGGCGCGTGCATCGAAGCCCGAAGCGGGTTCGTCAAAACGCAAAGCAAAAGGCCGGCCTCACGCCGGCTCTTTGCTATCCCGCCTGATCTCTGGCTTACGCCAAGTGGGTGGGTTCAACTGCGGCCCAAGGGCTGCAGCGCTTTTACCCTCCCTGAGATAATTATTTGATCCGAGATCTGGGGCGGGATACATCTATTATACCACGCAGGGACGGCTTGAGGTGCAAGGCCGCATCCTCTACAATCTATTCCGTACCGGCGCGATGACCCGAAAAACCAGAAAAACCATCTTTTACGTCCTCGTGGGGGCTTTTTTCCTTATTGGCCTCACGGTCATCCTTTATGCCGACGGATGGCGGTTTGACTTCGCCTCCTGGCGCGCCGAAAAAGTAGGCGCGATCTTCGTCCGTTCCTTTCCCGGCGATGCCCGGATCTCTTTGAACAACAAGCCGACGGCAAACCAATCAAGCTTCCTTTCGGCGGGCACGCTGCTCTCCGGACTTTTCCCGCGCACCTATGCACTCACGCTCACGGAGAATGGCTATGCTGACTGGCATGAGAACGTGGCCGTGCTTCCCTCGCTCGTCACCGAATTGAAATACGCGGTGCTCGTGCCGCAGACGCCGAACGCGATCACCTCAACCACTGCCGCAAACTTTTTCACCGCGGCCGGGGAAACGGTCGTGCAAACGACGGGAGGCGCCATCGTCTGGCGCGGCAAAACGATCGGGCACGGTGCGCTCGTGAGCGAAAGCGCCGACTTCAAGACCATCATCATGCAAAACACGGCGACCGGAGCATATTTGTTCTATGATTTCGGCGAGAGCGCCACGCTCAACCTCTCGGCGCTCCTTCCGAAGCCGATCTCGAGCATCGCGATCGATCCGCATGATGCAACGAAGGTGATCGCGGGAGCCGAAGGAAGAATTTTTATCATTGACACGACGCAGGCGCCGAT
The DNA here is from genome assembly GCA_963768625.1 of uncultured bacterium. Taxonomy (GTDB): domain Bacteria; phylum Patescibacteriota; class Minisyncoccia; order UBA6257; family 2-01-FULL-56-20; genus CAVYIK01. Next base: position 191,950 of record CAVYIK010000003.1, read on the forward strand.
CAGGGCGACCTCTATCGAACGCCTGCCCGCCGGAGAGGCGCTCGGCTCGTCGCTCGCCTCTTCGCCTTCCTTCCTTGCTTGGACAAGGTTCACGACAAAATCCAACGTGTCCGCCGTCGTGCTCTACGACAAATTTGCGAAAACAGCTACGGTGGGCTCCTCAACGCTCCCAGGACGGAACCTTGAGCTCAAATGGATCAACGATCACCTCCTTGGCGCGCTTGAAGACAACGGTTCGCTCTATAGTTATGACACGGGCACCCGGGTGGTCCAGAAAATAGCCGACGACGTGAAGGAATTCGAGCCCGCGGATGACGGTTCGGCGGTCGCCGCGCTCGAAAACAGGAGTTTGGAGATCATTCCCTTCACGGATGTCCAGACCTACCACCGTTTCAATCTCCCCGACGTCGTGAATGCCATGGACCTCATCTGGTACAAAGACATGGATCATCTCTTCGTCGTTTATCCTGACCGCGTCGCGTTCCTTGATATCGAAGATCTCGGCCTCCGCAACTTCATTACGGTCGCCGAAGGGACTTCCCCTCTTTACAAACCGCAGGAAAATATTTTCTATCTCATAAATTCCGCCCAAAAAGTGGTTGGATTTGACTTTCCGTCCTAAAGCTGACGAAAAACTGTTATCCACAGCTATGCTTGCGCACGGCGCGGTGGTAGAATGGTTTTACGTCCAAATTAAATATTTATAAATTTTTTATTAATGATCTTCGGCAAGCATCGTTTTGAAGAAGTACGGAAAAGGGACGGCCGCTTGGTGCCGTTCGACCAGAATAAGATCACAAACGCCGTCGCGAAAGCGATGAGCGTGACCGGCGAGGCGAAAACCCGCGAGGACGCGGAGAAAGTTTCCGAACAAGTGGTCGGAGCGCTCGAAAAGAAGTTCCCCAAGGAGCATATCCCCACTATCGAAGACGTCCAGGACGCCGTGGAGAGCCAGCTTATCCTTATGGACTACGCAAAAACGGCGAAGTCGTATATTTTGTACCGCGCCGACCGCGCCGAGATCCGCGAAAAGAAGCGCGAGATCCCCGAGCGCGTAAAACAGCTCGCGGAAGAGAGCAAAAAATATTTCCGGAACCAGCTTGCCGAGTTCGTCTACTACCGCACGTACGCGAACTGGATCCCCGACGAGGGCCGCCGCGAGACCTGGATCGAAACGGTGGACCGCTACATAAATTTCATGAAAGAAAATCTCGGCAGCAAATTGACCGATGCCGAGTACGCGGAAGTGCGCGAAGGAATTTTGAAACAGGAAGCGATGCCCTCAATGCGGCTTTTGCAGTTCGCGGGCAAGGCGGCGCGCACGACGAACGTCTCCGCGTTCAACTGCTCGTTCATGACGCCGCAGAGATTGGAGGATTTCGCCGAGATCATGTACATCTCCATGTGCGGCACGGGCCTCGGCTTTTCCGTAGAGAGCCAGAACGTCCAGAAATTGCCGCAGATCAAAAAACAGGCCGGAAAAAAACTCGCGACGCACGTCGTCGCGGACAGCAAGGAAGGATGGTGCGATGCGTTGACGCTCGGTTTGAAGACGTGGTTCGACGGCAAGGACATTGATTTTGATTTCACGCAGCTGCGTCCCGCGGGGGCGCGCCTCATGACCATGGGCGGCAAGAGCTCCGGGCCGGAACCCTTGCGCGCGCTCCTCATCTTCGCCCGCAGGAAGATCCTCGCGCGGCAGGGACGCCGGCTCTCGAACCTCGACGTGCATGACGTTTGCTGCAAGATCGGCGAAGTGGTCGTGGCCGGCGGCGTGCGCCGGAGCGCCATGATCTCGCTCTCCGACCTGGACGACCAGGAAATGCGGACGGCGAAGACGGGCCAGTTCTGGATCACCGACCCCCAGCGCGCGATGGCGAACAACTCGGCGGTATACACGGAGAAACCCGGTTCCACGCAATTCCTTGAAGAATGGCTTTCTCTCGCAAAGAGCGGCACCGGCGAGCGTGGCATCTTCAACCGTGGCGGCCTTGTTCATCAGCTTCCTGAGCGGCGCAAGAAGTTCTTGAAAACCGAGATAAACCGGCTCGGGACGAATCCGTGCGGCGAGATCATCTTGCAACCCAAGGAATTCTGTAACCTTTCGGAGGTGGTCGCCCGCGCCGAAGACACCGAGGAAACCCTTATGAAAAAGATGCGGCTCGCGACGATCTTGGGCACCTACCAATCCACGCTCACCAATTTCCCCTATCTTTCCAAAGAGTGGAAGCAGAACTGCGACAAGGAACGACTGCTCGGCGTCTCCATCACAGGCCAGTGGGATTGTCCTGTCGTCCGCAACGGCGAGGTGTTGAAGAAGCTCCGCGACTATTCCCTCACCATAAACCAGGAATACGCCAAACGGTTCGGCGTCGGCGTCTCAATGGCCGTCACGTGCGTGAAACCCTCCGGGACGGTTTCGCAGACAGTGGACGCGGCCTCCGGTCTCCACCCGCGCCACGCGAAGTACTACATCCGCCGCGTGCGCATCGCTGCGACCGACGCGCTCCTCCAAATGATGAAGGACCAGAAGTTTACCTACTTCCCCGAAGTCGGCCAGTCGCTTGCCGCAGCGACCACGTACGTCTTGGAGTTCCCCGTGAAGGCCCCGGAGGGTGCCATCACGAAGAACGACCTCACTGCGCTTGACCAGCTTGAGCACTGGAAGAACGTAAAGACGAACTATACCGAGCACAATCCGTCCGTCACGATCTCCATCGGTACCAATGAATGGATCGGCGTCGCGGACTGGGTCTACGCGAACTGGGACATGATCGGCGGACTCTCCTTCCTGCCGCGCGAAGACCACGCGTATCTCCTCGCCCCTTATGAAGAGATCACGAAGGAGCGCTACGAAGAACTCTTGGCGAAAATGCCGGAGATAGATTTCTCGCAGATCCTGCTCTACGAAAAGGAGGATTCGACAGATATAAAGAAAGAACTTGCGTGCGTGGGCGGTGTGTGCGAAATAGAAGACGTTCCGGCGGACACGGCCGTGGTGAAGAAATAATCCGCGAAGCGGGAGAATCCCTTATAACTTTTTCTTCCAGGCAGCCTCGAGCGCATGAAAGTGCTCCGGGCTGTTTCGTCTCAAATACTCAATGACATTGCCGCGCACTTTTTCCGAACCGAGGCCGTGCCGTTCAGCGAAAGCGAGTATCTTTTTCTCCGCCGCGGCGCGCTCCCCTGCGGCCGGCACGAGAAGCTCTATCTCCGCAAGCCCGTAGCCATAATCAAAAACGTTCAGATCTATCGTGAACCCCTCTTTTTTGTACTCTCGCCGCGTCGTCGTTATCACGGCGAAAGGCGCGTGCCCCCGCCGCGGCAGGATCTCCGCAAGCAGCCCCTCCTCCGCAAACTCCAGGGCCTTCTTTATCAATGCCTCGTCTTCCCATTCCTCATATTGGTTCGTCACGCGTTCCTCGTGTAACGGCGCGACAGGCATTTTGAGCTCAAACCAGCCGTTCCGCGTGCGGAGCCACCGGTCGCTTCTCGTGAGCGCCCAGTCGGCCGTGTCGTAATACACATCAGCAAGGATCTTTTCCGCAACAAACTCTGCGCCCTGGAGCAACCGCTCTTCATCTTTGCCCGAAAGCAGGAATTTTTTCTCAACTTCGATCATGTTTTACAAAAAGGTCCTGAAGGCCATGACGGCGACGAGGAGCACGAGGACGAACGTGATCCAAAGGAGCGTTTTGGAAAGCCAACCGCTTGCATATTCCTTCATCACGGCGCGATTGGAAGAAATGAAAATGATGAGAAGGATGAGTGGCACGGAAACGACGGCGTTCACAACCGCGGCGACGATGAGCGCCTTGATCGGGTCAATACCCACAAAGTTGATAGCGAGGCCCACGATCGTCGCGAGCGTGATCACGCCGTAAAATCCGTGCGCCGCACGGAGCTTCCGGTAGAGCCCTTCGTGCCAATCAAATGCCTCCGCGACGGCGTACGCCGCCGAACCCGCAAGGATGGGCACCGAGAGCAGGCCGAGGCCGATGATGCCGATCGCAAAGATGCATCCCGCAAGATAGCCCGCGTTCGGGAAAGTGTGCACGAGCGGCACAAGCGCCTTCGCCGCATCCGCCGCCGTCCCGATGTTCGTAACGCCATTCGCATTAAGGATCGTCCCCGTGACCACGATAATGCACCACGTGACGAACTGCGAAACGAACATGCCGAACGCATTGTCCAGCCGCAGGCGGCGCATGAACCCCGCGCTCACGCGCGGCTTTTTGTCCAAGCCCATCGCGATCTCCTCCTCTACTTCCTCCGATGCCTCCCAGAAGAACATGTAGGGCGAAATTGTCGTCCCCACGACGCCGGCTAAGATGAAGAAGAACGCGAACCCGAACTGGATGTGCGGGAAGAACGTGGCCTTAAGGAGCGTGCCCCACGGCTCATGGACCAGGAAGAGCGTGACGGGATACACGATCATCGTGACGACGAGCCATTTCAATATCCATACGTACTTCCGATATGCGATGAATATTTCAAGGACAAGCATCACGGCCACAAAGAGCAGCGTCGCAAGGACAAAGGGGATGGGAATGATGAGCTCCGCCGCCGCGGCCATCGCCCCGATGTCCGCGCCGATGTTTATGGTGTTCGCAACGACGATGAGCGCGACCACGCTATAGAGCACCGTCCGCCCGTAATGCTCCTTCGCCACCGCCGCGATCCCTTTCCGCGTGACCGCGCCGATGCGCGCGCAGGCCTCCTGCACCGCCGTCATCAAGGGATACAAAAAGACCACGGTCCAAAGCTGGCCGTAGCCGAACTGCGCCCCCGTCTGCGAATATGTGGCGATCCCCGACGGATCATCGTCCGCGGCGCCCGTCACAAGCCCGGGGCCCAAGGTCCGCAGGGCACGCCGGAGCCAGTTCTTCTTTTTTGATGATGCGTCGGACATGGTCTACAGCACGAATGGGATGAGTGCTTTTGCTCGTTTCTTATATGCCGCGTACTCGTTCGGGAATTGCCGCATCATCAGCCGCTCTTCTATCGTGAGCTTCACGATTATCCCCGTCGTGCAAATCAAGAAGACAATGAAGGCGCTCAGTCTGCCGTCGGCAAGCTCGCTTCCGAAGACCGCGAGCAGGAGGCCCGTGTAAATGGGGTGGCGGACGATGCGATACGGCCCGTCCGTAATGAGCTCGTGGCCTTCTTTGATCGTCGGATTCGCGCTCCAGTTCGTGCCGAGCGTCCGTCGCGCCCAGATCGCGAAGCCGATGCCAGCCGCACAAAGCAACACGCCCACCGTGTCCGTGAGATCGCCTCTCGGGACAAGCTGTACGGTCGGCCATCCCGCCATGTTATACAAAAGCCCGACGCCTGCGACCGCGAGAATAAAGATTCCCATCCTCACGAACGGCCGCCCGCGGTATAAACTCTTTTTGTTCCCAAAACTGCAAGCAATCCAGTAGATGAAGAATATCGCCCACAATGCAATGTAGAGGAATGCGTAGATCATTTTTCTAAACGTTTTATCGAGCGTACCATTTCCCGAATGTCCCGGGAAGTCACCGGAAGCCCCAGCCGCTTCCGCCGGGCAAGCCAGTCAAATCCCCACGTGGCTTCCCCTAACGCGCGCTCAAGCATGTAGAAATCCACCATTTCGCGGAGATACGGCGCCTTCCGGCGCTTTTCATATTCCCGGATAACGAACATCCGCTCCGCCGCCCCGAGCCGGAAACGCCGCATGAGCACGACCAAACTGAACGCCGGATGGCCCAGGCCCACGCTGTGCGGTTCCCAATCGATTGCAATATAGCCGCGCTTCGTGATAAGGATGTTCGAACTCCCTATGTCCCGGTAATAAAAAACGGGGCGCGCAAAGGCCGCCTTCGGGATGACGCTCAATTTCTTTTCAAGTGCAGCAAAGCCATTTTCCACTATCGGAGCGGCCTCGCGGACGAGCGGCCGGAAGGCAGGGATGGCATTCCCGCTCCGCAGGCGACTGCGGAGACGCTTTTTTGTAACATCAAGACGGTCACGCTCGAGACGAACGCCCGAAAGGCGTTTCGGCGGTATGGCATTCATGCGCGCAAAAAAATCAAGGATGCCTTTCAGGTTCTCCCGCGAAAGCCGCTTGGGCAAATGCCGCCCGACGACCCATTCTTCGACCATGAACCGCCGGCCGCCGACCCTACCGGAACGAAGGAGGCGCTGCGCAACGCCATGGTCGCCGAAAAACTTGACGATCTTCGCCTCATCTGCCAATCGCATCCTGCGCTGCGCCACCGCCGTCGGATTTTCCACACGCAAGAGCGCATCCCCTTCCGGCGTGCGGACCTTGAAGTTCCAGTGCCGGTCCAATTTATTGCTTGAAAGCGGTACGACGCGGGTCGCGCCCGCGATCACGCTCCGCGCGAACCGAACAGCTTCATTTTTGGTCATCGTGCGCATCCCGTTCATCAACCAACCAAAGACCGGATCATTTTAATCAATTCGTCGTGCACCAGACCATTGGTCGCGACAAAGCCATTGATCGTCCGGTCGTATCGCTGCTCTTTTCCCGCGATGTCCGTCACTTTTCCGCCCGCTTCTTCAATAATGATCTTCACCGCCGCCCCATCCCACGGCTTATTGTACTCGTATACTTCGGCGACGAACTCGCCACAGGCGACGAGCGAGGCGCCATAGGTGGACGAGTAGAACGTCGTCGTATAGGCATCGCCCTTCTCTATCAATATGTTCCTCAATCCCTTCAAGCGGCCGTCGGTATCAAAATTCACCATTGCATTCTTGAAACTTTTTACTTTGGAAACGCGCACCGGCTTGCCGTTCAAGAAGGCCCCTTTCCCCTTTTCTGCATAGAACATCCTGTTCAAGATGGGATCGTAAAGCACCCCGAGCATGCTCTCTCCGTTATGGGTCAACGCGAGCGAAAACATGAAGGTGGGGTACCCGTGCGAAAACGGGACCGTGCCATCAATCGGATCGCACACCCAGACGTACTCACTGTCTTTCATATTGCTTTCCTCTTCACCCAAAAGAGCGTGTTCGGGGAATTTTTTCTTTATCTCTTCGATCACCATTTTATTGATCGCCGTATCGGTTACGGTGAGCGGCGTATCGTCCTCCTTCCAATCTTTCTTCATGCCTAAAGAAAAATTGGCGAGCATCACTTTGCCTGCCTTCGCCGCCAGGCCAAGGACAAAATCTTTATAGGGCATAGGTAGATTATACCTCGCAAAAGAAAAAGGCGTGCGGGAGACGGTTGTCTCCTGCACGCCATGAAACGATACCGGGGTCACACCTCCTTGGTCGACCCGCAGTTTGAACATTTGTAGATGTTCCCACTAAGGAGCCTCATGCGCATCCCACAACCACTGCAGCTCGGGCTCGCAAGAAACTCCCTTCCCTTGCCAACGTCGGTGTTCACGGGGATGCCCTGGGCGCAAAGCTTGCACTCCGCCTCGTCCCAAGCATCGAGTTTGACGTTTGCGAGCGAGAAGAGGTCTTGGACGCCGAGGTCTCGGGCCGTCACGCCTCCACGATTACAGAGCGCCGCAACGCCTACGATACTGCCGGAGGCGCGCCGGACCTCTGCGATCACCCTCTTCACGGAACCACCCGTTGTGATGATGTCCTCAACGACGAGCACGAACTTCCCGGCGATGAGCTTGTCGTATCCCCGCTTGATGACGAATTCGCCGTCGAAGTTCTGTACTTTGTCGGCATAAACGCCAAGCACTTCCCTTCCTGTGAGCTCGCTTAGGTGATAAGCGACCCCCTGGGAAAGAATGATGGCTCCGACAGCGGGAGCAACGACCGCCTCGATGCGGTAACGACAGAACTCCTCCGCAATAGCGCGGCAGAGTTCTGAGGTCTGCTTCGTATGCGGATAGATCGCGTCCTTGTTGACATACGCAGTGCCATGCTTGCCCGAAGTGTAGACGATGTGGCTGTCCGTGATCACCGCACCGGTCTTTCTAAGGATTTCCAGTACCTCCTGCTGCTTCATGGCGTTTCCGCCTCCTTTCGGTATTGGTTGATGGTGTTGTGGTACCTTTCGGTTGACTTCCTCGCCGCTTCGGCGAAATCTTCCCCTTGCGAAGCGAAGATAATGCCGCGGGACAAGTTGATGAGCATCCCCTTCGCGCGACTGTCTACGCCGGCAACGACCGCCTTTTGGATGTCGCCGCCTTGGGCACCGACACCGGGGATGAGGATGGGCATTTCGCCGACGAGCCGGCGGACCTCGCCGAGCTCCTCGGGGACTGTCGCCCCGACGACCAAAGCGCAGTTATTTTCCCTGTTCCATTCGCGGTAGACCTGGTAGGCGACGTGGAGAAAGAGAAAGGTGTGGTGTTTTCCCTGCGCGTCCGTGCGATATCGCACGTTCGCCTGGTTGAAAAATTCAGCCTCTTCCACACCGATCTCCACTTCCCGGTCCTGAAACTCTCCCGCTCCCTCGTTCGAAGTGCGGCAGAGGACGATAATGCCCTTGTCTGTCTCTCCGAGGAACGGCATGAGCGCCTTTCCGCCGAGATAGGGATTTACGGTGATGGCATCGACGCCCAGGTATCCGAATGCGAACTCGACATACCCAGAGTTGGTGTTCCCGATATCCGCGAATTTCCCATCAAGGATGATGGGGACGTCGGGCGCAACGCGACCGATGTAACTCACGGTTGACCGCAGGGCGCGGATGCCCTCCTCGCAGTTCGCAATGTAGAACGCCAGATTCAGCTTGTACGCCGCGACAAGATCCGCGGTCGCGTCGACGATGGCAGTGTTGAATTTCACAATGATGCCGCCGACGTTTGCATGCCTGTCATTGTTCCAGACCACCTCCGGAATCTTTCTTACTTCGCTGTCCAGACCGATGCAAACAAACTTCTCTTTGGCCCACCGCGCTTCCAACATCTTAAGAAACACTCGTGCAGACATATGGTTTCCTTTCTCGAGACAGTAGTCTTTTCCTGATAAGCCCTACGGCTTGGCTGAGCACATACTAGCTATAAAAGCCCTGCTTTGTCAAAGAAAAAACGCTCAAAGAAAAAGGGGCCCGCCGAAACAGCGAACCCCTATCGTAACCGCGTATCGGTCACTCCACTTGCCAGCTGATCTCTTTGCCGGCCCAGAACGGGACGATCCCTCCGTACGCCGGAGGAACTTTCCACTTTTTCCGGACGAATGAGATGTTCTCACCGTTGCGCGGCAAGCCGTAGAAATCCGCCCCGAAATTGGAACAGAAGTCCTCCAGCCCGCTCAACGCCGCGTGCTGTTCAAAGAGTTCAACCAAAAGCGGCAGGGCGACGGGAGCCGTGAAGATCCCGGCACATCCCGACGCACACTCTTTCTTTGCTTTCAAATGCGGCGCGCTGTCCGTGCCGAGGAAGAATTGCTTGCGGCCGCTCATCGCCGCCGTGACGAGCGCAGCTCGGTCCTGCGGCCGCTTTGCTATCGGCTTGCAGAAATGATGCGGCTGCAGTTTGCCCCCGACCACGTCGTCCAACGTGATCAGAAGATGGTGTACGGTGATGGTGGCCGCAACATTGTCCCCCATCTGATCGATGCAGTCGACTGCCCTTGCGGTCGTGATATGTTCCATCACGATCTTCAGACACCGGAATGATTTCGCGATGTCCTTGAGCGTCGGAAAGAATTTCGATTCCCAATCCAGGCAAAGCCCGTTAGGATCCTGCATCTCGCCGTGAAACAGCGCGAGCATGCCGCATTCTTCCATCGCCGCAAGAGCCGGGTAGATCTTCCGGTAATCACTTACGCCATTCTCCGAGTTCGTGGTGAGGCCGCGGGGATATACCTTGCCCGCGACGACCCCGGCTTCCTTCGCCTTGGCGATGGTTTCCGGTTTTGTGCCCTCGACGATCTGGATGGTCATCAAGGGTTTGAACCTGGAACCGTTTGCCGCCGCAAGGATCTCTTCCCGATACGTGAACGCGTCCCAGCCCGTCAGGACCGGCGGTTCCGTATTCGGCATGATGACCGCCCGCTTGAACTGCTTCACCGTGAACGGCAAGACCGTCCTCAGCACATCACCATTCCGCAAATGCAAATGACAATCGATCGGTTTCCGCATCTTGAACTGGTCCATAAGTTGTCTCCTTGTAATGCTGCCCCGATTCTACACCATCCCCCAAAAAAGAAAAAGGAGCGTGGGGGGGGTGAGCCACGCTCCATAGAACAAATAGAGTAAAACGATCAGACCGGGCCATTTAGCGTACGCCCGATCTCCCGGACCCGCCATGGGCGCAAGAACGCGATGGACCCCAAGGAAATGGAATCCGTGCGGTCATCAAGCCTGTCCATTACGCGGAGTGCGTCGTGGAGAGAGAGGATGCCTCCCCCGGCATTGATGGGTTTCATGAACCCGGCGTCGCGGATCTTCAAGATGAACGCAAGCAGCAACGGCAAAAGCGGTTTTCCCGAGAGCCCGCCGCCGCCGAATCCGAACTGTTGAAGCGGCGATTCCCGGCCGAAAAGTTTATGCCAATCGATCCTCGGCGCAAGCTGCCCGTACGGAATGGTGTTTGAAACGCACATTGCGTCACAACAGTGGTGGTTACCGATATCCCGCGCGATCTCCACGGGAATGGTAACGTTGAACTTCGGCATGAGCGGGATCCCCAATCGCGAAGCGATGCGGAGCCCTTCGTCGATCTCATTGAGCAACTCGCTGAGATGCAGTCCGACGTTAGGACACGAATAATTGATTTGCAATCCCACCGAGGCCTGGAACCGCGGAAGATGGATACTGAAAAGGTCAATGAAATCGAGAAGCTCACTGATCCGTTCCTCCGCAGTGTGAGCAACAGACATGAACGAGATGAAGAATGGCTTCGTCCGCGCCTGCCAACGGCCCGTTTCAAAAAGCGCTCGCGCACCGGGACCGCTCAAGCCAACCGAGTTCAAGGCGACGCCTTTCCAAAATTTCACATGGATGCATTTTGGAAAGCGCTCGCGCGGAGTGAAATCAGCCCGCAACGGCATGTTGCCGCCATCGGGTGGGCCCAAACGGGCTTTCAACGTGGTTGTTTTCGCAACGAAAGTGACATCCCGGAAATCAAGGCCGATGGGCTTCAGGTAAGGATGGAACCAATACCCCTCACCGAAAAAACCCTGGACCCCGCTCGCCGCGAGCACCCTTCCGAACTCTATTCCTTTCAATCTCATCGATCTGTCCCCCTAAAAGAAATTGTGTCGTGCTGACACCATATTCGCCGTTCGCTCCGCGAATGTCAACCGCTCATAAAGGTATAATAAAGCCATGGAATTTTATCTGCCGTCCTTCGTTTTCGTCCTCACCGTCGCGGGGTTTGCCACGGGCTATGCCCCTCTCTTTATCCTCGCCATTGCCATCGGCCTTTTTGTCCTCGGGCGCAATACCGCGAATAAAGCGCTGAGAGGACAGTATTCCCTGGACTACATCGCCGTCCTCGCAATGGTGGTCTCCCTCGTGACATATGAATTCGGGGCGGGGTCCGTCATCTCGCTCATGATCCTCGTGAGCGAAGCGCTTGAGGCCTATAGCTCGCGTGAAGCGGAAGCGGCGCTCAAAAGCTTCCTGGAAAAGATCCCGAAGACCTGCGAGGTGAAAACGAACGGTGCGGCCGGCAGGGCGGACGGATTCGAAAAGCGCGACATCCACGAAGTAAAAGAGGGCGACGTCATTTTCGTAAGGCCGGGCGAGATCATACCGCTTGACGGCTACCTCATCTCGGAGAGCGCGCTCATGAATGAAGCCAATCTCACCGGGGAGCTGGAACCCCAGCCCTACGCCAAAAACCAGCTCGTAAAAAGCGGCCTCGTGAACCTTGAGGCCTCTGTGGAGCTTCGCATCGTCGGCGACTTCTCGCGTTCCACGTATCAGAAGATCGTCAATCTCGTGCAGGAGGCAAAAATGCATCCGGCAAGGACCGTGCGCCTCGCGGAACGCTATAACTACGGGTTCACTGCCATCACGCTTTTCATGGCGGCCGCCGCCTACGCCCTCTCGCACGAGGCAAGCCACCTCCTCGCCGTGCTCGTCATCGCCACACCCTGTCCCCTGCTCATCGCGGCGCCCGTGAGCTTCCTTGGCGGGCTCAACAAAGCGTCCAAAAAGAACATCATCGTAAAAAAACCGGCGGCGCTAGAGACCCTCTCCGAGATCACGGCCATTTTCTTTGATAAAACCGGGACGCTCACGCTCGGAGAGCCGCGCCTGCAGAGCATTGAAAACATCGCCAGCGGATTTTCGGAAAACGCACTTCTCGCCGCCGCGGCAGCCATAGAGCTCCACTCCCTTCATCCCCTCGCGAAGGCCGTCGTGCAGGCAAAAAACGAGCGCGGGCTCCCCCACTACGAGGCAAAGGACGTAAAAGAAAAGATCGGTGACGGCATTACGGGAACGGTCAATGGCAAAACGTTCCGGCTTGAGAAATCCAAGGATCCTGCAGCGCACGGCATCGCGATAGACATTCTTGCGGACGACAAGCTTGCCGGCCGGCTCATCTTTGAAGACCAGATAAAAGGCGGCACGCCGACGCTCCTTAAACGGCTCAAGAAACGCTACGCCGTCGCGATCCTCACGGGCGATACGGAAAAGAACGCAAAGGAACTTTTTGGGCATTTGGGCGTCGTGATCCACGCGCACTGTCTCCCCGAAGACAAATTCGCCATCGTGAAGGCCGCGCAGGCCAAGGGCGGCAAGGTTATGATGGTCGGCGACGGCTTGAACGACGCGCCGGCGCTCGCGCTCGCGGACGTCGGGGTCGTATTTTCCGGCACGGAGAACAGTGCTTCCATTGAAGCGGCGGCGGTCGCCATCTTGAGCCGCGACATCGGACGCGTGGAGTCCATCCTCGGCATAGCGAAGGACTCAACCCGCATTGCCCGCGAGAGCATCCTCTGGGGCATCGGCCTTTCCGTCATCGGAATGGCCTTCGCCGCATTCGGATTCATCCCGCCCGTAACCGGCGCGATCCTGCAGGAAGGCATTGACGCCGCAGTGATTCTGAACGCCCTGCGCGCCGCGCGGTAAAAAGCCGCGCAAAAACGCGCGCTAATTTTTCTGGATCGTATTCCCCAAAAGCCCGTAGTGCGCGCCGTCAAGCGAGATAATCCCGTTCGCCACCGTATGCGACGCAATGTTCATGCTCGCTCCGAGCGGAAAGTCCGCGACGTTGAACATGATGCCACCCTGGTTCAGCATCGCCGCGAGATAATAGTTCGGGGCGCCGTCCGCTGAAGGCCGGTTTACGATGACCGCTGCGTCATCCATGCCGTCATGGTTTATGTCGCCGAACGACGTGTCCTCTTGGATAAGCTGAACCGTGGAGCCGAGCCGCGTCCAATGCCCCGCGCCGTCAATATAGGGCGCGCCCAGGAGGTCCTTTATGTTCGGCCAGATGCTGTCGTTCGCGGGTACCGAAAAGTTGATCGGGGCCGCCGCCTGCGTTACGAGCTGCACGGCATTGCTCCCGAAGTTCACCGCCTGTTCCGCAAACGCCGCCGAGGGCGCATGGCTCTGCGCGAAGGTAAGCACGGCCGCGGCCGCCTGCAGGAGCGCAAGCAAAGAAGTGATGTTCATGGGTTATATTCTAGCACGAAATGGGCTAAAGTTGCTGCAAAGGATCAACAGAGACCTGCTTCACGACGATCTCACTGTTATTTTTATCCGAATCCCACGTGGTAAAACCAATGCGCCCGCTGAAAGGAGGATTGATGGTGTTGCCCGTTCCAGCGGTAGATATGATATGTCCATTAAATGAACAGGTCCCTTGGCTATTTTGCACCTGGATAGCGGCTACGATATTTGACCCGCCCCATTGATCCCAACCATTCACATCGCCCTGCACTATTGTATATTCATCGCCGTTAATATACTGCTCAAGGTTTATCTGTACGTCGCCCAAAGCCACTTCATCAAACTCGCACGCCACATAATTTTTATTATTGGTGTAACGCGCCACCAAGCCGAAAGTTTCTCCTTGCACCCAATCAAGCGTCGCCTGGAAAGTGTAATTCCCGAATGCTTGCGTCCCGCTCAAAAGTATGCCACCGCTTGTGCCAGCGCTGCTTGCGCCGATCGTCAAAGAATCTGTTGCCACCTCGAAATTGCCCGACCAGCCCTGCCATCCCTGGCTCTTATCGAAAGTGTCGAGAAAAAGCGGCAACGATTTTGTAGTGGTTGCTATGGCGTGTGCGGGAGCAGCTACGGGAATGGAGGGCTCGGATGCTTCCGCGGGGGCAAGCGGAACTGTGATTGCTGGCGTGGATCCTGTTTGTGCAGATACGGCAGGAGTGCCCACCGTACTTGTAGCAGATGCGACCACCGAGACCGAGAACGGCACAACAATCGTGTTTTCGGTGAGAGGGACAACGGAAACACTCTTCACCGCCAGCTGATCCTTTGCCTTTTCTCCCCATGCGATGAAACCGATGCCGCCGGACGTGGATTCGTCTCGTGCAACCGTCGCGCCGAGGACCTCCTTGCCATTCACAAGGCAACCAACGTCGTTGCCATATACGCTCATGCCCAAGTTAGTCGGCGAAACAACGCCTGCGGGCATCGCGCCGTTCGCGATAAAGACATCGTTATAGTCCACGCGCCGAATGATCCCAAGCGTATTTGAACCAAATGCGCAATATACAAAATTTTTAGTGTTGTTGGTGACGCGCGCCGCAATATCGAGCCATCCGCCCGTCAGCCATTCTATATTTGCCTCTACGGTATAATCGGTCCAAGATGCAGCGTGGTCAAGAAATACGCTACCACCCACATTTGTCGTTGTTGCAGAAAGCAAGAATCCCCCATTCACTACGGAGAGCGCTCCCCAATGATGGAACCAGTATTGCGTGGTTGAAGCTTCCAGAGTGTATGGCAATATGAAAACCATAGGGGACGGCGCAGGTTCGGAAATCGTTGCATTGGATAAATTCGTGTTCGTCGCGACGCTTGGCTGGGCCACTCGGGTGATATCGGTGAGGAAAACACTCTGATTTTCACCATAACCCTTTAAGTACATAACGCCCGCAGCAAAGGTCACCGTTATCATAACGAGGGCAGTGAAAAATATTCTTAAACCCCTTCTTTTTTTCTCGTCTACGGTAGACATCGAAATATTGGACAGATACCAAATAATGTGTTAAACAATATGTTCTAGATTAAATATTCATTAAATCAGTAGGAGTGCTTTAGTATACGATAAAACCTAATATAAATCAAGGATGTATGGCATGGAATCGTAAAATAGCGGTCCTCCCTGGCATAGTAGCCGTACTTCTTGCCGCCTCATTTATTGCCTACCAAAAGAGAGATGTCATCTATGGAGAACTAAACGCGCTTAAGCTCATCCCGATACCGGAGCGTTTCACGGAACTCTATTTTGAAAATTCTTCATCGCTCCCCCGAAAAACCGTAGCGGGTCAACCTATCTCCTTCTCCTTCACGATCCATAACGTGGAAGGCACAACGACAACGTACCCATATTCCGTATATTTTAAATATCCAAATGGCGCACAAATCAGCTTTGCAAATAGCAACGTGATACTCGCCGCGGATGCATCAACCTCTATTAAAGTTACGTATATATTCCCTACGTCTAATCTCGCGGGCATAGTGGTCGTAAATCTTACGCAATTAAACCAGCAAATCGACTTTCTTTTGTCGGGTACCAATCCATAACTATGAAAGCACGCAAGAAAATCGCTGCTCTTATCCCCTGCTACAACGAAGATGGGGGTATCGGCAATGTCATCAAAAGTTTTCCACTTAAGAAAATCCACGCGCAGGGATATGCGCTTGAGATTATCGTTATCGATAACAATTCAACTGATCATACGGCACGGATAGCGCGGTCGCTCGGTGCAACGGTAATCCACGAATCAGAAAAGGGCAAAGGCAATGCGATGCGCCGCGGATTTGATGCTGTCGCCAAAGACGCTGATTACGTCGTAATGCTCGACGGGGACGATACGTACCGTCCGGAAGAAATATTGCGCATGATTGAACCGCTTGACTCCAACTTCGCCGAGGTCGTGATTGGTTCACGCCTCGGCGGACGGATCTTCGAGGGGTCAATGACCGGGTTCAATCGTCTTGGCAATTGGGTATATTCGCATTTGGTGCGTTATTTCTATCGCGTCAATGTAACGGATGTCCTCACTGGCTATTTCGCATGGAAACGGGAAGCCCTTGAGCGCCTCCGGCCGCATATCAAATCAGAGGGATTCGCCATTGAAATGGAAATGGTCACGAAGATGGCGCGGCTCGAGGAAGAGATCACGTGCGTGCCGATTAGCTATCATCCCCGCATTGGGCAGACGGGTCTTCACCCCATCTATGATGGCATCCGTGTTCTTTGGATGTTCACTTGCAACCTCTTCTGGCAACCGGAGAAACAAGCAATACGTTCAAAGATTGTTAAAAAAGCGCATGGAGCGTCGCAATAAAAATATCGTCATTGTTGCGCACCATTATCCCCCACATATCACGGGAGTAGGGATGGTTGCGCAAAATCATGCAAAGCGGCTCGCCGCGTTGGGGTATAACGTAACCGTTATCACAAGCGAAACAAGTCCGGAAGAAAAAAGTTATTCCGCGGACGGCGTCGACGTTGTCCGTATAAAAGCATGGAATATTTCTGAACAGTGGAGTGCACCGTTCCCTATTTTTTCCCCATCTCTTTTCCCCGCGCTCTGGAAAGCCGTGAGGCGCGCCGATGTCGTGCATATTCACGACGTCCTCTACATGAGCTCCTTTCTTGCGGCCATGTTCGCACGTTGGCAGAAAAAACCAATCGTGCTTACCCAGCACATTGCAATGATCGCACATCCAAGCAGATTCGTAGTTGTAACCGAAAAAATTGTTTATGCGACAACCGGAGCTATGATCCTTCGCTCTAGCAATTTAATTTTTACTTTTAACAGTCGCGTTGAACAATTTTTAATAAACCGGGGTGTGCCACGAGCTAAAATCACATCATTACCAAATGGCGTTGATACCGACTTATTTCTTCCCGCCGACGAGAAGGAGAAACAAAGCATACGCCTGGAATACAAATTAGATCTTCACGAAAAAATAGTCTTGTTTGTTGGGAGATCCGTTCCGAAAAAAGGGCTCGATAAAGTTTTGGCCGCTCGTAGCAAAGAATATCAGATCGTTTGCGCCGGAGGAGAAATTCCAAAGGAAAATTATGATGACATAGTATTTTTGGGGAAACTTGACCAAAAGACACTGGCACGCATATATCAAGCGGCCGATATTTTTTTACTACCTTCAGAAAGTGAAGGGTTCCCTCTATCAATCCAAGAAGCAATGGCATGCGGTCTACCCATTATCACCACGCTGGATGAAGGGTACAAAGATTATCAATTGGATAGAACATTAATTTATTTTATTGATCACCCGACTGATGCGTCAGTTCGAAGCGCAATCCAAGCCATTATAAATGAGGACCAGCGCCTGGAAAATATGGGTGATTATTCCCGAAAATATGCGGTTAATAATTTCAGCTGGCCATTAGTTATTTCGCGCCTTGATAAAATTTACAATAGTTTACTGATCAAGAAAAAAATCGCAATTATATCAGATGCTGTTTATCCTTTTAATAAAGGAGGGAAAGAAAAAAGAATTTACGACATAGCAACACGCTTGGCTACGCGAGGATATGACGTAACCATTTATTGCATGCAGTGGTGGAAGGGAGGAAGAACATTCGTGCAAGATGGTGTTACGCTCCACGCCATAAGTCCATACTATCCCCTTTACGCTGGTAATCGACGTTCGATTAAAGAAGCGATCTTCTTCGCGCTGAACTGTTTTAAGCTCATCAACAAGAAATTTGACATCATTGAGGTGGATCACATGCCGCACCTCGTTCTTTTTACGGTGAAATTTGTTTGTTTATTGAAACATAAACGAATGATTGCTGTGTGGCATGAGGTATGGGGAAAAGAATATTGGAAGCAATATCTTGGCGTCGCGGGTATTCCTGCTTACTGGATTGAAAGGGTCAGTGCAAAATTGCCCGATACGATCATCTCCGTTTCCAGTCATACGACACGCGATTTACGGAATGTTCTTAAAACGAAAAGGAGAATCGTAACAATCCCAGACGGCCTCGACATTAAAGGTATCGCAAAGAACATTCCGGCGAAATCTGGCGCGGACATCATCTTTGCCGGCAGATTGCTTGCGCATAAAAACATTGACGTGCTTCTCCGCGCCGTCGCCATTCTTACAAAGACACATCCAACCATATCCGCCCTTATCATAGGTGAGGGACCGGAAAGAAAAAGGCTTGAGTCGCTCGCAAGAGAGCTTAAACTGCAAGGTAATGTTTCATTCCTTGACTTTTTTGAAGACCACAATGATCTCTATCGCGTAATGCGCGCATCGCGAGTTTTTGTTTTGCCATCGACTCGCGAAGGGTTCGGCATGGTGGTCATTGAAGCTAATGCATGCGGCTTGCCGGTTGTTGCCATAGAAAACGAGCGAAATGCGGCCAAGGATCTCATCGCGAAAAATGAGAACGGTGTATTGTGCATATTAGATAAAAATAAATTAGCGGAGATGATAGAGAAAGTATTATCTATCAGAAAAAATTCTGATTTTTATTCAAAATATTCAGAGCGATATGACTGGACTCATATCATGCCAAAAATCGAAAATTTATATCTGACATGAAAGAGAACTTCACTGTGGGCGATAAAATAGTTATTGTCACCCCTTATTTTTATCCAAAAATCGGTGGAGTTGAAAATTACGTTTACAATATAGCACGGCGGTTGCATCAAGGTGGCAAATATCACGTGAGTATTGTAACGAGCAACCACGAAACCAAGGGTTATCGAGAAGAAATTATCGATGGCATGACTGTATACCGACTTCCAGTTTGGTTTAAAATCTCGAATACACCCATCAATCTGCAATGGTATGGGTGGATGAGACGTTTTTTCACCGTCGAAAACCCAGACATCATTTGGATCCACTCGCCCGTGCCATTCATGGCGGATATCGCCATGTTAGCAGCAAAAAAAACTCCGATTGTATTTACGTATCATTCCGGAAACATGCTCAAAGGTAAATGGCTACTTGATATTCCTATTCACTTTTACGAAAGCGTACTTCTTCGTGCGCTTTTTCGAAGAGCTGACACAATTGTATCGTATTATCCGAAATTTGCTCAGTGTGAACTTCGTCAATTCTCTCACAAGACCTATTTTATTCCACCGGGAGTAGACCGAGATCAATTTAAAGTGACTGCGTTACCACACAGAACAGAAATCGTAACCTTCGTGGGACGCATAGAACATAATTCAGACTGGAAAGGCGTTGAACAACTTTTGCAAGCAATGGCATTGGTAATAAAGCAACGTCCACGAGCTCAGCTTGAACTCGTTGGCGGTGGAGATGCGATTGAACACTATCGCCTGCAAGCTGAAAAGTTAGGAATTGGTCAGTCTGTTTTTTTTATCGGACCAAAGACAGGCCAGGATTTGGCCGAGGCATATAAAAAAGCTTCTTTGGTGGTACTGCCATCGACATCCGACTCGGAATCATTTGGCATAGTCTTAATTGAGGCGATGGCTTCAGGAAGACCTGTAATTGGTTCTGATATTGGAGGCATCCCCTCTGTCATCGATCATGAAAAAAATGGTTTGCTTGTTCCTCCTAAAAATCCTAAAGCGCTCGCCGAGGCGATAGAGCGAATTCTTGGAGATAGAGTCTTAGCGGTGCGCCTCGCTAATTTTGGAGAGGCAAAAGCCCAAAACTTTAGATGGGAAAACCAAACGAAAAAATATGTCAATCTTTTCAAAACAATTATATGAAAATATCTTTGATTATAACAATAAAAAATGAGGAAGGGACAATTCTCCAGCTTCTTGATTCAATAAAGAGGCAAACAAAATTGCCAGATGAACTTATTATTGTCGATGCGAATTCCGATGATAAGACCGTAAAGATAATTAAAAAAGAAATGGCCAACTTTCCAATCCCAATTGACGTTTTAGTTCGAGAGAATGTTAATATCGCACAAGGAAGAAATGTCGCTATTACGCAAGCTCGCTACGATGTTATCGCGGTAACTGATGGTGGTTGCGTCCTCGACAAGGATTATCTAAAACACCTCGAAGAAGCTATGACAAAAGAGTCCGCAGAGGTCGTATTCGGAGCATCTCAAGCAGTCGGCAAATCGTTTGTCGGTAAATGTTTTGCTGAATTCTATAACGCTAAAGTGTCGGGCAAAAAACTTGCCGTGACCGAACTCTCTAGTCGATCGGTCATGTTTACAAAAAACGCTTGGCGAAGGGCCGGTGAATATCCCGAATGGCTAACTTTAGCCGGTGAAGATACTTTGTTTTTTGTAAATTTGCAAAAAAGTAGTAGCTGCGTCTTCTGTAAAAATGCTTTTGTGTTTTGGATTCATAGCTATGAAAACTTAGAGAAAATATTTCGAGTACACTATAGAAATAGTATTGGGGATGGCGAGTCGGCGAGAGGAGCCGCCAAGTATACACTTCTAATATTCATATATGTTGTAGGCGTGTTGATATTCCTCACTTCAATTTTCTTAAGACAGTATTGGTTACTGTTATTGCTTATAGTTATTTCATTTTTATATTTGTCACGTAAGACACCGTCTATTTATAAACAACTTCACGACATGAGAGCTGTTTTTGTGGTGCCAGTATCTACTTTTTTCCGTGAAGCAGGATTAATAACAGGATATCTCAAGGGCGCCATAAGTAAACACGATGAGAAGAAATAAACTTTTAGAAACATGAATATTATTCTAATCCCTTATCTGCCCTCAGCCGTAAGGGCGCGTCCTATGGCGAAATATTTCATTAAATCCGGAGATGGCGTGCATATGATTGTATGGGATATGCCGTATCCGATAACTTTCAAGAATATTTGGAGTAATATAGGGAATTCCTGGAAATATAAAACGTATGTCGAGGAAGGCGTTACGATACATAAAATTAGCGCCTACCCTTCTTTTCCCGCCGGTAAATAAAATTCTCTTTAAAAATCAGATCCGTAGCATATTCAAAAAATTTAATATTGACGTTATTATTTCCGAAACATATTTCAACGAAACTGAACCACCGCTAGATTTACCGATTTTCTATGATATGTCCGACGATCATGACGCTTTCGCGGAAATTTATGGTTCAAAAATATATAAATTCGCCTGGGAAATCTTAGGGGTTAAGAAGACCATCAAAAATCAGATATGTAAAAGCATAGCCGTAATTGCCGTTTCTGATAATTTAGTTGAATACGCTAAGCAGTATAGATCAAATGCAATATTTAAAATTACTAATGGAGTCGAAGATTGGGTCATTCATGAGGACTACGCAGAAGGTAAGAAGTACTCTTTGGTTTACGTAACAAATTTTGGAAAATGGTCAGAAGTGAAGCAGCTTCTATTCGTGGTTAACGAACTAAAAATTGAATATCCCGATATTCAATTAGCTTTAATTGGAGACGGTTCAGAGATCCCTGAGGCTAAAAGAACCACCAGAGAATTAGATTTAGAAAGGAATGTTAAATTCTTGGGAAAAATCAGCAACAGGAAGGAACTTTTTAAAGAAATAAATAAATATGAGGTTTGCTTGAATATTTCTGAAAAAAACAGCTTCAGGGACTCCGCAAGCCCGATGAAGGTTTTTGAATATTCTGCACTAGGCAAAAAAATTGTTTCTACCAATTTACAAGAAGTAGAAAAGCTTAATTTTCCAAATATATTTTTTTATGAAAAAGATGAGGGCAACAAAAATTTAACAAGCGCTATTAAGAAGGCTTTTAGAACAGAAATTGATGCCCATGAAACGAAGAATATGGTCGCACCTTATAATTGGGAAGTGATCATTCAAAAGATTAAAAAAATAATTTCCGAACAGATATGACCAAGCAAAAAATCCCCCTTATCAGCGTTGTTATATGCAGTTTCAACGGCGGTAAACATATTCAAAAGTGCCTAAAAAGCTTAGCGGAGCAGACATACCCAAAAAAGCTCTACGAAGTGATTGTGGTCGACGACGGATCGACCGATAACACGGGTCAAATTGCGAAAGAACAAGGCGCAAATGTTATCCGACATGAAATTAATCTAGGCATTCCCGTCGCTCGCAATGCGGGCTTTGTTGCGGCGAAAGGAGAAATAATCGCCTACATTGACGACGACTGCGTTGCCGATTCCCAATGGTTGGAAAAGCTGATTCAACCGTTTAATGATTCAAGCATTATAGCTGCTGGTGGGAAAATTTTACCATTAAAAATTAATCGCTTCGCCGAGCGTTATATGGCCGCGGTTGGATATGGCAATCCCGCACCGCTCGAATTCGGGCAAAGCAAAAATCCTATTTGGCGATTTTGGATCTATCTCAAGAGCATGTTCCGGCCTATTGCTGATATTAAAGAACCGACTGAGGTGCAAGCGGTTTTCACGGCGAATGTAGCTTATCGCACATCAGCGTTAAAGGGAATTGGCGGTTTTGATACGACGCTATTGTCAGATGAAGATATCGACGCTTCATCGCGGCTCCGAAAAGCCGGCGGTCGAATTATGTTCATCCCCGACGCAATCGTTAGGCATTGTCATCATGAACGCCTCAGCAAATTTATTAAGCAGACATACGTGCGCGGCGAGAATACGTTACGTTATTACTCCAAAGAAAAGAAAGTGCCCCCGCTGTTTCCGCTACCGTTTTTATATGTCGGACTAATCATCGCCTGCGGTATTATTCGGCCGGTTGCGGGAGTTGCTATTATTCTTTTTGGGCCATTTATTTTGTATAGCTGGTGGATCACGCGCGCGATCGGCACGAATAGTTTTGAATATTTAATGTATGGCTATATCCAAATAACGCTTGAAATAAGCGCTATTTTAGGATTAATCAGGGGATTTTTGAAAAGGAGATCCCCAGTGGAATTAGAGGAGGCTCCGGTTCAGCAAGAGCCATTAATATTCACGATTCGACACATTCTCACCACTACTTTTGCAGCAACGGTCGTTGTGAATCTCGCGGTTCTGTATCGCTACGCAGTGCCATTCGTTACTACACCCATAATCCTCCTTGGTATGTTATTTATCCCAGGATTTCTGCTTGCATTGCTTTTTAAAATTAAGCTGCAGTCAAGGAGCGATTTTGCGACATATGCCTTTGGCCTCGGGCTCGCATTCTGGATTTTTGGCGGCCTTGCAGTTAACTGGATTTTTCCACTGATGGGAATCTCTGCACCCCTCCGCCTCGCCCCACTTCTTTTATTTTTCAATGATAGCATCGCAATCATGGCAGTATGGGTTTGGTTCAAGAATAGCACGACTCAATGGACCATTACGCGAACATCGTTCAACGTTGCCGAACGTTGGTTAACCTTTGTGGCGCCAATTCTACTCGTGATGAGCTTAGTTGGTTCGGAGATTTTAAATAACCTTGGCAGTGGAGCTATGACCTTCGCTATGATCGCTGGGATTGGAATTTATATATTCGCGCTCGCTATCATAAAAAAACCAGTTCGAGACGGCATATACGCTTGGAGCATGTGGTGTCTTGGCTCTGCCCTACTTTTGATGTATTCGATGAGAAGCTGGCATCTTTTGGGATGGGATATAAACGCGGAGTATCAGGTTTTTCAGCTTGCGCTTCAAAAAGGGCTGTGGAACATAGGCACGTCTGCCTCCGCTTACAATGCTTGCCTTAGTATTACTATCCTTCCCACCATACTTGCAAATTTTTTGCCGATTTCTCCGGAATATATTTTTAAACTTATCATGCAACTCCTTTTCGGTATGATGCCCGTGATGGTCTTTTTACTTTCCCGCCGCTTCATTTCTAAAGTTGGAGCGGCATTAGCCGGATTTATCTTCATGTCCCAACTTTGGTTTTATGAACAGATGACCGCGCTCATCCGACAGGAAATTGCCTTCTTGTTTCTCGGTATCGCGCTTCTGGTAATTTTCGATGCCCTTCTATCACGGCGAAGGCAGGTAATATTATTTTTGATAGCCTCTTGCGGGCTCATCCTGTCCCATTATTCTACGGCATATGTCTGGTTGGCGATGTTTTTTTTAACCCTAATCTTTTCCACTTTAGCCCGTTTTTTCATACCAACCCTCAAGGCCTCGCCCAAAAAGTTTACTTGGATACTATTCCTCATTTCGCTTATTTGTATTTTTTGTTGGGAAGCCGTAGTCACGCAAAGTGGAAATAATTTCACTAAATTCGCTAAGAGTAGCATTGGTGACGTCGAACAGGCCTTTTCGCCCAATGTTATTGAGGATGGGATTTCGCAAATTTTCTTTTCAGCTCCCAACACTAATACAGATGAGAACCTCAAACAAGAAATGGTCATAACTACGACGGCATTCCAAGCTGAGGGCGGTTTATATCCATCATCAACCTATAGCAATTATAACCCGAAAGTAATCAACGGTGATCTGATTTGGCCATCGCTAGTGCCCAGTTCTGTTAGTAATTTTGTTTTATTGATTTCAAAAATCAGCAAGTTTCTCGTCATTGACGTATTCGCTTTGCTTGGAACTTTATTTTTAGCATGGAAGGCATGGAGGAGGCAAAAAACGATACATCATGAATATATTGCCTTTTGCTTGGCATCTTTCCCGCTTATTTTTCTCATGATCTTTTTGCCAATCCTCTCAGTCAATTACAATCTCACGCGCCTGTTTATGCAAATATTTATAGTTCTTTCAGCTATGGCTATAATGGGCGGGTTAACCTTTTTTAGTTTTTTGCCAAGGTGGCGTATTATTATTTTGGCCTTACTAACCGTAATTCTTTTCTTCTATTCTATTGGTTTTACCGCACGTTTTTTTGGCGGCCTTGCACACGTCACGCTCAATGAACCTAATGGCACTTTCGACAATTATTATGTCTATGACGGTGAGGTTTATTCAGCACAGTGGCTCAAGGCGAACTACAATGGACAATCACTAGTTTACGCAGATGCACTTGCCACTCTCCGGCTTCGTTCCTATGCCTTGATGAATACAGATTTTACCACCATTTTCCCCGCGATCATTACCAGGGACAGCTATGTATACATGAGTTACGATAATATTCATCGAGGAGCGGCATATGTCGAATACAATAACAATCTTATTAACTATAGCTACCCAATTCAATTTCTCGGAAATAACAAAAATTTGATCTATAACGACGGTGACTCTGAAATCTTTAAATGAAACCGACGATATCCATCATAATAATAGTAAAGAATGATCGGGGCATCGCTGATACACTCGCGGGTTTGGCGACTCAGAAAAGACCTGTTCCAACCGAAATAATTGTGGTTGATGCTTCAGAACCATCATTGATGGCCGGTATTCGCAAACAATATCCAGATGTTCATTGGTATCAATTTGTGCCAATTATACCAAATAAGACTTCTATTCCAGAGCAACGCAATTTTGGCATTCGGCATGCCGAAGGTGAAATCATTGTTTTCATTGATGCGAACTGCGTACCATCGGAAAATTGGCTTGTTGAACTTACAAAGCCTATCCTTGATGGTAGCGAGACCATGACCGCTGGATCGGTCCGTGCTTCCAACCCCAAAACACGAGTTAACCTCAATCCAGTTGATATGAAAAGTGACTATCTTTCATCAAGTCCGACAATTAATCTTGCTTTCAAAAAAAATCTTTTGGATAAAGTGGGTGAATTTGATGAATCATTTTTGTTTGGATCGGATGTTGATTTCACTTGGCGGTGCAGAGCGCTTGGTAATAAAATCCGTTTTGTTCGCCAGGCCACGGTAACACATGATTGGGGAGATTTTAAAGACGAGATCAAGCGAAGTTTTAAATATGGTAGAGCTCGGGCAAAGCTTCTTATTAAGCATCCTGAACGACGCTACGAAGATCTACTCGGAGATAGTCTTGCTATACCTGTTTACACTTTGTATTTTATCGGCCTGCCATTGACTATGATTGTTTGGTGGTATCCTTTCACCATTTTAGTCCTTATGGCTAAAAATATCGGTCAGCAACCGATTAAGACTGTCTTTCTCAACTCGGCGTACACACTCGGTTTTATTAAAGGAATACTCATGAGGACTCCCTAATATATGAATCATGAAAATACTCGTTTTCCCAAAAGATAAAAATCCCTATCAAGAATTGCTTTATACAGAGATGCGAAAGCGAGGAGATGTCGTAAATTATTTATCCTACTCTACTTCGAGTGCAACGATTAATTCTCTGACCTTGATTCCAAGAATAATTTTCTGTCGATTGCAAGGCTATACTATTTTTCATCTACACTGGATATATGCTTTTTCGCCGCGAGCCAGAGTTTGGCGGATGAAATTATTTAATAATTTGGCTTATCTGCATTATCTTTTTTGCTTAAAGATAGTTAAACTTTTGAATTATAAATTGGTCTGGACGGCGCACAATGCTTTGCCGCACGAATCCCTTTTTTCCAATGATATTGTGGCCCGCCGAAAATTAATTGGGAGCGCCGACCTCGTTATCGCACATTCTGCCGCAACCATTGAAGAGCTGAAGAAAATCGGCGCAGAGCCGAAACGACTTATAATCATCCCCCATGGAAGTTATATCGGGATCTATCCAAACACTATCACTCGCAATGCGGCACGAGAAAAACTTGGTCTCCAGCCAGACGTATTCGTTTATTTATACCTTGGTCAGGTTCGAGAATATAAGGGTGTTGATAATTTATTAGATGCATACGAAAAAATGAGAACCGAAGAGAGCGCGCTCATCATCGCGGGTGAGGGTTCAAAAATAGGGCATGTCAATGATAATGAGCTCCAAATCTATTTCAATGCGGCGGATGTCGTTGTTCTTCCTTTTAAGAAAATAACAACGTCAGGTTCGGCACTGTTGGCATTTTCATTTGGTAAAGCGGTGATCGTCCCTCGCCTGGGAGACCTCGCTAACTTACCTCATGAGATAGCATATAAATATTCCCCCGACGAAAGTGACGGCTTGGTCAATGCGATGAAGCAAGCAAAAAATAACGTTGAAATACTTCACAAAAAATCCAGGGCGGCCCTAGAATATGCAAAGCAGTTAAGCTGGCCTTCTATTGCAAAACAGACGCACGATGCTATGCGGGAACTTTTCTCAGATCGATGAGAGTCCGCCAGTTGATAATAAAATAAGCGATGACGGTGATTACCTGCCCAATAAGCACCGACCACGCGACTGCCATGAGTCCATATGGAACCATGATGTACGCTAACACGACGATGCTCAAAGCATTGAGAGCGTTCATAAAAATATACAATCCTGCAAGCTTTTTAATATTAAGCAAAGTATCCCCAAAGTAATTCGCCGCACCTATTAAACTTGCAAGAGCAAGAATGCGTAATGGCCACGTACCCGCCGATGCATAATTTGCGCCAAAAAACCGAAGAATAAACCCGCCGAGAAACCACGTTACGATGATAGCCGGAACTAACAGCAAAAATAAATTTTTCAGTCCGTCTTTAAGATATTTCACGAGCCTGGATTCGTCATGAGAGATCTCCGCAAATAAGGATTGAGCCGTAGAACTAGGAATGATATTGAGGAAAGCAACGATCATAGAAGGCATATAGAAGAATGCTGCTTCTTGAGAGCCAAGACGAGAAAGAACAATGAGTGTTAATATGCTGGACGGAAGTATGCCAAATAAACTTCCGATATAATTACTGGCGGCAAAACGCCGCGTTTCAACAATAATTGTTTTATCAAGTTTCCAAGTCGGACGATAATGAAATTCTTTGAAAAGCCAAAAAAATCCTAAACAGCACGCAATGACAGTGGCGACTGTTGTCGCGCTCAAAATTCCCATAAAACCGATACCGATTATCATAAAAACCAAAGAAAGTTTCAATATACTAAAAACTATATTTTCCCACAAAACATAATGAGCAGCGCGATAAGCAATAAAAGCGCTTCCCACTACACTGTTTAGTGTAAGTATCGAGACGTATACAATAAAGATTACTGCCAAAAGAATGAAATGCGGATATTGAACGCTCGGGCTATGTGTCAGAACTGCCCATACTAAGAACGCGACGCCCGCTATAATGCTTGCAACGCCACTCAATATGAACGCTGTAGATAAATGTTCGTTTTTTCTTTCTGAAGTGGGCAGAAATCGAATAATTACATTATTGAACCCCAACAAACCGAAACCGGTCATCAAAGATGCCGCGGCGATAAGCGAGGTGGCAATCCCAACATCGCCGGGAATATAAAGTCGCGCGCAAACGATCCAAAAAAAGAATCCGAAAATTGCCTGAACTCCCGTACTCAACATCAAATAAACTGAATTTCGGAATAGGCTATCAGTTAAGAAATGTCGCCATAGACGGCGAAGGGAATTATTAATCATAGAGATATTTCACTGCCATTGCTACATAGTTCAAAACCGCGCTTGCGAATTCCCTGGATAAGACTAGGCAATGCTTCAATGGTGTAATGTCCGTTTAGATGTAAGAGCACGCACGCGCCGGGATGAAGTTCACCTAAAACATTTTCTTGGATTTGCCTTGCATCAATCCCCTTCCAATCACCGCTATTAATGGTCCAGAATACGATGCGATAACCAAGTTTGTGGGCAATTTTCCGAATACGATCGTTGTAGGCCCCGTATGGTGGTCGTAGGAGTTTACTTGGCACGCCATTCCGAATTTCTTTTTCTATTTCAGTAGATGAAAGCTTGGTCAATTTGCGGTGCGAATAACTATGATTTCCAACCCAATGGCCATCTGCCTTAATCGTATTCACGAGTTCCGGATTTCCTTGTGCCCATTCGCCCACAAGAAAGAAGGCTGCTTTTACCTTTTGGCCCCGCAATATATCAAGTATGTGATAGATATTCACGTTATCAGCATAATCATCGAAAGTCAGCAAAATACGGTTGGTATGGTTATATCCGTATGATTCTTCTTTGGTCGGCTTAATGCGCCACAGTACATATGGCCGCATAAGCCGATCTTTCGCCCTGCTTATTTTGTTTAATAAATATGACATTCCTCTATGGGATATTTTGTGTTAGAATAGCATAATCATAACTGCTTTTCCAAGAAACGAATATGTTTAAGGTTTTTATGGTTGCCTTGGTCGTAGCGCTTGTGGCAATAAGCCTCGGCGCATTTTTGTGGTTCGAGAACACTGCGGTTGTTCAGCCGTCATTGCCCATCACTCAGCAAGCATCAACGGGGACACCTCCTGCTCTTAGTTCTAGCGCCAGCACGGCTTCCTCAACCCCCGCCGTTTCCAGTTCACCGATTTCCGTTGTGACCACGACGCCATCTGCACCGCCGATTAAAAGCAACTTTCAGTTTGGTATTTCGACTGGCGGAGGATTAGCGTATTTGAACCAAAACGACCTCATGGCCCGCTTGCAGGCAATAAAGAAATTGGGAGTGGGATGGGTACGCTTCGACGTCGATTGGAGTGTTATCCAAAAATCGAACTCGAGTAGTTATAACTGGGCGGGATATGATCGCATTGTTGCAAACCTTAACGCGCTCGGGCTAAAAGGACTCGGCATCATCGATTACACTCCCCAATGGGCACGCCCGGTAAATTGTCCCCAAAGCCTTAAATGTGCCCCCGCTGATCCCGCTCAATTCGCCACATTTGCGCAAACCGTCGTGAAACGCTATTCCTCAAAAGGAATGCACACATGGGAAATATGGAACGAGCCGAACATAACTGACTTCTGGCAACCAACGCCTGATGTAACTCTCTACACTAATCTTCTCGAAGACACCTATACCGCGATTAAAAAACAGGATCCTTCAGCTTTTGTCCTTTCCGGAGGCCTTAGCAGGTCCGGCACAGGAAATAACGAAATTTCTCCCGTTGATTTCCTTACGCAACTCTATGCAGATGGCGCGGAGCCATATTTTGATGCAGTCGCACTCCATCCATATTCATATCCAAATCCCCCTTCTTATGCCTGGCAGTGGAATCCGTGGTACCAGATCGCAAGTACGACGCCGAGCTTGCGGAGTGTGATGATCGCGAATGGCGATGCAAACAAGAAAATTTGGCTCACGGAATATGGCGCGCCAACCAATGGTCCGGGAATTCTCGCCACACCTGAAAGTTACACCGTAAATCAAAATGCCGATCACGTGACGGAAGTTCTCCAAGCCCAAATGATGGCCGATGCGATTATCTCGGCGGAGAAAATGCCATGGATTGGGCCACTTTTCTTCTATACCTATAAAGATTCTGGCACCTCAACCAGTACTATTGAAAATTTTTTCGGCTTTGTCCGCTTCGATGGCAGCGAGAAGCCAGCATACACGACAATCAAAAATCTGATTTCTGAATAATCGCCGGCTGCTTGACTCCGCGCTGATTTTCGTTTAAAATACCTTAATTAATCTAAACATGGCTAAAACGCGCATTAAAATCGGCATCATCGGACTCGGCTACGTTGGCGGTGCCGTAAAGAACTGGTTCGAAAAGAACAAAAGCCGTTACGACCTTTTTCTTTATGATAAGTTCAAGAACATAGGGTCCGTTGAGGAAGTGAATCGTGCCGACATTATTTTTATTTCCGTCCCGACACCATTCATTAAGGGGAAAGGTTACGACGATTCCGCCGTGCGGGAATCCATCGTAAACGTAAAGGATGGCAAGATCGTTGTTTTAAAGTCCACCATCATGCCGCGGTCCACGGAGAAATTCCAGAGACATTATCCTCGGAAAACTATTCTCTTTAATCCGGAATTCCTGCGCGCAAAAACGGCGGCGCAAGATTTCTTGAAACCCGACCGGCAGATCGTAGGATACGCAACGCCAAAAGGGAAACAAGCTGCTCAAAAAGTGCTTGGGATGCTCCCGCGCGCGCCATATGAGAAGATAATGAGATCTACCGAAGCCGAAATGGTGAAGTATTTCGGCAATGCGTTCTTGGCAAATCGTGTTATCTTCGCAAATCAAATTTACGATATCTGCAAAGCTGCGGGAATTGATTACGAAACCGTAAAAGAAGGAGCCGGACGCGATCCCCGGATCGGTTTGAGCCACTTTGACGTTTTTGACGATGGGTATCGTGGATACCGAGGGATGTGCTTGCCAAAGGACGTGAAGGCACTGGTCCAATTTGGAAAATCGGTGCATGTCGATATGGATATGCTGCAATCGCTTGAAAGGATAAATAAGAAGCTTGACCTGGAGTAATTTAACGAGAATTTAAGGAGTTTGCTGTTATAATGGGGGTATGTTTCATCGTGCCTCATCTTTTTTATTTTTGCTTATTGCTGCGAGTTTTGCTTTAAGCGCTTCGGCGCAGACCCAATCAACTCCTCAAAATTTCTCCCGCAATCTTCGGTCTGGAGATTCCGGCGCTGACGTCTCTGCTCTCCAGTCATTCCTCATTGCGGATGGGTTCCTTTCGGTGCCAAGCCCTACCAGCTACTTTGGCGCGAAGACCACGGCGGCACTCGAAAAATGGCAGGCGACGAACGGACTCCCCGGCACCGGCTTCTTTGGCCCCTTGAGCCGCGCGGCCATTTCTTCATCCTCACCTATTTCTACGCCCCTCTCCGCCCCTACCACCGCTTCAGTTACCGCCCCGAGCTCCCCTTCGCCGACGCCGGTGACCCCTACTCCGTCCCCCTATGATCGCAATCTTAAGGTCGGCGACACCGGCGTAGACGTTTATTCCCTGCAATCCTTCCTTATCGCAAACGGCTTCCTCGGAATACCGGGTCCCACTGGCCGCTTCGGCGCCATGACCTCAGCCGCGCTCGCGGAATGGCAAACGATCGCCGGTCTTCCTGCTAGTGGATATTTTGGACCGTTGAGTAGGGCTGCGATAGAAACGCCGCAAGGGAAAAGCATCGCAACCGCTCCGGCACCAACGCCAACCCCAACGCCGACTCCTGCGCCCGTTGTTAGCAATATTGGTACCGGTGGCGGTGGCGGTGGTGCCGGTGGTGGTGGCGGAAATCCTTCTTCCCCAAGCACGCCCGCACCCAGTGCGCCTCCGCCTAGTACGCCCGCGGCCCCACCCAGCGTGCCCAGCAATCCCTCCGACACGTCTCCTCCGAGTGTCCCCTCGGGTCTCACGGCAACCGCGGTCTCTGCCACCCAAATCAATCTCTCCTGGACCGCCTCTACCGATAATGTAGGAGTTGTGGGTTATAAGGTCTTCCAGAACGGGATGCAGGTTACTACAACTACTGCCACTTCGTACCAAAGCACGGGCCTCGCCCCTTCCACGCCGTATTCCTATGTTGTTTCTGCCTTTGATGCGGCAGGCAATGTTTCGGCTCAATCCCTGGTCGCAGGCGCGACGACCCTGGCTTCCCCTGATGTCACGCCTCCCACGATCTCCCTCACGAACCCCGCGAATAATGCCACTGTTTCCTCCACGATAACGCTTGCCGCAGATGCCTCCGACAATGTCGGAGTAACCTCGGTCCAATTCACGCTTGATGGTGTAAACCTCGGCGCACCGGTCACTGCAAGCCTCTATCAGGCCTTCTGGAACACGCTCTCCGCGTCTATCGGCACGCATACGCTTGGCGCCATCGCGAAGGACGCTGCCGGGAATACGGGAACTGCGGGGAACATCACGGTGACTGTTGTCCGCACTCCGACCGACACGACGCCGCCGACGATCTTCATCACGAGCCCGGTCACAAGCAGCACGGTCTCGGCTCCGCTCACCGTCAATGTAACCGCCTCCGACAACGTGGGAGTAGCGAGAGTTGAACTTTATGTGGACGGCAACCTGCGAAGCACGGCTACGGGAACGCCCTATGCGTTTCCGCTTGCGACGACGACGCTTACGCTCGGCACGCATATTTTGACCGGCAAGGCATATGACGCCGCTGGAAATTTTGGCGCTACGTCGGCCGTCGTGATCACCGTGGTCCGTCCCTTTCCTACCGTTCCTCTGAATCTCGCGGTAACGGGAACTACCTCGTCAAGCATCTCGCTTTCGTGGTCTTCTTCCACCGAAGTGAACGGTGCGATCGCCGGATACAAGATCTATCGCGGAGGCGTGCAAACAGGCACCTCAACCATAACTTCGTTCACGAACACCAATCTCACGGCCAGCACCACGTATAGCTACGCCGTCGCGGCATATGACGCCGCAGGCGCCACTTCGGCGACCTCCACCACGGTCACGACGAGCACGCTTGCGATCCCGCCGGCAACCAGCAATTTTGCATTCGGCATAGCCGCCGGTAGCGGGTTGCCCTATTTAGGACAAAGCGATCTTCTGGCTCGCTTGCAAGCGATAAAGAATCTGGGGGTTGGATGGGTGCGCTTTGATGTAGACTGGAGCATTGTCCAGCAATCAGGATCCAGTAGCTATGATTGGTCAAGTTACGATCCTATCGTTGCTGATTTAAATACATTGGGATTAAAAGGACTTGGGATTATAACCTACGCCCCGCAATGGGCACTTCCAGCTAATTGTCTTCAAAGTAATAAGTGCGCTCCCGCCGATCCTGCGCAATTCGCCGCATTTGCAGTAACCGCGGCAAGACGATATGCACCCCAGGGAATGCATACTTGGGAGATATGGAACGAGCCGAATCTAAAAGAATTTTGGCAACCAGCGCCGGATGTCAATGCCTATACGAATCTTCTAAAAGGAGCTTATACCGCCATAAAAGGTCAGGACCCTTCAGCTATTATTCTTTCGGGCGGATTGAGCGGGGCCAGTACGCAGAACGGCGATATTTCTCCGGTCGATTTTCTTACGCAGCTTTATGCGGACGGCGGCAAACCATATTTTGACGCCGTCGCGGACCATCCGTATTCCTATCCAGCGATGCCCTTGTCTTTCGAGACGTGGAACGCATGGTCGCAGATGGCAAGTACGACTCCCAACTTGCGCAACGTTATGATCGCGAATGGTGACACCGGGAAGCAGATCTGGCTAACCGAATACGGTGCGCCGACCGGCGGCCCAGGCGTGCTTGAAACGTCGGCTACGGATACTACCTTTGCCGGAAGCCCCGACCACGTGACGGAAGCGCTGCAAGCTCAGATGTTATCGCAGGCAGTAAATTACGTAAAAAATTCTTCATGGGCCGGACCCTTTTTCTGGTACTCTTATGAAGACGTAGGCACTTCAACGTCGGATAGCGAAAACTTCT
Organism: uncultured bacterium; assembly: GCA_963768625.1. Lineage (GTDB taxonomy): Bacteria > Patescibacteriota > Minisyncoccia > UBA6257 > 2-01-FULL-56-20 > CAVYIK01. Next base: position 226,037 of record CAVYIK010000003.1, read on the forward strand.
TTGGGATCATCCGTTACGACGGGAGCACAAAACCTTCGTACCAAGTATTCAAAAATCTGCTACAATAGTGTGATGAAAATGCTAAGGGCATTTTTCTTGACCCTCTCTGTCTTCGGCCTGCTTGGCTGGCTCTATATCGTCGTGAGCGCAACGTTTCACCCGTGGACGCTTCCCATGCCCCTCACACACCTGCTCCCCTATCCGCGCGAGGATACGTTCGGCGTCATCTGCTTTATCGTCTCAATGGTCTCTTTCTTTGTTTGGAACCTTATAAAAGACTGATCTTCCTTCTCCGCCGGTGCCAATATTCGTGGATGATGAGCGCCACCACCGCGATATCAAGCAGGGTGATGAACCAAAGAACGAGCGAGGGCGTGAGGGTCAATTGGTAGAACTGGTAGATGATGAAAAGCGTGAAAACGGCGGCGGAGGCCGGGTATGCCCAGAGCTTGTTGTACCAGAGCCCGGTCAGTAAAAAGATCTTTACGATGCCGTGGGAGAGGAAGACGAACGCCCAAACCGACTGCGGCGTCTGGGAAAAATCGTGCACTCCGCGGGCGACGTATCCCCAAATGAGGTCCCTCGGGCTTTCTGTGAGCTCGCCGCCGAAGAGGGCGAAGGCGATGCGATAGAGCGTGCTATAGCTGAAAAACGCAAAAAAGAGGCCGGCAACAAGTTCTCCTAAACTGATCAACGCTTTCACGATGATGCCCGCAAGGAAAAGCGAATGGTAGGTTTTTTCGGGGATGGGTCGCATGATATGGTATATTGTCTACTATCAATAGCATGAAAAGCAAGAGGGTCGGTTTCACCTGTGGGGCTTTTGATCTCGTGCATGCCGGGCATGTTTTGATGTTCAAGGAGGCGAAGCAGCACTGCGATTACCTTGTGATCGGCCTTGAAATAGACCCTTCCGTGGACCGCCCCGAAAAGCATAAGCCCGTCATGTCGCTTGAGGAACGGAAAACCATTCTTGAGGCCATCAAGTATATTGATGAGATCATTGTATACAACACCGAGGCAGGCCTTTACGAACTCCTGAAGAAATTGAAGCCCGACGTCCGGTTTCTTGGAGCGGATTGGAAAGGGAAACCTTTCACCGGGCACGACCTACCGATCAAAGTCCATTTCAACTCCCGCGACCACTCCCATTCCAGCTCGGCGTTGCGCCGCCGCGTGCACGAAGCAGAACTGAAAAAGGCGAAGTGAACCCTTTTCCCTCTCACGGCGTAGTACCTTGCCGCTTTTTTATCGCCATTAATAGAAAATGGCCCCGATTTACCGGGACCATTTTCATCCACGAAACCGCCCGCCTCTGCTGCTAGAATCCGAAGAGGTGCTTGAAAAAACTGCCGATCGCGCCGAAGAAGTCGCCGAAGTGGGATTCTGAACGAGCCTTATTGCCGCTTCCCTGGTCAATGATGGACGAAGCGGCGACCGACGTGCCATTCACCGTGCCCTGTATGACCACATTGTCCCCCGCCGCTACACTGGAGAGCGTCGTGCTCGCTCCGTTCTCCACGATGTTGGCGCTTGAAGCGTCTATCGTGTAGGTTACGTTGCTCGCATTGGTCACGGTGAGCGTTGTGCCGCTTATCGCAGTGACACTCCCCGCGATGACCGGTTCACCGTTGCCCTGGATCGGCGGCGTGGAGGTCGCGGCGCGGCCGGAGCCGGGTCGCTTTCCCGCCGGCATCCCGCTCATCCCGCCTTTCAACCCGTCGCGGATCACGGTTGCCGCAATATTCGTCCCGCTTACCGTACCCTGCACCATCACCGTGTCGCCTACATTAATGCTCGCAACGGTTGACGTCGCGCCGTTATCAAAGACCTGCGCATTCGTCGCGTCCACCGCATAGACCGTTCCCGTCGTGCTCGTCGCGTTCGGCCTCGTCTTACTGGTCACAGTGAGCGTCGTGCCGTCCACCGCACTTACGGTCCCGAAGACGCCGGGTGCCATACCGCCCGCCATGCCGCCGCGCATCCCGTAATGGCCGCCCCCGCCCCAACCGCTCGGCGCGCTTGTCTGCGCCTGGGCGAACGCCGGAGCGAAGAACGCGAAGCTCAGCGCAAACCCTGCCGCAATCATCCACGGAATATATTCCCTTTTGTTCATATGTTTTTTATAAATTTATTTATTATTTCCGACGCGGCATGCCTGGCGTGCGTCGTAGTTTATAGTACGTACCGGGGACGTAAAAGGTTGCACAGAAGGCGAAGTAAAGCTTCATGCCCCGTGGATCCGCCGGGATTTGCACCCGGTTCTTCATTTGTCGAAGATGATGTTCTACTTGATGAACTACGGACCCGCGATCCCGGGGCAATATCATCTTGCCTGGAACCCCATTAAAACTATCTAAAATGCAAACAGCCACGAAAGTGGCTGTTTGCACGACAAATGAAGTTTTTAGTCCGCGGTTCACGCAGACCACCATCTTGCAATCATCTTAACGCCGGGAAAGCCTCGGGTCAACTATTATTTAATAAATTTTTAATGTAGCGACGCCTACGCCCCTCTGATGAACCTCCCAACGATGACGCCGATCAGGATCGCTGCGCCGCCGAGGAGCACCATTTTCACGCTGTGGCGCAGGACGTTCACCTTTACGATCTTTGCGCTTGCCATGCCCACGATGCAGAGAGCGATGAGCGAGAGTCCGATGGAGCACCACAACGCCGCGCCCAATCCGAAGAGAAGATACGGCACGATCGGGATGAACGATGCGAACATGAAGGAAGCGAACATGACGATGCCCGCCGTGACCGGCCCGCCGGCCGGCACCTCTCCCCTTACTTCATATTCTTCGGCAGATTGCTCGGAGAGGAAGCTGCCCACGGCCATGGAGAATGCCTCCACGAAGGCATAGACGATGCCCGTGAGGATGATGATCTGCCGCGAGGTGCCCGCGACGTCAATGCCGGCCAAGAGCCCCACCGTGGAGACCAAACTGTCCGCTACCCCGAAAATGATGTTGCGGAGATAGAGCTCTGTTTGCTTGGGCATGTCATTATGATAGCAAAAACGGCCGCATCAGAAATATTGGCCTGCCGGCGTGAGCATCACGGGTATATATCCGGTCCTCATTTTCGGGAAACCGTTCCAGACGGTGTTCGCGGTATAGCAATATTCCGGCAAGTTTTTTTTCAAAACAATCTTATCGCCCTCCACGCCCAAACTTTCTTTGAAGTTGCGCAGCAAGGCATTCTTCTTCCGTCCCGCAAGGGTGAGACCGAGGGCTCTGGGGTCCACCTGATGCGCGATATCATCGCCCATGTCCGCAACGAGGTATGCCTGGACCACTTGGGCAAGATGTTCAATGCTAAGCATCGGCCATGTGTGTGCGTTCTTCACGTCTACGGCGCCATCCATTGGAAAACCATCAAGCACTCCTTCCTGCGCCGTATACTCGCGTACGGAAAGCCGGTCGTACATCCCCGTATCAACTATCCCGGGAGCTATCTCTACTACGGATACCTGCTTCCCGGTATAGAACGGCATCTCGTATCCCAGCGTGACCAAGAGCACGTTCGATATGGCTTTATGTACAGTGTCGGTAAAGAGGTGAGAAGAAGGTCGTTTTGTGGCAAGGGCGGTGGGACAGATGAAGCGGAGCTCGTTTTGCCCCTTATTGACCAGAAGATCATATCCCGCCATCGACATATTGAAAAGAAAATGGATCCTCTTCTGCGCGAGGGCGGCGGCAGTATGGGGAGAATCCTCGAACATGGGAAGGAACGGCTTTTCCAATCCTGAGGCGTATGAATCATATAAACAAAAATCTAATCTTGCTATCGGTCTTTTTCGGTAATGCGTTTTGCGGCATCGTATAGTTCCTCAAGGAAAGAAAACGAATATATATCCCCTCTTATAAAATGGAATAGGTGGGCATTCGGATGGAGTTTAAATGATGCTTCGACCCTATCCTCCACTCCGTCCGCGAGATGGATGATCGTACGGATCCCCTGGTCCGCCAATTTGACCGCCACTGCCGCCGTTACGTTCAGGAGGTCCTTCTCCCCCGTGCAACGGTAATAGGTTTTGGTTTTTGTCCTTGCGTATTTTTTCTCGTCAAAAGGATATATGCAGCAATTGGTCAAAAATACCACCGGCGCCGCACCTTTTGCCTTGGGTTTTACAACAAAATGCGGAAGCGCATCGAAGCCCTTTTTATTAAGTTCGGCTTGCACGTACCCGTTCCGTTCGGATGCATTGGAAAACATGGGCCTACACTCGGAATCCCGGGTCTACTTGACGGGAAAGGTCGCCATACGAAGCGATGACCCAATCCTGTTTGCTGAATTTCATATGGAGCTCCTCAAGCTTCGCGAGGTGCAGATTGGGTTCAACGTAATTGGCTTGCGCCAGGCGGGCCACGGCGCCGAGAATGGCAAGCTCTTCTTTTGAGAGAACGGCGAGCGCGATCGGCTTACCCGATTGACGGTCCCTTTTTATCTGAAGATTTTTGGAAAATGTCCCCGTCAATTTGTCCCCGATATGCTTCTTAAGATATTCAACGTCCTCGCGATCTTCCACCTTGTTGCCGAGGACGATAACGCGGTCCCATATGCCCGCAGAGAGGGCCAGGGAATGATATTGGTCATAGACGCCAAGGCCTTCCGGCGTCGGCTCCACCACCAATACGATCGCATCAAATTGGGCGTGCAATGAATTGGCGAAGGCATCCACGCCGGCCACCATGTCGGCGATGAGCCATTCCTTTTTCCCGATCCGGCTGTGACTCAGGATGTTCTCGAAAACCGCGAGGTTGCCGTGATAGCACATAGTCCCGATATCTTTCGCCTCGTAGGTGCCCACATGGGCATAGTAAGCTCTCTCACCGAACGGGATGGCGAAGTTTTTGATAAGGATGTCGTTCTCCTGGATCTCAAGAAATTTCGATCCGCGGGAAGGCGGCGTGGTTTTTACAAACTCGGTCAACGTTTTAATCCGTTGATTGTCGCCCCTAAGATACGACCGGATCACCTCCGATGGCTTTTCGCCGCTCAATGCTTTTTGGGGCTCATACGCTATGCCAAGCAGCCCCGCAAGGTGGATGTTCAGATCGGCGTCGATGGCGAGGAGCGGCGCCTTTCCTTCCGCGAGAGAACGGATGAATAAAGCGGTCAGCGTACTTTTTCCCGAACCGCCCTTGCCGACAAATGCTACTTTCATATCTTTCATAGTAGACGGACGCCGTCCCTGGTCAAATTATTTGCAAATAATTCGCATTTAGATATACTAGGGAGATGCAGAAGGCGCGCGCGCACCAACATCCTCTCCGGGAGCTCCTCCGCAAAAGCGGCTACAAAGCGACGCCTTCCCGGCTTGCAATCCTTGAGATCTTCAAGAAGGCGAAGCGCCCTTTGAGCGCCCAGGGGGTCATTGAGGCGCTCCCCCGCGACGCCGACCAGGCAACCGTCTATAGGACGCTCAAATCGTTAAAAGAAAAGGGCATCATAAAGCAAATAGATCTGCGCCATAACCATGCCCACTATGAGCTTGCGGACATCGCCGACCATCATCACCTTATCTGCCTCCGATGCGGTAGAATTGAAGACGTGGCGCATTGCAGCGTGGAAACGATGCAAACCGCCATTCTCCGCGACGCAAAGCACTTTGCAGAGATACGGCAGCACGCACTTGAGTTCTACGGCGTCTGCAAGGCATGCGCCAAGAAAAGCGGACAATAATATCGTGCAAAAACATAAAAGAATCTACATTGAGATCGCGCTCGCGCTCATTGTCGTCGCGGGATTCGGCTTGCTTTACCGTTACGAAGAGACGAATTTTGAAACGTATCTTGCGAATCATTTCCCGAGCCAGGGATTGAGCCTGGGGCAGGTCGTTTCAGTGCAAAATGAAACGGGCGGTCCTTATCTCTCTCAAAATATCGTAGTCCAATTCTTCACCGGCGGCATGAAGGGCGAGACGACCACGGTCGTAAGCCAGTCCGCAAGCAGTTCTACGAGCAATAATTATTTCCAGATCTCGCAGGGAGAAACAGTGCTGCTCGCGCGCGATAATTTGAGCGGCTATGCCGGCACGCCGTACTATATTGTGGACCGCTACCGCCTCCCCGCGCTCTTTTTCGCCATCCTGCTTTTCATGGTCGTCGCCGTGCTCTTTGGAAGGATCCGCGGCCTGACCTCGCTCATCGGCCTCGCGATGAGCGTCGCCGTGCTTATGGGGTTCATCGTTCCCCAGATACTCGTGGGGCACGATCCCCTCACCGTTTGTCTTATAGGAGCGGCGGCGATCGCCCTCGTCTCCTTTACCTCGCGCATGGGTTCAATAAACGGACCACGATCGCCCTGTGCGGCACGCTCATTACGCTCGCCGTCTCTGCGCTTCTCGCGACCCTTTTCGTTTCCATGGCGAAGCTCATCGGCATTGCAACCGATCAGACGTTCTATCTGGAACTCGGGAACGAACATCAACTTGAACCTCCGGGGGCTTCTGCTTGGCGGCATCGTGATCGGCGCCTTGGGCGTCCTTGATGACGTGACGATCGGCCAATCCGTCACTGTCTACGAGCTCAAAGATGCGAATCCTTCCCTCGGGATCAAGGAGCTGTATCGGCGCGCGATGTCCATCGGCCGCGAACACATCGCCTCGCTCATCAATACCCTCTTCCTTGCCTATGCCGGCGTGTCCCTTCCCATCATCCTTTATCTTGTCGCATTCCAAAGCGGGGTGCCGCTTATGGTACGCGCTGAACGGCGAGCCGATTGCGGAAGAGATCGTGCGTACTATGGTTGGGAGCATCGGCATCATCCTCGCCGTGCCGATCACGACGTTCCTCGCCGCTTGGATATTTGGAAAATCCTCAACGCCGAAAAAAAACTGAACTAGAGCGACCGCAGCAACTGATAATCCTCCGTGAAGAAATATTGCGAGAGCTTGAAGATGGCATAGGCCATATACGGGGCGGCGAGCACGTCTATTGAATAATGGACGTGGGCGAAGAGTACCGAGACCCCGAAAACGACCGAGAGCGCGAGATAGACGTACCGCCAGAAGTGCTTCTCCCAGAAAATGAGCGCCATGAGGAAGGTGAGCCCTGTGTGCCCCGAAAAGAAGAATCCCGCTTCAAGGCCGAGCCCCGAAATAGATACTGTCAAAAAAGCCGGTCGGGTCGGGGTTGACCTGTCCCGGATAAATGCCGAGGTGGGTTGCCGCAACGAACACCGCCCGCGTGGCAATGAAAATAGCGACGGCCTTCAGCGTGAAAATGAGATAGTGCGGCTTGAAGAGCAGGAGGAGGATGCTCCCCGCGATGGCCGCGAGCGCTCCCTCCACGATGATCAGGTTCAAATTGACGACCGGAATGTTATCAAGAATGATGTCGCGGACGAAATTGCTTGAAACGCGCTGCGAATACGTGGAGGCGTAGAACTGAAACACGAGCGCGAGTCCCAGGAGCACGAAGGCGACGCAGAGCGATCGCACGCGATGCCTGGTGAAAATGTCTTTGTATCCCTGGAATATCGGGCGCATTACTGTAACTATAGCAAAAAAGAAAAGGGGCCCATAGGGTCCCTTAAGTTGAGTCCTCCGTGAGCTCTGCGACGATCCTGCGAAGTTCTTTCATCTTGCACGGATCCACCGTCAGGCTCTGGAGCGACCGGACAAACAAACGGAGCCCGTCAACGAGACCGCCATTCAGGTCCCGCGCGAATTCCTCCACCATCGGGGGCGTTATCCTTCCTTCGGCAAAGACGAAGTCCCCGCCGCCATGTTTTTTACAGAGAAAAGGCGGCTCGCCCACAAATTGATCCACGTAATATCGATCGGCGGCCCCCGGGAGCTCCGACTGCGGCGCGAACTGCAACGCGCACGGGATGAAGCAATGCCGGGGCCCATAGAGTCCTTCCGGAACGAATCCGACCATGATCTGCGCCGCCTGCAGGGCGGACGCGATGAGCTTTTCTTCCATGACGCACCTCTAAACGCATTTATAACGCAAAGCGGGGCGCGTCGCAAGCCTGCAAGTCTTTGAGTGTGAGAGGCTGGCTGTTTTGGGCGCGCTGGGCCATCACCGGGCATGGCAGCGTGAGCGGCGCCGGACGCTTGCCGGCAGCGAAGTCGTCCGTCGTGAGCCCGTCCCGGTATTCAAAGTGTGGATAGTCCCCGTCCCCGCCGTTGTCCAGGCCGCAATACGCCCCGATGGAGATGAGTTCCTTCCAGTTGATGTTATAACCCTTCCACTTGTCCACGATGTCCACCGCGAAGCCGTAATTATGCAAGCTATGCCCCGGCGGCGCCTCAGAGACGATGTGCCCGTCCTCCAACCTTCCCTGGTTATATATCTGCGCCTGTTCCGCCATGCTCCTGAAGCCGGAGGTGATGCGCAGCGCGTAGCCATACACGGCGGCCGTAGGGATGAAACACTCGTTCACCTGATTGATGAAATTCGGATCAAGCGCGGTGGGCAACGGGACCGCACTCACTGTATAGATCGTGTGTCGCACCAAAAAAAATGCACCGACCCCGAGCGCCGCGCACAATAGGACCACCAAGCCCGCTTTCCTCATTACATAAAGTTTACCATGGCGCGGCGGTGCCTGGGCAGAAAAAAAGCCGCCGCGGTGTTTTGCGACGGCCTGTTGGCTATGTGGCCTGCTGGCTAATTGAAGAGGTCTTTGGTCTCCTCGGACTCCGGCTTGAACCATTTCAGCCAGAGCATAATGAGAACGCCGATGACCGCGCATGTCGTAGCCACGACGATCAACAAACGCGCTGCGCCATCCGCCGCCGGCATGAACTTCACTATCGCAATACCCGCGGCGACGCAGAGCAACGCGACGAGCACGAAGTAGATCAGACGACCGGTCTTCATCGAGCCCCTCCCCTGCACCGAGGACTGCTTCTGGGAAGCTGCTTCCTATGAATCTGTTCCCCGGAAACGGCCGTGAAGAGGTATTCTACTCCACCGTCCTTTGTTGGCCTTATTACGGGCTTGGTGCCGTCAAGCATGCTCATTTCGTATCCCATGATGACGACGCTCGTCTTGCTGGAGTCGGAACCGATGGGTTGGATGATTTCCTCGGGCATCTCGGTACACGGATCGGCGGTGCGCTTCTTCGCGGCCTCCTTTTCCGTTTCGAATGCGTTCTTGGCTGCATCGTCCGCGGCCGCCCTGGCATGCATCTCCGCCATTTCTTGTTCGTGCGCCACTCTCAGCCTGGACGTCATCACACGGGAAAACATCCAAAAGCCACCAACCGTTATGACTACCACGAGCACGAACAACCCCGGAGAGACCTTCTCTGCCTCTTTCATGTCTCGCCCTCCTCAAATTCAAAGAACAACCTTACGGTTGATATTATAGCATACATATTGCTATTTTGTCAAATTATAAACAAAAGACCCATTGCTGGGCCTTCTGCGAATCCAAACGCGGACTGGATCTGAATCGACACTCTTATAGTGAAGCATAGCGCATCAAATCTTTTTGTCAAAGTTTATTTAATATAAATTTAATCTCGTTTAAAGAACTTTTAACGCACGTCTCGATAAAATGGCCTTGCGGTGGGGGCTGCGCGGTCGCTGGATCCGAATCGACACTCGGAATCCAAGGGGTTCAACTCCCCTAGCCTCCACCGCCCCGCGGCGCTCGCTTACCGCTTGGCCCACTAGGCCTCTAATGATATAGTTCTTGAAAGGCCGCTACCCCTTAATTAATCTCATTATAAAAATATGGTAAGAGGAAACTTTATCGGCGCGGCGATCGTCGCAATAATCTACACGGTCTATATCGTATGGAATCCCCTTGTGTCGCGCTCACAAACAGCAATATTGTTAGTAGTTCTTAATGCGCTGACTATCGTGCTGTTGTCCTTCGCATTCAAAGGCGGCGTCTGACGCTCCGCCACACTACTTTTCAGCTCGTTTACCAATCACGAATTTCTGTGAAGGACTTAGCGCCTTATCTTTTCGGTGTGTACAGCCGATCCAACAACAGGGGCGACGCATCCCCTCTTTAAGTTCTGAGCGCACCCGGTCGATATGTTCCTGACGCTTTTCCGGCGTCTTCACGGAGATGGTCCAACATATCCACTCATTGCGTGCCAATGGCGTAATATCCTCCCATGCCGCAAGGGCTTTTGGGTCGGAGGCGAGAGCTTTCTTTAAATCTGTCGGCAGTGGATGCGCCACGCCGCCGGAAATCTTCTTGGCCATATGCATATTATACAAAAACCTCGCATTGTTGCGAGGTTTTAAGCGCTTTCGCCTGTGGCGCTCGATTAGCGCTTCGCCCACTTGTGGATTCCAGCGGCCCCCATGAGCCATCTATAAAAGACTCCACTCTCCCGTATGCGGTTTTACAACCATGCGGGAGCGTGGAACTCCTCTACCGTTTGGCCCACTGGGGACGTAGTACTACGCTTTTGGATGCGCCAAAACGATAACGTTGGCTCATCCTTCGATTATTCCAATTCAAAAATCTCCGTTCTGTCGAGTCCAGTTTTGCCGGGACAAAGCGATAGGTTGATCGCTGACGCACGAGGACAAAAAAACAGCCCAGTTTTCTGAGCTGTTTCGTTACCACACGAACGGTATGAGCCGTTTGGTACGCGCTTGATAGGCCGGATATTGCTCAGGGAAAAGATTGAGCATCGCCCGCTCCTCTTTGCCTACGCGACGCAGACAAAAGATGATGCTTATAATAAACATCGCAACGGCCACCATGCTTCCCGTCAATGCGCTACCGAAAAGCGCGAGCATCGCACCCGCATAGATCGGATGGCGGACATATGCGTATGCGCCACTCGTTACGAGCTTATGATCTTCCTTCGGATGTATCCCCCAGTCGCGCCCTAGGTCGTACCGTCCCCAGATCGCAAACGCGACGCCGATGACGGTTAGCAATGCGCCAACCCAACTGACCGCGAAGCCAGAATTGAAGAACGCACGTTCGAGGACAAACGCATCGCCCTGTAGATTTCGAGTGAGAGCAAAAATCAAAAGCCCCAACAAAAAGAGTAGCAGAAGCGGAGGAAGGTTCTTTGAGCGGCTTGAAGCGTCTGGTTTGGCGGTAAATGCGCCTATCACCCATACCGCTATGAGGATCAACCAACTTACGATTATGACGTAGCCGTACATATTTTTAGTATATAGATTAATTTTTAATGACCTTTGCCGAACTCATATCTTTATCAGCGTATACCCCACATCGGTCGATAGCAAAGAGCCATAATCGCCTCTTGCCCGCGCAACAAGAGAGCAAAAGTCTGCAAAAACTATTTTTTATCTCCCTTGAATATCCACGGGATGCCAAACCTATCGGTGAATTGTCCGTATGTTCCAAATGGCAAATCGTGAAGGTCTTGGAAATTGTCTTTATTTGCACCTTCCGAAAGTTTATCGAACACTTTCCTTAATTCGTCATAACCTTGGCCAACCAGAAATATACTCATGGTATTACCCTGTTTGGGCAAACGCATGGGTGCTGCCATCCAGTCCGTTGCCGAAATTTCCACACCATCACTTTTTAAATTCGCGTTAATAAGCCTATTGTGCTTTTCTGGTGGGAACATATCTTTCATGGGCGTGTCGGCGAGCTTAGTCAGCGTAAGTTCTCCGCCTAGACACTTATGGTAAAAGGTCATTGCCTCAGCACAATTTCCATCAAATAACAAAAATGGGGTAACTTTGATCATAAGATTATTTTATCATCGCCTCTTGCCCGCGCAACGGGCGGCTGGGGACGTAGAAGCCCAAGAAAATATTGATGATATATTCATTTATTGCGTTGATCTTTTTTTTATTTAATCGACTTTGAGGATAAGAAAAACAACTAGGCTCATTACTGCTTCAAGAACCTGAAGTAGAACGCTACGAATATAAGGACTATTCCTATATTCGATGCCAGCCGTTCCCAGAACAGGTTTCTGAAGAACAGGATATCCACGGTGACTATGATGGCTACCATCGGTACGATGAAGATTGCTGCAACGTATGAGGAATTCATAATAAGGGTTGATTCGTTTCTTGATAATTATATGTCACGTCGTGGCATTCGTCCCGCCGTCTTCGTTCCGCGCAGTCGCCGATCTGATTCTGCTGATAAGCTCTTCGGTTGAAGTATCGGGATCATGCTCTACGTTCAGATCCTCGGCGATGGATTCCAGTTTTGCAAGCGCCTCGGGACTGCCATCGGTTGCGAGGGATTGAAGATACGTGAAATCAGGCTGGCCGTGCTCGTTAAGCCAGTCTTCTTTTTCTTCAATTTCTCCTTGGTTGTAGCTGCCATTTTCGGTCATGAGCTGAACATGGTAACCCCTCCCTTATTCGACTGGGCGAAATCTCGCGGAACGTCGAATTTCCTCTGCTGCCCATCGCTGCACTTGATCTCGAAGCTATACATATCCGTTTCAAAATGCAGCGGCATCGCGGAAATGATCTCGATCGTCCTGTCTCCATCCGAACTCGTGAATCGATCTGCATATTCGGCCGTCACAAAGAACGCGAGGCTGCTTTGCCTGATGAAGATGTCTCCGCCCGGGAGCGTCGCTACGGTGTATTCCATAGTCTTGACTATGATTTCTTACTGAACAGCTCCGACCACTTCAGCTTGGCTACCGCGAAAAGATATATGATTTCAAGAATGCCAAGGGTATTCACGACAAGCAGTATCACAAACCACCATGGCTGCCCCCGCCGCCCGGAATGCCACAGTGCGAGACCTTTCCAGAAGACGCTCCAGAGTATGAGCAGAACCAAGATAGGGCCGAATGCGTGAATCCACGTCGGTGCTCCGTAGCTCATGCCGTAATTTGAATAAAAGGTATTCATGTCGTCTTGTTTTCGTCGAGCTTCGCGGCGGCCTCAGGAGTGGAAACGGTCTTGCTCATCGTGAGCATGCTCGTAATGCCCAATGTCCGTTATAACGAATAAATCGCAAAACACGATGTCGGTGCAGGTGCATCGCGGATTGACCAAGCTCAGAGCGTTGTCGCTTGCTGAGGCCAAATAAGCTAGATCATATCATGAGCGCAACTGGTTGCTCTGCCAGCCCCTTACCCTTTCGTGCCCTGTGGCGACATATCCCGCCCAGTTCGAAGAAACACCAACGCTCGCGGCTGCTGCCGTCTGAAAGCTTAAAAATAATGGAAAAATAAGGACTGCAAGAACGAGTTTCCTCTTCATACCTATATAATACGCTAGAAAGAACCATAATGGTTCGTTAGAGATTTTATATCACGACCTTCGGATACATCCACGCGCTGATCATTGAGATGCCGAGCGCGACGACCGCGAGAATGAGGATATCGAGCCCAACACCAGCGGTCGTGCCAGTGAGCATGAGCGAGCGGAGCCCGTCCACCATATAGCTCAGCGGATTCACCTCCGCCACCACCTGCAGCCACGTGGGCATAATCGCGATCGGGTAGATCGCGTTCGAGGCGAAGAAGAGCGGCAGTGTGATGACCTGCCCAATGCCCATAAACCGCTCGCGCGTCTTTACAATGGAAGCAATGATCATCGAGATACCGGTAAATACCGCCGCGCCGAGCAGGACGATGACGATCACACCGAGAAAGGTCACGATTGAAAGATGCAACGATACGCCGAGGATAAGGGCGAAGATAAAGACGATGATCGCCTGGCAAAGGCCGCGGAGACCTGCTGAGAGCATTTTGCCCCACACGAGCGCAAGGCGTGGCGTCGGCGTCACGAGCAACTTCTGCAGAATGCCCGTATCGCGATCCATAATGATATAGAGACCGTAGAAGATGGCCACGAAAACGACCGATTGCGTAAGGATACCCGGGGTAATGAATTGCAGATACGTGAACCCGCCCGTCGGAATCGCCCGCACCTTGCTGAGCGCTTCGCCGAAAATGCCGAGCCATAAAATCGGTTGTACTGCACGCGAGATGAGCTCGGTCGGATCGTGCATAAGCTTCCGCGCCTCCATTTCCGTCAGCACCCAGGATTTTGTGATAGTTTCGTAAAGATAATGGAACATGTTTTTATCCAAGTCGTTTTTCGGTTTGACGCATACGGCGGATATCACGGAAATTGCCTACATCGCTCATCTTATTCCCCGAGAAGAAGATGAATGCGTCTTCGAGGGTGGCATTCGGTTTGCCGGTCTTCTCTTTTAATTCCGGCACCGTGCCGATAATAGCAATTTTTCCCTGATTCATGATGGCGACGCGATCGCTCACGCCATCGGCCTCTTCCATATTGTGCGTGGAAAAGAATATCGTCGTGCCCATTTTCTTACGCAGGTCAGCAAGATGACCCCATACGCTTTGCTGGGCGATCGGGTCAAGACCCGTTGTCGGCTCATCCAAGAACAGCACCTTCGGGCGATGCAACATCGCCTGCCCGATCTCCATCTTGCGGATCATGCCGCCGGAAAAAGTGCGAACAAGCGATTTTGCATGAGCTTCAAGATTCAGAAATGCGAGCGTCTCCGCGATGCGTGGGGCTCGCTCTGCGCGCGGAATGTCGTAGAGTCGGGCAAAAAGCATCAGATTCTCATACGCCGTCAGCGTTCCGTCCACTGAGATCGACTGCGGTACATAGCCAATCACATTCCGCACTTCTGCGGCGTGATGCACAATATCATACCCGTCGATCGTCGCATCCCCGCTCGTGGACTTGAGCAATGTAATGAGCATCTTTATGAGTGTGCTCTTCCCCGCCCCATTCGGGCCAAGGCATGCAAAAATCTCTCCAGTATCAACGCTAAAAGAAATATCATCTACCGCTGCGAAATCCTTAAATTTCTTTACAAGCTTATTTACTTCGATTATTTTTGATGATCCAGTGGATTCCATATATTTGGTTACAGGCCGCCAATGATCTCTTCCGTTTTTCTTACGAGCCCGATACGCGGGAATGTTTTGGCGACCGTGAATGCGTGCTCTTCTGCCGACATCGCTGCCATGGCGTCCTCGGCAAAGATCTGATGATATCCGTATTCATATGCAAAGCGTGCGGTGCTTTCGACGCCGATATTGGTTGAAATGCCGCAGAGTACCATCGTGGTAATGCCGCGACGGCGAAACTCCAAATCGAGTTCTGTGCCGTAGAACGCGCCCCACTGATGCTTGGTGATCACAAAATCTCCGGGCTTCGGTCCCATCTCCGGAACGAGCTCGGCCCAGTCCGGCGCGGGAGTTTGCGACCATGGTGCGGCGTCGGTGATAGGATGCAGCGCATCCTTCCCATCCGGCGATGGCGTAACGCGCACCAAGAATACCGGCATGCCATTTGCACGGAATGCGTCCGCGAGCGCCGCAGCGTTCTTTATCACCGTTGCCGAATTGTATGGAGCAACCTGCCGTCCCGCGATTCCTTTCTGGAGATCGATGACGACCAATGCGGTTTTTGATTTGTCGATGGAGGGTGTATTCATTCCTGCTATTATATCATTTTTTTACCCCTATCCCAAAAAGCCATTTGCGGATGATAGTCCCTACCCTAATAGGTCTTTCTAAAATCACTAGATGTCCCGAGATAAAGATGAAGAAAAAAAATAAGTGACCGTAAATCCCCTCGTCATAGGATATCCGCAAGCTCAACTGCATCATCTTCGTCCAACCCCTCTTCGATAAGCTCCTGAACTTTTTCCGCCGTGTCCTCATCGATGTCGTGATTTTCCATGAGTTGGGCGATATCCTCGTCTGGCTTGTCCTCATTCTCGGGCTGATCTTCCATGCCTTAATTTATAAGCTTGATTTGATCGGATGAAAGCTCGTAGATTTTATATATCTCCGCATCAATCTGATCCTCGACTACGGCTATCTGATTTTTTATTTCAGCATACTCCTCCCGCTCGAGTATGGCATTCAACCGGTGAAGTTCGACATTCAGCTTCATGGCTTCATCGACGAGTGCGATGATTTCTTGCTCCACTTTTTTATCCGCGGTCGTTTTAACTGGAAAATTCATCAGCGGCTCTTTATCTATTTGCAGGTTATCGCCCTGAACCTTCCCGCGATTTTTGAACCAGAAGTATGCGACTTTGGAATTCAATAGCGCGGTCAGATATTTGGGATTGATGTTTTTCGGCTTGATTGCATAAAACGATTGGGAGACGTAGCAGGGGAAATCGACATATGAAAATGCTGGCCTCGCCGTCTTACGTAGTGACAAGACGACTCCGCCATCGAAAAACTTCTGATCGCGAGCGCGGTGTAGGCCGTAGGGAGCGAAATCGGAGGTCATTACCGGCCCGAATTTATCGAAGTGCGACTTGATTGCCGGATACGAATCGATCTTTTTTGTGTTGGCTGAATCCATATAAAGAATCCACTTCTTGTTTTTCCTGTCGGCATAAAACCTGCTGATTTCAGTGGATTCGTAATAGGGCCGTGCAACCTGCCTCTCCCGAATTTCTCCACGCTCTTCTTTAACTCCTCAGCCTGCTTCTCGCTCATCTTGCGAGGGTTCTCCGCGTTCGGAACAAGGTCGTTTACCTTCCGTTGTTCGGTGTGCCAGGATAATTTGTTTGTTTTTTCTTTTGTTGCATTCATGATAAAAAATCGACATCTGTGATGATGCCGATTCGATACCAGAGTGCGACGCTTCTCCAAACGACGCATTCCGGTAGCGAACAGGGATCGCCACGGGAATATGTATTTGGAGAAGTGTAAGCTCGTTCGAACTTATTACCCTAATTATATTTTATTTTTCGAATAAAATCAAGAGGTATTTTCAGTAAATGTGTCAATCAATAAAGAAAAACTGACCCTGTGTTGTTCACTATGAGGCAGAGCGGTGAATTTACTTTATTGAATTTTTCTTTTTTGCTCGCTAAAAAAAGAATGACCCGTTTTGTTGGCCATTCTTTTAATCGATAAATCGTTTCTGACGCTGTGCGTGCGAAATTTTTACCTTTTCGCCCACTGGGGAGCCCTGCGCGCTTTCTTGAGGCCGTACTTCTTGCGTTCCACCATGCGGGAGTCGCGGGTCATGTAGCCCATGGCGCGGAGGCGCGGCTTCCAGGCGGCGTCCACGAGGACGATCGCGCGGGAAAGGCCGTGGCGGATGGCTTCGGCTTGGGCATTGATGCCGCCGCCCGAGACGTGCACCGATCACATCAAAGTTCTTCAACTGGAGCTCGTGAAGGGGCGCCAGGGCGGCCGCGACGAGGCGCGGGAGCGTGAAATAGCTCTTGGGATCTTTTCCGTTCACCGTGGATTTTCCTGACCCCGCCATAATGCGCACGCGCGCGACGGCGGTCTTCCGGCGGCCGGTGGCTTCGGTATAGCGAGCGGCTTTGGCCGCAGGATGGGCGGCGGCTGCGTGAGGCGCTGCCGCGTGCGGCTGTTGCGGAATGGCTCGGAGCCGCATGGGGAGCATGAGAAACGGCGGGCGACACGTGGACGGCCTCTGAGGCCGCACGCGGGGCGCGTGGTGGCCCTTGCGGCGTGCTTTACTGGTTCTTTGGGGGTTGGGGTTATGGCCATGGCGTTATTCGGCATCCACAAAAATCAAATTTTTGAGCCGCTTCTGGTTCAAGAAATTCTTGGGGAGCATCTTGCGGACGGCCTGGCGCAGAACCGACTTCGGATCCTTCGCGAATTTCTGATTGAAGGTCAGCTCCTTGAGGTGTCCTACGTAGCCCGTGTGGTGGTAATAGATCTTTTCCGTTCGCGTTTGTTGCCGGTCACGGCGATGTCCTTGTAATTCTTTACGTACACTTTGTCATCGCTCACGCGGTTCTGCGCGTACGTTGCACTCTTTTTCCCTTGGAGGATGATTGCGATGTCGGAGGCCACGCGCCCCAATATTTTGTTTTTTGCGTCAATGTGATGGTCCATGAAAATAATTAGACAAATTCTATGCGCGCAAGGCGGGTGCCGTCCCGTTTGCGGCTCTTCGCAAGCTTCGTGATGCGGAGATAGCCGCCGTTCCGTTCCGCGTAGCGCGGACCAAGCTCGTGGAAGAGTTTCTCCATGATCTTCTCGTTGTGTACGCGGCTCAAGATAATGCGGCGGGCGGCAAGCGTCTGTTTTTTAGCAAACGTAACAAGACGCTCCACCTGCGGGCGGATCGCCTTCGCGCGGGTCTCGGTCGTCTCTATCTTCCCCGCGCGGATCAGGTCGTTCGACAAATTCCGCATAAAAGAAATGCGGTCGCCGCGCAACCTGCCGAATTTTTTGCCTTTTTTGCCGTGTCGCATGGTTTGTGTCTTTGTTCGCGCCCGGAGCTATTCCGCCGCTTTCTTGGTCTTTGTGGCCCTCTTCTCCTTCGGAGCGTGTGCCGGTTTCTCCGCCTTCGGTGCTTCAAATTCCTTCACTTCAACGGCGCCCACCTTCTCAAAGTGGTCCTTCAAAATATTCGCAGCTTTGTGAAGTGCCGAGCGAGGGGCTGATCGTCCCGTCGGTCGCGATCTCAATGCGCAGGCGGTTGTAGTCCGTCCGGTCGCCTACGCGCATATCCTCCACGGTGTAGTTCACGCGCTGGACGGGCGTGAAGATCGCGTCAATCGCGATCGTGCCGATCGCAAGGCGCCCTTCCGATTTCCTGCGCCTCCACCGGCACATAGCCCAATCCGCGCTCCACCTTCACTTCTATATCAAGCTCGGCGTCTTTCGCCGTGAGGGTCGCAAGAACCTCTTCGGGATTCATGAGCTCCACGTTCGTATTGAGCTCAATGTCCCCTGCCGTGACCACGTGTTCGCCTTTCATCTTGAGCGCGAGCACCTGCGGCTCGTCCACGTGCAGGCGGAAACGGAGCTTCTTGAAGTTGAGGCAAGCTCCACGATGTCCTCTTTGAGGCCCGGCAGCGTGGAGAACTCGTGCGGAACGTTCTTTATCTTAATCTCCGTCGACTGCGGCGCCCGGAAGCGAAGACAAAAGCGCCCGGCGGATGGCGTTCCCGATGGTCAGCCCGTATCCGCGCGAAAAGCCCTTCCACCTCAAAGACGCCGTTCTTCGCGTCCTCGGAGACTGTTTTGATTGAGACTGGTTGAGCTTAAGTATGCGTATTCCATTGTTTTTATTTAGAGAATGATTCGATCAAACGATTTATTTCGAAGGGGGACATCGCGGCGCCGTCGGCGGCGAGAGCACCGTGCCTTCCATTTTCTCCGGATGGAGCGAGAGCCATGCGGGCGGATCGTATTTCTTGAAGGAGCTCGTGCCGTTTCGTAAGCGCCCCTTTCTTTTCGGAGCCGATCGCGAACGCCGATCGACGTCGCCTTTCCGGATCATGATATCCCGGCGAGTGCACCTTCTTCTTATTGACCACGATATGGCCATGGAGATGAGCTGCCGCGCCGCGCCGCGCGTGGGGGCGAACCCCAGCCGGTAGACCGCGTTGTCCAGGCGGCGTTCCAAGAATTCTAGCATCTTCGCGCCCGAAGCGCCTTTCGCGGCGACCGCCATGTCGAAAAGCCGTTTCATCTCTCGCTCGTCAACGCCGTAGCTCAATTTGAACTTCCGTTTTTCGCGGATCTGGAGGCCGAACTCCGAAAGCGTCCGCGGGCGCGAACGCGGGCCGTGTACGCCCGGGCGGTACGGTTTCCGCATCATCGCCGATTTCGGCGAAATCGCGCGGTCGCCCTTCAAGCCAAGTCGCTCGCCCAATGCCCGTTCTTTTTTTTCTTTAGGTCCCATCATGGAAATAGTTGGTGGTGGTAATTGTTATACGCGGCGGGTCTTTGGCGGGCGCGGACCGTTGTGCGCGAACCGGCGTGGCATCTTTGATGGAAAGAATATTGAAGCCGTGGTTGATGAGCGAGCGGATCGCCGAGTCGCGGCCGGAGCCGATCCCCTTCACGATCACTGCAGAATCCTGCGGGCCGGTGGTTTGGATCTTCTCCGCGATCGCCGCGATCACTTTTGAGGAGGCGAAGGGCGTCGCTTTCTTCGGGCCGGAAAAACCGAGCGAACCAGCCGATGCCCACGCAAGCACGTTGCCCGTAAGGTCAGTCACCGTGATCGTCGTGTTGTTATAGGAAGCGTTTACGTATACCTTCCCCTCGGCCACTTTTTTGGAAGGGCGCTTCGGGGCGTGCGCTGCGGCCGTGGCTGGCAGCCGGCAGCGGCAGGCTGGCGGGCTTGCCCGATGCCTTGGGTGCGGCTTTTGCCACGCCTTCTCCTCGGCCGCGGTGTCCCCTAATGTAGTTACTTTTTCTTTCCCATGGTGTTTGTTACTTGGGTTATTTCAGTTCAACTTTTCTCTTACCGCTGCCGGCCGTCTTTCTTACGTTCCCGCGGACCGTGCGGGAGTTCGTGCGCGTGCGCTGGCCGCGGACGGGCAGGCGCCGCAGATGCCGCATGCCGCGGTAGGTCTGCAGTTCCTTCAATCGGCCGATGTTCGCCTTGATACGCTGGCGCAGTTCGCCTTCCACCGGAAAATTCTTCTCAATGAAGTTCTGGATGCGCAAGCGCTTCGTCCGCCGTGAGGTCCTTCGCGCGCTTATTCGGGATCCACCTTTGCCGCCGCAAGCGTCTTCGTACTTAAAGACCGCCCCACGCCATAGAGGTACGTGAGCGAAGATTTCTATCCTTTTGTTGTCGGGGAGATTGACCCCTAAAATACGCATGATGATTTTTTATCCTTGCCGTTGTTTATGTTTTGGATTTTTGCACAAAATATAAATTCTGCCATGCCGTTTGACGACCTGGCATTTTGCGCACATCTTTTTTACTGAACTTCTTACTTTCATAGATTTTCCGCTGCGCGCTAGAGCCGCCGCACGATCCGTCCCCGCGTGCCGTCCGGAGAAAGCTCAAGGAGCACCCGGTCACCCGGCAGAACGCGAATGTTGTGCATCTTCATTTTGCCGGCGAGGTGCGAAAGCAAGGGGCCTCCCGTCCGCTCAATTGGACCCGGAAGAGAAGGCCCGGCAAGGCCTCAAGGACCCGTCCTTCCTATCGTGCCTTCCATCATTAGCAAAAAAAAACCGAGCTAAAGCTCATAGTCGAAGCAACGGAACGATTATAGCTGATAATGCATATTCTGTCAAATGCCCTAGTTCGCAGAAACCGAGATCTTACCTGTGTTCGAGGGGATGCTCCAAAGCCACATCGGCCATGCGGAGATCTTGCCGTCGGCGAGACCGGGGATGGCGGCGATGGCGCTCCGGGCGTCGTTCAGGCTTTTCCCGGCGATGCTCGCCTTGAAGGTATCTGCGTCGAATTTCGGCTCAAGCGTCCCCGTGCCCGAGAGCGAGAAGCTGACAGTCCCCTTCGTGAAATCTGCTTTGACATTACTGTAATTTAACGCAAGGTTGCTGAAAGTGGAGCTCGCCGACTTGCATTCACTTCCTGTGACTGCGCGAGCGAGAGCAGATAGGCCTTGAATGCCGATTCGTCGAATCCGATCGCCTGGAGGAGGCCTCCCCGAAGACACTGAAGTTGCCGTTCGCGTCGGTGGACGTGTTCACCGTGAGCTTCGTGACCTGGACGCTCGTCGCGCCGTCCAGGATTTTGAAATTATTCGGATAGCTCGACGTAAGGTCGCTCCGCGAGATCGACTTAAGCGCGGAGGTCATCGCATTCTTTGCGCTCGTGATGTCGGCTCGCGGTCGGCACCGCTTTGTTCCCCACAAAACCGCCGCTCGTCCCGCTCTTCAGCTCGCCGTAGAACGCGGCGTATTTCGGAGAGCCCTGGAATCCCGGGATGGTAAGCTTGGCCACCGGGCCCTACGTTATAGGACGTCCCCGGCTGGTCCGCCATGACCGTCGTATCAACCGAGGACGGCACGATCTGGCCGTTCGTGATCGTGCGCCCCCGGCACCGTGACCGCACTTACAAGGCGGAACAGTTTCCCGTCAGGCGTCACGAACCGCGTGGTCGCGACAAGGTCCTGCTTCGCCGAGCTGTAGGCGTTATAGATGGTGAGCGTCCCCTGCGCTTTTATGGAAACGTTCGCGTTTCCCGACGCCGGGAATAGCTGGGTGGTGTTCTTCTGCGTTGAAAAGATCTGCGCCGGGATAACATTCGTCGTCGGCATTGATCGCTGAAACCGATTTGTCGGCGACGAAATTATCCTGATAGGTCCATGGTGTTTTTTGGAAATTGATCGCGATCGTCACGTGGCCGAATCCCCATGTCATAACGCCGAGGACAACAAGGATGAGCACGACGATGCCCACAATCCACCCGATGAGCTTGCGCGGCATGCGGCGTGACGTCTCTTCCTCTTCTTCCTCTCGCCCTGTCCCCGCCATGATCTCCGGGATGCTCCGCCTCTTGAAAAACCGCTCCCCTTCTTCTTCAAAAGCGTGTGTTTCCATTGCCGCCGTTTCCTTCCCGGCGCCCTCCTTCCTCTTCCGGCGTTCTCTTCTTTGGGTTCTTCTGTTTCTTCCGATCTCCTCCGGTTCCTCGCGCACGGTGAGCTTCACCGGCTCTGCGGTCGCTTTCTTCTTGCCGCGGCGCGCTGGCTTTTTCTCCGCCTCGCGTTCCTCGCTGCCAACGGGAACGATATCCGTGAGGCCGCCCGCAGCGCGCACGCCGCCCCAGAGCGGATGACTGCCTTCAAGACCGCTCTGCTTCGCAAAAGCGAGGATCGTATCATCCACGGATTCAATGGCCAAGGACTTTCCAGCTGCTTCTGCCTCGCGCTTTAATAGATTGAAAGTTCTTCGCTGAACGCGCAAGGACGGAACCCTTCGGAATAACGAGCGTTATTTCGTTCTCGGCTTCTTCTGTTACCTTGTCAACGACATCCGCGATCCCCTCGTCCTTCTCGATGGTTATTTTTGTCATGTTCCTGCGATTATAGAAAGTATAGCATATTACAGGCGCGCCGGACGGCAGTTTGGACGGCGGTTTTGCTTCGTGAAATCTTATCCCGCGAGCCAGTGGAGCCGGCGGCGCAATTTTTGGTTGATCTCCGAATTGCTCTTGTCGAAATAGGCCTCAATAAAGTAAAGCAGCGGACGGAAAACGTCATTTTTTTCCTCGCCAAACCCGCCGAGGTTCGCCGTAAAGCCGAACTCGGCGAGCATCTCCTGCGCGGGGTGCTCCTCAAGCACCGCAGCCCCGTGTTTGTGCGGCAAAGCGAACGGCAACGCGTGCGGCAAGTCAACGTAGACAATCCCCTTCACCTTGGCCTTTTCTAATTCTCCGAAGAACGCTGCAAGCGCCGGTTCCACCGTTTTCTTGAACGCCCGCTCCGCCGCAGCCGACATCTTCCCGTGATGGTAAAGGCAATAGAGTTGCTGTGCCGTATGCTTGCCGACCGCAAGCGCCTTCGCGATCTCCTCCGCGAACGACGAGAATCGCCAGCCGAGCCGCTCGCGATAGAGCACTGCATGTTCGCCCTTCGGCTTCTCAAGCACGTAGAGGGAAGCTCCTTCGTCATTGGCCATGATCAGATTGAGCGGCAGCTTGCGGATGCGCGAGAGCGCGGAAAGATGCGCCTGCGGGGCCTCGGCAAAAAAGAAATCTTCCGGTGCGTTGAAAAACGGCTTTAGGTCCTCGAAGATCGCCCGCGTCGTGAACACAAGTTCAAGGAGCAGCGAGATCTTTTTCCCTCCCATGCCTACCGGCGAGTGCGCGAGCGCTTTGCCGTCCACGGCGAAATGCTTTGCTTTCGCGCCGACGAGGATAGCATCCAAGTCGCTCACGTGCAACCGCTTCGCTGCCTCGCTCCGGCAGCCATTGAAGATCTTCGCCATCTCCTGCGCGATCAAGTTTTCAAGCTCCGCGAGTGCGATCTTATTCTTCGCGTTCGCGTGCTCCCGCGAGATCGTGATCGGCACGGGGATGGTGGTCGCGAGTGACGAATCCGCCGCCGCGATCACGCGCCGGCGCGAACGGAAAAGCGGTTTCCCTTCCCAGCGCCGCTCCGCTATCTTGCGTCCCGGGGATTGCAAAAACTTCGCGAGGTTCGCACCCTTCGTTAATTTTTCAAAAACGATATTGCGGTCTTCGTCAACGTTCAAAAAAAGCCCGTTCGTGCCTTTCGGCGTGATCTCCAGTATCAAAAACTTTTCCTTCACGCTTTCATTTTAGCACACCCGCGCGGGCCGCAGCACGCGCGGTTTTTATTCAACTATCCCGCGTATGCGGCGGACGCCCGCGCCTACCGCCTCTTCCTTTGCGATCTTGAAATGCCCGATCTCCCCCGTGTGCGTCACGTGCGGTCCGCCGCAGAATTCCTTGCTCCATGCGGAAGCAAGGTCACGACCGACGTAATATACTTTTACCTTTTCCGGATATTTCTCCTTGAAAAAGTGCAGCGCCCCGATCTTTTCCGCTTCGGCTTTCGGCATTTCTTTATATTGCACCGGCAGATCCTCTTTTATCTTTTGATTCACGATCTCCTCCGTTTTTTTGATCTCCTCCGGTGTCATCTTGCGCGTGAACGAAAAATCGAAGCGCGTCCGCTCGGGCGTAATGTCCGAGCCCATTTGGTGGACCTCCGGGCCCAAGACCTCACGGAGCGCCTGCTGCAGAAGATGCGTCGCCGTGTGCAAGCGCAGCGCTTTCTTCATCTCCTCCTCATTCCCGGCCTTCAGTTCGCCCGTGTTCAAGATAAGTCCGTGCCCGCCGAACTTCTTTTCGGCGCCCGCCCGGGAGACCTCCTGATGTTTCTTGAATTCCTCGTCAAACGCCTCGCGCGTCAGCGCCTTTGCGCGGTCGCCGCCGAGCTCTTTCATGATCTCATACGGCAGACCGTAGCTTTCATAGATCTTGAAAGCGTTTATCGCATCAATTGTCGGGATGCGTTCCAACTCACGGAGCCCGTTCTTCAATGTCTTTTGGAATTTCGCATTTTCTGTTTCAAATTCGTCCAGGATGACCGTGAGCTTGAGTTCGGGATAATAAGCGCCATAGAGCTCAACCGTCTTTTTTAAAATTTCGGTTATGAATTTTTTGCCGGAGAGATATTCGTGCACGATGATACGGCGCGTGAGACGGCGCAAAATATACCCCGTTCCTTTGTTTGATGGCCGCACGCCGTCGGCAAGGAGGAATGAGATACCGCGCGCGTGGTCCGCCGCAATGCGCGCGCTTCTCGCCGAAACTCCGGCCGGCACCACGGCAATAAGCGGTGCGAAAAGGTCCGTTTCAAAAAGATTATTTTTCTTCTGCGCCACCGTCGCAAGCCGTTCCAATCCCATCCCGGTGTCCACCCCCTTCGTCGCAAGCGGCTTAAGCGACGCTTTGCCCGCAAGCAGATCCTCGCGCGAACCATCAGAGAAATATTCGTTAAAAACGATGTTCCAGTTCTCTACTTCCTTTCCATTCGCCGCCTTGCAATAGATCTCGGTCGTCGGTCCGCACGGGCCGGAAGTTCCCGTCGGCCCCCAAAAGACATCCTCCATCCCCTCTTCCCGCACGTCCTTCACGCCGAGCGAGCCCCAGATCTTTTTTGATTCCTCGTCTTTCGGGACAACGTCGGACCCCTTAAATACGCTTACGTGCGAGATCGCGAGCCCCAGTTCTTTCGTAATAAATTCGTGGGCCCAGTTGATCGCTTCTTTCTTCCAATATCCGCCAAAACTGAAATTGCCGAGCATCTCAAAAAAAGTGTCGTGCGTCTCGTCGCCCACCTCGTCAATGTCGGAGGTGCGGAACGATTTTTGAATGGACACGGTGTTCTTGCTCCCAAAATCCTTCATCGGGTCCAGGTCGCCCGTGTAATACCGCTTGAATTGCTGCATGCCGGCCGTCGTGAGGAGTACCGAAGGGTCATCGGGTATCAAAGACGACGAAGGCACGACGGCGTGCCCGCGTTCCTTAAAAAACTCCAGAAACTTTTTTCGTATCTCTGCGGACCCCATCCCCTCAAACGTAAAATAAAACGCGGTTAATTGCAATCTCGCATTTGACGTTTCTCTTTTGCGTGATAGAATATCCCAAGCGTCATCCCCAAGGAGGGGCCCATGTGCATGAGCCTTGCAAGCCAGTTCACGAACTCTAAGAAAGGAGAGGAGAAGGAAGGGACCTGCTCGAAAAACCCGAGGGTATTTTCTCTCCTCCCGGAGTATGTGGCCGGAACTCTGTCGCTCGCAGATGCGGACGAGGTCCGGGCGCACTACAACCAATGTGGTACGTGCAAGGACTACTATCTCGATCTCTCCCTCGAGAAGGCCTTTCTTGAAGGCACCCTGAAAGAGATACCGAACTAAACTTGAAGCTGGCCACCAGAAAACGGCGTTCCCCCCGGGAACGCCACTTTTTATATTTGATTACGTGAGACTTTCGAACCCTTCAAGCGCCGGGGATTTTCCGTGCTCGCGGATCTTCTCAAGCGCTTTTGCTTCGATCTGCCGGATGCGCTCGCGCGTGACGCCGAACGCCTTCCCTACCTCTTCAAGCGTATGGCTGATGCCGTCCTCCAAGCCGAACCGCATCTTCAAAATCTGCTGTTCGCGGTCGGTGAGGTCTATCATGATCTCGCGGATGAGGTCGCGGAGCATTGCGCGCGCGGTGAGTTGGGACGGCGTCGCGTTCCGTTCGTCGGGGATAAAATCGGAAAGTGTGGAGTCCTCCTCGTCGCCGATCGGCGTCTCAATGGAAAGCACTTCCTGCGAGATCTTCTGGATATGCCGCACCTTTTCCACGTCTATTCCCATTTCCGCAGCGATCTCTTCCGCCAAGGGGTCGCGGCCAAGCTCCTGAATAAGCTGCCTGCGCACTTGTGTGTACTTAGAAATAGTTTCCACCATGTGGACCGGAATGCGGACGGTGCGCGACTGGTCGGCAAGCGCCCGGGTGATCGCCTGGCGTATCCACCATGTGGCGTACGTGGAGAATTTGAAGCCGCGCCGGTAGTCGAATTTTTCCACCGCGCGCGAGAGGCCAATATTCCCCTCCTGGATGAGATCCAGGATAGAAAGATGCGGCGTGCGGTTCACGTAGCGCTTCGCGATGGAAACGACGAGCCGCAGGTTCGCCTTCATCAGCCGCTGGCGCGCTTCCTCGTCGCCTTTTTCCGCGCGTTTCGCGAGCTCGCGCTCTTCGTCTTTTGAAAGAAGTGGCGTCTTCCCGATCTCCTTCAGGTACATCTGCACTGCGTCCGGCACGTCGCCCTCAAACGCCATTGACTCGTCAAAATTCTTTTCTTCCTCGTCCTTGGAAAAATCGATGAGTGCGCTCGTCTCGATCACTTTGATCCCCGCTTTTTCCAGACGGTCATAGATCTCATCAAGCAATCCAACATTGTCCTCGATCTTCGGGAAGTAATAGAGGATCTCGTTGTCCGTTACGAATCCGCGCGGGCGGCCGCGGTCAATAAGCTCGTTGATCTCCGAGGCGTTCGCCTTGATCGCTTTCTCCAGCTTCGAGAGCGGTTTCTTGTTCCCTTTTATAGCCTTCTTGCCCTTCGCGGTTTTCTTGCCTTTCTTCGCCGGGCTGCGCTTCGCCTTCTTTACGGGACGCCTCTTCCCCGCTGGCTTTTTGGCCTTTTTTCTCGATTTCTTCATGAAGAGTAGGTTAAATAATACCTCATTATCACTTATTTTTCCGTATCTGGCAACCGTGCGAGCTCTTCAAGCGCCGCGTGCACTTCCGTCTCGTTCCCCTTCGCTTCGGCATTTTTCACTGCCTTCGTAATGACCTTGCGCCGCTCTTTATAATATTCCTTCGCGAGCTCTGCCTTAAGCGCGTCTACCTCTTCCTGCGGGACTTCGCCTGAGGCACGGAGAACGATGAGGCCAACTGTCTCGTCGAGCGATGGGTCTTCGCTCTTTGTCTTTCCACTCTTCAAAATGCGCAGGATCTCTTTTTGCGTCGGGTTAAGAAATGGGACGCAATCATCAAGCGCTGCAAAGTCGCTCTTGGGAAGCGCAGCGGCGAAGAGCGCCTCAACCAGCAGCTCCTGCCGGGGTACTTCCCGCTTCTGCGCTTCTTCCTCTTTTGGGATGGAAAATGGGATCCCTACGGCATTCGCTTTCTCCGATTCTTCTTCCAATGTTTTCTCGGCGATGCCCGTACGCGCGGAAAGTTCTTTGAACCAGGACCCGCGCTCCACAGGGCTCGCGATGTTCTTTAATTTCGCAAGGATAACGCGCAGCCGCCGGAGCCCTTCGCGATTTTTGATGGCTGTGGGATCCTTCGGCAGATATTTTTCAAAATAGAACAGGGGCGCGGGGACGGCGGCCGTGATCGCCTTCCGGACGTTTTGCGGATCCGCCTGCGCCGCATCCGCCGCATCTTTGAAATCCGCGAACACCGCTACCTTCACCGTAAAATCGCTCGCTTCGGCGAGATCAATGGCACGCTCGGCGGCGTCGGAACCGGCAACGTCATTGTCAAAGCTCAATATCAACTCTTCTGCAAGGCGGTGCACCGAACGCAAATGGTCCGCCGTTAAAGCGGTGCCCGAGCTCGCAATCACGTTCTTCACGCCTGATTGCCAGCTCATCAAAAAATCCATCTGGCCCTCCACAAGGAACGCCGATTTTGCCTCGCGGATGCCCTCTTTGCTCTTCCAAAAGCCGTAGAGCACCTTTGATTTCTGGAAAATGGGCGTTTCGGGGCTGTTCACGTATTTCGCGAGCGGCTGGCCCGACCGCGCCGCGATCTCTTTCTCTATCTGCGGAAGGATGCGGCCGGTGAAGCCCACCACTTTGCCCGCGTGGTTGTGGATCGGGAACATGATGCGGCCGCGGAAGCGGTCAAGCATCAGCCCGCGCTCGGTCTTCATGGAAAGCCCGGCCTGCAAAAGGTCCTGCGGCGCGCTGCCGGAATTCAGAAGATGCATGGAAAGCGCCTCCGGTTCGTTCGGCGCCCAGCCGAGTTCGAATTCCTCTATGGTTGCGGGCGCGAGGCCGCGCTCTGCGAGATATTTCTTCGCGACAGGCGCGGCGGCGAGCATTTTTTTGAAATAATTTTTCGCCGCGTCGTTCAGGTCGTAGAGCAATCCGCTGTATTTGTATTCCGCGGGGTTTTCGTGGCGCAGCTCCACGCCTGCTTTTTCGGCAAGCATCCGCAACGCCTCACCAAATTCAATATTTTCATACCGCATCACGAAGCCGAAAACATCGCCGCCCAAACTGCATCCGAAGCAATGCCACGACTGCCGGTCCGGGGAGATCATAAAGGACGGCGTCTTCTCGTGATGGAACGGGCAAAGCGCTTTGAAATTCTTCCCCGCCGGTGTAAGCGTAAGGTAGCCGCGGAGGAACTCCACGATATCCAGCTTGCTTTTGATGAGCTCCGTCGTCGAGGAGGGCATGCCTTGAGCTTACTACAAAACCACGGTGCCTGCCGAGCCGAAGTGCTGGTTCAAAACGATGAAGAGCCCTGCGATCAGAATGACGAGCATGCCGCCTAGGATGACTTGCGGGTGTTGGATGCGGATCTTCACAAAAATGTTCACGAGAAGCGCGGCGGCGAAGAGGATGGCGATCGCGAGATAAATGTAGTCAACTGTCCGGCGCGGATCGGCCGCTGCCGTCTGGACGAAATTGCTCGCGCCGGACGGGGTGGGTACCGCGGCTACGGCGGCGGCAGGCGCAGTTTGCGTCGTCGCTCCCTTTACGGCAACGAAGGCCGGCTGCGGCACGGAGACTGCGGCTGCCGTGGGTTTGGCGTTGTTTGCAAGTGCGATTGGCGCCGCGGACGGCGCCCCGAAAAGCTCCACGACATAGACGGCGAGCACGCCATTAAAGGTCCCCTGCGCGGTTGCCATCCCGATCTCCGTAAAACCCGCATTTAAAATATTTACGCGGTGCTCGGGAGAGTTGAGCCATGCGTTTGTCACGTCTGCTGAATCCGCAAAGTTTACCGCCAGATTTTCTCCCGCGGATGAAAAAGGGTATCCCACTTTCTCGAACCAATACCACGGCGTGAGGCCCGCAGGGCTCGTATGCGCGAAATAATTGTTCGCAACCATATCGTTCGCTTTGTCTTGGGCTGCCGCGTCAAGCAACGGGTTTTCGTGAAGCGCCGTGAGATTGTCAGCGGCCCGGGCGGCGTTCGTCCCATCGATCAACGCATTCGCGACGATAAGGCCGAACAGCCGCGAGCGCGGTGCGACGTACGAAGCGCCGAAAAGGAAAATAGATTCCACGACGAGCGCCACGGCGATCACGAACACGACTGCCTGCGGCCGCAAAAGGTGCGGCCGGTGGTCATTCCCCTCGCCCGGGATCAGATAGTTCTTGAGCGTTTTGAACACCCGTTTCATGTGCTCATATTATGCCATAAAATCTTCGAAAACACAAACACCCGCTTTCGCGGGTGTCTGCGTGCTTTGCGCGTGCCATTAGGGCTGGTACACGTGCAAGACCGGGATCGGGAGGTTGAGTGCTTCACACTCAAGCCTATTGATCCACCATCGGGTCGTCTGATAAACGAACCCGGTCGACGTCATCTGATTCGGGAGCCCGAGCGGGACCCAAGGGGCAAGCACCTGGCTGTTATATTTCAGCTGGAACTGCTGCACCGCATTGAAGTCCTCTTGACCATAAACCCCCGTGAGCGGCAAGTTTATCCCAAGATTCCAGTTGAGGAAGCTTTGCAGCTTCGTCACCTCGCTCGGTTTGTTCGCCCAGCCGAGACGGATATAGTCGTTGAGATACGTGCCGCAACTGGTCGCAGCGCCGAGCACCTGGCCGCCCAAGAGCTCTATGGAGTCCTGCGCCGCGCCGAGGTCCGTGTTCTGGATCGAGCGGAAGCGTCCGTAGACGGTCTTCTCGCCCGCACCGGAGAGAAGCGTCCAGGGCATTTCCGTGGCGTAGGGTATCCACGTGGAACTCGCGAAGTTAGGATCATTCGAGATTTCCATCGTGTAGGCCTCCGTCGCGTAGATGGAGAGCGTAGCGCTCGTTGTTGCAGTCGAGGTCGCGCCATTGTCTATCGTAAGCTCATAGGCCGAACCGCCACCACCACCAGTGCTACCTCCGCCGCCACCGCCTCCGATAGTGACTATGCCGCAGTTGCCCGTGCAACCGCCCGGCGTGCTGGATGCCTGCACGTTGATCGTGACCGAAGCGGAGTTGTTCGCGGAGTTATCCGGGAGCGAACTCAGTTCGGAAACGGTCGCGGTGTTTACGATCGGCTGGCCTGCTTCGCGCGGGTCCACAGTCGCCGAGATGACGAGTGTGGCAGTCGCGTTCGGATCAAGCGTACCGACATCCCACTCGCCAGTGCTCATATTGTACGGATTGAGCGCTTGCGAAGTCGTCGCCGAATTCAAGCTTAATCCTGCCGGCAGAAGATCGCTTACCTTAACGATGGTTGAAGTGCCTGGTCCGAGGTCGGTGACCGTCACAGTGTACGTGACCGTGTCGCCGCCCGCCGGATTCGCGCTATCAACCGTTTTCGTTATGGCGAGGTCCGCAGTCGTAGTCGCCGTCCCGCCGCAATTCACCGTGCAAATGTTCGGCGCGATAGTGACGGGAACCGTGGCCGTGTTGTTCCCCGGGTTCGGGTCCGTGGAGCTCGCGCTCTCGCCCACCACTGCACTGTTCGTGAGGGTGGTGCTTGCCGTACCCGTCTTCACCGTGCCTGCGATCTGGAGGGTGGCGCTTGAGCTTGCGCTCATACTGCCAATCGTCCAGGTGCCCGTGGAACTTGCGTAGCTACCCTGCGATGCTGTCGCGTTCACGAAGGTAAGGCCTGTAGGCCAGGTGTCGGTCGCCACAACCCCGGTTGAGGTTGCGGGACCAATGTCTGTCACGGTCAACGTGTAGTGGACCGTGCCTCCTTCTACGGTCGAGGTCACATCAGCGGTCTTTGTAAGAGAAAGGTCGGCTGATGGGATCGTCGAGGAGGGGGTGGCCACCGTTATCGTCACCGTGGAACTGTTGTTCCCCAAGTTCGGATCGGTGGAGGACGCGGTTTCGGTCGCTGAAGCAATGTTTGCGATCTGCGTACCGGACGAAGCGTTCACGAGAGCGGCGATCTGGAGGGTGGCGCTTGAGCTTGCGCTCATGCTGCCGATCGTCCAGGCGCCTGACGTTGCGTACGTGCCTTTGCTTGCCGTAGCGTTCACGAAAGTGAGGCCGGCAGGCAGGGTGTCCGTTGCCACAACCCCTGTCGAGGTCGCGGGACCGAGGGCCGAGACTGTCACGGTGTAGTGGATGGCGTCGCCCTTGCGGGGAGATGCGTCATCCACGGTCTTCGTGACAGAAAGGTCTGCCGAGGGAGTAGTGGTTGCGCTGCAAAGATCGCCGGAGTGGGTAAATGTAGCGGTAAGCACGAACGGAACGTTCGGATACCCATACGGATTACTGTCAAGCAATGTTGCAGGAGCCTGCCCATACCATGCGTCCACCTGAGTCATGCAGCTTGCCGTCTTCACGGTGAAGGTCTGCGTTGAACTCGGGGCGACCGCAGGAGATGAGGCCACGTCAAAAAGCTGTTGTGTCGCAAGCCAACCAGGGTTTTGCGGCGTAACGAATACTTTATAGGACGACATGCTGATCGGCGCCGTACACTTTGTCTTATTCGTGAGGACGAACGAGGCGGTGCTGCTGCCGACATTTGTAGCAATCGAGCTCACCACTATCTGCCCATTTGACAGATCGGCCTCGAAATCGGATGCGGACAGCGTACAGGCCGAAGGTGTTACTACTGCCACTGTTGTCGTGGCCGTGTTGTTCCCCGGGTTCGGGTCCGTGGAGCTCGCGCTCTCGCCCACCACTGCACTGTTCGTGAGGGTGGTGCTTGCCGTACCCGTCTTCACCGTGCCTGCGATCTGGAGGGTGGCGCTTGAGCTTGCGCTCATACTGCCAATCGTCCAGGTGCCCGTGGAACTTGCGTAGCTACCCTGCGATGCTGTCGCGTTCACGAAGGTAAGGCCTGTAGGCCAGGTGTCGGTCGCCACAACCCCGGTTGAGGTTGCGGGACCAATGTCTGTCACGGTCAACGTGTAGTGGACCGTGCCTCCTTCTACGGTCGAGGTCACATCAGCGGTCTTTGTAAGAGAAAGGTCGGCTGATGGGATCGTCGAGGAGGGGGTGGAGGTTGCAATACAGGGCGAAAAAGTCGCGCCCGGGATCGCAAAGACCAATCCAGACTGTACCTTGTGCCGTTCAGCGAAGTAGAGGTCGACGGTCGAGGTTCCCGCTGCCGTCACATACGTCGAAGTGGCGTAAGCAATCGGGTGGATCCCCGGAACCGCGTCGACCAACTTGCCGTTCACGTAGAGCCATGAATCATCGTCAGAACCGAGCGTGACCGGATAGGTTCCCGAAGTCGGGAAGTTCACCGAACCGCTCCAGTGGATCGCCGTGTAGAACGGATCGCCCGGAAGGCCGTCGTTCACCGGGAAGAAATTGCCCGGCTGGTTGAACGACGTGATCGGAGCGTTCAACGCGAAACTGAAGAATTGCGGCGTATACCAGTTGTACTGGGATGGCGTCGTTCCCGTCGTAACCCCCGTGATCGGCCCTTCCATTCCCGAAAGGGTCTCTGGCAGGTTGTAGTAAACGCCGTAGAGGCCGTTCACACTGCAGGCCGGAGCCGGCAACGATTTGTCGTTGTCGCTCACCGTGCAGGTTTTCGTCCCACTCGCCGCGATCGTCCCGGAGCAGTCGCTCGAGTAGGTCACGTCGTAGCCCGCGCTCGGGGCTTGCGCCACCGAGTAGGAGCCAGTTCGGAGCGTGAGAACCGTTCCCGACGCCGAACCCGGAAAGGTCGACGTGGGCAGAACATTCGTTCCGGTCACTGTATCGGTGAAATCCGCAGCGGACTTCACGCCGATATTGTCGTTCGTCACGTTCGTTATCACGATGAGCGTTCCCGTCGCGTTCTGCAGACAATGGTCATCGCGATCACAGTCGTGATCGTGGTTATGGCCGTCGCCGCTTGAACTCGTTGCGGTACTTGAGCTTGTCGCGGTACTAAAGCTTGTGTCCGAATTCGAACTGGAGCTGGAGCTAGAGCTTGCGCTAGAGCCTGAATCGGCGCTAGCACTGGAGCTAGCACCCGCACTGGCACTAGCACTTGAGCTGGAACTGGAACTCGAACTCGAGCTCGAACTTGAACTTGAGGAATCCGTCGTTGCGTGGGCGGTAATATTGCCCAACGTAAAGAGGACTCCTGTCGCGAAAAGCAAACCGAATACTGCTATCTTTTTCAAGATATGCATTTTTCTATTTCCAATATTTATTTTTTCGACTCTTTTATTAAATTAGTAAAGAGCCGAAAAAATGCTTTTTAAGGAGCAAGGGTAATGCACACACTTTCTACCACGAATAAAAAGGGTAGGCAAGTGCGTGAATACGGAAAAACTTACTAGAATATATGCCGCCACAGGCCAAAAAATATTACGTCCGGACTAGGCGCCCGCCATAGGCAAGCTGAAACTGAATGTGGATCCCTTTCCTTCTTCCGATGCCGCCCATATCTTCCCACCCATCTTTTCCACGATCTCGCGCACTATGAAAAGGCCGAGCCCGGTACCCGTGATATCTTTCGTCTTATCGGTCTGTACGCGATAGAACTTTTGGAATAATTTCTCCTGGGCCTCTTTTGCGATGCCGACGCCCGTGTCCGCGACGTGCGTGACCACGCCCCCCTCTTTCACTTCGTGCGTGATCGTGACCGTTCCCACTCCGCCCATATATTTGATCGCATTTCCTACGAGGTTCACCATCACTTCCTTGACGCGGTCCGCATCGCCCATCGCTTTCGGCAGGCCCGTCGGCGGTTCATACACCACCTTCACTGATTTCTCATCGGCGAGGGATTTGAGCTCGTCAAGCACCGAACGGATCGGCGGCGCAAGGTCGATTGGCGCCACCTTGATCGCAAGGCGCCCCGCCTCCGACCGCGCGACTTCCAGAAGGTCGTTCACGAGCTGCACGAGGCGGTTGTCCGACGCGATCACTTTCTCAATATATGTTTTCGTCTGATCCGTGATTGTCCCCGCGGTGCCGTCCAGGATAAGCGAGAGATATCCCTTCATCGCTGCGACCGGCGTCCGCAGTTCATGCGCTGCGACGAACACGAATTCGTCTTTCAATTCTTCGAGCCGCTTCAAGCCCTGCACCATGTCGTTGAATGATTCGCCGAGCTCCTGCAGCTCGTCCCCTGTCGCAATCGCGACCCCCTGGTTCAGTTTGCCTTGCGCCACGCGCTCCGCGCTTTCCTGCAATTTCCGGACGGGCCGGAGGATGTAGGCCGCGAGGAACAGCGATGCCGCGAAGGCGACCAAAAGCACCGCGATAAGCCCGATCATGTTCCGCATGAAAAGCGTGTTCACGGTGGCGTCCGCTTCGCTCGTCGGCCATTCGGCGATAAGCCCCCAGCCATACGCTGGAAGATATTTTGCCGCCGCGACGACCTGGACGCCTGCACTATTTTTGTAGGTGGTCTGCGTGTCAGCGGTAAGGAGGTCGGTGCCGCCGAGCACTTTCTGGACGATAGGAAGGGAGGCGACGCTCGTCGTTGCAGTGACGCCCGCGCCGCTCATCGGCCCGCCGCCCCCGATCACGTTTCCTTGCGCATCAACTAAATAAAGATATCCGGTATCGCCGATGCCCCCCTCCGCAACGATCGTCTGCACTTGTTTCAAATTCGCATCACCCGCCGTGACGCCGATCACGGCGCCGGTATTATCCTTCACGGGTGCCGCGAAGGCAGCAACGGGGCCGTTCGGCCCGTAGCCCACGGGGCCGATATAATAGTTGCCCGCCCGCGCAGTGTGGAATTCCGGCGTGGTGCTCATGTCTCGCAGCTCAGAAGCTGGAAACCCGTCGGGATGCGTGCGGTCAACATGCACTGTCTCCATGCCGTTCGCATTGATAAATGATTCGGATTCAAGGAAGGTGAGCAGGCTTATAGTCTCGGTAAGCGCGAATTTCTGCGCCGAGGTTGAATTCGCAATCCCCTGGCTCGAGGGCGAGATCACCGTCGGAAAGCTCAGGACCTGATTGAAAACGTAGTTCTCCACTTCCTGCGCTTTTTGCGTGAGCACTGCCGCTTCAAGTCGCGCTACGTCGGCGCGGTGCGAATCATTCACCGCAGAGACACCGAGCATGGCCGCGACCGCGATGGGCACAAGGCCTATCAGGATGACCAAAAAAATGCGGTTGCGGAGCTTCCCCCTGTGCGCCGGCTTCATGTCTTTAGTTTATCATCTTTCTGCACCGCGAAGGCCAGTGGTAAAAAGGATAAAAAAAGCCCGAGCAGTTGCTCAGGCGGCGATGGATGTACCTAGTGGCATAGTGGGGATGGATTCGAAGAGGTCCCCGATGACCTGGGAGTTTGCGAGTGCGAGCCCACATGGCCCGCATTCGCGAGCGTGCATCGGGAAGTCGGAAAGCGGATTTTCTCCGGTGAGATGGCCGAGGAAATCGTTTCTCCGTTCCTCTGAACAGCACGTACCAGCGAATCTATCTATAACTATACTTCCGCGTTCAGTGGGGCTCATATCCTCCCTTTCTGCCAGCTGAATAACCAGCTAGCGGCTACTTATAATCGTATCCCCGCGGAAATCGCCCAGTCAAGGGGCTCTCAAACGGCAGGAAGGATATGGCTCCGAAGAGAGTACTCAGAAGGGCTCCTTCCGAAGGGTATTCTGCTTGCTGCCGACGACTGTTTATGACTGAGCGGGATACGAGAATCGAACTCGCGTCTCTTGCTTGGGAAGCAAGCGTACTGCCACTGTACTAATCCCGCACCCAGGTAGTTTAAAACTAACCTTCCTCTTTTTCAATCGCTCACCGAGCTCGTCGCCGTGGAGGTCTGCGTGGGAACTATCACGATCATCGTCTCGCCCGGCTTCTTGTAATTGAACCGCGCGCGGAGCTCTTTCTCCAAGTTGAGCGGGTTTGCAAGATACTGCACCTCCGATTGCAGGTTCGCCTCGTCGAACTTTGCCTTCGTAAGCCGCGCTTCGATGTCGGCGAGGTCGGCGGAGAGCTGCCGCTCCTGCGCAAAGAACGCATACACCCTTGTACCCACGAGGATGAGGACGATTGCCAAAGCAATTGTTCCCACGATCTTCATTTCTTTAGTATCTCGCGGAATACTTCGGGCGACAACTCCACGCGCGCCATGCTTTGCAGCCGCTCCTTGCCACGCTGCTGCTTTTTCCAAAGTTTCATCTTCCGCGTGCGGTCGCCGCCGGTCTTCCCGAAATTGCCGAGCAGTTTCTTCATCGCGGGGATCGTCTCGCGCGCAATGATCCTGCCCAAGGCCCTTGCCTGCAGTGCCTGTGAGAACTGTTCTTTCGGTAGCAGCGTCTTCAGACGCTCCACCGTCTGCCGCCCTTCCCGTTCAAGGTCCTTCTTTGGCACGATGCGCGTGAGCGCCGGCACCACTTCATCCACAATCAATATCTCCAGTTTCTCCACCTCCGCCTCCTGCTCGCCCGCAAGTTCGTAGGTAAAGGACGCATATCCCTGCGAAACGGATTTTAGGCGGTCATCAAAATCGCGGATGAGCTCGCGGAGCGGCATCTTCGCCTCAACGAGCAGGTTTTCGCCGATGTTCGTCACGTGCCCGATCTCAATATCAAACACTGTCTGCAGGTTCACGACGGCGCTCAAAAATCTCTGGGGCGTGAGGACCTCCATACCTACGATTGGCTCCCAGATCTTTTCCGGTTTGTCCGGGAAATCCTGCGGCTGGGTCACCGTCCGCACGACGCCCTTGTCCTGTACGCGGTACGCGATGGAAGGGAAACTCGTCAAAAAATCCAACTTGAAATCATCTTTCAGGCGGCTCGCCGTGATCTCAAAATGGAGCTGGCCCAAGAACCCGACCTTGAGTCCCCTGCCCAAGGCCTCGTTCGCATCTGGCTCAAAAGAAAGCGCGGCGTCCGTAAGCCGCAACCGTTCAAGCGCCTTTTTCAGATCTTCGAATTTCGTCACGCCGTCGGGATAGAACGCGATGAACACCACCGGCGCCGCCTCGCGATAGCCGGACAAGGGCGCCGCCTTCGTGCCGCCCATTCCCGCGCGCGCGACAGTGTCACCGATCGCGACCAGCGTCGGCTCCTTGAGCCCCGTTGCGACATAGCCGATCTCGCCGTCCGTGAGCTTTGGCACCGCCTTGAGGTCCGGCGAAAAGTATCCAACCTCTTTCGGCTTGAACTTCGCGCGCGTGGCAAGCAGATGCATCTCGTCCGCAGTGCCGAACTCGCCACCGAATACGCGCACGAACGCAATAATGCCCTTATGGTCATCGTAGAGCGAATCAAAGATAAGCGCGCGCTCGGCGCTCGTTTCTTCTTTGCGCGCCGTGGGCGGCGGCACCGCGCGCACGACCGCTTCCAAAAGCTCCTGCACTCCTTCGCCCGTCTTTGCGGACACGCAGAACACTTTTTCTTTTGGCACGCGGAGGAGATCGGCCGTCGCCTGCACGACCGATTCCAAATGCGGCAGCGCAAGATCGATCTTGTTCACTGCGGGGATGAGCGTGAGCCCGGCCTTCTGCGCCGCGCGCAAATTGGAAAGCGTCTGCGCCTGAATGCCCTTCGTTGCGTCCACCAAGATGATCCCCCCTTCCACCGCAGCGAGCGCGCGGGAAACCTCGTACGAAAAATCCGAGTGCCCCGGCGTATCAATGAGGTTCAATTCGTATTCCACGCTGTCCACCTTGTATGCCATCCGGACCGGCGCCATTTTGATCGTGATCCCCCGCTCGCGCTCCAGGGGCAGCCGGTCCAAATATTGCGCGCGCATGGAGCGCATGGGCACCGTTCCCGTGAGCTCCAAAA
Source organism: uncultured bacterium (assembly GCA_963768625.1). GTDB lineage: Bacteria > Patescibacteriota > Minisyncoccia > UBA6257 > 2-01-FULL-56-20 > CAVYIK01. The sequence continues at coordinate 264,590 of CAVYIK010000003.1, forward strand.
GGCGGTCGGCAAGCGTGGACTTGCCCGAGTCAATGTGGGCAATGATGACGAAGTTGCGGATCTGCTTCATTGGGTTATCTTCTCCAATGTGAGCGTCACCGTCAACCGCCCGGGCAGGTCATCGGACGTATAAAGATATGACGCCAAACCGCCGTTCTCCATAAATGCATAACCGAGCGGCGCATCGATCTCAATCGAATAATGGCGTGTCGTGCCCGCCTGCTTTTCAAAAACGAACTGGTATTGGACGCCAGGCGCGGGCGGCGCGAAAAGCCGATGGGTGTAGTCAAGCGCTACCTGCGTTGATGCGCCCGCCTTCACCGTGGACCACGTTCCAAACACCTGGTCGCCCGATTCGGTGTGCCAGGCGACGCCGGGATATCCGAAGAGTGTCTGCTCCGTAGACTCGATGCTCGCAACGAGCGGATCCGTGCTATAGGCGCTCTTTGCATAGTTCACGGATGGCGTTATCTTCTTCGCAACCGTGCCTGATGCGTTCGTGATCGTGGATCCCGGCGGGACAAAAAATTGGAGATAATCCTGATTGGTTGTTTTATACCACCAATAGGGGCTCTTATTGCCATTGTGCTTGCGCACGACGACCACGTGGGTCGCTATCGTGCCGTCCGGGTTGATCACGCCGGTATAGGAAACGGTACTTGAAACGTAAAGATCGGATTTTCCGCCATTCACGTTCGCGTCTACTACGGCGAGATAGTCGCCATTGAACTTTTGGGGTAGTTCGTAAACAGCGCCGTCCGCATCATAGGCATCCGCGAAGTTTTCAAGGTCCTGGTTTTTGAAATAGACCATGACATCTTTCTTCGCGACCCAATTGAACGCCATGCTCAATAATCCCTGCTCCTCGGTGGCAATCGAAGAGGAAACGGTAAGCTTGGCGAAGATCCCCTGCGAAAGGTCGCGGAGTACCTGTTTCGGATAGGTCGCGGAGGTCGCTTGGCCGTTCTGTACGATCTTCTGGATCTGGGCCAGCAAATTATCGGCAGTAAAGGTGGTACTGGGGTTCCCTGCGGTTATGGGTCCCGTCACGGATAAAAGATCGCTTACTACTTTCGGGGAGACGGCGATCGCGCCATCAAACGTGGTGGAAGTATCTGCGTACAGGCCTGATACCTCAAAGAACTGGATTGTCTTTGAAGCCGAGGTGGGGAAATCGAAGAACCAGTTCGCATCCGCCGGCCGCCATCGCGCGACCTCAAGCTGTAGCGGCTTCGGCGGGATGATGTTCTCGCGGAACGCCGCGTCAACGTCCGCAACATCGTGCACGTCCACGCTCACGATCTTTTTGTTCGCGATCGTGACGTCGGCGTAGCTGCCCAAAAATCCTCCGGCGGGCCGGATCTCGGACGGATTTTGAAAGAGGACAAGGACGTGGTGCGTCGCGGGGTCCGAAAGCCAGGGCACGAGGGCGTCCAGGAAACTTTTTGCCCCTTCGATCTGGGCCTTGAGTGAAAGATAGTCGCCGGTGTTCGCGAGCGACGAAAATCCGCCCACGAAGGACGCCGCGCTCGAAAGCTTATCGCTCTCGGCATCGATCGTTCCCAGCGTATCGCGCATCTGGCCAAGCTCGGCCGTAAGCGGCCCCGCATCGCCATCCGTGAGGAAAGCGAGCGAGCTCGATTCGGCAGCGCCTATTTCCTGCGAAAAAAGCGCCAGCTGTCCCGAGAGGCTGGAAAGTGAACCGATCACGTTCCCGCCTCCTTTAAAAAGCGACCCTAACGCCCCAAAGAGCGTACCCGGGTCGACCGAAGAAGCATTTTGCAAGGAAGAAAATTCCTGCGCTGCCGATTGTGGATCCAGATTTTGCAGGTCGGTGACCCCCGCGTGCAACGCAGTGAGGTTGTCCGCGACCGCGCTCGATACTCTGCTGCGGAACGCATAGAAAGAGGCAATGGATCCGCCGATAAAAAGGACAATAAGCCCCGCGATGCCCCATGCAATACCTTTCGGGAGCCCTGAATGTTTGCGCGAGCCCGGCATTTTCTCCAGCCCCTCATCCTTCGGTTCAGTCTTGATCACCCGGACGAGTGCGTCAGGATGGATGTCGTCTTCTCTCTTTTCCGGTGACACTCCCATATGGCCATTATACGGTATAATAAAGGCAAGGTGATGTTTAAACGAACTTCTTCGGTCTTTGCCTGGTGGGCGCTTGCCCTTGTCTGCCTCGCTTCGTTCTCTCTCATGCTCTGGGCGTCCCGCACGGACTCCGCCATCATGGACGAGCTTGCTCACATCCCTGCCGGCTATGGCTACGTGCACAATTTGATTACCGGCTGAACCCCGAGCATCCTCCGCTCATAAAAGCGCTCGCGATGCTGCCCGTGCTTTTCCTGAATCCCAACTTCCCGACGCAAAGCGACGCCTGGCAGAACCAGGTGAACGCGCAGTGGGATGTTGGCGCACAATTCCTCTACCAATCAGGCAATGATGCGGATCGCGATCGTGCAGACCGCGCGCATTTTTCCCGATCCTCATCACGCTCCTCGTCATCCTTTTTATTTATCTTCTCGCGCGCGGGCTCATGGGCAACTGGTGGGCGCTCCTGCCCGCCACGCTCTTCGGGCTCTCTCCAACCGTGCTCGCGCACGGGCACTACGTGACGACGGACGTCGGCGCCGCGTTCGGCATCATCTTCGCCACTTATTTTTTTTTGAAGTTCGTCGAGTCGCCGTCACGGAAACATCTTTGGTACGCCGGGCTCTCCTTCGGCGTGGCGCAGATCACAAAATTTTCCACGCCGTTCCTTGTGCCGCTTTTCATCTTTCTCGCGTTCGTCCTCTGGCTGCGGAACATCATCATCGAATGGCGAACAATGGAGCGGCTCGCGGCGGTTCAAAACGTTCTTCATCCGCGGCCTCCGGTGGCTCTGGCGCCTCATCCTCATTTTTGCCATCGGCTATATCTTCATCGTCTATCCGATCTATTTCCTCTTCACCGTGCATTATCCGATCGCAAAGCAGGTTTCCGACACGCAATTCATCCTCAGCTCCTTTGCGAATGGGCCCACGCCCGCGGGCGCACACTGCACCGGCATGCGCTGCCTCGCCGATCTGGATATCTGGATGGCGAAAAATCCCGTGCTCCGACCTCTTGCGCAATATATGCTCGGCGTGCTCATGGTCCTCCAGCGCGCCGACGGCGGGAACACCATCTATTTCCTGGGGCACGTGGCGGGCGCCGGCGGCTGGATCTATTTCCCGCTCCTCTTCCTCCTTAAAGAACCGATCCCCACGCTCATCATCGTCTCTTACGGCGCTCGTCCTTGCCGTCTGGTGGATGATCCGCCGCGACCCGCGCGACGGCGCGGCGGCCGCGGGCAGCGCATCTTGGATTATATCGGCGTGAACTTCGCGGAATTTTCCATGGCATCGTTCATCGTCCTCTATTGGGGCTACAGCATGCAAAGCCCGCTCAATATCGGCGTCCGGCATCTCATGCCCACGCTTCCCTTCATCTATATCCTCGCCGCCGGCGTCTGGAAAAAATGGGTCACGAACGTGAATGTGCCTGCGGGTACGCATCACTTTCGCCGCGGTCGGCTGCCGCCGCAAAATCGTTCGTCCGCGCAAGCATCAAATATATTTTCCTCGTCGTCCTGCTTCTTTGGCTTCTCCTTGAAACGCTTTTTGCCGCGCCGTATTTCCTTTCCTATTTCAACGAATTCGGCGGCGGCATCTGGAACGGCTACCACTACGTGACCGATTCCAACTACGATTGGGGGCAGGACCTCCTGCGCCTGCAGGCATTCGTAAACGCGCATCCGGAAATGGAAAGATCGCCGTGGATTATTTCGGCGGCGGGAGCCCGTCGTATAGCTTGGCGACGAAGGAAGTGGACTGGTGGTCAGCCAAGGGCAACCCGGCCGACCAGGGCATCCACTGGCTCGCCGTTTCCGTGAACACGCTGGAAGGCGCTATCCAGCCGCTCGCGCCCGGACAGGTCCGCAATGCTTCCGACACATACTCGTGGCTCACGGCGCTCCGCCCGCCCGCGCCGGGCATGGGCAATGTTCCGCAGCCAGACTACCGCGCCGGGACATCCATCTTTATTTATCACCTTTAAGCACTCCCTTCTTTTTATCGCGCCAATTTTCCCAAAGAACGTTTACTTTTGGTTTCATTTCCTGGACATCCCCCTTCACGGTACGTAAATCTTCCCATAGTACATTCACCTTGGGCTTCATGTCCTGAACATTTTCCTTCACCGTGCGCATATCTTCCCATAACGTATTTACTCTGGGCTTCATCTCCCGCACGTCCCCGCTCACCTCATCAAGTTTATCAGTGATCCTTTCCATTTTATCCAGGATCATCTTTACGAAATATCCTATCGCGGCGAGCGTGGCGCCGAAAAAAGACAAAAGGAAATCAGCAATTGTCATACTGCCACCCTATCATATTGCACATTAAAACTTTATTAAAAGATTAGGACAACTTTCGAATGATATAAAAAAGGCTGATTTCCATTGGAAACCAGCCCGACCGCTGATCGTGAACCCGCTTAGTCCTCGTCGCAATGGTGGCACGCCACCACTTCCTGAGCCGTTCTCGTGAGAGCGTTAAGGTGTTCCGTGTCCCGACGATTGAAAACGCCGAAGGTGGTACTGGGGATTTTGCCCCAAAGCATGTGTCCGCCAGTGCCAATGGGTCGGCGCGATCTGGGATCGGTGTTTCCCTTCCTTTCCCAGGTCTTTTCTCGGAGGTTAACTTTCACGTCTCCCGGGAGTCGGTCAACCACTTCCGTGTAGCACACATTTTGTCCAAACCGCAGGAATACTAGATCACTTTGTTCCATGACTTCTCCTCTGATTCAGTAGGACTCTGGCTGCAAAGATGATAGCTTACGATTACCAATATTTCAATATCCGTCAGTGGTGCACGGGGCAGGACGATGTTCGAACAGTTCTAACGGCCAGCTATTAATGCTACTATGTACGCTATATGAGGGTATTGGGCGTTGATTGTGCAAATGTTATTTTCTATCCCTGGAGAATGGAAGCGGTTTCAGATTCCATTAAAAGCTTGCAGGTTTTGGCACGTTCAAACCAATTCGAAAAAATCTATCTCGTTTCGAGAGCGACTATCCTCACCCAAATTTATTATCGTTTTCGATTGCGGAATCTTAACCTATGGGAACTTACCGGCATCCCAAAAAAGAATCTTCACTTTTGTTGGCGTAATAAACAAAAGGCTGTTATTTGTAGAAGGTTGGGCATTACCGATTTTGTCGATGACCGCCTGACTGTTTTACGGCACATGGATAACGACATGCACCTTTTTGCATTCCGGCCCAGTGATGAGGATGTTGAAGATTACCCCGACGTCTTGGTGCGCGCAAAAAAAGTTGCATCGTGGAGCGAACTGGTCACTGCCCTGCTTAAAGAATAAGCTGTGCACGGGGCAGGATTCGAACAGTTTTTAAAAGCGCGCTTGGGTTATTTATAGTACGCCCGGTTTTCTATCCTGAAATCAATATATTGTAATTTCGTGAAGTTGGGCTTGGCCATCAAGCTTTCAAGGATGGACAGGTCGTCGTCCGCCGGGAAGCGCAGACTGAAATAGAGCGCGGGACCCTCGTAGGTCGTTATATCAATTTCCTGCAACGCAAGGTCATTCAGCGCTATTGAATTGACTTGTATACCGCTCGCCGTGAGGACCTTTATGATGGAAATGAGATTTGGCGCGAGGCCGTCCGGAAGTATGGCGTCGTTCAGTCCGAGTCCCTTTTGGGAATTATCATGGATGGCGAACATCAAACTGCCTTCCGTATCGAACGTCCTTTCAAAGAGGACTCCCTGGTCGTCAAACCAATAGCAACTCTCGTTTACTGTGGTGCCCGACGTGAAGCACCAAATGGCAAAGGGCTGCCGTTCGGTGACATCCGCAGTGATCGTGCGCGAGAGATAATCCTTGGAAAGGGTGAGTGAGGCAAGTTGGGGAATATACGAGAGGTCGCTTGCGGGGAGCGTCGCGGGCCAGGCAAGCATGTTCCCGATCCCGAGAAGCGACGGCCAGAACGGATGGCCGCGGAGGACGTTCCCCTGAAGGAGCGCCAGGATATCCCCGCTTGGCACTGCACTGTTCCCCTGCACCACTATCTTCTGTATGCGGAGAATGGGCGACCGGAATACGAGCCACGCTGCCCCGGTAAAAAGCAGCCCGATGGCCGCAAGCACAAGGACGAGAGAAATGTATCTTCGCCGCCGCTTTCTCTTTTTTTGTTTGTCGGAAAGATAGGAGTCGAGTTCCATATTGTAATGATAGCAGAGCGCCTGCGGCGCGCCGCTCCCGCTCCTACCGGACCACCCGCTCCATGAGCGGGTTCAAGCGCGTCAAAAATTCATAGTGGACTGTGCCCGATTTCTGCGCCGGCTCCCACGCGAAGATCTCCTCGCCGCCGTCACGCCCGATGAGCGTCGCAATGTCGCCCGGGCGCGCGCGGCCCCCGGGGGCGATCGCTGTAAGGTCCATTGAAACGCGGCCGAGGACGCGTGCCCGGCGGCCGTTCACAATGGCCTCGCCCGCGCCGCTTGAGAGCGCGCGGGGGAACCCGTGCCAGTAGCCGATCGGGAGTATCGCCATCATCATATCGTTCGCCACCCGTTCCGCCATGTCGTAGCCCACATAATCCCCCGCTTTGAGCTGCTTTACTTCGGAGACGACTGCGCGCCAGCTCAAGATCGGATGCAGTTTGATCTTCTTTCCCAGTTGCACCTCCAGCTCCTTGGACGGCCAGAGGCCGTAGAGCCCGATACCAACGCGCACGGCGTCCAGGTGATATTTTTGGTTTACGAGCGTGCCACCAGTGGCTGCCGCGTGTTTAATCAAATTTTTAAATCCAGCTTTCTCAAAGAGTTTCGCGGCCTTTTCGAATTTCCCGAACTGGTGGTCGGTGTAGCTTGGATAATTGATGTCCTTCGCCGAAGCAAAATGGGTATAGAGTCCAGTCAGCTTGGATTTAATGTTCTTTTGGCGCGCGATGGCCGCAATCACGCGCGGCAGGTCTTCCAAATAAAACCCCTGGCGATGCATGCCGGTGTCTATCTTTATATGGAACTCCGGCACGGCTCCCGCCCTTGCTCTTTCTTTCACCTTCGCCAATTCCCGCAACGCTTCAAAATTTGAAATAGTGATCGTTATATTGTGCTTCGTGGCCTCCGCATAGCGCGCAGGCAGCGTATGCCCGAGGACCAAGATCGGCTTTTTGATGCCATCCCTCCGCAACGCGATCCCCTCCACCAAGCTGTCCACGCAGAACCCGTCTATGCCGAAGCGGTTCATGATCTTCGAAAACGCAAAGAGTCCGTGCCCGTAGGCGTTGGACTTCACGACCGCCCAGAGCTTTGTCTTCCCGGCATGCCTCCCCGCGCGGCGCGCGGTGAGCTTGCGGAACGTATCATAATTCTTCCGCGCCGCGCGGGAATCGATCTCTATCCACGTGCGCAAGCCGTCCGGCTGCGGACCGCTGCGTCGCCTAACCGATGACTTCCTTGCCGACATACTTTTGGAGCACCTTCGGCACTTCGATCTTGCCTTCTTTGGTCTGATAATTTTCCATGATCGCGATGAGTGTGCGGCCGATGGCGAACACCGTTGCGTCGTTCATGTGGACGAACTCGGTCTTCCCGTCCCCCCGCTTCACGCGCGTGCCCAAGCGCCGGGCCTGGTAGTCTGTTACGTAATCCGAAGAGTGCGTCTCACGATACCGCTTCTGTGACGGTATCCAGGTCTCGATATCTATCTGTTTGAAGTTCGGCGTACCCATGTCGCCCGTCGAAATGGAAACTACCTGATACGGCAGCGCGAGCGACCACATCAGGTATTCCTGTACGGCAACAAAAAAATCTTGTTCCGTGGCACCGTCCTCCGGCACCGTAAAGCTCTCCATTTCTAACTTATCGAACTGGTGCACGCGCAAGATGCCGCGCACATCTTTCCCGTATGAACCTGCCTCTCGCCGGAAGGCCGTCGAAAAACCAAGGTAGCGGATCGGCAATCTGCCCTCCGGAATCACCTCATCCATATGCAGCGGCCCGAGCGTATGCTCCGCTGACCCGATAAGCCAAATATCATCCGAAGGGATATAGTAGCGATCTTCCTTCGGTTCCAGCCGCCCCATCCGCTGAAATACCTCCGGACGGATCATCACCGGCGGCACAACGGGCACGAACGGCTTCGCATGATAGCCCGGCTTCACACCGCTCGCAATTGATTCCATGATCTTCGGGCTGGTAAGTATCTCCATCACATATTGGATGATCGCAAATTCAAGCCGCGCGGCATCTCCCATTAAATATGCGAAGCGGCTCCCCGAAACCTTGCCCGCCGTTTCCATGTCTATCAACCCGAGCGCCTCGCCGAGCGCCAAATGGTCCTTCGGTTCAAAATCAAACTTTTTCGGCTCTCCGTTCTTCCGTAAAACCCTATTCGCCGACTCATCCTTGCCGACCGGCGTGTCCTCCGACGGAAGGTTCGGGATCTTGAGCAGAACTTCGTCCCGCGGTTTTTCGATCTCGGCAGCTTTCACTTCAAGCGCTTTGATCTCTTCCTTATTCTTTTTTCCGCCTTCCACGTCGCGTTTCTCGGAGAGCTTTTTCTGCTCCGCGCGCTTTTCGCCGATCTCCTTCGTGAGCTTCCGCCACTCCTCATCAAGCTTCAAAAAAACGTCCACCAGCTTCGGGTCAGCGTTCTTCGCGGCGATCCCCTTCTTCACCTTTTCCGGCTCCTTGCGGAGAAGTTCAATGTCTATCATTAACACCATAATAGCGCATTCACGGATTTTTTTCTAATTTTACGAATCCCGAAAAAGGCGCTATACTCCATACATAATTATGGCCAAAGAATCGGCTGCCCCGAAAATCGACGGAATCCGCCACTCGCTCGCCCACCTTCTTGCTGCCGCGGTCCTTGCGGAGTTCCCGGACGCGAAGCTCGCCATAGGCCCCACGATCGAGAACGGCTTTTATTATGATTTTGGACTCCCCCGCTCGCTCACGCCCGACGACCTCAAAACTTTTGAAAAGACGATGCAGAAACTCGCCGCGCAGAATCTGCCATTCACAGGCAAAGAAATTTCCGCCGCGGAAGCAAAGAAGCTCTTCGCGAAACAACCGTTCAAGCTGGACCTTATAAAAGAATTCTCGGAGGGCGGACAGAAGCTCACCGTCTACCACACGGGCGATATCTTTATGGACCTCTGCCGCGGCGGGCACGTCACGAACACGAAGGAGATCCCGGCCGACGCCTTTAAACTGGACAAGATCGCGGGCGCCTATTGGCGCGGGAGCGAGAAGAATCCGATGCTCCAGCGCATCTATGGGCTTGCTTTTGGGAGCAAGAAAGAGCTGGATGAGTTCTTGAGGCTCCGCGAGGAAGCCGAGAAGCGCGACCACAAAAAGCTCGGTGAGCAGCTGGACCTCTTCACCTTTTCCGATCTTGTGGGCCCTGGCCTGCCGCTTTGGACGCCGAAAGGCACGCTTCTCCGCAACCTGCTTGACGACTTCGTCTGGCAGCTTCGCAAGAAGCGCGGCTACCTCCAGGTGGACATTCCGCATATCACAAAGAAAGAGCTCTACGAAAAAAGCGGCCACTGGGAGAAGTTCAAAGACGACCTCTTCAAGATAACGACACGCGAAAACCATCTTTTCGCCATGAAACCGATGAACTGCCCGCACCACACGCAGATCTACCTGCGCCGGCCGTGGAGCTACCGCGAGCTTCCCCAGCGCTACGCGAGCACGACAAAAGTGTACCGCGACGAGCAGTCGGGCGAGCTTGCCGGCCTCACGCGCGTCCGCGCGATTACGCAGGATGATGCGCACGTGTTCTGCCGCCAGTCGCAGATAAAAGAGGAGTTCATAAAGATCTGGGATATCGTCCATGAATTCTACGGTGCGTTCGGCTTTTCGCTCCGCGTCCGCCTCTCGCTCCACGACCCCGCTCACCCCGAAAAATATCTGGGCGACGCTGCGCGCTGGAAAGTCGCCGAGAACATGCTCCGCGAGATAGCGCACGAAAAGAAAGCAGACACTTTTGACGGTGTGGGCGAAGCGAACTTCTACGGGCCGAAGTTGGATTTCATGGCAAAGGATGCTTTGGGCCGCGAACACCAGGTGGCCACCATCCAGTTGGATATGAACATGCCCGAACGGTTTGACCTCACGTGCACGAATGAGAAGGGAGAGAAAGAGCGGATCGTAATGATCCACGCAGCCATCATGGGTTCCATTGAACGGTTCCTTGCGGTCCTTATTGAACATACTGTGGGCGCATTCCCTGTCTGGTGCGCGCCCGTGCAGGCAACGGTCCTCCCCGTGAGCGAGAAGTTTTCCGCGCACGGGAAGAAAGTGTACGAGGCGCTCATTGCGGCAGACATCCGTGCGGAGCTCTCCGAAGCAAATGAGTCGCTCGGCAAGCGCATCCGTGAGGCCCAGCTTGCGAAGATCCCCTACGTGCTCGTTGTGGGCGAAAAAGAAGAGGCTACAGGAGCGGTGGCCGTCCGGAGCCGGAAGGGAGACGAAGGCGCGGTGAAGCTTGATGTATTTTTGAAAAAGATCCAGGGCGAGATAGATGACAAGCGCATCGCCTAAGCCGAAAGTGGTCGCGGTCGTGGGCCCCACCGCAAGCGGGAAAACGGCGGCGGGCATTGCGATCGCCCGGCGTTTCGGGGGCGAGGTCGTTTCAGCCGATTCGCGTCAGATCTACCGCGGTATGGACGTGGGTACGGCGAAGCCGACGGCCTCGGAGATGGCGGCGGTTCCCCATCACCTTATTGACATCAAGGACCCCGACGAGGACTATACCGTCGCGGAATATAAACGGGACGCGGATGCGGCAATCAAGGATATCCTTGCCCGCGGCAAGCTACCGATCCTCGTCGGCGGCACTGGATTGTATGTGAAAGCGGTCTTGGAAAATCTGGACATCCCGAAGGTCAAAGCCAACCCTGCGCTCCGTGAAAAGATTGAGGGAGAAATACGGGAAGAAGGGCTCGCACTGGTCTTCCAGAAGCTCGTGGCGCTTGACCCCGAAGCGGCGTATGTCGTTGATCCGAAAAATCCCCGGCGCATCGTGCGGGCACTCGAAGTGGCGCTCACGACCGGCGCTCCTTTTACCGCGCAACGCAAAAAGAATACGCCACTCTTTGATGCGCTTGCCGTAGGCCTTGACCTCCCGCAGGAAACGCTCCGCGCGCGGATCGATGCGCGCGTGGATCAGATGATACGCGACGGCCTCGTCAAGGAGACCGAAACTCTTGTTAAAAAATATAGCAAAGAGTGCGAGGCGCTCTCCGCCATCGGCTACCGCGAGCTCATTGACCATCTCGAAGGAAAAACCTCGCTCGCGGCGGCGGTCGCGCTCATAAAGATGAACACCTCACACTACGCGAAGCGGCAGCTCACCTGGTTCAGGAAGGATAAAAATATCATTTGGATAAAAGATCCGGAGGAAGCGCTCCCGCTCGTCCAGCATTTTCTTGATAAAAAAAGAGGTGTCCAACATGCGGACACCCCGTGACGGTGAATGCTTCTTCTTGAGACCTTTAGCTAAGCTTCTTAGCAAAATCTTTGCGGCGTTTTTCTACGTATTGATCGTGAGGCTGCTTCAGTAAGTCCCGATCCTCGTTAGCGAATAACGTTCTCGTCGGTACTCCTGGAGCCCATGGATATGCCTTGACCGTGGACGGCGGTATCTCCATGAGCTTGTTGTTGTACGCAACGATCGTGACGATGACGTGGAGAACAAGCATGAGCAAGTTCCACAGCCAAGCCGGACGGATCGACCATCGGTAACAAACGAAGAGCGTTATTGCCTGAAGAACGGCGTCGGAGATGACGAACCGCCAGAAAGTGAAATACCAGAATTGTCTTTCTAACGATCTCTTTACCGCCTTCACGTACGAAATTAAAAACAAGGTAGCCTCCTTACGGCAACCCACCTTATTCCTCCCCCGGTGGAGAAAGCCCCTTGAAAAACGATGACCAGGCCATCCCGTCACAAAAGGCTGTCTCCACTTACGGGCACCGGAACGATTTCGAATAACTACCTTTTATATTAGCCAACAAAAAAATCTTCGTCAAGAATCAGCGCAAGTTTCGTTCAAATATTTCCTTGAGCGCCTCCGGGCGCGCACGGCCCTTTAGGGCGCCCGTCGCTTTGCCGATCAGAAACTGCAAGCTCGCGGTCTTCCCCTTCCGATAATCCGCCACGGCGGCCTTGTTTTCCGCAATGACCGCGAGGACCACTGCTTCAACCTCGCCCATGTCGGAGGCCACGCCCACGCCTTCGTTCTTTGCGATGTCCTCCGGATCCAAACCGGTTTCGAACATCTTTCCAAGCATATCCTTCGCCTGGCGGCTCGTGATCTTTTTTTCTTCCAAAAGTCCCGCAAGATGCGCCAAGTGCTCGGGGTTCACTTTCAGGTCCGCGAAGGCCGTCCCCTTTTCGTTCATAAGTCCACGGAGGTCGCTCGTAAGGTAATGATAGAGAGTTGCAACGCTTGCTTTGGGCAATCGCTCTTTGAGTTCCGAAGCAGCTTCTTCAAAATAGTCAGCGGCCTCGGGATCCATAATAAGTATTTCGGTCTGCTTCTCATCCAGTCCATATTCCTTCGCGAACCGTGCGCGTTTCTGCGCCGGAAGCTCCGGGAGCCCCGTACGCAGCGCCTCCAAATCGAACATGCTCGTCTCAAAAGGCGGGATGTCCGGCTCGGGGAAATAACGGTAATCGTGCGCTTCTTCCTTGGAGCGCTGCTGCGTCGTCCTCTGCTTCGCCTCATCCCAGCCGCGCGTTTCCTGGACAAGTTTTTCGCCGCGCGAAAGCGCTTCTTCCTGGCGCTTCAGTTCGTACGCCACGGCATCGTGCACCGCTCTGAACGAATTGATGTTCTTGAGCTCCACCTTCGTACCCATGTTCAAACTGACGTTCGCCTCTATCCGCATCTCCCCTTTTTCCATGTCGGCGTCGGAGACGCCGAGTGAACGAAGGATAAGCTGGAGCTCGCGCGCGAAGGCGGTCGTGTCCTCCGCGCCCTTCAAGTCCGGTTCCGTCACGAGCTCCATGAGCGGCACGCCGGAGCGGTTGTAATCCACGAGCGACGCCCCATCCGCGTGGACGAGCGTGCCCGTGTCCTCTTCAAGATGGATCCGCCGGATGCGCACGCCAAGCAGCGTCCCGCCTTCGATGAGCGGCTTGTCGTACTGCGAAATTTGATAACCCTTCGGCAGGTCGGGATAGAAATAATTTTTGCGGTCGAATTTGGCCACCTTGTTCACGCGGCCGCCGAGCGCAAGGCCGGTCTTTATGACCGCCTCAATCGCCTGCTTATTGGGAACGGGCAGCGCCCCCGGATGGCCGAGGCATACCGGGCACACGTTCACGTTCGGATGTTTCTCCTCCGGATCGTTCAGCGAATCGCAGAACATCTTTGTCCGCGTCTCGAGCTCCGCGTGTATTTCAAGCCCGATGGTCGGCTTATATTCCATGAATAGCCATCATTATCCGCCTAGAGCGCTTTCTGCGCGATTGCCCAAACCTTCTCATGGATCTCGTGGGGGGTGAGCATCACGCCGTCCGGAGCGCATTCGATCACCTGAAAATCTTTCGGAAAAAGCGCCGCGATCTCCAAATATACCTGCTCTGCCCGTTTCTGATATGCGGGATCGCTTTCGTGTATGTCCCGCGGGCGCCGCTTCTCCACGAATTTCGCAGATATCTCTGCGGGTACATGGAGCACGATGTTCAGGTCCGGCTTCGGGATCCCGAAGATCTCGTATTCCAGCCGATATAACCATTTATAAAATGTTTCGCGGTCGCTTTTACTCTCAATTTTTGCCCCCTGATACGCCATGCTTGACGCGACGTACCGGTTCGCGACAACAAAGCGGCCTTCTTCAAACCACTGCAGCATCTTAAGTTTCGCGTCAAAACGATCGGCGGCGAAAAACACCGAAGCCGCGTACGGCCCGATGTCTCCCCCGTATTTTCCCGTGAGATACTTCTGGACGAAATAAGAGGATGGTTCGTTATATTGTGGGAAATCCAGCGTCCCCAATTTCGTGCCCTCGGGGAAGGCGAGGACGAGGCGTTCAAACTGGACGGTCTTCCCCGATCCGTCGGTCCCCTCTATAACGATGAATTTCCCCATTTAGTCCGTCACCTCTATCCCCATGTTCTTCGCGGTCCCGCGGATGATCCGCTCGGCCGCATCAAGGTCCGCGGTGTTCAGGTCCGGAAGTTTCTTCTGCGCTATCTCGCGCACCTGGGCCTTGGTCACTTTTCCCACTTTCGTCGTGAGCGCATTGCCGGAACCCTTCTCAATGCCGGCGGCCTTTTTCAAAAGCGCTGCGGCGGGCGGCGTCTTCAATATGAACTTGAAACTGCGGTCTTCAAAAATGGTGATCTGCGCCGGAACCACATCGCCTTTCATGTCCTTCGTCGCGTCATTGAACTGCTTGCAGAACTCCTGGAGGTTGATACCCTGCGGGCCCAAAACGGTGCCCACCGGGGGCGCGGGGGTCGCCGCTCCAGCAGGAAGCTGCAATTTCAATATGGTCTTAACCTTCTTTGCCATAGCTTTATGAACGTAGGTATATCCTACGTTATAGTGATTGAAAAATCAAGCCACCTGAGCAGGCTGCCGCCTGAGCCAGACACAAAAGGGGTTTGGGAAGAGTACTCGGAAGGGCTCTTCCCAAACCCCTTTTGTGTCTGGCTCAGAACGGAATATCTTCTGGTTTGATCTCTTCTTCTTCGAGATTGATCGTGGGGATCTCTTCCTGTGGGACCTGGATCTCCTTTTCCGCCTCTTGCGGCGCCCCCGTTCCTGCTGCTCCGCCTTTGCCGCCGCGCGGCGCTCCGCCGCCCATCGGGCGCGGACCGAGCTGCATACGTTCTGCCATGATCTCCGTCGTCCGGCGCTGGCCGCCCTGCTTGTCGGTCCAACTCCGCGTACGCAGCCGCCCCTCAATGAGCACCATGGCGCCCTTCGTAAGGAACTGGGCTGCGACCTCCGCCTGGCGGCCCCAAAGAACCACATTGTGGAACTCCGTTTCCGTCTGCTTTTGGCCTGCTTTATCGTTCCAGTTCCGGTTGGTGGCCACGCCGATCGTCGTGACCGACTGCCCGCCGGGCGTCGTCCGGAGCTGCGGGTCCGCCGTCACCCGCCCCACAATGATGACTTTGTTCAAATCCATGGCTATATTGTACCACAGTCTACATTAAAACAATCTTAAAAAAACTTTTACCTCACGGCGCTACCATTGATACCATCCTATGCTGTCGCATGGATGTGCGTCGCCAAGATCAATGCCATACGCCCCATCTTTGCTTTTTGCGGTCAATTCGCAAATGTAATCGTCCGAACCGGAGCCGGTCAAACCGTAATGAAAATCAATCGCCCAATTCCCAGAAGGTGACAACTCTGGGGCCAGGTTGCTATCACCCGGATAATATTGCTTATCTACATAATTTTGCTGGGCCGTGCTGGTCGTAAGGGTATTAATATCAAGAATGTAGTCAGGAGCCACCCCAGTTTCAAGGCCGTACTTCCCGCAAATAATGTGATCGTTATCGAGCCACCCAATCGGAAAATCGCAAGCTGGAGAATCGCTAAATGGGAACAGCATCCTTTCGGAAGTTGCGTTGCTCGTAATTGAATCGATGGTGAGAGCGCGATAATCACTTGGCTTTTCGGCGGTCAGAGTACTCGAGACAAGCCCGCCAAATTTTGTCCAAAAAATCCTGCTCCCATCAGGTGACCAATCATCAAAAGAGTATGCTGTGTGGGCCTCGGAGGATGAAGAATAAAGAATTATTTGCCGCGTTTCCAATGATAGGATCGCGAACGGTTGCGAATAAAGATCTTCACTTTGCCCGATTAACTCTACGTACTTACCGTTAGGAGATAAGGAGCCCGGTATCCACGCTGAATCTACCGGCGTAAATAAAGATTGCGGCATTCCAATGACACTCCTATCGCTTAAACGATAAAAAATATAATCATTTGAAATATCTGGGGTCTTGCAGGGATTCGCTCTGAGCGCCAAAAGAAGATACGCTTTAGTGATCAATTGTAGGGTTGGACAACCGCCAACAAAAATTGACGTTGTCGCCATGGTTGCGGTGTTGAACGCATAAAGGGTGTCCTTGCTTGAATAGAAAAAGTTCTCCCCTGTTGCAAAAAGGGGGTCTAGCGCCGGCTTGGGGATGGACTGATTCGTTTGCTGAACCGCTTCTCTTGATTGCTGCTTCTTAAGACTGATTAGGTACCATCCTCCGCCAATCAGAAGGCCAAGGACTATCACCACAATAAGAACCTTAAGTAAGACGATCCTGCTTCGGTCCATGATTTAATTATACTATAGCAGACAAAAAAGCCGCGGAATGTGCTTTGAGGGCGCTCCCGGAGGCGTTCGCAGCTTGGTCTTTCGCGAAGCGAAAGTGCGAACGCCGAGGGAGCAGGGCGGCTTGCGCCGCTGGAGCGCGAGAACGCCCGTGCCCGAAAAGCATATTCTGCGGCTTCCTTAAAGCAATTCCTCGATCTTTTTCTCGAGTGCTTCGTTCGAAAGAGGATGGGGCGCCGCAGGCCGTGCTTCGTACGCAGGCGCAGGAATCCCCGCGGAGGGGCGCGTCCACTTCTCCCGCGTGAAGGACGGCATTGCGGAAGAATCGCGCTCCGCGGGCGGAGGGGACACGAGTATCATGGAGCGGATCACTTCCTGCCGGGCGGCGAGGTCATGCTCGAGCCGCTTCGCATCCTCTCCGGACGCCTTGAATATGCACGAGGCGAACACTGCTTCGGTGTGTCCTTTTATCTTGTAGGCAAGCGCGAGCTTTTTCGTCCGGGGCTCCGCTATCACCTCGCAATTATATTGCTTCATGAATGCGACAAAGCGCGGCGCGTCGTCCTCGCTCTTTAAAAGCAATGCTATTTCGTAGGTCTTTTTTTCTTTGTCTTCGCCGTCCATAGGATCGCCTTACTATACTCGCATTATTGCTCGACGGCAAGCGGCGCCTCTTCAAGCGCTTCCTCGCTTACGAACAGTTTCTTGTTGCCCACCGGGATGAGGCGGCCGATGATGACGTTCTCTTTCAGGCCGCGGAGCTTGTCCACCTTTGATTCGATGGCCGCTTTCACGAGCACCCGCGCCGTGTCCTGGAACGAAGCCGCGGAAAGGAAGCTTTCCGACGAGAGCGCGATGCGCGTGACGCCAAGGAGGACCTCGTCCGCTTTCGCCGGTCGCCCGCCCTGCTTCTTGATCTCGCGGTTCACTTCAAGGAATTTCGATTTCTCCACGATCTCGCCCATCACGAAGTCCGGCGCGTCGCCTGCCTCGCGGATCTTCACGCGCGAGAACATCTGCCGGACGATCATTTCAATATGCTTGTTGTTGATGGTCGCGCCTTCCGAAAGATAGATCCTCTGCACTTCGTTCACGATATAGCGCGCCACTTCCATCGATCCCCTTGTGCTCGTAGAGCTCGTGGATGTCCAGGTTTCCTTCGGAAAGCTGGTCTCCCTTCTTGGATCTTGTCGCCCGCTTTTACGTAGAGCACCGTGCCCGCGCGGAACGCTCACTTCCTGCGCTTTCGCTTTCTTATTCTCCGAAATGAGGCGGAGGGTCTTCAGGGACCCCTTTTCTTCCACCCGTTCCACTACCCCGTCAAAAGGCGCAAGGATCGCGCGGCCCTTCGGCGAGCGGACCTCAAAAATTTCCTCTACGCGCGGCAGACCGTGCGTGATGTCAGCGCCTGCGACGCCGCCCGTGTGGAACGTACGCATCGTGAGCTGCGTCCCCGGTTCGCCGATGGATTGCGCCGCAAGCACGCCCGCCGCCGTGCCGATTGCGACCGGCGCATTCACGCCGAGGTCATAGCCATAGCACTTCGCACAAATGCCGTAGAGCGTCTTGCAGGTGATAGGCGACCGCACGGCAACCCCGTCGAGCTTTGACTGGTCGAGCGCCTCCGCTGCGGCTTTATCAATGATCTCTCCGGCCCGCACGATGATCTTGTTGCCGATCTTTACGTCTTCAAGCGCCGTGCGCGAGAAAAGCCGTGAGGAAAAGCTCTGGTTGAACTCCTTGCCGTCCGCCCGGAAGATCGTGATGCCTTCTTTCACCTTGCAGTCCTCCTCGCGAACCGTGAGGTCCTGCGCAACATCCACCAGCCGGCGCGTGAGATATCCTGCCTGCGCGGTTTTCAGCGCCGTGTCGGTCGTTCCTTTCCGGGCGCCGTGCGTTGAAATGAAGTATTCCAAAACCGAAAGCCCTTCTTTGAGCGAGGACTTTACCGGCAGCTCGATGGTCTCCCCTTTCGGGTTCGCCACGAGCCCTTTCATGCCCATCATCTGGATCGGCTGCGACCAGGAACCACGGGATCCCGAATCCACCATCTGATAGACCGAGTTTCCTGGCGGCAGGACGTTCGCCACCAATTTCGCGAGGTCGTTCTTCGCCTTTTCCCAAACGCTGATCACGCGCGCCTTCCGTTCAAAGGCGGTCAGCAACCCTTCCGCGTATTGTTCGTGGATCAATTTCACTTCGTTGTCCGCCTTGCGGACGATCTCCGTCTTCTCGATGGGAATAATGAGGTCCGCCATCGCCCACGTGATGCCGGAGATGGTCGCCATTTCAAAACCGAGGAGCTTTACCTTGTCGAGCACCTCGCGCGCGACGTCGAGGCCGTGCACGTCAAGGACCGTTCGATCATCTTCTTGAGCTTCTTGCTCGTCACGGTGTCGTTCACAAACTCAACCTCTCCGCCAAGCGCTTCGTTGAAAATGAGACGGCCAAGCGTCGTTTCCACGCCGTCCACCCGGATCGCCGAGTGGAGTGTGATCGCGCCTACCTCGTAGGCGAGCAGAGCTTCCTCGTATGGACGTCATTGGCTTCGTGGCCCCTTCGTGCGTGGCGGAACGCGCGTGAGGTAATAGATGCCGAGCACGATGTCTTTCGTAGGAGCGGCGATCAAGCTCGCCCGTCGCGGGTTTCAAAAGCCCCTTCCCTGCGGACATGATCTCCGCGGCTTCCTTTTGCGCAGGCCTCGGAGAGCGGCAAGATGGACGGCCATCTGGTCGCCGTCAAAGTCCGCGTTGAACGCCGTGCAAACGAGCGGCGGGATCTTTATGGAAAGCCCTTCCACAAGCTGCGGCCGGAATGCCTGCACGGAGAGGCGGTGCAAGCGTCGGCGCGCGGTTCAAAAGCACGCGCTTGTCCTTGATGATCTCTTCAAGGATGCCCAAGCACCTCCGGCGTGTGCTCTTCAATGTAACGGGAGGCGCTCCGGATGTTGTGCGCGAGTCCCCGCTTGATGATCTCGCTGATCACGAATGGGCGGAAAAGTTCCAGCGCCATGCGCTTCGGCAAGCCGCATTCGTCGAGCGCGAGATTGGGGCCGACGACGATCACCGAGCGGCCGGAATAGTCCACGCGCTTTCCGAGCAAGTTCTGGCGGAACCGTCCCTGTTTCCCCTTCAGCATGTCGGCGAGCGAACGGAGCGGCCGGCGCTGAGCCGAGAGCTGCTGCGTGCCGAAACGCGCGGAGTTGTCGATCAGGGCATCCACTGCTTCCTGGAGCATGCGCTTCTCGTTGCGGATGATAACGTCCGGCGCTTTGATCTCCAAAAGTTTCTTCAAACGGTTGTTGCGGTTGATGACGCGGCGGTAGAGGTCGTTCAGGTCGGAGGTCGCGTAGCGGCCGCCGTCCAGGGCCACCATCGGCCGGAGGTCGGGCGGCAAGACCGGAAGCGTCGTCATAACCATCCATTCCGGCCGCGCGCCGTTCCGGATCATCGCCTTGAACATCTTCAAGCGCCGCAGGAGCTTGCTCTGCGCCATCGGGTCCTTCGCATCCTCAAGCTCCGCTTCGATCTCCTGCACCTCTTTGCGCAGGTCCAGTCTTCTCCAAGATCTGCTTCACCGCCTCGGCGCCGCTGCTCGCCTTGAAAATGTTGCCGAACTTCCGCGAGAGCGTGAAGTATTCGTTCTCCGAAAGGATCTGTCCGACGTGAAGGTCGTTCCAAATAATCCTTCGTCGTGTCTGCGGCCTCGAGGATCTCGCCCTTCACCGCCTTGTCCTTGTTGCCGACGGTCTTCAATTTGCCTTTGAGCTCGCGGTCAAGTTCGTCGAGCGCCGCCTTCCGGTTCTCTTCTTTGATCTCCGTGATGATGTACGCCGAATAATAGATGACGCGCTCAAGTTTCTGCGAGGAAACGTCAAGCGCAAGCGCGAGGCGCGACGGAATGCTCTTCAAGAACCAGATGTGCGAAACGGGCGCCGCAAGCGCGATGTGGCCGATGCGTTCGCGCCGCACGGCCGCGCGCGTGACTTCCACGCCGCACTTGTCGCAGATGACGCCCTTGTAGCGGATCCGGCGGTATTTGCCGCAATAACATTCATAATCCTTCGTGGGACCGAAAATGCGCTCGGAGAACAAGCCGTCCTTTTCCGGGCCGCTGAGTGCGGTAGTTGATCGTTTCGGGCTTCGTCACCTCGCCGTGCGACCAGCGCAAAATGTCCTCGGGCGACGCCACGCTGATCTTCAGGGCCGAAAAATTGTCCTTCCGATCCGGTTTCGGCGTTCGATAGAGCGGCTGGATGTTGAACCCGAGCGATTTCAATTCGTTCACGAGCACATTGAACGACGCCGGAACGTTCGGTTCCTTGATCGGCTCGCCGCGGATGATGGATTCGTACGCCGCCGCGCGGCCGAGCACGTCGTCCGATTTGATGGTGAGCATTTCCTGCAGCGTGTGCCGCGCGCCGTATCCTTCAAGCGCCCATACCTCCATTTCGCCGAAACGCTGGCCGCCGAACTGCGCCTTGCCGCCCAAGGGCTGCTGCGTGATCAAAGAGTAGGGACCGATGGAGCGCATGTGCGCCTTGTCCTCAACAAGGTGGTTCAGCTTCATCATGTAAATCTGCCCGACCGTCACGCGGTTCTCGAACGCTTCTCCCGTGCGGCCGTCATACAGCTTCGCCTTGCCGTCTTCCGGCAGCCCCGCTTTGTTCAGTTCTGCGCGGATCTCATCTTCGGTCGCCGAATCCAATCCCGGCGTAATCGCGCGATAGCCCAGCTTCGACGCCGCCCAGCCGAGGTGGGTTTCCAAGATCTGCCCGAGGTTCATACGGGATACGACGCCCAGCGGATTCAAAATGATGTCCACCGGCGTGCCATCTTCCAAATACGGCATGTCTTCCACGGCGCGCACCTGCGAGATGACGCCTTTGTTGCCGTGCCGGCCGGCAAGCTTGTCGCCTGCCTGCACTTTGCGGAGCTCGGCGATCTCAACCTGGATACGGCGGATGATGCCCGGCTCGAGCTTGTCGCCGCGCTCCCGGTCGAAGATCTTCACGTTCACCACGCGGCCCGATCTTCCCGTGCGGCAAGCGTGAGCGACGTGTCTTTCACGTCGCGCGCTTTCTCGCCGAAAATCGCGCGGAGCAAGCGCTCTTCCGAGGTAAGCTCCGATTCGCCCTTCGGGGAGATCTTGCCGACCAAAATGTCGCCGGCTTTGACCTCGGCGCCGATGCGGATGATCCCCTCTTCGTCGAGGTTCTTCAGCTTGTCTTCGGAAACGTTCGGGATGTCGTAGGTCGTGACTTCGGGGCCAAGCTTCGTGTCGCGCACATCGCAATCGTAATTATCGATATGGATGGAGGTGAAAAGGTCGTCGCGGCACGACGCGCTCGGAAAGGATGATGGCGTCTTCAAAGTTCGCGCCCTTCCCACGAAACGAAGGCGACGAGCAGGTTCTGCCCCAGCGCAAGCACGCCGTTCTCGATGGAAGGCCCGTCCGCCAAGAATCTGACCCTTCTTGACCGCCTCGTCCCGTGGTCAGACGAGCGGCTTTTGCGAGATACAGGTGAACTGGTTCGAGCGCTTGAATTTCTCGAGAAGGTAATGCTTGGTCGTCCGGCCATATTTTACCCGGATATGGTTGCCGTCGGCCTCAAGCACTTTGCCGTCGTCCTCCGCAACGATCACGTAGCCCGGAATCGATGCGCCACCTTTTCTTCCTGGCCCGTTGAAACATACGGCGCGTCGGGCTTTACGGAAACCACCGCCTGCCGCTGCATGTTCGAACCCATGAGCGCGCGGTTCGCGTCATCATGCTGGAGAAACGGGATGAGGGAAGTCGCAACGGAGATGAATTCATGCGGCGCAACGTCGATCAGGTCCACTTCTCTGTGCGTGCAGGTTCCCGGTTCGCCTTTGATGCGCGCTTCGACGAGCGGTCCTTTCAGGCGGCCGTTCTCGTCGCGCAGGACGCCTGCGTGCGTGATCTTGTATTTTTCCTCTTCGGAAGCGTCGAGCCAGACGATCTCCTTGGTCACCACGCCGTTCTTCACCTTCGCGTACGGCGCTTCCAAAAACCCGAAGTCGTTGATGCGGGTGAAGCTCGCAAGATAGTTGATGAGCCCGATGTTCGCGCCTTCCGGCGTCTGGATCGGACAGATGCGGCCGTAGTGCGACCGGTGCACGTCGCGCACTTCAAAGCTCGCGCGCTCGCGCGTGAGCCCGCCGGGACCGAGCGCCGAGATCCGCCGCTTGTGTTCGAGCTCCGCGAGCGGGTTCACCTGGTCCATGAACTGCGAGAGCTGCGAGGACGCGAAAAATTCCTTGATGACCGCGGCGATCGGGCGGAAGTTCACGAGCTGGGCGGGCATCAGGCGTTCCTTGTCTTCCGTGGACATGCGGTCCTGGATGATCCTGCGCAGCCGCGCAAGTCCGATCCGCAGCCGGCCCTGCAGAAGCTCTCCCACCGCCTTCAGGCGGCGGTTGCCCAAGTGGTCGATGTCGTCCTCTTCCGCTTCCGTATTATTATTCAAAGCAATGATCTCCTTCACGATCGCAATGAGATCGTCGGCGTCCAAAAGCTTGCTGTCCTTCTTGCGGTCCAGGCCAAGGCGCTGGTTCATCTTGTAGCGGCCGACCTCGGAAAGGTCATACCGATCAGGGCGGTTAAACATCGCATCAATGAGGTTTTTTGCGGTCTCCGCGCTCGCCGGGTCGCCCGGCCGCAGGCGGCGGTAGATCTCCACATATGATTCGGCGGCATCCTTCGCGGCATCCTTCTTGAACGTCGCATCCAGGTAATTTATGGAGCCGTTGTCCGCCTTCTCGAACGCCGCTTTTGATCTTTTCGTTGTCCATGCCGAAAATGCGGAGGATATCGGTCACCGCGACTTTCCTCCGGCGGTCGATCTTCACGCCGATCTGCCCGTCCACGTCGGTCTCGAATTCGAGCCACGCGCCGCGCGACGGAATGATCTTCGCGCCGAAAAGCTGCCGGCCGCGGTACGGCATCGCCGTGAAGTAGACGCCCGCCGAACGCACAAGCTGCGAAACCACCACGCGCTCGACGCCGTTCACGATGAACGTCCCCCGGGTCGTCATGATCGGGAAATCGCCGAAATATACCTCCTGCTCCTGCGTCTTCCCCGTCCGCTTGTTCGTAAGCGCGAGCGTTACACGCAGCGGCGCTTCGTAGGTCGCTTCTTTGTAGCGCGCCGTCGCTTCGTCGTACTTCGGTTCGTCAAAACGATATCCGTGAAAGTACAGTTCAAATTCTTTTCCGGTGTGGTCGCGGATCGGCGAGATCTCGTGCGAGAAGTTCGTTCAACCCTTTTTCCAGGAACCACTGGTATGATCTCAACTGCGCCTCATTCAAATTAAAAGGCGCGATGAGCGGTTTTGATTTTGAGAAATCTTTTATTGAGGAGAATTTAGCCATTAAAAAAAATTAAAATGGGATTGATGTTGGATAACACACAAAACACGGCTCCCCTTCAGTTGCCTTCTAAGTATTTAACTGTATTTTGATGCTGTTCGTCAAGGGTCTTTGCGAAAACGGTCTTTCCCGTCTTAGGATCGCTCACATAGAACCAATACGGCGAACTTACGGGCGCCAAGGCGGCTTGGAGCGCCGAAATACCAGGGTTTCCAATGGGTCCGGGAGGAAAACCCGTATATAGATAAGTATTGTAGGGCGAGTTGACCTTTAAGTCAAGCGCGGCACAGGGGGAGGCCGCGAGGGGGTCCGCGAGCTGCATGGCGTAGCATACCGTCGCGTCCACTTGGAGTGGCATCCCGTCGTTTAGGCGTTTCAACAAAATCCCCGCCACTATTTTTTGGTCGTTCGAGTCAGGCACCTCTTTTTCGACGATCGAGGCGAGGATAAGATCTCTTTGCGTATTCGCTTTGTCTTTTGCGAGGAGCGGCGCCGCCTTCGCGTTCCAATCATCCATCATTTTTTGCACCACATCGCTTACATTCGAACCCGTATAGAAACGGTAGGTGTCCGGGAATAATTTCCCTTCCAGGTCCCCGTCTCCGTGAAAATTAATGAGGTCGCCCCGGCGGATCACAAGCGCATTCGCAAGGATGGCATCTATCTGGTAGAGATTCTCCCCTTCGGGGATCGTGACGGTTGCTTCCGCAGGCGCCCTGCCCGCAAGTTCGCCCAAGATCGCGTACGGCGACATCGCGGCGCTCACGCGATAGAGCCCCGGCTGCAGGTGGAACGCCGTACCGTCCAGGAGAGAAAGTGTCTCCGCGGCAAAGGGAGACCGGACGAGCCCCGCGCTTGCGAGGCTTGCCATGACCTCGCGGAATCCCTCGCCCTGTTTTATCTCAAAAACGGCGGATGGGGCGCTCGCATCCGCGCTCGCCGGCGAAAGGCCATACAGAAAGAACCCAAAAATCCCGATGAGGAGCGCGAATGCGCATGCGCCTACGACGATTTTCTTCGTAAGAATGGGCGGCATGGAGCTATGAACGTTTACGGATGGAGTTTATGACCGCAAGAAGGAAAAAGTCTGCGAGCATGCTCGAACCGCCATAGCTTACAAAGGGAAATGTGACCCCCACGACCGGCAAAAGCCCGGTGGTCGACCCGGCGTTCAGGAGGAACTGCACCCCGAGCATCATGGCGGCCCCAAGGCAGATGAATTTCTCAAAGTTCTCATCGGCGAGCGCGCCGATCCGCAATATCTGCAAAATCAGCAGGAAAAAAGCGGCTGCGAGGACGAGTCCGCCCACGATCCCCCATTCTTCAATGATGGCCGCGAAAATGAAGTCCTCGGTCGGTTCCGAGAGGAAGCCGAGCTGCGTCTGCGTCCCCTGTCCGTATCCCTTGCCGAACAATCCCGCCGACCCGATCGCGATCTTCGACTGCGTCGTGCTGTAATTGATGCCGAGCACGTTCTGCTGCGGATAGAAAAACCCCACGATCCGCGCCCGGTGGTAATCCTTGAGCACGTAGGTCCAAACGAGGCCTGCGGCAAGCGCGAAAATGATGAGTGCCGTAAGGACGCGGCGCAACGGCAGGCCGGAGAGAAGAAGGAAACCGAACCAGATGCCGAAGAATATGACAGCCGATCCAAGGTCCGGCAACCGCGCCGCGATTGCGGCAGGCACCACAAAGAAACCAAAGGAGGTCGCAATGTTCTGCCACCGCGCGACCGCAAGATGGCGCCGGCTGAAATAATTCGCATATACGAAGATGAGCGCGACCTTCATGAGCTCCACCGGCTGGAAATTGAAAGGGCCGAGGACGATCCAGCTTCTCGTGTTCCGGATGACGGGGCCGAAGAAATAGGCGGAGAGGAGAAGCGCAAGGGCAAAGAGGTAGATCGCCCAAACGACCCATTGCGAATTGAAAACGGAGCGCCAATCGACGTAGAGGAAGAGCACGACAAGCCCTATCCCCGCCGCCACCCATAAGATCTGGAAATAAAAGAAATGCGCGGAAACGGCCGAGAGGAGCGTGAGGCTCGACGCGATGAGGACCCCGAGCGGAATAAAGAGGGAAAGCATGGAGTGGCGGGCTACGGCCGGAGTGCGTAGGCGTAGGCCTTCGTAAGCGACGGGTCCATGTTCGGCACGGCGGGATACATTACGGAAAAGCTCTCGGTCTGGTTGGGCGCAATGGCATCAAGCTCTGTCTGCGAAGCGCCGACCGGGTTGCCGTCTACGCCGTAAAAGATCGCCACGATGAGGATATTGGTGAACGAGGAAACGTCGCCGTCCGTGATGCGGCCCGTAACGGTCGCGGTACTCGAGGAAACCGTGCCTCCCGTGATCGTGAGCGGATTCCCGAATTGGGGTACGAGGCCAAGCGTGGCGGCCGGGGTCCAAGCGGGATTTTGGATGACGAGCGATGCGTGGTCCACGGGCGCGGAGGTGGCCTCGTTGGGCAACACGATGTATTTCACCTCACCCGCATAAATGAAGGACTGGCCAGAAACCGTCGCGATCGCATTCCCCGAAGCGTCGTACAGTATGAACTCATAACCGAAGCTCCGTATGGCAAACCCGGTATTATGGTTCTCCACCTCCGCAAGGAATGTAGTGTGTCCCGGGCCCGAGGCAAAGGATTGCACGCTCCCGACCACGATGTCGTGGAGGTTCGCGGGAGCGCACACCGTGGCGCAGGGGCCACCGCAATCAATACCGGTCTCGCCTTGGTTTTGGATACCGTCGAAACAAGATGCCGTCACGCGGAAAAATGAAAAATAAACGCCGGCAATGATGCCGACCACGATGATGAGGAATAAAGCGCCGTAGATCGCCTGCTTCGCTGTCCGCACATCCATAGGAACATTATAAGCTTCGTTCGCGAGGTGTCCATTATTCTCCTGTGGCACGCGGAAAATAAAAAACGGCCCTTTGATGTCGGCACATCCTACTTTCCCCGCGGGCGAACCCGCAAGTATCATGGGATCAAGGCGCTTTCACTTCTCTGTTCGGAATGGGAAGAGGTGGGACACGCCCAAATTAAGCACCGACATCAAAAGGTCGTTCGCCAGGCAGGCACGCAACACTTTTTCGACAGTACTCGGAAGGGCTGTCGAAAAAGTGTTGCGTGCCTGCCTGGCTCACTTACTTTTTTGTAGATTAAGTCAGCATTGGGATGGTTGGCGGATTATTAGTACTCCTCGGCTGAACTCCTTGCGGAGCTTACACCTGGAGCCTATCAACGTCGTAGTCTTCGACGAAACCACGTACACCTAATCTTGGGGTGGGCTTCGCGCTTAGATGCTTTCAGCGCTTATCCCTTCCATACATAGCTACCCGGCATTTCAGTTGGTACCAAAGCCGGTAGACCAGAGGTATGTTCAGCCCAGTCCTCTCGTACTAAGGCCAACTCCCCTCAAGTGTTAAACGCCTGCAGCAGATAGAGACCGACCTGTCTCACGCAATACTCAACTATTACTAATTGTTTGGACTATACCACGCTCCATTGCTGGAGCATCGACGTATTATGGAATCGAATTCCATCCAGCCGTTTTTATGCGGCTAAGTCTCTACGGGGTCAATATATGGAGTTTTCGTTTCTTTGAATAATTCAGGATACGAAATCTCTCAATCATTTCCGCCAACACAACAAAATCTTTCTTACATCGAACTTCTGATTTCTTCTTTAATATCTCCAAGATGAGGTCGGCGCGTTCTCGTTTTAATACGAGGTGCTCTTTTATATTCGAGAGGAGCTCGTGAATGGCCTTTTGTCTTTGTACTACGTACTCCAACATGCCATCCTTCCGTTCTCTCAAATATCCGCTGCCTATCATGGCACAGATTCTTTCGAAGTTCGCACGATCTTTGGATGATTGGAAAAGCACTACATAGGGCGCGACTTGAAATCCGTAGCGATACTCGCTGCTGGGTTTCAACCGCACATAGATGCTCCCATCACCATCCAGAAATCCTGCAAGATATGCTTTTTGTGTTGACGAAAAGACTTTCATATACGACTTCCCTCGGTATTATCCTATAATCACTTGCTCACACCAAACATCTTTTAAGATATTTTTAATGAGCATTGTGGTACGTCCACAGGTCATGGACGCTAGGGCTTCACCGATATGAGTCGATTTATGCACCCTAACGTTACCGCTAGGGGCCGCCGTGTTCGATCTGTCGTTAAGGGTTCTTAGTTGACGGTCTGAACCCAGCTCACGTGCCACTTTAATTGGCGAACAGCCAAACGCTTGGGACCTTCTCCAGCCCCGCGCTGTGGCGAGCCGACATCGAGGTGCCGAGCGAAGTCGTCGATAGGAACTCTCGGACTTCACCAGCCTGTTATCCCCGGAGTAGCTTTTGTCCGGTGTCTCCGGCCTTTCTATCAAGAGTTTAATGAATCGTAAGAAACAATAAACATAGCCGTCGGGTCACTAACTTCTGCTTTCGCACCTGCTCGTCTTGTAGGACTCGCAGTCAAGCCAGCTTTTGCGTTTGCACGTCCTGCCCGATTTCCATCCGGGCTAAGCTGACCTTAATAAACTCCTCCGTTACTTTTTTGGAGGAAAACGCCCCATTTAAACTGCCTACCAAGCACTGTCTCAGTCGGGTTTATGCTTGCGCACTTCCCAACCGGTTAGTCTTTAAAATCCTAAAGATGGCTGTTTCATTGTCGCCTCCACGCGAACCGAGATCCACGCTTCGAAGGCTCACCACTACGCTACGCATCAAGATTCTAAAGACAATACCAAGCTGCAGTAAAGCTTCCGGGGTCTTTTCGTCCCGCTGCAGGTATCCCGCGTCTTCACGGGAATCGCATTTTCACCGAGCTCATCTTTGAGACAGTTCCCCAGTCGTTACGCCTTTCGTGCGCTTCGGAACTTACCCGAAAAGGAATTGCGCTACCTTAGAACGATTATAGTTATCGCTGACATTGACGAGGGCTTGAGTCAGTGAGTCGCGCACATTGCTGCACGCCACCCCCAACCTTGACCTTCTCGCATCGGTCAGGCGTCACCCCCTATACATCCTCTTGCGAGTTAGCAGGGAGCTGTGTTTTTGGTAAACAGTCGCCAGAGAGACTTTCGCTGCGGCTCTCCTAATAAAAGGAGAGCAGGCCATATTGCTAACTTACGGCCGCTTTTTTGCCGAGTTCCTTAGAGGCAAATCACTCGTTCCCCTTGGGCTTCTCGCCCTATCCACCTGTGTCGGTTTACGGTACGGAGACCTCACGCTCGTAATTGCCGCGCTTTTCTCGGAAGGCTCTTCACGGACGTCGATGCAGGTAAATTCCTCACCTTCCGCTCGGCGCTCGCTTGAACTTCGCGACAAAGGATACCAAACCAATAAGGCATACGTCCGCTTATTTCCTTCGCCTCGACGGTTATAATCGTACGGCAGGGCTGGAATATTAACCAGCTTTCCATCAGCTGCGGCTTTCGCCATCGCCTTAGGACCGCCTAACCCGTGGTTGATTGCCAGTGCCACGGAAACCTTGGATTTTCGGGGTTCCAATTTCTCATTGGGATTGTGGTTACTCATACCAACATTTTCTCTTCCGGCCGCTCCAGTCATCCTCGCGGATTGATCTTCACAGCAGGCCGAAATGCTCTCCTACCACTCGTACGCCCCAAAGGGCATACGAATCCATATCTTCGGTACCATGCTTAGCCCCGGTACATTTTCGGCGCCACCACCCATCGAATAGTGAGTTGTTACACACTCTTTAAAGGATGGCTACCTCTAAGCCAACCTCCTATCTGTCTATGGGTGATGACTACCTTTAACACTTAGCATGGATTTAGGGACCTTAGATGACGGTCTGGGCTCTTTCCCTCGCGACCACGGAGCTTAGCCCCCGCAGTCTAACTAGTGCAATTGCACGATGGTATTCGGAGTTTGATTGATCTGTCGGCCTTTCGGCCTTTACAGATCATCCAGTGCTCTACCCCCACGGATTTACTTGACACCGCTAGTCCTAAAACTATTTCGGAGAGAACCAGCTATTACCGAATTCGATTAGCTTTTCACTCCTTACCTCAGCTCATCCGAGGGTTTTGAACAACCCACCAGTTCGGGCCTCCCCTTCGATTTCTCGAAGGTTCACCCTGGCCAAGGCAAGCTCATCTGGCTTCGGGTCTATCTCGTGCTGCCATATACGCCCTGTTAAGACTCGCTTTCGCTGTGCCTGCACGCTATGCGCGTTTAGACAAGCAACACAAAATAAGTCGTTGGCTCATTCTTCAATAGGCACATTGTTCCTCATCGTTTCCGCATTGCTGCGGAACCGTTCGAGGTTCAGTTCCTTGTAGACAAATGGTTTCAGGTTCTATTTCAACGGCCTCACCGGCCTGCTTTTCACCTTTCCCTCACGGTACTTGTTCACTATCGATCTAGAAAAGTATTTAGCCTTGCCTGATAGTACAGGCAAATTCCTCCGAGACTGATTTACCTCGAAGTACTCAAGTTGAAAAACTAAGGAGATCATGAGTTTTCGCCTACGGGGCTATCACCCGCTCTGGCCCCGCCTTTCCAGGCGGCTTCGGCTAACCAACGATTTTTTTACTCCTCCACCAATAACAAATAACGGAGAGCACGACGCATACGCGCGCCTACGTTATTTGCTAAAGAGTATTTTCCTCTTATTACCCCAAGATTCCGCTCTTGCGACCAGAACCCTAGTTTGGGCTCTTCCCTGTTCTCTCGCCGATACTAAGGGAATAAACTGTTTTGTTCTTTTTTCCTCCGCTACTAGAATGTTTTACTTCAGCTGGGTACGCGAATCAGCTTGCGCCGAAACGATTGCGGTTTACGCAATCAGGTTTCCCCATTCGGAAATCCCCGGATCACAGGTTGCTACGCACCTCCCCGAGGCGTATCGCCGCTACGCCACGTCCTTCATCGCCTTTTCTAGTCTAGGCATCCACCATTCGCCCTTAATGCCAACCATCCCAATGCTGACTTATGCTCTGCCGGCCACGAGAAATTGCGCGCATGTGAATGCAATTCGATGCGCGTGCCCGACCTTGGAAAGCCGGACAAAAAATGTGGCGCAGAGCTTCTGCTATTTCAAACTCCGGCTCTACAATCCGGATCGCCCCCGCGGGCAGTGTGAAATTACGAAATACATACGAACCTCCAAGAAAAAAATCAGCCGCACACGGCGGCCGTCTGATACACAAAAAGTGCGGATCAGCCGCTCGTGTTTGAAAGATTGGTGTTTCTGGACATTCGTACCCTGTCCATTATACTCACCGGCCGAAAGCTGTCAACACCCCCTAGGCCTTATAGATCGCCTCGTATTTCGCCTTCAAATAATCGATAAAATAACGCGCCGTGAGCGCCTCACCCGTCACGCGCTTTACAAGCTCGTCCTGGTCATATCTCCGCCCGTGCCGGTGGATATTTTTTCGCAACCAGTCGAGCAAATGGCCATATTCTCCCTTTGCGATCTCGTCTTCAAGGCGCGGGAGGTCACGCTTGGCCGTCGCATAGAATTGTGCGGAATATAAATTGCCGAGCGTGTAGGTCGGGAAATAGCCGAACATCCCTTGCGACCAGTGAACGTCCTGCAGCACTCCCACCGCATCGTTCGGGACCGTGATGCCGAGATACTGTTTCACTTTTTCGTTCCATACGTTCGGCAATTGTTCCGGCGCAAGGGATCCTTCGATCAGCGCTTTCTCTATTTCGAAGCGGATAACGATGTGAAGGTTGTACGTCACCTCATCCGCCTCGATGCGAATGAGGGACAGCTGCACGGCATTCTTCGCCCGATAGAAATCCTCAAGCGCGATCGCGGCGAAGGGTTTCGGGAAGGTTTCTTGCAAGCGCGGATACCAATATTTCCAGAACGGCAGTCCTTTTCCTATGATGTTCTCCCAGAGCCGCGACTGCGATTCGTGGATGCCGAGCGAGAGCGCCTCGCCGAGCGGCGTGCCGAAATAGCGCGCGTCGAGCCCTTGATCGTAAAGCGCGTGTCCCGCCTCGTGCACGGTGCTGCTGAGCGAAGAAAGATTGTCGTCGTGGAAGTGCGTCGTGATGCGGACATCAAGCGGGTGCAGCCCTATCGTGAACGGGTGCGCGCTTTCGTCGATCCTCCCGGCGTCGAGGTCGTAACCCATCTTTTTCACCACCGCGAGCCCGAACGCGCCCTGTTTTTCCTGGTCAAACCGCCCATTGAGGAGCTCGGGCCTCGGTTGCGTCGGTGCCTGCATGAGTTTTTTTATGAACGGCGCAAGAAACTGTTTCAGCTCGTCAAACATGGGTGACAGTTTTTTGATGGTGGAGCCCTTTTCGAACCCGTCGAGGAGGGCGTCATAAGGCGAATCCTTGTACCCGATGAGGTCTGCTTCTTTCCGTTTCAGTGCTATG
Source organism: uncultured bacterium (assembly GCA_963768625.1). Taxonomy (GTDB): domain Bacteria; phylum Patescibacteriota; class Minisyncoccia; order UBA6257; family 2-01-FULL-56-20; genus CAVYIK01. The sequence continues at coordinate 296,732 of CAVYIK010000003.1, forward strand.
ATGCGCGAAAGCATCGGGAGAAAATGCGCAAAATCCGCTTTCTTCCGCGCTTCCACCCACACGTAGTGCGCCTCGGAGGTAACGCGTGCGAGTTCTTCGACGAACGCCTTCGGCAATTTTTTCTCCCGCGAAAAATCGCGAAAGGTCTCGCGTACGATGCGCGCGTCCTCTTCGGAAAGCTTCCCCGCCTCCGCTTCCGCCATCAATCCCGTGACGAGCGCCTCGAATTCGGGCGATACGAACTTTTCGTGGATGAGTCCTGCGAGGAGCGCGATCTCCGCCCCGCGCGCCGCGGCGGCGCGCGGGGGCATTTTGGTTTCCAAATCCCAATGCAAGAGCGCCGTCGCCGAAGACAGGTACGCCAGGTCCAGAAGCTGCTTTTTCAATTCCTGTGATTTTCCTTCCATTTGTCGGGCCGCTGGGAATCGAACCCAGACCGCACGCACCCGAAGCGTGCATACTACCACTATACGACGGCCCGTCCTTTCCTCTTATCTATAGTATTGAAGCGTAAAACGGCCCTCCTGTCTACCGCCAGCATGCAGGCGGCGCGCCGGTCACTCCACGAAATACTTTTTCTTCATCTCTCCTTCGGCGTCCGCCTCAAACTCCTCCTTCGTGGCGCGCGCTTTCTCGGCAAGCTTCTTGAGGGCCGCATCGCTCGATTTTCCGAGCTCCCTCACCCGCGCCGTCAAATCCTTTTTAACGTTCTTTTTAGGATCGTCCAGGATCTCCTCAAGAAGTGCAGCCAGGATCCATCCCACGCGATGGCCCGGCTCGATCTTCAATATCGCCATCACGTCGTCGCCGTTCACCTTGAGCATCTTCGGCGAAACGGGATCGTTCTTCACTTTCTCGATCATGAACATGAGGTGGCGGTTCTTGTAGGGCACGGCTTTTGGCGAACCGGAACCGATGCGATCGGCTTCGCGCACTTTCAAAAGGTCTGGTACCGTTTCCGGCCCCACGCGCGCGAGGAACCGCCGCACGCCGCGCTCGGACACGTCGCCCACGTTGTAATAGAACATATGATAGCGCACGAGATGGACTACTTCTTCTACGAATTCTTTCGGGAACCGCAGGCGGTCAAGCACCTTCGCCGCCATCTTCGCGCCGATGTATTCGTGCTGGTAGAAGGTAGAGTTTTTCCCTTCGCCCTGCTTCGCGCGCGGCTTGCCGATATCGTGCAAAAGCGCCGCCATCCGGACCGGCAGCGAATAATTCTCTTTCGCGGTGTAATCAAGCGCGCGCACGCTGTGCTCAAAAACGGTATAGATGTGGTGCAGATTCTGATCCACTCCCACCCCTTCGCGCAGTTCCGGTAGGACGTATTGCAAGAGCCCCAGCTCTTCAAGCAGGATGATCCCTTTCGCCGCGCCCGGCGCCATTATCATTTTCGCAAGTTCGTCGCGGACGCGTTCCTTTGCGATCATCTCAAGCTCCCCGGACAATGCCCCTATCGCGCGGCGCGTGCCCGCCTCGATCTCGAAACCGAGCTCCGCCGCGAACCGCACCGCGCGCATGAGGCGCAATGCATCCTCACGGAACCGCTCCTTCGGGTCCCCCACCGTGCGGATGATCTTCTTCTTGAGGTCGTCCTTCCCGCCGAAAGGGTCAATGATCTCGCCCTTCAGATTCATCGCAAGCGCGTTCACCGTAAAATCGCGGCGCGAGAGGTCGTCCTCAATGCGCTCCGCGAACTTCACCGCGTCCGGATGCCGCTTGTCGCTGTATTTCCCCTCAATGCGGTAGGTTGTTACTTCGATCACGCTGAGCTTCGGGTCCTCCGACTCGGTCTTCACACCTACCGTACCGAACGTATTTTCATAGACGCTCTCCGGAAAAAGTTTCTGGATCTCCGCAGGTTTTGCGTTCGTCGCCACGTCCCAATCCTTCGGCTCGCGGCCCATGGACATGTCCCGCACGCAGCCGCCCACGAGGTATGCCTCGTACCCGGCCTCGGCGAGGGTCTTCGCAATATCCGCTACTTCCCTGGGAACCGCGGTCTTCATGCTTCAATTCTAGCGGAACTGCCGCCTTTTTGAAATTGACACTACGGCGCCCTGCTGCTATATTGCGGGCAGAAGCCGAAAGGCGGAAGGAGAAAGTCATGCTACAGTTTTGCGGATTACCTGGATGGCCTGGCTTCATAGCGCTGGCCATGGGCCTTTTACTGCTCTTCGTGGTACTCGTGCGGAGTATTCGTGACCATCGTGCAATCCTCGTCCTGTCGGTGGCAAATGTGTACAACCAGCGCCGTCCGGCTCCACAGAAACCCGCCGATATTACCGTACGATCCCCTTGGCCATTCAGGGTGGGACTGATATTGTGCCTACTCGCGGCGCTATACCTCGGAGGACTCTACTTTTTCCCCTGCGGCCTCTACCGATGATTCAGTCTTTAACATCGGCTCATCAGAAGAGCTGTCCGGAACTTTCGGCAGCTCTTTTTCTTTTTCTGCGATTAGCTACCGAACCGTCGCCTTGAACTCCTCGGCGGTCTTTTTTTCGAGCGCGTGGTGCATCACGTCCACCTCGGCGTTCGTGAGCGTCCGGTCCGTACTGCGGTAGACCACGCGGAACGCGTAGCTTGTTTTCCCCGCACCGAACTTTTCTACGTTTTCATATTTATCGAGAAGGGCAACTTCCTCCACGAGGTCACCGCCGATGTCGCGGATCACATCAAAATAATTATTGGGAGCAAAATCGGCGCCCACCACGAACGAAATGTCGCGCGTGACGGGCGGGTATTTACTCACCTCTTTGTAGGCGTTCCCGAGGCGCAGCTGGCGCACGACGCGCGGGTCGGCGGACCGCAAAAGCCGAATGTCGGGCAGTTGCATGCTCAAGATCGCGAGCCGCTCCAGGCCGAACCCGAACGCCCAGCCGTTATAGACGCGGGAATCTATGCCCAAATTGTCCAATACTTTCGGCTGCACGACGCCGCTCCCCAAGACCTCTACCCAGCGCCCGCCCACTTCTATCTCCATCTCCAAGCTCGGGTCCGTATACGGGAACGTGTCTTTATTAAAACGATATTTGATTCCCTTGCCATAGATCGCTTGGGCGATCTTCACTAGGATATCCTGCAATTCCGGAAGCCCGATCATCTTCTCCTCGCGGCGGCACAGGTACAGACCGTCCATTTGATGGAACACATTCATATGGTTCCGATCGATCTCGTCCTTCCGATACACTTTGCCATATGAGAGGACGCCGACCGGCTCGCCCGCCGCGATCTTCTTTTTTATCTCGTCGCGGAGGAGATAGTAGTACCACATGATCGTCGTGTGCGTCCGCAAAATATATTTATCGTTCACATAGTACGTGTCGGAACGGCTGCGCGCAGGATGGTCGGGCGGAAAATTGAAAAGATCAAAGCTTTCCCGCGCAGGCACGATCTCCGGTACCCGCACCACGTCGAACGTTTTGAAATCCGGCAACGCAACGATCCGCTTCACTATCTCCTCGATCGGGCTCCCCTTCGTGCGCGAGAGGTCCGGCATGCGGAGGAACCGTAGCATGCGCGCCCCTTCCGGGTCATTCCTCTTTTCAATCTCCGCAAGGAGTCGCTTTTCTTCGGGCGGCGCAATGACGATTTCGGTAGCCATGTTCTTTATTGTATACAATCCGTGCCGGCGGCAGGATTCGAACCTGCGACCTTGGCCTTATGAAAGCCCTGCTCTAACCACTGAGCTACGCCGGCAAACCGCAAAATAACTATATTATTCTTTCATCGACACCGTCAAGAATTTCCTTTTTGATCTTATTTGCATTGCCGTGCTTCAAAAGCCCGAGGTACGAGGCTATCCGTTCTGGCTTTGGGTCGGCCGTGATGCGGCTTATAGCTCGGCGACGGGTCGCGGCACGAAGTACGCGATGGTCTGGGAAATGAACCCATCCCAGAAAGTCGACCCCGGCCGCCAATGTTTTTATATATACCTTCTCGGGATGAAGCTCGAGCTTCAGGTGATCGCGTAAAAATAAATGAATTTCAGGGAGAATTGCCTCCAGCCGCCCGCGGTCGGATGACATGATGACAAAATCGTCTGCATAGCGGATATAATATTTAGCCCTGATGACATGTTTCATGAATTGATCGAATTCGTTCATGTAAATATTCACGAAAAGTTGCGAAGTGAGATTCCCAAGCGGCAAGCCAACGCCGGGAGCGGTAGAGGAAAAACTTGCGACCACTTCTTCCAAAAGCCACACGATGTCGCGATTCGGGATATAGGTCTTTAGGATTTCGATAAGTTTGCGGTGATCGACATTCGCAAAGAATTTTCTTATGTCGCACTGGAGTACCCAAGAGGTGCGCGTGTTGTTTTTACTGACGATATGGGCGAATGTGCGGAAGCGGTTCATCGCGGCATGCGTTCCCTTGCCCACGCGGCACGAGAACGAGTCAGCGATAAACATCCTATCAAAGAACGGATAAAGTACGCGATGGATCGCATGATGGACGAGCCGATCGCGCACGCTTGCTTTGTGGATGTTCCGCGGCTTCGGGTCGGCGACATTGAACGCTTGATAGCCGCCATGGCGATAGGTATGATTGATGAGATCGGCGTGGAGCGCGAAGAGGTTATCTACCAGATGAAACTGAAACTCCTGCGTGTCCCTTTTCTTCCGCTTCGCCGCGATGAACTCTTCCCATGCCTCAAGCAAGCTCTGCATCCCCGCGATTTTTTCGAGATTTCCGGCAAATTGTATCTTCATGGATAAAAATCCACACGTAACCCCCCCCCCGACACCTCGACCCTGCCGATCGTCCAGCATCTGATCTCGGCGTACAAGGTCTGGCACGAGTTCCTACCGCACACCTCCCGCGACATACGCTATACGCTCGGGGCGAAAATCGACGCCGTACTCATCGAGACGATTGAATTGATCTTTGTTGCAAGCTATCTCGGCAAGCAGCAGAAAATCCCCTATCTGCAACGGGCGAATGCCAAGCTCGATCTCGCGAAGTTCTTTCTACATATCCTCTGGGATATCAAGGGGCTCGATAGCAAAAAATATCTCGCACTCTCGGAGCAACTGAACGAAATCGGCAAGATGCTCGGCGGCTGGATCAAGGGCCTTGAGGGCAAAACTCCCGTCGGATGAGCGGGAGGATGCAAGAGTTTCGGGAGAAGACCTGGTTGTCGTCGTTCCACGTGTTCGGGTTCGTGACGGAGTTCGCGTTCACGTTCCAGCCGTCGTCGTTCCAGTTCGCGTTGACCGTGCGGAGCACCAGTCCGTTCTCGTGCATGAGATCATCCGCGCCACTGCCCCTCGAATGCTCTCGGGGCTGTATCGTATTTGGGGCCTCGAAGCCCTCCAATTCCACGCACCAATTCTTGTATTTTTTGAGTAGGCTCGTCGCACACTTGCGCAAGGCGTACCCGGCGCAATTCTGGCAAAAGAGCCATACGAAAGCGCGACGGAAAAGCCGTAACCGTTCCGTATGCGAGCTTTCATGGAACAGTATAACAAAAAAGACCCCCGACGATGTCGAGGGTCAAAGGGTTTAAGGATCTAAAGGTCCCGATCCAGAGGGTCCGAGGACCACAGGATCAAGAATTGCGGGAGAAGACCCGGAGGGCGTCGTCCCACGCGTACGGGTTCGTCACGGAGCCCGCGCCCACGTCCCAGCCGACGCCGCCCCAGTCCGCGCCGACCGTGCGGAGCACCCCCTTGGCATCACGAATATAAAATATGTTCGCGTAGCCATTGGTGAGTAATGGACCGTTCTCCCCGTTCTTCTGCGCCTGCATCAGCGAGAAAAGTTCAGTGAGGGTAGTCTCGGCCTTCTCTTCACCGCCAAGCTCGGCGATGATCGGACCGTCGACGGACGAGCGGGAGAGTTTCCCGTACTTGAGGGTCGATCCTCCGAACTGTTGCTCCTCTTTAGGGAGGAACCAGTCGCGGAAGTTATCCCACACGCACGAGATCTTCACGGGCGCGTCCTTCTTGGTGTTCACGACAAAATGGCTGCGGGCGACGAACGAACCGTCGTTGCGAGGAACCGTTGTCATGCCGACGGGAATGAGAAGCGGCGGGTTCAGCGGCTTGAGGCCGAGGAACTTCCGAAACGCTTCGCGGTCGAAGCCCTCCGGATTGGCGTCCAGAAGATCGGACAACGCGCCCGAGTCGAAGGCCCACTGGAGCTGCTCCGTTGGCGTGCCCTTATCGACGACCATCTTGATGAGCTTACCACCTTGTTCGAGGGTTGCGGTTTTCATACGCAAGTCCTCCTTTTCTGCCGTCCAAGTCCCTGAACATCGTGCTGCTTTGGATGATGTTCCTCCGGGGTTAGTTGCGGCCCGCGACGAATATTTTTGTATGCGCCAAGGGCCGCAACCAAACCATAAAATCCTCTAAATCCACGTTTTGAAAGAGCTGCTGCCTACGGAAATAAGTATAACATAATCGATATGATTCTGTCAAGCCATTTGCCGTTGAGCTACTATCCCACCCAAAGCGGAGATTTTCCTCACTCAAGGGCATCTCGGAGCCACGGCGGCTTGAGGCGACCTTCAGGTCGCCTGCCGTGGCGAGAGCGAGGCGCGCTCGCCCGCCGGAGCGAGCGACGCCGTCCCTTGAGGGAGGAAAATCGAAGCTTGTTGCGGGGGCCGGAATCGGACCGGCTTCGGGAGCTTATGGGGCTCCCCGGAAAACCATTCCCAACCCTCCCGCGCGAATAACGTCAATCCATTCTAAATGAATTTTTAATGAATTGTCAAAAACGCCGAATGATGGGATTATAAAAATAATGAAGAAAGTCGCGATCTTGGGGTTCGGCCGCGAGGGACGATCCGTCCTCGCGTTTCATTAAAAAGGCGCCAGCGTTCCGCGGCGCGGAGATCTGGATCCTGGATAAAGAAAAGAATATGCAAGGTGCCGCCCGGCGACGCACGCCATACTCGGCACGCGAAATTACCTCTCACGTCTCGAGGATTTTGACCTTGTCTTCCGCTCGCCCGGGATCCCCTACACCCTGCCCGCACTCGCAAGCGCGCGGCGGCGCGGCGCGCAATTCTCAAGCCTCATCGAGCTTTTCTTTGCCCACTGCCCCGCGAAAGATCATCGGCATCACGGGCACAAAGGGAAAGGGAACGACGGCAACCCTGCTCTATAAAATGCTCAAGGCCGCCGCCGCGACGCGTATCTTGCGGGGAACGTGGGCACGCCCGCGCTTGACATCCTTCCAAAGCTCACAAAAAAATCTATCGTCGTTCTTGAACTCTCCAGCTTCCAGCTGCAGGACCTCAAATGCTTCCCCGCCGGTCGCCGTCGTGCTCGATGTTTTCCCCGACCACCAGGACGCGCACAAAAACCTGAAAGAATATTACGAGGCAAAAGCGAACATCGCGCGGTTCCAAACACCGCGCGACAAAGTTTTCTTCTTTCAAGAACGACCGCATGAGCGCGATGGGCGGCCCGCCACGGCCACGGAAAGAAAAGATCGTGCGTGGACGAGCGGCAGTTCGCGCTTTTCGGCCCGGAAGACCTCGCAATACCCGGCTACCACAATTTCAAAAATGCCGTGATGGCGGCGACCGTCGCGCGGGCGCTCGGCGTCCCCGCACGCGCACCATCATAAAAACCGTCGACGATGTTCCCGGAAACGAACACCGGCTTGGAATTCGTGCGGAAGATCGGCGGCGTCGCAATTCTATAACGATTCTGCTTCCACGAATCCGCAGACCTCCGCCGCCGCGCCGTGAACGCCTTCCCCGGCCATCCGAAGACACTCATCGCCGGCGGCAAAGACAAGAACCTTGATTACGCGCCGCTCGCGAAAGCGCTCAAACGCATCGCGCGCACTCGGTCCGCGTAGTGCTCTTCGGAGAGAACAGGAAAAAGATAGCGCGCGCCATAAGCGCTCGCTCAAATCCCGGTCGCCGGTGCCGTCGCATCCAATCGTCCCTGATCTGCGGGCGGCCGTGCGGCGCGGCTACCGCGCGGCGCGCTCGTGCAGCACTCATCGCGGCCGCCGGTCGTCCTCTTTCTCTCCGGGCGCCACGAGCTTTGACCGGTTCGAGAATTATGCCGACCGCGGCAAAGCAGTTCAAAGCGCGCGCTCAAAAACATTGAAATAATCGCCAAAAGACGCTAGAATCCATGCAATGGCATCAGCAATTGAGCAAACAGGAACTGGAGCACCTGGCGAAGCTCGCGCGCATTGAACTTGACCCGAAGGAAGAAGAAAAACTCTCGAAGGACCTCGGCAATATTTTGGACTATTTCAAGGAACTCCAGGAGCTTGATACCGCGAACGTCCCTCCGATGACGGGCGGAACCGATCTCACGAATGTTTTCCGCGAGGACGGCGAGCGCGAAAACACGAACCGCGGCGCGGGCATGGAGGCGTTCCCCGAAAAGAAAGACGGCTATCTTGAAAGTGCCGCCGGTTTTTGAATAGCGAAGAACGATCACGATCACCATGGAACCTGCTCCGCGATCTCACTATTAAAAAATTCCACGAAGGGCTGCTCGACAAAAAATTCTCCGCGCTTGAAGTGACGCAGGCGTCTTTCAAGCGCATCAAAGAAGACGATAAAAAGATCGGCGCCTATTTGAGCCTGGCGGAAGAATCGGCGCTGCGGCAGGCGGAAGCGGTGGACCTTGCAGTCGCGAAGGACGAGGAGATCGGCCCGATCTCGCCGGCGTCCCGCTTGCGATAAAAGACATCATTTTGATAAAGGACCAGCCGGCGACCGCCGCATCAAAGATCCTTGGAACACTATACCGCGGCCTACGACGCGGGCGTCATCCAAAAATTGAAGCAGGAGAAGGCGGTGTTCCTCGGGAAAACGAATATGGACGAATTCGCAATGGGTTCCTCTACGGAGAATTCGGCGTTCCAGCTCACGCACAATCCGCACGACCTCACGCGCGTGCCGGGCGGCTCGTCGGGCGGCTCGGCGGCGGCGGTGGCGGCGCATCTTGCGCGTCGGCGGCGCTCGGCTCCGACACCGGCGGCTCCATCCGCCAGCCGGCGGCCTTCTGCGGCGTGGTCGGCTTGAAGCCCACGTACGGCGCCGTTTCGCGCTCCGGGCTCATCGCGATGGCGTCCAGCTTGGACCAGATCGGACCGTTCGCGAATACCGTGGAGGATGCGGCAATCCTTTTCAAAGCCATCGCAGGGCGGGACCCGCTTGACGCGACGAGTCAAGATTTTGTTTATAAAGATTTAACCAACCCTTCGCTCGAAAAAATAAAAGGGCTCCGCATCGGCCTGCCGGAAGAATATTTCGTGGGCGGCGCGGACCCCGGAGTGATCGCGGCCGTTGAGGACGCCGTCGAAAAATTGAAAACGATCGGGATTGACAGTTCAAAAAAATATCGCTGCCGCACACGAAGTACGCCCTTTCCACCTATTACATCGTGATGCCAGCGGAGGTAAGCTCCAACCTCGCGCGTCTGGATGGCATCCGTTATTCGCGCATCCCCAAGGCATCGCCCGCCCCGGCGCAACAGCCCCGGGAAAAAACCGAGCTTGCCGAACTGTATTTCCGGCAAAAAGGCACGGGCTTCGGCGCCGGAGACCAAACGCCGCGATCATCCTCGGTACCTTCGTCCTTTCCTCCGGTTACTACGACGCTTATTATGAAAAGGCGCAGAGGGTGCGCACGCTCATCAAGCAGGACTTTGACGAGGCGTTCAAAGAAGTGGATGTGATCCTTACGCCCGTCACGCCGACGACCGCCTTCAAGATCGGCGAGAAGGCGAACGATCCCCTCGCCATGTACCTCTCGGACATTTTCACGATCCCCGCGAACCTTGCCGGGCTCCCCGGCATTTCCCTCCCGACAAAACCAGCATCCGCGGTCGCGCCGAAAGAATTGCCGATCGGCTTCCAGCTCATCGGCAAGAGATGGCACGAAGCGGACATCCTGGGCGTTGGGCAATTTTATGAAAAAATAGCGCATCAAACCCACTAACATGGCCTTGCTGCCCCCCACCTCAACCATTAGCGCGACGAGCGCCGCCGCCGAGATCCAGAAACTGCAGACCGCCTACGGGCCGGACGCGGCGGCTGCGGGGCACTCGGCGTCCACGTTCTTTTACAGCTACCTTCCGCTCTTTGAGGTCATAAGCGTTCTTCTTACGGTGACCTTCGTCGTGGCTTCCATCTACGTCATCATACAAACCGGCTGGCTAGGGCTCCGCGTTGACCGCTTCCGGGACGTCGTGTTCCACAGCGACCTTTCCAAGAAACGCGCGAAGGCATCCTGGAGAAGCATCCAGCGGCACTTTTTCTCCGGCGACGATAATGCCCTGAAGGTTGCGGTCATTGAAGCGGACAAGTTGCTTGACGAAGCGCTCATGGGCGCGGGCGTGCAAGGGAAGGAGCTCGGCGAGCGCCTGAAAAAAATAAAACCGTCCCAGTTGCCCAACATTGAAAACGTCTGGGAGGCCCATAAGCTGCGGAATCGAATTGCCCACGAGTCCAATTTTGTGATGAAGCGCGACCTCGCCGAGCGGGCGCTCACCATATATGAAGAGGCGCTTAAACAGCTTGGGCTGATCGGGGAGGAAGAAGGCGGATCTACTGAAGCGGAGCACCGTTCACCGCCGTCACGCTAAGATATTGCGAACCGGCGGTGTGGGTACCCGCAAGCGTGACCGGGCTCGTGCTCGTGAGCAACGGGTTCAATGCCGCAATCACTTTCGCATCTTTCGCATTTGAAACATAGATAACGACTCCGTAGGTGGTCGTGAGCGCGAAGGAGGATTTTCCTCCCGTCAGGTGACCGCTTATGGATACCGTCGTTGTCGTCGCTCCCGAGACAAGCTCCGGCAGGGCCGCGAACGAAAGGTTGGTCGCAAGATCAAGGTTTTGCGCAGTGAGAGAAGCGACGCTCGCCGCGAGGGCGGTGTTTGAAGCGTCAAGCGCCTGCACCTGGCCGCTCAACGAGGCGATCTGCGCGGTGACGCCGGCGCTCTGGCCGCCCAACGATGCCACCTGCGCGCTCAAATTGCTATTTTGGAAATAGAGATATCCGGAGAGGCCGGCGAGTAGAACGATGATGACTACGAAGACGATTGTCATCACGTGGCCGCCCGGTTTTTTCTCTGTTTTTAAATTTAACGGCTTCGCGGCGCTCGCCATGCTCCCCATCGCAGAGCCTGCGGCTGCCAAACTCCCTATTTTCGCCGCACCACCCGGAGCGCCCGCTCCAACCGATGATACAAGATCGCTTACTTTAATTGCCTTCGGCCCCCCGCCCATTCCCGTTCCCATCGTTGAGGGAGAAAAGCTTCCGGGGGTCGCCGCCGGCCGCGTTGAGGGCATTGCGCCTCCCGCCGCAGGCATCGCACTCGCCGGAGCCATACCCGCCGGTGCCGCCGGCTTCAAGGCGCCTTCCACTTTCTTCAAAGAATCTTCCACGTCCGCCGCCACCCATCCAGCGGTGACGAGCGTCGTCTTGATCGCCTCGCGCGGGATACCGGCCTTCATCTGCGATGAAATGTACTCAAGTAATTGGTCTTGGACCATATACTCATTGTACACTATCGCACTCTGCGCCCATGTGGAAAAGCCCAAAACGGATTTGAAATAAAAAGGGGCGCCTGATTCTCCAATCAACTGGCGCCTCGTAAGTGCAGACTGCTCACGACTGAATTTACGGCCTCTTCCGGAGTGATATTGCTAGTATCAACACGAACGACGTTGCCGTGGTTCGCAATGACCTCCTCGTATCTCTGCCGAATGAGGTGCTGCCTTCCAAGCATGCGTTGATCACCTGGCGACATGCCGCGATTTTTCATGCGCTGGTCTTGAGCTTCTGGTGATACCGTGAGGTATACGGTCACGTCTGGCATCACTATCTTCCCAATATCTTCCAGTTTGGCTGGAAGACCCATCGCCCGGTGATAAACTATCGTTGTCATCCAATAGCGGTCAACCACTATATTCCGTTTTCGGGCCAACGTTGCAATTTCTTCAGATGCGGCTCGTACCACGCGGATGAAATAGTCGTAGTGATCGGCATCAGATGCCGTAGCGTTAATCCGATCCTGCTCAACGCGCATTTGCTCCGGAGGCGTTTTGTAAAGAATGGCGTTGAGAAATTTCGCCAGTCTATAACAAACCTCACCTTTTCCGGTACAATCGGCTCCCTCCACGGCTATAATCACTATTCGCCTCCTTTCTGCGGCAACTGGATTTTTTCCAGGGTCACCTGCGTATCTGTCTTCGCAATTCTCAGAAGTACGGTGTGCCCCTGTTCTTTTCCAATAAAAGATCTGACCAGGGGTGCTAGGTAGCTGATGACGGGAGGAACCGAATTCGGATCGGAATCTTCAAACCCTCCAATTAAATAGGTCTTCGTTTCGCCTCCCACGTCAAGCACTGCAAGATGTCCTATCCGCAACTTGCTCGTATCGACAGATACTTCATCGATCACGGCCATGTCGGATATCTTTTGATTAAGCTCGGTGATTTGAGCATTAACCATCTGTTCATCTCGCATGAGCTGTTCAAAGGAAAAGTTGTCGTGCCACTGATTGCCCCCGACCTCCGCAGCTTCCCCTTTCTGGCTTTGAATGTTTTTGAGTTTATCGAACAGTTCTTGTTTGCGGCGCATGATTCTTTCCGCACCGATACGAGTGAAATACAGCCTTGACATTCGTCCTCCTCTTATCCATTCATCCCATGAAATAAAGTGTGTAGGTGTTGACTGATGCTGCTCTGTTCTTATCATAAGATAAACATATGGTCAAGGCTCGGCACCAACCGTAACGCAGGAAACGAAACGTCTTATCTGGATAACTTTGAATATAATTTTTCAGCCCTCGCGGCGCTCATGATTTCCGAACCAGAACCCATCAATGACCGGAAAAAAGCCGACGCGGAGTCTTTGGAGAGTTTTTTGAAAGATATCATTTGTTTGCCATCTTTCTCTGGTTTATCGATCACTTGCCCCAGATAACGGTCGTAGTAATACCTTGGGGCTATGCTTATGTCTCCGATATCCTTAGGCGACAATACATGCGGATCATTATTGGCACTGCTTGCGTCTATAGACAGTTCCAGCATATCCGCGATATTGCCATACACGTAGTGCTCTAGCCCCTCCCGTTCTCGCCAAGTTTCAATCGCATTTTTGAAATCGGTGGCATCTTCATGCCCGGCGTCCATCCGTTCGAAGGAAAATTCCATCGCTCCGTCGTATAGTTTGTCGAATTGATCTGAGTTGCCCTTATATATTTTCCCGCCAGTGGATTCATGAACTTCGAACGGAGCCAGATCGACGGCGGGCATTAACCGATCATCGACAGAGAATACCACTGATTTTATCCCCTCGGTTTCGTTGAGCCATTCTGACCGCATCGTGGTTATGCCGAATACGGAGGGCTTCACCGTCCTCAAATAATCTCTCAGCATTAAATAGTGTCTTTGGAACTCCTTCTGTAAACCAACTGGAGCGTGTAAGATAAAATATCCGGTCGCTTTTTCTATGCTCACCTCGGCGTCATGATAGATTTTCGGCTGCGAAGCAAGAAAATCCTTTAAAAACCACTTAGCAAAAGAGTCCCACGATCTTTGCTGATATCGCACGCTTTTCACTTCTTGTAAATTTTCTCGTGGTGCAAGCACATCCCTATACGCAACAATTCCCTCTGGTGCCAAAACTCGGTTAAATTCTGAAAATGCTTCCTTGATCGCTTTCGTGCCATGGACGATGTCGCCGTCGCTGTTCTTGCATCCGTAGGAGCTGATTTCGTGGACGATGGCGGAGGCGTTGATAGCACTGATCGATTCGTTTGCAAATGGAAGACGAGTAGCGTCTGCGGCTACAGCGCTGACTTCCAATTCTTTTTTAACGGACGCCAGTAAATTAGGCATGATATCCACCGCGATTATTTCTGCGCCATCAATACCATCGGCTTTCTTTTTTAATTCGCGCAAAGATTCTCCACCTCCCGTGCCCAATTCGATAACCCTAATTTTTCCCCCTCCAACCCTTGGCAACGAATTAGATTCCAAAGCGTCTTCAACAACTCCGATCTTTTCTTCAACATTATTACGGATTTGACTCAAATAATCCCCGGATTCTTTGCTTCGTTTCAGCATTGGAAAATTATTCTACTATTCAAATCTCTTAAAAGTAAACCACTTCATCTTTCCAACCGGAATATGATAGTGATTTTCAATGACGGTGCGAGCATTTTCGAGGACTACCTTGCCCCAGTCAAAACCAACTTGCTCCGCGACCCGCTTCAGGTCATTTTCTGAAGGTCCCTCGAGCTCAACATATGTCGGTATTTTGGGCCACGTATCTATGTCAAAGGTGACGTCCCCTAATTTGAAAGAGTGACGCTTTTTTTGCTGATGACGATACGCCACCAAACCAATTCGCTCCAGGAATATTTCTGCCTTTCGCAGATCGCCCACCTCAAATTCAATCTCCTCGACACCATCAGCTATTTCTGATTGGTGATGCTTATAGCTCAGGAAGGCCCCTCTAGCGTTCTTCCTGAGGCGAACAAATTTACCCTCCGAATCACGCCATTTTAAATCTTTGTCGTAAAAAATAATCTCTTCAAGAAAATCTTCGCCGAAGTCTTTTGCCCCCAACCTCGCCAATCGTTTTTTGAGCATCTCCTGGTCTATTTCCAAAAAACGAACCTCAATTTCTCTGTGGGAAGGATTGTCCATGTTATATCTTTATTCCTTTAAAATACTACTTAAAAGCCGATCTGACAAAGGTTAATTTCGCTTGCGCGGGCGGTGGGATTTGAACCCATGACCTTCCCCGTGACAGGGGGACGCTCTAGACCAGGCTGAGCTACGCCCGCATGCTCATAGGAAGTGTATGCGATGGAGGGATATTTTTCAAATCATCCCCAAGAATTCCTTCTCGTCCAGTATCGTGACGCCAAGCTTCTTCGCCTTTTCATACTTTGAGCCGGGCTCCGCGCCCGCGACGACATAGCTCGTCTCTTTACTCACGGACTCCGACGCCTCGCCACCAAGCATGCGGATCTTCTCTTTCGCGGCTTCGCGGCTCATGGACTCCAGGCTCCCCGTAAAAACAAACGTCTTCCCGGCGAGCTTGCCCTTTGTCGCGCTCTTTGGCGCAGCCTCTACCTTCACGCCCGCCTTTTGAAGCCGTTCAAGGAATCGCACGCTGCGCGCTTCGCGGAACCAGTCGTAGATGCTCCGTGCCACCTTCGGCCCGATATCGGGCACTTTCTGGAGATCGTCCAGCGACAGCTTCTCAAACATTTTCAAAATATCCTTTATCGCGACCTCGCCGCGCTCGTGCGGGAAGTCAAAATTCTTTGCAAGGAGGATCGCCGTCTCCTCGCCCACGTGGAGGACGCCCAATGCGTAGAGAAACCGCGCGAGCGGCAATTTTTCTTTGAGCGCCACCTCGTTTACGATATTTTCCGCCGATTTTTCGCCGAAACGCGGGAGTGCCGCAATGTCGCCCTGCTGCAGCGTGAAAATGTCCGCGGCGTCGGAGATCAATCCTTCGTCAAGGAACTTGTCCAATATCTTTGGGCCGAGCCCTTCAATGTTGAACGCGCCGCGCGAAACGAAATGATAGAGGAATTCGCGGTGCTTCGCGCCGCAGTCCTTGGACGAACATCTGCTGATCGCGCCATCGCGCACGACGCGCGAACCGTCCACCGGACAGCGTTCCGGCATATGGAACGCGCGCTCTCGGCCCGTCCGGAGGTCTTTCATAACCTTCGTTACCTGCGGGATTACGTCGCCCGCGCGCTGGACGATAACCGTGTCCCCGATCTTCAGCCCGAGCCGCTCGATCTCGTCGGCGTTGTGGAGCGTCGCGTGCGTGATCGTGACGCCGCCCACATTCACCGGCCGCATGACGGCAACCGGCGTCAAAGCTCCCGTCCGGCCGACCTGTACCTTTATATCCTCTACGACCGTCGTCGCCTCGCGCGGCGAGAATTTATACGCCATCGCGGCGCGCGGCGCCTTTCCGATAATCCCCGCCCGTTCAAACGTGGCGTTGTCATTCACGATGACGACCGTCCCGTCAATTTCATAGTTCAGTTTCTCGCGGTGTTTCGCCCAATCGTCGCGGAACGCAAAAATTTCTTTAAGGTCCCGCGCCGGACGGTTGTTCGGGTTCGTCTTGAACCCAAGCGCCTTCAAAACAAGGTGTTCTTCCTCGTGATAGGTCTGGCCGATGTCTGTCACGATGTCGTATTGGAACGAATCCAATCGGCGGCTTGCGGTCACCGCGGGATCAAGTTGCCGCACGGAGCCTGCCGCGACGTTCCGCGGATTCGCGTAGAGCTTCTGCTCTTTTCGCTCCTGTTCCTTATTGATCTTCGCGAATTCCTTTTTCGTGAGGAACACTTCGCCGCGGACGACGAGGTGTCGTACACCCAGATTATATTTCTTCGGGTCCAAGCCTTCTGCCCGCAGATTCTTTTCCGCTTCGTCCATATCAAGGAGCCGCAATGGGATCGCTTCCACCGTGCGCAGGTTCTGCGTCACGTCCTCACCCACAAGCCCGTCGCCGCGCGTGGAACCGCGGAAGAATACGCCGTTCTCGTACTCAAGTTCTATCGCAAGGCCATCAATTTTCAGCTCGCAGTAATAAGGCAGCGGCGCGTGCACGTGTGTGGCGGCGCCCTTCGCGGCCGCGGGCGCTGCCACCGCCCGGCCCAAATAATTCTCTAATCGCGTGAACCAATCGCGCATATCCTGTTCCGAAAATGCATCGTTGAACGACGTCATCCGTTCCGCGTGCCGCACCTTCACGAACTCCTTGAGCGGTTTCCCCGCCACGCGCTGCGTCGGTGAATCGGGCGTGACGAGATCCGAGAATTGTTGTTCCAGGTCAAACAGCTCTTTCTTCAGCGAGTCGAGCGCGGCATCGGAGATCTCCTGCCGGTCGAGCACGGCGTAGAGATAGCGATGATGGTTGATGACCTTTTTAAGATGTTCTATCCGCTCGCGGGCATCCGCCTTGTTCATGGCAGGGTGGAGGTAGTGAAGGTGAGATAGAAGGCCCGTTTTGAATTGAGCGAGCTCCCCCTCGCGATGGCCGAAACTGCGAGCGTTGTCGCCGAACTGCAGGTGGTCGTCGTGATACCGCTCGCATCGTAGCAGCTTACATCGATCGCGGCGCTGTTTCCGAGCGTCCCCGGCGGATTTCCCGGCAAGGCCTGCTCCCGCTGCGCCCCATCGCACCGCGAGACGGGGCTCGCCGTGCTTGTTGCGTCGCAGTAGAAATCGAACTCCGCCCATTCCACGCCGGCGTCCGCCGCGAAGATCGCCTGCGCCGAATGTTCCGAATCCGTCGTCGCGCGGATCTGGTAGAGCATCAAAAGCCCCGCGATCGTCGTCGCGCCCAAAATCGCCCCGCCCAAGGCGAGCGTCGCAAGAAGCATCGCCTGGCCGCGCCGCGCATCGTTCTTTGTCTCTTTCATTCCATTGATTATACCACCCTTTTCTCGAGAAATTTCAGTCAAAAGTTTTTTAAGGATTTTTTAATGAAACCCGGATGGAGACTCAGCTCATCTTCGGTTGTGGTAGCGAAAAAAATATGGCAGAATACCCCGCAGAGGGAAAAAGCCCGCAATCAGGTCTTTTTGCCTTTAGATCAAAAGAAGGGAGGTGAAAACATGAAAAATTTCTCGGGAACTCCTAAGAAGTTCTCTTGGAGGATTATCACCAAGCCAAAGGTTTCTGGCTCGGTTTGCCGCCAAGAGCAGTGTAGCTGTGGTGGTGGCGGCAACGGCAGATGTGGCAGCGCTAAATAACCGCTGCCGCCCCGCTTCTCGCGAAAGGCGTAACGGCACCAGCCGTTACGCCCTCTTTTTTGCAATCGTTTCCAAAATGTCTTTCGGTTCCATTTCCATCACCGTTTTCCAGGAAACTTTCGAGTTTTTTCCTCTGAACTCTTTAATCAATCGATAGGCAACGGAGTATCCAGTCCATCGTTTATATTTTTTATTTCCGAAAAATACTTGCCTATATATTTTCATCCCTTTCATATCAAGCCTCCCCTTAAGGGCTACAAATTGCTTTCGCGCTTCTTCCCTGGTCAAGGCAAGCGACCAAGGAGCTGGCTTTCCGCCCGCAATCTCTTCTCTAAAAACCTCCGCAAGGCCTTCCATCGCCATATGAGCTCGAAGCGTGTACCGACGTTCGGGATGGCATCGATAAAATACGAGATGGTTCCATTCGTGAGTAATGGTTTCTCTAAGAGACGCCTGAGTATAGGAATTTAAATCGATAAAAAGATGCATAGTATAATATGTCGCAAGAGCCGTGACTCCCTTGAATAAAACACGATCATCTATTGTGGGAAACCACGGATATACGAACACAAAAATCGGCGGATCGGGGTGCGGCAGAACCCTATGGCAGTTTTTATTTCGGTATAGATACTCCTTTGGATAGCTTGTTTCTTTCCTGCCGAGGGCGGTTTATATAATGCGATGTCATTATCGCCTATGTGCCGCAGGAGGTCTTCATGCAAATCTTTTTCCTTGAGATATCCTGCGTATTTGATAGTGCCGTTCTTACGCATTGCTCCCATAATCAAAGCAACGAACCTTCGTTTGTCTTTTGTCCGATATGGCGTGCCTGGAAAGTAAAATTTAATTTTTGCTAGATCTGATTGCATACGCTTATCTTATCAGAAAAAAAACGGAGCGGAAAGCATTGCTGCCTTCCGCCCTTAAGTTAAGCGAACGGATGTGGAAATTTGGTGAGCTCTCGATATGAAAGCGTGCCCTTCCCACGCTCCTTAGCAACCGCGTAGATCCTCTCCATGCCAGCAGGTTCTTGACGATAACCAAAGGTCATAGGAACCATGCCGGGAACAACGGAGCGGATGATGTGCAGATTGCCGTTCCCGCCGTATTCATCGGAAAGATGGAGTGGGATCGTGAGGAGTCGCCATCCTTTTGCCGCGAATCGGTCAAGTAATTCTTGCCATGACCAAGCGACGCTGTTCCCGATATCCCGAAACGCGATCTTATTGCGACCGCGAACCAAGAAATCGGCACAGTGGAAGTACCGCTTTTGTTCATAGAGTTTCCCATGATCAAGCGGCATTGCAACCTCAACTGGTTTGATTTGTTTCGCTTCCCCGCTTTGAAGACGTGCAAGGACAGATGCCTCTACTTCCATCAATGCATGGTCGACCGCATGCTCTTTGTCAAAGCTCGCGCAGGACGCACAGGTAGTGCACCCGAGCTTCTCACTTTGAGCGAAAACGCATATGGCCGGCGCAAGATCAAGAGAATGATCTTTGATATATGTCCGAAACCCTGCTTGCCGAAGCCCTCGCACTCGCTTCCTGATTTCTTGCGGAAGCGTTTGCTCGAGAATCGACGGGGATTCAAGTCGGGCAAGGTAAGCGATCATGAACGAGTCACGCTCAACAAGCTCGAGCGTACTTGTCTCTGTCGCTTTCTGTCTGTCGGGATGCGCTGCGACACCCGATGAGTTTGCGTAGACATAGTATGGCGTTTTGGGAAAGTATGGGAAATATACGAGATCGGCGAGAATATGTACCGCCGAACCCGTTCTTTCGTCATACCCTTCCGTCCATCCATACTCTGCTTTCTCGTCAAATGGCTTGAACGGGAATTGCCTCACGCGATACTGTGCCGGATGAAACCTCATGACATCTCTTGGATCAATTGCTGTTCCAAGATCGGCAAGCCGTGCTTGAACAATCGAGTCGGAAATATTCCCACATGCTGCCCACTCTTTTGCTTCGGCGACGGCCTTGATGTGCGCCAGTACCGGCGAAGCATCTCTGCCGTGCGACCAGCTTCGTCTTTCCGAAACTCTCGCTGAGGCCATGGCAAACGGAGGATGATATCGGGTGCTTGAGGGTACGGCCCATTGAACTTCAATCTTCGGGCTCGAATCCTCGACCTGAACCTCGCTAGCTTGCGTACCGAACACCACCGTAATCAGTGGATGGTAGTACTTGGGAAGGTTGGTGGCCCCTGCGAGCAACGCGTCTACGAATCCACCAACCTCAACAGCCGCTACGTTATGCTCGACTGCTGCAAGATTGATGTTTTGCGCTGCATGCCCCGCTTCCAGAGGAACGTATAGCATCCCTCGATTTCCATATTTCTCGCCCGTAACTCGGAACGAGCCGCTGATTATGATAGCCCCGTGCGCCTTTTCGAGCATGAGAGGGCTAAGAAACGCTCGAGAAAATCGGGAGACATCATCTGATACGAAGCGGAAGCCAACCGATCCAGGGTGTCCGAGATATACGCTGTAAATTGCCGGCTGTAGGTCGCCGGTCTGTTTGAACAGAGCGACGTGAACAATCAATGGATATAACGCGCCGGCAGACGGTGCTGTTCTGCGCGAAAATCCATTTTCTTGGGGCTCAAGTACGCCGTACGCGCTCCAAAGCATATCGACTACGCCTTGAAACTCGACTGGTGCGCCAGAGAATGAGCGAATTGATTGGCGTCGGGCGAGCAGCGAGCCGAGTAGCCCAGTTTTTGTCGGATAGACAATCTCGCTTGGGTTATGACGATGTCGATCGCTCGCTTTATGGACGAGCTTAACAACGTCTGCGCCGGCGATGTGGTTAGGAAAGCGCGAAGGATTCTCAACTGTTTTCCATGATTCTTCGCTGACCTGACGCGCATCGACAATAACATTCTTCCGGCGAAGAGCGTTGAGTAACCCTTTCACTGCTTTGCGGTCCCATTCTTTTTCAAGATTTTGTATTACCTCTTTTTTTGTGCGCGTACCATTGCAAAGAGTGACCATCTGCCGCACGAGCTTCCCGGGAGCTTCCACGACCACCCCTTCATCGTTCATGTAAAAGGTGGTTGTTCGGCCAAGGATCACGGATGGTGCGGTGAATAACGGCAGGAAGACCTTCTCCATGTTCTCACTTCCTTTCTATTTTGTTTTGAAAGTACTGCTTCTCGGAAATGTTTTAACACAATTTTTCAATTATTACAAGCAAGCGCAGCACGATGACACCAAAAACCCCGGGCATATCGCCCGGGGTTTTCCTTTTCCGACCCAAGAAGACTTCGCAGGCTACGGATTCGTCTCGTGGATGCCCGGCCCGCCGACGGTGACGGTTGTCGAGGCCTGGATCTGCGTTTGCGGACAGGAAAGCGTGTAGATGGTATTCTGCGTCGGCGTCACTACCACGGAACCGCTGGCGTCGTTCACGGGGCCGGAAACGCCGGTCAGGTAGCATGGCGGAATGGGGTTGCTGCAGTTCCAAACGAGCGTCGACTGCTGCGGCGGGACGACCGAAGGCGGTACTGCGACAAGCGTGCACTGTGCGTTCGAGGGAGCGACATTCACGGTCTTGGAATCGCTCGCATTCCCGCCGCTCGTTCCCGTGCAGTTCACCCCGTACGTCGCAGTGCCTATTGCCGCAGGCGTTTCCATCATGGCGCCGCTCGTTGCGATCGCGGTGCCCGCCCAGCTACCCACAGCGGTGCAACTTGCCGCGTTCGTGGTCGTCCACGTCACATTTGTTGACTGGCCCAAGACGATGGAAGTCGGATTCACTGTGACGCTCGCCGTAGGCGAAGGACCGCCACCGCCGTTGCCGGTCACGGTGAAGGTGACATTAAAAGATGCTGTAAGGCTATTGCAGCCAGCGGCAGGACAACCCGGCGCGGAAGTCCCGGTCAAATTCACGGTCGCGGTGTATGTCCCGTTCGTGAGCCCCGTGGCATCCGCTTTAATGGTTACGGTATCTTGAGCACCGCCCGTAAGCCCCGAAGAATCGGAGCTTGGAGTAACGGAGAGCCATGCTGCCGCACTTGCCGGGCTCACTGAACTGTTCCATGTGAGCGTAGAACCGTCGGCGCCGCTATTTTTCACCGTCACCGTGCCGACCGGCGCGGCATCAGTAAGGGTAAGTGCGGAGGGGCTCACGCTTATCGCCGCGATCGGGTCCCAGTAGATTATGAAGCTAGCTGTGAGATTCCCGGACGCAAGAGATTGGATGGCTGGCGTGCCGGGATCAAAGAACACTGCTTTTGCCGTAGAGATCAACCGGTCAAGCCAATTTTGCGGCGCTTCGGCGATGGGAACGCGCTCTACGGAACGCACTGCGTATCCTGCTCCGGCCGATCCAGGAATTGGCCATGCGGCATATGTTCCCAACGCCATATTATTGTAGGTTCCCTGCGAAACGTTGGTGCAAGATCCTCCATGGCTAGTACATGGGTCGTCAGCTGCATCGGGATACGCGGGGAAATACCAGCTTGCTGTGACGGGCGCCGTTTTCACCACTGAATTCCGCGAGAAAACATTGATGGTGCCCGTGGCTGTCGGCGGCGGCAAAGCCGCTGCGACCGCAATGTTCTGCGAATCACTGTCGGACCCGCCAGGACCGGTGCAATTTAAGGTATAGATCGTGGTCCCCACGGCAGCAGGAGTCACCGCAATACCAGCGCTTGAAATCGCTACCGCACCCGACCAACTCCCGTCATTGCTTGATGCCGTACATGCCGTAGCATCCGAGGTCGCCCACGAAAGCGTTGCGGGCGAGCCAATGGTCAAAGAGGTTGGGTTCGCAGTCAGAGTCACCGTCGGCGGCAACGCTCCGCAAAGCGAGGACGACACGGCGTAACAAGTTACCTGATTTGAATCAAGGCCGGGATCCCAGGCGCACGCATAGTCAAAAGGATTGTTCCGGTCGCCCCCTGACCTCAACCATGGTTGGCACAACCCCGGGACTGGGGTGCACGACCTCGAATAGTAACCAGTTTGATTTCCCGCAGCGCAGAAGATGCCCGGCACCTGCCCGGCAGAATAACTTGTTTGACTACAAGGAGTCGTAACGACGTCGTAACACGTGCCAGATGAAGTATTGACCGTGACTGTGGCAGGAGGACTTGATTTGGTGTTGTCTTGAACTGAAGTTGCAGTGATGGTAACCGGCCCTGCCATGGCTGGAGCCGTGAAAAGCCCCGAGCTGGCATTGGAGATGGTTCCTGCTGACGCAGACCAGGTGACAGCGCTACTGTAATTGCCCGTACCGTTCACCGTGGCCCAACACTGATCGGTCTGGCCTGCTTGGACGGTCGGGCTCGCACAGGTCACCGCTATAGAGGTGATCGTCGATGGCCCCGTGACGGCTTCCGTCCAGGCCCGGATCGCTTCCCCGTCGCCACTGTTATTAGTAGCATCAAGCGCATAGACAGCATTGGCCAATATGCCGCTGTTTACCGTGTAGCTTCCCGTGCTGCAGTTAAGCGGGCTTCCGGCAAGGCAGGATCGCGTAAAAAGTACTGTACCGCCTGGCCCGCTTAACGTAATTTGTCGGTCTCCATTGGTTGATGCCATAGATGACACGTTCCACTGAATCGTAAAAGGCGTGCCAGATGATACCGGATTTGGCGACCCGAAAAATGAAGTAATCTTTGGGTTGATATCCGCGGGGGGAGGAAGCGGGGGGTCGCCCGGTAAGGGGATCTTGATCGCTTGCGTAATATGTATGCCATTCACAAAGAGCAGCGCGGCAAAAACTATGAGTGCGGTTGCAATGATGTATAGATATTTCTTTTTCATTTCATTAAGTACCCGACGATCACCTGCGACCCTTTCCCCTGCTGCATGATGGCGACGCTCGCCTCCGCCGATCCTTTTGTGGCATAGAGACCGCGCGAGGCGCTGTATTTTGTGACGTCGTTCGTGATCTTCCAGCCGTTCGTCTGGAAATAAGATTTATATTGTCCATAGAGCGACGCCATTGAACTCGGCGAATTCCATTCCGCCGTGTATTGGTTTGTGCTTGCCGAATAATTTATCGAATAGCTGCTCGAGATCTGCGCAGCCTGATCCAAGACCAGTGCTTTCGGAAAGCCGGCAACGAGCTGACCGCTTGGCGCATAGGAAGGAGCGGGACCCGACGCTGTCGGCTGGGACGCCGGCTTCTGCACGGCCCAGATAACAAGAATACCGACGACGACAATGACTGCGGCGGCGCCGATCCAAATCCATGCCTTCTGTTGTCCCCCGTTCATATACAAAGATTATAGCAGAATGCAGCCGAGAGGGGGCGCAAGCGTCATTGTGGATAAGAAAATGCCCCCGCTCGATTCTTCTCTTTCAAGAAGAACCTCGCGGGGGCTGCAAACTGCTAAGGTACTGCTACTGGTTTGGCTCGAAGTCGGCCTGTCCCAGTACGAAAGTGGCGAGTTTGCCATTTTGCGTACAGAGAAAACCGACAGCAGGAACCAACGTGGAGGTTGAAGTGAGATCTGGGAAGTTCCCAGTTCCAAGGTAGAATCTGGCGAACCGCATAACGGGCGCTGCGCCATCGGTGTCAGGATATTCCGCTGTGATTGCGCCGTTCGCTGCGTCAGGTGCGATAAGGATCGTGCCCGCCGGAAGTTTTACGTAACCGCCGACCTGCGCCTGCGAAGCGTTGTTAACGATCGCAAGTTCTTGGTCAACGGTGCCGTCGGTATTCACTACCTGGCCCATGACGCCGAGCGTGGATCCGACCTGAACGATAGACCAACCGCCCGTGTCGGGGTAGTTGCTCCAGTAGGTTGAGTCGGTTGCCGTGAGCTCGCCGAGCTTGAGCGTTCCCGACGCCGTAGCCGTTGTCCCCGAAATGGTGAACCACCGCAGGGTTTGATCCCCGCTGCCGTAGACCACTACGTGAGAGCCATCCAACACCTTCACCGCCGTCGGTTGACTTCCGGTCGGCATGGGTAATGGGAAGACTGTCGGAGGGGACGAACTGCTCATGGCGTTGGCCGTCAGGAAACAATATGCCGTGTCCACATCCGGTTGGGTTGCGCAAGCGAGGCCATTTTGGGCATCAATCGCCAGAGACAAGGTCGTTGAGCTACCCATTGTGATTGCAGCCCTACCACCGTTTAAGTCGTAGACGAAGAGTCCTCCGTACGGGAGTATGTTGAGTGGGACTGTCGTGAGGACATAACCAGTTTGGTTATCAACGGCTATAGCATTGCCATTGACGGAGACGCTTCCGTCCGCTGTGCCATCGGGTTTGAATTTAAGCAAGGCGCTTGACGTTGGATTGTCATCGCCGGAGTAATAATAGTATATCTCTCCGGTGGCGGAATTCTGCACCGCCATCTGCTGGCTTCCTCGATAGAGAAGCCAGAGAACGTTTGACTGTACGCCGTCAGATCCCGTTATCCACATTTTGATGGGCACGGGAATGTTGAAGTTCGCTTCCAGGAGAAACACTTCCTGAATCGAAGTCATTGGTTGGGTGAAAGTATATGGATTATCACCTTTCCATGCCACCGCATGCAACACATCACCAGCCTGCACATTCCCGAGCGCAAATGTAATGGTAAAGATCGCCCCATACCTTGAGTAGATCTGGCCATTCGGGAGCTTGATTGATGGGTCGAGCCCAAGCGTGATCACTCTTGGGATATTCACCGTCACCGTCGCCGAGGCAGGAGTACTGCCGCCGGGTCCAGTGCAGGTGCCAGTGTACTGAGTGGTCGTAGTCGGTGAAACCGACTGCGAGCCGCTCGTTGCCGTAGAAGTTGTCCACGGCGCGCTCCACGAGGTTCCACTACACGACCACGTAAGCGTTGAGGGCTGGCCAAGGTTGATCGTCGTCGGTAACGCAGTGAGCGTTGCCGTCGGCGGAGGTGGAGGCGGAGTGGTCACTGTCACTGTCGCCGAGGCATTTTTATTGCCGCCGGTGCCGGTGCAAGTCACGGTATAAGTAGTCGTCACGGTCGGCGACACTTGCCAGGTCCCGCTCGTTGGCGTAGATGAGATCCACGACAAAGTGCAGGACGAGACATTGGTCGTTGCGAGGGTAAGTGTTGACGCTTGCCCGGCATTGACCATCGTCGGCGACGCAGTGAACGTTACCGTCGGCGGAGGCGGAGGCGGCGGGTTCCCGACACTTCCAGTCCCGGGGCCGCCACCACAGCCAACTAATACAGAAACCACAAACAACATCGTTGCTACTAAATCGCGACGCATAGCGGCCCTCCTTTGGGCTTACTTCTTTTTTGATCCCTGAACCCTAAACTTAAACCCGTAAAATGAATTGGTAACTGCCTATGAATGCGCCTAAAAAGGGGCACTCATACTCTGCCATTATAATAGCATCCTTTAGAGAAATTGTCAAATATAGGCCGGAAATGCTCGCGAAGCTTATAAAATCGAGATAAAAAAAGGGCCGCTTGGTAGTAGCGAGCCCGGGGATGAAATCTGTACACTCTAGGAGGAGTGTTCACTGCAAGGCGCGTGCCTCGCGGTAATGTTGTGTTCAGATTCCATCGACTAACTCCATTATAGCAAACCGTATGGGGCTGTCAAGTGCCCCCAAGATTCGAGATTTGGAGGAGGCCGGCGACTGCGCTACCAACGCAGCCGCCAGCCAGGTGCAACCCTCAGGCTAGTGCCGGGACCAAATAATGCGCCCGGAATAGCCCGCTGCCTGCCTCACGCGTCCGTCGATACTATTGCCATACTCGAGATTGCCGATACCAGCCCCAAAGCTTTGAGTGCCCCGAAGGACATTCAAGCCCAGAGCCAGATATCGCCAACGCCCACCTTTTCGGTAGATCCTACGACTAAGCAACGCTATTCCGGCGTTCAGAGCCACGTTAGCGCCAACTGCGGCGCCAGTGTTCCGATTGCCAAAACAGCGAGCCCATCCCAGTTCTGCACTGGGATAACGCATCAGGAAAGTGTTATCTTCCCTGCGCGCGATCGTAGGACGGTTCAGTTGCTGGAAGGTTGTTGCGGCATCCAGCGTCGTCCCGGCATTAAGGTACCAACCAGAAACCCGGTAGAGGCGATCCAGCCTTGTGGCTGGCTTCTTCTCCTCTTTAGGCTTCCAGTAGTCACCCTTTTGCCAAGAATACTGATCCTGCGCACGGATCCGCGGTGGAGAAATTCCCATCGCGGACAGCATCAAGAGTACGGCAAAGCACCTTGTCGGACTTCTCACGGTTTGCACCCTCCTAGAGTGCAATCATATTATAAGGATTTTTTGACTTTTGTCAAATTACGCGCGGTTTCCAAGCATCCCCTTGCCCTAACACGCGCCCGGGCCGCCGGCGCTTGAGCAATCTATCTCGCGCGCGCTTACCGAGGTCTGGAGGTTCAAAACATTGTTCGCCACGGCGGGGTCCGTGGAGTTGGGACTCACGCCCATTGAGATCGTGATGCGCGGGTTCCAGTGGTCCCCTTCCAGGTTGCCGAAGAGGGTGAACGTAAGATACCGCACGATGACGTTGCTGCTCGTGATCGGCTGGGCACCGCCCGACACGCTGCTATCACTCCGGGAAAGCGCGCCACCGCCCGCGGGGATGGAGTAGGCAATGTTCGCACTTTCGGCATTGTAGAAGTTGAGGTCAGTGCAGGTCCACGTAGAACCGATCCCGCCCACGCCTCCCGGGCACGTGCAGGTCACGACGCCGGCCGCGTCATGACAGAAAAGGTAGCCGGTCCGTATCTCGCGCGCCATTTGTTCGATCGCAAGGCCGGCGTTCGACTGCGCGGAGATAAGAGCTGCCACCTCGCGCTGGGTCCGGAGCGCGTTCGTAAACCCGCCCGCGGCGATCGCGATGATGATAGAAAACAGCGCGATGGCGACGAGCAGTTCAATAAGGGTGAATCCTCTTTTCATATGCTTGTAGCGCATGGTTATTGTGGCGGATGCCAGTTATAGAAAACGTCCGCGACATCCAGGCGTTGCGCCGTGAGCGGGCCGGTCGCCCAGGTGATGACGGAATCCACCACTATTTCGTTCGCGCTTATATGCTCTATCTGGATGCACCGCGCAAGGTTTGTGGTCACGGAGCCGTTGTAGCCGTACATGTCCGTCGCGGGGTCAAGCTGGAGCGGCGGCACCGTGATAAGCGAGGAACAGTGGAATCCCGGCCCCACGCCGAGCGCCGTGAGCCCTTTCGAATCGTAGGCCACTGTATAGGCGCCGTCCGCAACACAGGTGCCCCCGCAGGTCCCCCAAGTTCCACCATTCCAGAGGTCGGCGTCCAAGATGTTCTTTGTAAGCTCAACGCCTTCGGAAGCAAGATATGTCGCCGTGAGCTCGTCGGAGGTCACGCGGCTTATAAAGAACGATTTTGAGAGAAGGGTGACGATGCCCAAAAATCCCGTCGTGAGGATCCCTATGGCGACCATGGCTTCGACAAGCGATTGTCCTCGGCGGCGATGGATAAGATCTTTCATGTTAAAAAGTAACCTGCCCCGATGCGTTCACCGAGATGGTCGTTGAAGCGGAACCGTCGGCGGTCACAAGATAGATCTTGGAAGTGGCGGCGGGCACAAGGAAAGTTCCGGCGGCTGCGTCGCGGCTCAAGAACGTCGTAGGGGCCGGTGGATAAAAGAGCGCCACGACGAGCGTGTCGCCATTCCCGCCGTCCGTGAGGCGGACACCGTTCGCGATCGGCACGTTCCATGAGCTTGGCGAGTACTCGGCCATCTCGGTGGAGCTTGTGATCCCCGCGACCGTCGTTGACGCAACGCTCGGACAGGGCGGTATGGAACCCGGGCCTCCATACGCGGGCTTCGTGTCATCCGGCTGGAAAGCGAAAATGGAGTAGCGATTATCGGCGACGTCGACGAAGACGCCGTAGGCGCATACGCCCGCGCCTTTGTTGTACGTCGCGACAGCAAGGTCTTTCGCACGGAGGATGGATTCCGCGACTTTCGAGGTTTCCACGGAAAGCGCGACCTGGTTCCGGCTGATCGAGCTATAAGTAAACGCCATGGTCGCGAGAAGCGCGGAAATGGCGATCACGACCAACACCTCAATGAGCGTGAAACCCTTCATAGACCTATTATACGAAAATACCAGGCGATGGCGGAGGCGCCAAAGAAAAAGGTGAGATATGCGCCGAGCACAAGGAACGGCGCGAAGGGCACCTCGCTTTTCCGCGACTTCTTTTTCGTGAGGATGAGCGCCACGCCGATTGCGGCACCAATGACGAACGCCGACGCGTAGAGGAGAAGGATGTTCGGCCACCCGAAGAGGAATCCCAGAGGAAGACCGAGTTTCACGTCGCCCATCCCCATTCCCCTGCCGCGCGTCGCGAGCGCGAGCAGCCCGAAAAATCCTGCGCCAAAGAGAGCGCCGACCGTGTGTCCCGTCCAGGCGTTCCCTAAAAACACCGTTTCAAATATCGCCGCGAGCGCGAGGAGGACCGTAAGCTCGTCCGGGATTATTTGTAGCCG
This sequence comes from uncultured bacterium, assembly GCA_963768625.1. GTDB lineage: Bacteria > Patescibacteriota > Minisyncoccia > UBA6257 > 2-01-FULL-56-20 > CAVYIK01. The sequence goes on from CAVYIK010000003.1 coordinate 325,898, forward strand.
GAGGTCGATGTAGGCGATAAGGAGAAGCGTCTCAAGCGCGAGAACCCAAAGCGCCACGAAGGGCCACGGGGAGTGCGGGAGCGCAAGCGGGACGAAGACGAAAATCGCGCCGGAAAGAAGTTCCACGAGCGGATACTGGATGCCGATCCGGGCGCTGCAGTTCCGGCACCGGCCGCGCTGCACGAGGAAGCTCGCGACCGGCACGAGCTCGAACCAGCGAAGCGTGCGCGTGCAATGCGGACAGCGCGAGCGGCCGCCGATCACTTTGGGGTCGAACAAGAAATGCTCGCCGTCATACCGCAGGGCGAGCACGTTCATGAAGCTCCCGATCGCGAGGCCGAAGACAAAGAGTACGATCCACGCCATGTCTCCATTCTACCAAAGCCAAAACCAAAAGCCCCGCACGTGCGGGGCTTTTACAATACAATCCGTTACGGGAATTACAGTGAGACGCAATAGACAGGCGTCGTAGCTGACTGAGCGCAGGTCGTGATGGTCGTCGGCGTGGCTCCGGAAGTACCGCCGAGCGCCGGAGTAGTGAATGTCGGCGGCGTGTAGCTGTTGAACACGGAGTTGCCGTTATTCTCAAGGATCGCTCCGTATCATGTAGCTGTCGCCTGCAGCGGTCGCAGCATAGTAATAGCTCTTTCCGGACTGCGGATCATTCGGCACCGCACTCACGCCAATACCGCTCCCGATGAGCGCCGCGCTCATGGAGGCCGCGCCCGCCCAGAGGTTATTCGCAGCATAGCCAACGCCAGCGCAGGAACCACCGTTTGCTACCGTATTGCCCGGGTAGTAACCGCACTTGTTGTAAGTAGAGCTCAAGCCCGTTCTGCATCTCGCGGAGGTCGGAAAGCCGCCGCGCGTCGCGGCCTGCCTGCTGGGTCGGGCCCAGACCGACCAGCACGACCGACGCCAAAATGGCGATGATCGCGACGACGATCAGAATTTCAATAAGGGTAAAGCCCTGTCTTTCCTTTATTCATTTTCTTTAGATAGAAAATCTTTTCGACCTTTCAAATGATTACTTTTCCATTATACCATAGCGATTTGCGGAGCCGGCAACCTGTGGAAAACCTACGTGGATGATTTCGCCGTGAGGTTATAGATCGGGATAAGGATGGAGGCAAAAAGAAGCCCGACCATGAGGCCCATGCCGATCATGAGCACCGGCTGGATGAGATCCACGAGATTGTTCGTCACCTGGTCGGCCTCGCGCGTATAGATGCCGGAAAGGCGGGTGAACATTTCCTCGATCTTCCCGGTCGTCTCCCCCACCGCGACCATCTGCGAAACGAGCGGCGGGAAGAATTCCGGATGCGCTGCGATGCTCTCGGAAAGCAGCTTCCCTTGCCGCACGTCCTCCGCGATGTCATGGATCACGTCTCGATAGAGGACGTTCCCCACCATGTGGCCGATGATCTCCAGCGACTGCGCGATGGGAATGCCGCCGTGCACGAGGAGCGCCGCCGCGTTCCCGAACCGCGCCATGATGACGGGCAGATATACTTTCTTTGCGATCGGCAGGCGGATCTTCGCGTCGTCAAGCAAGCGCCTTCCCTTCGTCGGTCCCGAAATAGTCAACGACGACAACGCCGAGGACAACGACCGCCGACGACGACGACGATCCACCACTTGCGCAAGAAAGTTCCCGGTCGTCAAGAAGTGCCTGCGTGTACCACGGGAGCTGCACGCCATTCTGCGCGAAGACCGACGCCGATGGACGGGAAGACAAAGGTGAGAAGGATGAACGCGACGACGATGAAGAGCGCGAGCGACGATGCGCGGGATAGATGAGCGCCGACGACGCCTTGCTCGCAAGGTCGCCTTCTTTTTCGGTATAGTCGGCAAGGAATCTCGCGACCTCGTTCAAGTTTCCCGTCACCTCCGCGGCGCGCACCATCTCAACATAAAAATCGGGGAATATCGTTCCCCTGCCGCTCCATCGCCTGCGAAAACGAAAGTCCGGCATCGATATCCTCCGTCACCTGGAAGATCGCTTCTTTCAGCAGCTGGTTCGTCGGTCTGCTCGCGGAGGATCTTCAGCGCGTTGTTCGAGCGGCAGTCGCGCCTCGAGGAGCGTCGCGAGCTGGCGCGCGAAGATGACCATGTCTTTGCGTCTCACGCGGTTAAAGAACGCCGACGATCGCGGTCGAGCGACGCCCGGCGCTCTCGGTCGATTCGACGCTCAGCACAAAAAGGTCGTGGCTCGCAAGGATCGTCGACCGCGCTGTCGCGGTTCCGCCGCCTCCACGAATCCCACCTGCGTCTCGCCTTCTTTGTGTTTTGGCCTGATATTTGAACTTCATACGATATCAGTTATGTCCGCTCCAGAAGGATGCGGAGCTCCGCCGGGTTCAGCGAATAGAGTTCGGCGTTCTCAAGCGTGATCTCTTTGTTCTTCACGAGATTCACGAGCGAGCGGTTCAGCGTCACCATGCCTTCCTGCAAGCACGTCTCGATCACAAGGTCGATCTGGTAGGTTTTCCGCTCGCGGATGAGGTTCCGGATGGCGGGGTTCACGATCATGATCTCCATCGCGGGAATGCGGCCGCCGGAGATGCGCGGGCAGGAGCCGCTCGGAAACGATCGCGACGAGCGTCGCGGCGAGCTGGGACGTCACCTGCCCCTGCTGTTCGGCCGGGAATGAATCGATGATGCGGTCGATGGTCTGCGAGGCGGAGTTCGTGTGGAGCGTGGAGAGCACCAAGTGGCCGGTCTCCGCCGCCGTCATCGCGGTGGCGATGGAAACTGCGTCGCGCATCTCGCCGATCATGACGACGTCCGGGTCCTGCCGCAGCACGGTGCGCAGCGCGGCGTGGAAGCTCGTGGTGTCGCTCCCCACTTCGCGCTGGGAGACGATGCACTTGTCCTGCGTGAAAAGATATTCCACCGGGTCTTCGATCGTAATAATATGGTCGGAGCGCGTGTGGTTCATCTCGTCCAGGATCGCGGCGAGCGTCGATGATTTTCCGTGCCCGGCCGGACCCACGACGAGGATGAATCCCTGCGAGAGCTTGGCGAAATCGTGAAGGAGCGGCGGAAGGTTCAGCTCTTCGATGGTCTTGATGCGCGCGGGCACGAGGCGCAGCGCCGCCGCGAGATAGCCGCGCTGGAAATAGACGTTCACGCGGAAGCGCGCCTTGTCCTCAAAGCTGTAGGCAAAGTCAATCTGCCGCTGGGTGATGAGCTTTGCCTTCTGTTCGCGGCGTGATCGAGCTCGCCAACGATGCCCTCCGCCGATTTCCGGCGTCATGATCGGCTCCTTCTGGAGCGGCACAAGCACGCCGTCGATGCGCAAGCGTCGGCCGCCGGCCGACCGCAATGTGCAGGTCGGAAGCATTCTGCTTCGCGCACGCCGTCAGCAAGTCGTTCAGTTTTTGTTTATAATCTTCCGCCATGGATTTGATTTTATCACACTTCCTCGGTTTCCCGTATCACCTCCTCTATAGAAGTGATTCCGTCGAGCGCTTTCATGACGCCATCCTGCCGCAAGCGTGACCATCCCCTGCGTTTCGCCTCCGCGGTGATCTTCTGGGTGGTGCGCTGCCGCTCGCGATAATCTCCTCCAATGCCGGCGTCATCCGGAACACTTCGTAAATCGGCGGTGCGGTCCACGATCCCCTTGCCCTTGCAGGTGTTGCAGCCTTTGGTATGCCAGATCTTATAGGGCTTTCGGTATTTCGAAGTGATTCCGGCTTCAACTCCCTCAAGTGCGCGTACTGATCAACTTCTGGAGTTCCGGCGACGCCGTCTTCCTGGAACCTGCAGTCGGGACAGATCTGCCCGATCAGGCGCTGCGCCATCATCAGATTGAGCGGACACGGGAAGGAGGAACGGTTCCACCTTCATATCAATGAGGCGCGGGATGACGCCTGCGGCATTGTTCGTGTGGAGGGTGGAAAGCACGATGTGGCCGGTGAGTGCCGCCTGCACGGCAAGCCCCGCCGTTTCGTTGTCGCGAATCTCGCCGACCATCACGACGTCAGGGTCCTGCCGCAGGATCTGCCGCAGGCCCGAAGCGAAATCATAGCCGATCTCCGGATGCACCTGCGACTGGTTCACGCCCGCGACGAAATATTCCACCGGGTCTTCCAGGGTCACGATGTTCACGTCCTCCTTGTTCAGCTTTTGCAAGAAAAGCATAGAGTGTGGTCGTTTTCCCGGAACCGGTGGGCCCGGTGACGAGCACCATGCCGAACGGCTTCTCGAGCCCCGCCTTGACGCTTCCAGGTTGCCGTAGCGGAGCGGAAGGTTCTCAAAGTCTTTGAGGCCGGTCGCGGGGTCGAGCACGCGGATGCGCCACCTTCTCGCCGAGCGGCGTCGGGAAGGTCGCGACGCGGAAATCGATGTCGCGGTCAAAGATCTTCGCGCGGAAGCGGCCGTCCTGCGGGATGCGTGTTCTCGTCGATCTTCAAATTTGAAATGACCTTCACGCGCGAAACGATCGGCTGCGCAAGCTCTAGCGGCAAGCGACGCCACCTGGTGCAGGTCGCCCTCGTTCCGGAAGCGGATGCGCAGCGAATTCTGCTGCGGTTCGATATGGATGTCCGACGCCTTCGAGAGCACCGCCTCGCGGAAGGTGTCCGCGACGATCTTGATCATCGGCGCTTCTTCGTCGCTCTCGCCTGCCTTCCAAGGCTGATCGAGCTGCTGCGCGCGCCTCCCCTCCTTTTACGTTCGAGCGACTGCACCGCCTTCGCGATCTCCGTCCGATACGGCGAATATTTTTTCAGCACTGCCTCCCAATCGCCGTAAGAAATAAGATAGACGCCGAGGTTCAAATGGTTCTGCCGCGCGACGAACTTCAGCGCTTCCTGCGCTTTCGGGTCGTCCGGATGGACCATGCCGACGATGAGAAGATTGTCCTCGAGCGCGATCGGGATCGCCTCGTAGGTGCGCGCCGTCTCCTCCGGGATAAGTTCAAAAAGCTTCGTCATTGACGTCGGCCGGCGAAACTTTTTTATAGGGAACCTTGAGGAGCGCGCTCTTGAGCTCCGCGATCTTCACGTCATCCACCGAGCGCTGTTTCGCAATGATCGCCTCTACGGATTCGCCGGCAACGAGGGCATCGCGCTTCAGTCGGGCCGCAAATTGAGCGTCCACAAGCCCGTGTGATTGCATTTGTGCGAGAAGTTCGTCGGAGGTCATATGAGTATCTCTATTTTACCACACCTTGCCCCGCGGTTTCTCGCGAAACCGCGGGGAATGGGACGAGGGGGACGAGGCCGTAAGCGCTATGGCGCGAGGAAGGGGTCCGGGCGGCCGACGGCGGCGGGGCCCTGCGGATTGGGCAGCGGGAAGGACGGGGACTGGAGCGAAACAAAGGAGGGGCTGTTCAGCACGTCTTCCGGATGCAGGGTCACCTGCGCGATCGGGGTGATGTACTGGAAACCTGCGGGCGGCGGGATGATCACGTTCTCGGGCGTCACGAAGAAGATGTAGTAGATCGCAACGCCGATGATCAGGATGACCGAAAGCCATCCAAGAAGGCTCACGACATTCACTTTGCTTTTTTCTTCTTCAACAACGATAGCCATGGTGTTATTTAGGGAAGTTGATAATAGGTACCGATCGAAAAACTATAGGTAAAAAGGTCTGGCGTTGCAGCGGCGGCCCCTTTCCCGTTCGTGGACGGCGTGGCGGCGCCCTGGAGCGAGAGTGAAGTGAGATCGAAGATGCGGAGGTTCGTCTCAAGCTGGGCAAGGAAGTTCTTCATGCTCTCGTAGCTTCCTGTCGCGGTGAGCTGGATCGAGAACGTTCCCATCGGCTTCAAGATCTGGTTCGGCGTGAGCGACCCCCCGGCCCCCGCTGCCTGCGCCTGGGACTGGAGCGAAATGGTCGGCGGCCCCAGGCTGATGGCCGATATTGTAACGCCGTTGTTGGTGGCCACACCGTACACCTGCGCGAGCGCCGATGCGACATTCGGCCCCGTGGGCATGGCAAGTCCGAGGTTGTTCTGCGCCTGGCTTTCGCTTTCGTACTGGCTGATCAAGGTCTTCGCCTGATTCACGACCTGCTGCTCGTTCGTCAAAAAGCTCTGGTCGCTCAATTGCATCCCTTTCTTTGTTTGTAGGTCACCGTAGGTCGGCTGGATCAGCTCAAAGAGAATAAGAAAGGCGGCCACAAGAAAGAAGAGGGCAAGGAGCATGCTGGTCAATCGTTTGGTGCCTTGTTTCATGGGGTCGTCATTATTATGGCGAAGCGCGGAGGACCGCCGCCGGGATCACGACGAGCGAAACGTTGAATTGCCATTGGCCGGTCGTACCGACGAGAGACAGTCCCGAGAGGGTTACGGTCTTTACTTCGGGAGCCGCCTCAAAGATCGCCATTTGCTGGTTTATGTCTGCTTCGCTTTTCGCAATGCCCGAGGCCACTATCTGGTTTCCCGAAGAGAACGTCAGATGCTGATAATAGACGTTCGCCTCGGTGTTCTTTTCGAGCCACGAGAGAAAATGGGAAAAGAGGACATGGTTCGCAAGTACGTTCTTCAAATTCGCGATCTCCGAATAGAACGTGACGAGCTTCGTTTGGTCATCCGGGGAGATCGACTTGGCGAGCGTGTTGATCTGCGTGTTCACCTGCGCGATCTGCGAATCCAAATATGGTTCGTAGCCCCAGATGAGGCCGAAGTATGCCAAAAGGGCGACGCACAGAATTCCGCCCGAAAAAAGAAGTATGCCTAAAGACCATCCCGGCGTTTTGGGCGGTTCCCTGCCTAAGCGTTCGATGACCTGTTGTGGAAGGGCCATATTATATAAATTCTTTCATACCGAGTCCCAAGGCTACGCTCATCACCGGATTTAGTTCTGCGACGAGCGGCTCGATCTCGGAGGCGTACTCGAACCGGAGGAAAGGCGCCGCCTTTACGACCGGCAACGCGAACTCACGTTCACAATACTTCTCGATGCCGAGGAGGTTCGCGCCGCCGCCCGAAAGCACTACCCGCTCCACCTTCCGCGCCGCGGGGAATTGCTGGGCGTAGACGAACTGCGCTTTCTTCACCTCACTAATTATAGCATCTAAAAACGGTAGCATTATTGTGGACAATTCATAGTTCGGGCCGGTCCCTATGATCCCCCGCTCCTTCTTGAGCTCCTCCGCGCGCAGCGGGTTCACCCCCAGGCTTGAGGCCAGCGCTTGCGTGAGCGAGGCGGAAGCAAAGTCGCTCTGCGAATTCCAGACGAGCTGGCCTTGTTCCAGGAAAACGATGTTCGTGGACCGGCTGCCGATGTCGACGACGAGCGTGGGCGTGGGGTCCCCGCCGAAGATCCGCGCGATGCTCAAGCTCTCGATCTCGAGCGCGCGGAGCACGAGCCCTGCCGCCTTGAACATCCGCTGGTATTTCTCTATCTGCTCCTTCGGGACGGAGATGAGGAGTATTTTCTGATGGGCGAATCCCCGGTCGTCCTCGTACTCCCCGACCTTCAGCCAGTCAAGTGCCACCTCGGAGAGCGGCAACGGCACATATTGCTTTGCCTGGTAGACCATCGCCTTTTCCACCTCCTTCGGATCCATCTGCGGGAAATCGAGCGCGGTCGTAAAAACGGAGAAGGGCGGGAGCGAGGCAACCGCAAGATTGGTGCTCGTCTTCATTTCTTTCGTGATCGCCTTCAGAAGCTCCACGATGTCCGACTCGAAAATCTTCAAACTGCTCGTTTGGAGCGCCTGGTTCGCGCGCGAAAGATAGCTGCTTGATTCCAAAAGGCCGTAGTTCACGACCTGTGGCCGCTGCTTGCCGCCTCTTACTTCGACCACCTTGATGGAGGTCGTGCCAATGTCGACACCAAGATAGTTCGCCATGTTTTAATGATTTTTTGTGCTGTTTTTCATCCCGAATACAGTATCATCATAACATGAATTTTGGATTCCTCACTTCGATTTTCTTCCCCCGGCGCTGCCTTGCTTGCGGCACGGCAGTGCGCGAGGGGACGCTCTGCGAACCCTGCCGCGCCGGGATCGCGATCCGCCGGACGCTCTTCTGCGGACAATGCGGCAGTGGCATCGCGACTGGCGCAGGCATCACGGCAAGCGCCTGCCATCCCGCCTTCCCCTATGTTCTTGGTGCTGCGGCACGCTACGAGGATAAAGCGGTCTCGGCGCTCATCCAGGCGCTCAAATTCCGGGGCAGGAAAGCCGCTGCGGCGTCGCTCGCGTCCATTGCGACGGAATATCTTCTCCCGTTCAAGACATCTTTCGCAAGCTATACCATTCTGCCGATACCCCTTTCCCGCGAGCGCGGGCGCAAACGCGGCTTCAACCAATCGGAGCTTATCGCCCGGCCGCTGGCCGAAACTCTCGGTCTGCCCTGCGACACGCAATGCCTTATGCGGATAAAACATACAAAACCCCAGACGGATACGAAAAGCGCCGCGGAACGCAGGGAGAACATCCGCGGCTGCTTCGCGGTCGCTTCCCCTTCTGTGGCCCGGGGGCGGAATATCATTTTAGTTGATGACGTAAGCACCTCCGGCGCGACGTTCCTTGAGGCAGCCCGGACGCTCAAAGCTGCAGCGGCGGGGACGATCGTTGCCTTTGCCGTTGCAAAAGCATAACCCGTTTCTGGTACTATAAAGGGATGGTACCGTTCCAAATGACATGGGAAGCTCCGGAGTACGAATATCGCGAAAAGGGCCCTTCGTGGTATTGGTCCTCTATCATCGTCGCCGCGCTTTGCGTCGCCTTCGCCGTATGGCAAAGGAACTTCCTCTTCGGCTTCTTTGTGATCGTCGCCGAAATACTCTTCATCATTTGGGGCAATCGCGCACCGCGCACAGTATCCTTCATGCTCACCGAAACGAACTTCGTGATCGGCAACGAAAAGAACCGCCTCCTGAAGGAATTCGAGACCATGAGCATTGATCCCCTGGGAACGGACTGGAACGAGATCGTGTTTACGTTCCACGCGAAACTAAAAACGCCCTTTAAGATCCTTGTCCCGGAGAGCCGCATTGCCGAGTTCCGCGACCGCATGAAGACCTTGGTGAAAGAAGTGCCGCACGAACCGACGTTCCTTGATGCCATTGAAAAACTGCTCCGCTTTTAGTATCGTAAGGTTACCCTTTCGTATCGAATGCCCTCGTCGTTCAACGGATAGGACGCAAGATTGCGGATCTTGTAATCGAGGTTCGATTCCTCGCGGGGGCACCCATAAAGAATAAAATGCTGCTGCCAGCGAAAACGTCCAACAAGATGACGCCGTTCAAGATGGCGTGGTGGAAACACCTCGGCGTCGCAGGCGTCTTGAGCGTCGCGGTGCTGTGCCTAATAAGCTTCGCGATCGGATGGATCCTTCCTCCCCCTACCGTCCCCGAGGTAACCCCGCGGCCGCTCCGCGCAACCGGTTATGCCTTCATCAGTCCTCTCCTTTCGTGCAATTTCAACGCGCTGAAGGTCATCCCCGAAGCCCAGACGATCAGCGATGATATCACGAAAGTTATTCAGCAACACGAGCAAGCGGGGGACATTACGAAGGCCTCGACGTTCTTCGGGGACTTCGCAACGAGCGCCTGGTCCGACACATTCCAGAATGAGACCTACTATCCCTCCAGTATCACAAAGATCCCGATCATGATGGCGTATCTCGCGATGGCGGAATCCTCGAGCACGGTGCTTGATACGCCGATCACCTATCCCGCGGGGAGCTCCGACCTGAACGACGCCCAAGAAACCAAGCCCGAAGCATCGCTCGTCCCCGGCCAGACCTATACGGTGGAGGAACTTATCGAGCATATGATCAAATACTCGGACAATAATGCTGCAGCGCTCCTCTTTAACGCACTTGATCCCAATACGCTCCGCGAGGTCTATACCGAGCTCAACATTCCCATCAATCCCGACCCGACCGTTTCGAACCTTGATTTCATCACTCCGACGCAGGTCAGCATTCTTTTCCGCGTGCTCTATAATTCGACCTATCTTTCGCGCGACGATTCCGAACGGGCGCTCGACCTCTTGAGCCAGACCACATTCACAGAAGGCCTCGTCGCCGGCGTTCCTACGGGGACTACCGTCTCTCACAAATTCGGCGTCGTGGGCATCGTGACGGACGGCGTAGAGACCGGGCGTGAGCTCCACGACTGCGGCATCGTCTATGCCCCCGGCCACCCTTATACGCTCTGCGTGATGACGCGCGGCACTTCAGGCTTGACGAGCATGGAAAGCGTCATCTCCGATATTTCGAAGACGGTCTATGAAGACGTTGAAAACGGAAAAGAATAACGTATAATAGGAAGCGCAGTTGCGGGTATCGTATAGCGGCTATTATGTAACCTTGCCAAGGTTAAGATACGGGTTCGACTCCCGTTACCCGCTCAGCAGGCAGCAAGTAAGAAGCGCTTCGGGAAGAGTACTAAGAAGGGCTCTTCCCGAAGCGCTTCTTACTTGCTGCCCGGTTGGCGCGATGACGGGAATCGAAGTTCCGCGCTACCCCGCTAGCTCCGCAAAAACCACCAGACGATGATCGTATGTGGAATGGTCGGCGGTCAACTGTCCGCTGCAGGTGATGAGATTAAGACGGGCCTCATCCGACCGATTGAAGATCTTTGCGAGTGACGCAGCGTCAGTATAGGGATACACCTCAATTTCAGAAACCACGAAATGCAGCTCCGAGCCGTCTTCGCGTTCTATATAGATACTGTCTCCCAGCTTCACGTTTTTCAGCTTGGCGAATGATTGGAAAACATGGGCGCCAATGACCGCGCTCCCCGTGGCGCCCGGCACTGTCCCGTCTTTATACCAGCTTACTTCTCTCGGATCGTTCAATACTCCCATATTCCCCGTAGGCGTGAGGCCAACCGGGCCAACCGCAACATTGAGGTCGATTGAGGGGACGATCAGGCGCTCAGGCGAATGGGGCGGCCGGGCGGCAACCGTCGTAACGGTAGTTGTAGCAATGCTTGTAAGTAGAGTTGAGGTCGGGGTCGTGATGGCGGCCACCGTTACCGGAACCGGCGCTGGCGCTGGAGCCGCCTCCGCGGCAAGCGGCTGGATGGCCGCTACGACCGGCGGGGGTGCGGCGGGCGTCACTTTTGCGTATGCTGCATGTGCCGTATTCAACTCCTCATCGATCTTTTGGGAGATTGCGCGGATGGAGGACGCAAAAGGAGCGAGCGAGAGGGCAAGGAGAATGATGATAAATGATTTCTTGGGTTTCATTGGGGATGATGCGCGAAAGGCCCTTGGTAAAGGGCCTCTGTATCATACTCCCAATCTGCCTTCCGTGTTTATGCGGAACCGTAGAGCAACTTGAGTTTCTCGAGCCCCCGATGCGCTTGCACAGCAAGAGCATTCTTTGATTGTCCGGTGATAAGGGACATTTCTTTGAGCGACAGGTCTTGCACGTATCGCATGCGCATCACCTTTTGGTACACGGCGGGAAGGCGTTGAATCAGAAGAAGCGCTGCCTTTCCATCCAGCTTGTCGAAGAGGCTGCCGTAATGCCCGGCGCTCGGTTCAAAACCTTTTTCAAGAAGGACATCAAGCGAAGTCGCTTTGCGTTTTCGATATTCATCCACGACAAGATTGTTGAGGATGTGATAGAGAAAAGCCTTCATCAAGTCGATCTTTCCGCCCTTAACAAGGTAAACCCATGTTTTCATGAAAGTATCCTGCACGAGACCTTCCCCAACCGCGTGGTCGTTTGTCTTGAAAAATGCGTAAGTATTAAGCCCCTTTTCGTAGTCGTGGTGCGCTACGGTCAATGCTGCCTGCCGTTGTGTTTCCTGCTTTGGGGTCACTAGATAAGTTATGCCGTCCGCGGCAACATTCTATTACATGAGTATTACCATGATGCCGTAATAATGATGTAACCGCGCCGGATGCGGCGATGTTTCATTACGCCGATATTACCCTGAAATTCAAATATACCACCTTATGCGTCCTATAGCGAACCGTAATGATTCAAGCGGCCAAGCGGCTCCACTTGTATGGAAACAACCAGTGAAAAAGGAGTGGGGCAAGCCCTTGAGGCCGTTGGGACAGATTTCTTCAATCGCCTATGGGAAGAAAGCTGGATATACATCAAGACCGTAGTGGATGTCGTGCGGGAGCCGATTTTGATCCTCGATAAAGACCTTCGCGTGATGGCGGCGAATGAAGCTTTCTATCGGACGTTCCAGGTTGAGCCAAAAGATACGGAGAGCAAGGTGGTGTATAAGCTCGGCGATGGCCAATGGGATATCCCCTCACTGCGGAAACTGCTTGAAGATATCCTTCCTAAAAATACGTTCTTCAAAGGCTTTGAGGTAACTCATGAATTCCCTACCATCGGGCGCAGGGTAATGATCTTAAATGCCCGCCAAATCTATTCCAGATTTGTTAAAGAGGATACCGCGGGGGAACTATTTCCGCCCATCATACTGCTCGCCATGGAAGACGTCACGGAGATAATGGCGGTCGCCGAGACGCTCGCGAGTCATACGAACCGATCGGAAGCCAAATTCGCGGAACAAACGCAGAAATTGGAGGTGCATATCGGCGCATTAGAGAAAAAGATCAACGAGCTCAATAGCGAGGTCGGCTATTTGATACATCACCAAGCGAAATGATCAGAATCAAGATCACACTGTTGGAATTCATACAAAGCATCCTCCACCGCGTTATTAGTATCCTCCCGGAATAGCTTCGGTAAACACTACGATCCTGTCGTTATAAAGCTTTTGGCTCTTGAGCCAATCCCCTGCGCATGTGATCAGATTAAGGCGCGCCTTCGAGGCGTCGCCGGAGAAAATATCGCTCGTCGTTGTGGCGTTATAGCTATAGATCTTGCTGCCTACCACCCGGAACTGCCACGTCTGCCCCCGTGCATCCACCACTTCTACGAGATCGCCCGGTTTTAGATCGCCGAGCTTATAGAAAACAGCTTCTTTGACATATCTTCCGTCCAGATGACCGTCGATCACAGCGCTACCGGGCATGCCCGGAAGCGGTCCGCCGTTATACCAGGCCACGTCTGTGAAATTCGTGGGGATGCCCATGCTGCCATCACCTCTCCAAAAGAGCCCCACACTCTGGATGTTCGCATCTACGCTGATCGCGGGGATGATAAGCCGGGCCGGCTGGCTGGGCATTGCAAAAGAAGATCCAAGGCCCACTGCCGCGGGCGCCACCGCTATGGGCGTCACCGCTGCGGGCTTTGGATCTTCTGCGGAGAACCCCCGGAACTCCCTGGGTCTCGCCCCGCACCTGAAGAAAGACCGAAAGGCCTGCTGCGAGCAGGCCTACGCCAAGGGACAAGAGGATCGCCGATTTCCAGGAAAATACTTTTGTAGAATTGTTGGTGGCCATCTTGTTCAAAGGCGCTGGGCCTGCTTGCTCGCTTCTATTGGCCGAAACCGCCGCCAGTGTTCGGCAATCCCGGAGTGACAGGGACCGTGACGACGGCGTTCGAAAGAACGTTTATCGCACAGGTCGTGACAAGGCCTCCGCTCATAACCGTCAAGGTCTTAAGGCCGATTGACGAGTAGTTCGCACTGAAGCCAGTGCCGTTCGGGTTCGCAATGGTAAGGTCCGGTGACGACCAGACGTACGCGCCATTACCTCCCGTAGCCGAAAGAGTAGCAGTCTGTCCCAATACGACATTCTGCGTCGCCGGATAACAGGCAAGGGCGTTCGTGGAAACCGCTCCCACGACGTTCACGTTGCATGTTGCCGCCTGCCCTGCGCTCGTTACCGTTATCGCGTAGACGCCGACGTTCGGATAACTGACCGCGAACTGGGTGCCGCCCGAGTTCGTAACATTGAGGTTCGAACCGGACCAGAAATAGGTCCCAGTGCCGCCTAATGCGGTCAAGATCGCCGCCTGATTTACGTTCACGGAAGACACGTTCACGCTACAGCTCAAGGGAGTGACCGTCTGCGCGAAACTCAATGCGCCGAGGCTCATCCCCGTAACCGTAAGAACGGTTACTAAAGACAAGAGCAAATACTTTTGATTCGTTTTCATTAGTGTGATTATTGATGTAGATAATCCGACCTTTACCCTACGACAATGAAGCCGTTACGGGCCTTCGGGCGTTACAGCCAGCCAGAGGAAGTGGCTTTGGAGAGAGTACTCGGAAGGGCTCTCTCCAAAGCCACTTCCTCTGGCTGGCTGGTCGACGCGATGATGCGTGCACACTGCACGTCTTTTTTTATTTGACAATCCTGCATCGCTCTATTACAAAGAAGACAGCTCGTTGGGAAACGATCAACGAGAGAAGGGTTGCAACGATGGAAGCGATCAAGAAAAAGGTCTCGCTCGACATGTGGGCGCTGATCTTCGCAGCAAGCATCATACTTCTTGTCCTCGCGAACACGAAGATCCCATGGTGAAGGACTTTCAAGGAGGAAGGCGTGAAAAAGAATCTGTACGCCGCACTTAGGCTTGTGCCGGGAGTCCTGCTGCTTTTCGCCGTAGGATACGCCGGTAAGTTCCTGGAAAGAGCGGTGAACGGCTATACCAAGGGCCATCACATTACGTTCCCGAACATCGAGTACGTCCTCTGGGCGATCGTGATCGGCCTTATTGTAAGAAACACTGTTGGCCTCAACCGCTTCTTCGACCCCGGAGTACTGACCTACGAATTTTTCCTTAAGGTCGGGATCGTCCTTCTTGGCGCGCGTTTCCTTCTCGGCGACGTGCTCCGGCTGGGCGGGTTGAGCCTTGCGCTTGTCGTGATAGAGATCGCCGCGTCATTGCTTCTTATGACATGGCTCGGTCGGCTGTTCGGCCTCAAACCGAAGCTCACTAGTTTACTTGCGGTGGGCTCCGGGATCTGCGGCGTTTCGGCAATCATTGCGACACAAGGAGCAATCGACGCAGACGAAGAAGATTCCTCGTATGCGATCGCGGCTATTCTTTCACTCGGGGCGTTGGCGCTTTTTACCTTTCCGGTGATCGGACACTTCCTGCATCTTGGAGGTAAAGCGTTCGGCCTCTGGGCGGGGCTTGGCGTTGATAACACCGCCGAAGCAGTGGCGACCGGCATGATCTACTCTGACGCAGCGGGTAAGGTAGCGACACTCGCAAAGACCTGCCGCAATGCCATGATCGGCTTCGTTGTTCTCGGCTATGCCATCTACTGGGCAAAGCAAGGGATGGCGAAACAGATCAAGAACAAGAGCGCGTTCTTGTGGGAAAAATTTCCCAAGTTCGTGCTCGGATTCCTCGTGGTCTCGGCGCTCGCGAGCGCGCATGCGTTCGACAAGGCGCAACTCATAAGCTTGGCGAATGCTTCCCGCTGGGCATTCCTTCTCACCTTTGCCGGCGTCGGGCTCCGCACCGACTTCCGGGAAATGCGCAAGCAAGGCCTGCGGCCGTTCTTGGTCGGCGCTCTCGGAGAGGTCGGCATCGCTTTGATCACACTCGGCCTCGTTCTCGCGGCAAACCACTTCTTTGTTCTATAGCGTGGTGGTTTTTCGGAAATGCAGTAAGCCCCATTTTCCATCGGGGCTTATTTTTTTCTCTTTTTGAGGATTTGCTATCATTAAATAACGTACATGGAGAAGGTCTTCCTCTGGCTTCTCGTCTTTATCCCGATCGCCGCGCTCGCGAACTTTTTCCACGCATCCGCGACGGCAGTGTTTTTTCTTTCCGCGCTCGCCATCATCCCACTCGCAAAATATATTGGGCAGGCAACCGAGGAGCTGGCCGCAAAAACCTCGGCGGCATTAGGCGGCTTCCTTAATGTCACGTTCGGCAACGCCACGGAGCTCATCATTGGGATCTTCGCCCTGCACGCCGGCCTTATCACGGTGGTCAAGGCCTCCGTCACCGGTTCTATCATCGGGAACCTGCTCCTCGTGCTCGGAACCGCCATGGCGGCGGGCGGGGCGATCCACAAAAAGCAGACGTTCAACCGCACGGGAGCCCTCGCGGGCGGATCCACGCTCTTTCTCGCGGTCACTGCGCTCATCATTCCCGCGATCCTTCCCATCGCGGCTCCCGCGACGAGCGGCGCAGCCATTGAGCGATTAAGCGTGCTCGTCGCGATTTGCATGATCATCCTTTACATCGGAAATCTTTTTTTCTCCCTGTTCACGCATAAACATCTTTATGCGGGCGAGGTAGGGAAGATCGAAAATGGCTGGAGCTTGGCCAAGGGCGTATGGGTTCTTCTCGGAGCGACCATCGCCGTCGCTTGGATGAGCGATGTGCTTGTGGGAACGATCGATGTTATGGCACGGAATTTGGGATGGACCGACCTTTTCATCGGCGTCGTGATCGTGGCGATCGTCGGCAACGCCGCAGAGCATGCCTCCGCGGTCGTGATGGCCATGAAGAACAAGATGGATCTCTCACTGCAAGTGGCCATCGGCTCGGCGACGCAGATGGCCATGTTCGTCGCGCCGATGTTCGTTTTCATAAGCCTTCTTTTCCAGAACCAGATGACGCTCATTTTCGATACATTCGAGCTCGTGAGCATATTCCTCGCCGTGATCATCGTGAACATCGTCGTTGAAGACGGCGAGAGCAATTGGCTTGAGGGCGCGCAGCTCCTCGTCGCCTATGCGATCATGGCGATAGCGTTCTTTATTCATCCATAAGCTGGTAAAATGAAGTTAATGGCCAAGCTATTTTCCGGCTTTGCGCTCGTCGCCGCATTTGCATTTCTCTTCACGGCCGGCGGCATGCACGCGCAGTCCACCGACACGACGCCTCCAAGCATGCCGGGAACACCCTCGGCATCGATCAATCAGTACCGCGAAGTGCAGCTCTCATGGGGCGCTTCTACGGACGATGTCGGTGTCGTCGGCTACTATGTCTATCGGAACGGCGGCTCGGTAGGAAGTGCGCCGAACACGAGTTTTGTCGATATGGTCCCGCCCGGCGTGTATTCCTATACGGTTGCGGCCTATGACGCAGCAGGGAACGTCTCGCAACAATCGGCCGCTTCCAATCCTATTTCCCTCGTCCTTGATACGACGCAGCCCACGGCGCCCACGAATCTCGTCGCGACCTCGGCTACCTCAAGCGTCTCGCTTTCCTGGACCGCCGCGATGGACAACGTCGGCGTCGTCGGCTATTACCTCACGCGGAACGGCGTCCAGATCGTTCTTTCAAGTTCAAGCGCATATGCGGCGACGACCTATACCGACATGGGCCTCGCGCCCGGCACGACGTATACCTATAGCTTGGTCGCGTACGACGCGGCCGGAAACGTGTCCAATCATTCGAATTCCGTAACGGTGGTCACGGTGAACGACACGACTCCCCCTTCGGTCCCGCTGGTCTTCACCCCAACCGTAAGATCCCAGAGTGAGATCGACTTCGCCTGGACCCAATCGACCGACAACGTCGGCGTCGTCGGCTATTACCTTTATCGCGACGGAAGCCAGATAACGAGTGTTTCTTCGAGCCTCTTGCAATATGCCGACACGGGCCTCTCGCCCGGTGCCACGCATTTCTATACGGTCGCGGCATATGACGCCGCGCAAAACATATCCGCGCAAAGCATCCCGGTCATCGCGACGACCTTTGTCGCCGATACGATCCCGCCGACCCAGCCGAACTATTTCGTAGCGACGGTCGTCTCGGCCTCCGAGATCGACCTCCGATGGCAGGCCTCGGCGGACAATATCGGCGTCACGGGATACGACCTCTACCAGAACGGCAACCAGATCGCGAACACATCCTCGACCTTTTTTGCGAACACCGGCCTCGCGTCGGGCACGGCGTACACCTACACGGTGAACGCCTATGATGCGGCAGGGAATGTGTCCACGCAGGCAACCGTAAGCGCCACGACGTGGGCGACGAACCCTGCGGCGCCCGCCGCGACAACGCCCGCGGGATCCGGCGGCGCGGGCGCCGCTTCCCCCTCAGGAGCATCATCCGCCCTGGTCGTTTTCACGACAACGCTTTCATATGGAGCACGTAACAGCATGGTCACCGCGCTCCAAGGATTTTTGATACGGAAAGGATATCTCGGGCCGAGCTATGCAACCGGGTTTTACGGCGCGCTGACCCAGAAGGCAGTGCAGTCATTCCAATGCGACCAAGCGATCGTCTGCGCGGGAACCACGGGGACGACGGGGTGGGGCACGCTCGGGCCGAAAACGCGCAAGACCCTGAACGCGCTTTTTTGACCATAGGGTCATAAGGAGGTATAATGAAACTAATAGCAAAATGCCCTTAATGAGAGGGCATTTTGCTTGAAAAAGGCCCTCGTAACCATATCCACTCTTTATACGTTTCCTATGTTAGACGGCGAGAAAACGCTAATAGATCAGGCCGTTCAGGGTAAATCCTCGGCGTTCGGCCCCTTGTACGATCACTATCAACCGATGATATATCGGTTTGCGTTCGTAAAGGTGGGACGGCGTGAGGACGCCGAGGATATTACCCATCAGGTCTTCCTCGCGGCATGGCAGAACATCCGGAGCTACAAGCATCGCGGGCATCCGTTCTCCAGTTGGCTCTATGAGATCGCGCGCAACCAGGTCGTTGACCACTACCGCGCGAAAAAGAACGAGGCCAGTCTGGACAAAATAGATCCCGAATACTTCATTGCTCCCGCAAGCGCCCAGTTCGATCTTTCAGTGAAGCTGGATATCGAAAAGGTGCGCACCGCTATCGCGAAGCTCAAACCTGAATATCAGGACGTTATCATCCTGCGGTTCATAGAAGATCTTCCTCTCGGCGAAGTGGCAAGTGTGCTTGCGAAGACCGAGGGAGCAGTAAAACTTATGCAGCATCGGGCCGTCAAAGAACTGCGGCAATTGGTAGGAGAAAGAGAATAAATGCAATGAACCTTTTAGAAACCCTTAAGCAATTAAAGAAGATACAACCGGATCCCGCGTTCACGGAAAACGCCAAGCGGGCGATTTTGGCGCGCGAACCCCTGTCCCCCATGGGCCACGGATGGAGCGCGCAGCGGACCATTTGGAAGATAATCGAAACGGGCGCGGCGGTTGCCCTGACCGGATTTTTCATACTGCTCATCACGGGCGCTTTGTCGGGCTCAAGCATCGCGCCGGTGCAATACTCGGCCATTGATCCGCAAAGCCTGCGGGCGGAAGCGCAGGCCATTGATATGCAGATCCAGCTTGCGAATTTGAACTATGGTGAGCTCACGGCAGAGTCTACGGCAAAGACGGCGGGAGCGAAGCAGGGCACAGCAGTGAAGGCTGCTGCCCCTGCAGTCTCCGCGGCGGGAACTGCCTCAACGACCGCCACGACCACGGTGAGCATTGACCAAGCGCTCCAAAGTTTGGCAAACTAATTCCATAATGAACCAGAAGCGCGTAGCGTTTATCGCGTTTTTCATTGCGTTCCCGATCGTCGCGGGCGTATTTCCCATAAAAGCGGCTTCCACGGCCCGCGCTGCCGGAGACTGCCCCATCATGGCCGCCGACGTTGGCGCCGTGACGGCTGCGGCGGCCCAGGGGCTCACTGCAGAGCTTGCCGCAAGGAAAGCGCTCCTTGTGCGGACGATCTCCTGCGCGCAGGCGGACGCACGAACACTCCAGACGAACCTGAACGCCCTCACGGTGAGCGGCGATGCGAAAACCATACAGGTGCATCTTTCGGGACAGCTTGACGATGCGATGACCTTTTATAATATCGAACTCGGGAAGGTAGACGGTACGGGCATCGCGGGAACCCAGGCAGTCGCGCGGGAAGTGCTTGCCTGGCGCGACGCGAATTACACTCCGCTCGCCGCTTCGGTCGCAAACCTCACGCTCTGGGCGCAGAACCAAAATCTTTTCATGATCGCTGACGGCCGTCTGAGCAAAGTGAAGGGCGTGGGCTCTTTCATTGAGCAGGCGGCGCCGAACACCGACCTTGAAAGCGACCTCGCGGCTGCGGAGACGCTTATGCAGAGCGCGGACGACGAGAACCACGCCGCCCTTAATGCCATGCTCCAATCCCTGCCGCCCGACCAGACGCTCTCGCTCATCCAGCAGTCGCTCCAGTCGCTCTCATCCGCCTACCAGAAATTCTTCGACCTGAGCACCGTTATCCAAACACTGCTTTCCGCAACCCCGGCGCAGCAAGGGAAATAGCGCGGGCAGAGGCGACAACAAAAAGACCCCGTCCATACGGGGCCTTTCTTTTGCGCTTGGGACAAAGGATCCCTTGTCAGTTCCTACAATACTGCTTCCTTGAGCAGCTTCCCGGCGCGGAACTTCGGCTTCGTCGAGGCCTTGATCTGGATCTTCTCGCCCGTCTTCGGGTTCCGGCCTTCGCGCGCCGCCCGCTTTGCAACGCGGAACGTGCCGAATCCTGCGATCGCCACTTCTTCGCCGTGGCTCATTGTCTTCACGATCGTGTCAAAGAGGGCATCTACCACCCGCTCGGCAGCCACCTTTGTTTCGATCTCCGCGGCCTTCATGACCGCCTCCACCAATCCTTTTTTATTCATTGATGATTATTATTGTTTCCCGACCTTTGATATGTTCCCTATAAGTATAGCAAATACAAGGGAAGAGAGGCAAAGGGGGTCGGGGTCACGCTTTGAAACCGAATTCTTTCTTGTCTTCCTCGGACGGCGGCCCCATAAGCTGCTTAATGGCGGCAAAAACAACCCGGAACCGCCCATCATATTTCTTTTCCATAGCTTCCAATTTCGTAGCAAGGTCTTTATTCGTCGCCAAAATTTGCCGCAACTGCACAAAAGCCCGCATGATGGCGATGTTCACTTGTATGGCGCGCTTGCTGTTTAACACGCTCGATAACATGGCAACGCCCTGCTCCGTAAAAACATACGGTAAGTAGCGCTGCCCGCCGCGACCTGCTTTTGAGGTCACAATTCGTGACCTCAAACTCCCCGCCTCCTCTGGTCGAAGCCTGAACATAAAATCTTCTGGGAAGCGATCCTGGTTCCGTTTCACCGCTTGATTCAATACCTTGGTTTCCACTTGATAAAGTTCCGCCAGGTCGCTGTCCAGCATCACTTTGCGTCCGCGTAAGAAATAAATCCGCCGTTCAATTATTTCAAGGGGAACAATTTGCTGCTCTCTGGAAAGTTTTTTGTTCATAAAAACATAGTACTCGCGCCGCATTAAATCTCCCTAAAATATTCCTAAAACGCAAAAGGCCCCCGTGAGGGGGCCTTTTGGAATTCCCGTCCGTCACAAGCGGAGGGAAAGCGCTCGACTAGGAGCCAGGAGCAAACGTGGCTGAGATCACGTTCAACGGTGTGATCGTGAACGGATACGCCACCGCGTTCGCGCCGCTTACCTGACCAGCGTCATAGTAAGCCGTGGTTGTCGTGGCCGGAATCGTTACGCCCAAGGTGACCGAGTTGTTGCTGCTCCCTGATTGGAGGGCACTCGTGTCGTTCACGCGGAGCGTGAACGAGTAGGACGAACCGCCTGAGACCACGAACGGAGTCGTGGTCGTCGAGAAGGTCCATGTCATAGTGCATGCACCAAGGGTGCCGCAAGAGCTCGTAGCTACCGAGGCGTTGTCAGACACCGTCACATCGTTGTTGTTCGCGTCGAGCAAGGTAACCGTGCTTGACGGAGCAGCGAAGGACGAGGAAACTGCGTTGCCCGTGAAGTTGAGGACCAAGGTCTTCAACATCGCGGAACCAGCGCTGTTTGCCGTGAAGGTGAGGGTCGCAAGGTTGTCCACTGCCGACTTCGTGCGGTTCGTGGTGTTGCCAAGAGCCGTCGCAGAAGGAGTAACTACCGTGCGCAACACCGTCATCGTGTTGCCAACCGCACCGCCCGAGAGGGTCGTCGTCAGGTTGGAGCTTGCGCCCAACGCCGTCGCCGAGACCACGGAGAAGGTGGAGGTTGTGTTGTCCGTTGAACCAAGCGAGTTGTAGGAAGCAACGTCACCCTTTAAGGTCAACGTTACCGAGTTCGCTTGCGGGACGATCACCGGCGTTCCGAAGTGGAACGAGTAGGTGTAACCGCCCTGTGCGCCGAAGAGCGCAACGTTCTTCGTTATCGCCAAACCACCCACGGTCGCCGTTGTGATCGAGAGCGTGTTGTAGTTCGAAGACGTAAGGACCACGGTGTTGTTAGTCGCCGCAGCCGATATGCCCGTCGGATAGGAAGCCGCCGCCAAAGCGATAGCCGCCTGGTCCGTGGTGCTTGCCGCCGAGACCGTAACGCTCACCGGGAAGCCGTCTACGACAATCGTAAGCGTTGAAGTAGCCGTAGTCGTGGCAGTATCATTGCTGCCGATCGTGACGATACCCGTAGCAGCGCCAGGAAGTCCGGTGGACGAAGCACTGCCCGCCGTACCAAGCAACGTGGAGCCGTTGTAGATGGCCACGTTCTGGAAGTCCGCCTTTGAACTCGTAGAGTTCTGGGCAATCGTCAAGTCCGTGATCTTCACGTTCTCAATGTTCTGGGTCTCCGCAAAGCGGTAGGCCGCCAAGGTATTCCCCGTGGAACCCATGACGAGCTGGGCTGACGCCGGAGCAGAAGAGTCAAGTCCCACCGACATCGTCGTGCCGCCGCCCGCGATGGTCAGGTTCTGACCAGTGACGGAACCACTGCATGAAATGGCATTGTAGGACACAACGCCCGTACCGGAGCAAGCCGTAAGGGATGCCGCGCCGCCCGTAGAAGACGCCGCGCTTGAGAGCACGTCAGCGTAGACATCAACGTACGTCGTACCACCGGCAGGCACTGTGAAGGGCGAGCCGGAGAACGTGTACGTGCCCGCGTCAGCCACGACGCCCTGCGTCGTGCCGAACTGGGTACCTGCGATTATGAGCTTCAAGTTCTGAATGTCGGTGGAAACCGAGCCATTCGGATAAGGCTTGATGCTCACTGTGTTGATCTGCACGCCGCTCGCGGACGAAGCCGTGAAGGCGAACGAACCAACGTGGACATTCGTGGAGTTCGGCGTCACGTCTGTCGCCGTAGGCCGCGTTCTGCGTCACCGAGAGCAAGGTCGTCGCCAAAGAGAGCGAGCCGCCCTGCGTACCGGCCGAAGAGGCCTGCTGGCTTGAGATCAAGCCCTGCAAGTTGTTCTGGCCCGACTCGCTCGTCAGCTTGCCGACGATCGTCGCGAAGTTCGCCGTTGACTGAATGTCAGCCTTGAGCGAAAGGACGCGGGTCGTGTTCGCCGGAACAATGTAGTTGATCGGCGAGCTCGAACGTGCCAAAACAGTCCTTGTACGTTCCTGTAGTGGTCGTCGTCGCGTAAGAAGCAGCGGCGTTACGTTGCCGTACAGGTGTTGGAGGACGGAGGCGTGTTGATGGTTGTACCCACCTGGCCGCCTGCATCATCCGTCAATGCGACGTTCTTCAGCTGCAAAGCCAACGTAGTGGTGGCGTTGCCCGAAGCTGCCGTCGTGTCGATCTCGAAGTCAAAGAATTTGACCTTCACAGCCTCACCGGCCGCGTAGATGTCAAATTTCGCGATCGTTACGCCGGACTGGCCCGCGGCAACATTGCCCGTCGGGAGTACCCGAGTCCTGCGTTACCGTGATCTGACCCTGTTGGATCGTGACCAGGGCGTCAACGCCAGAGAGCGTCTGAAGCGCGATCGGAATGTTGTACTGCGAGTCGACCGCGTTCACGTCATAAGCGTTCAATACCTCGAACTGGAAGTTCTTGGAAGGAGAACCCATGACGTCTGCTGCGATCTGGACGTTGTTGTTGCCGGTGTTCAAGCCAGCGGGCGCAGCGGAGAGGTCGAAGTAGGCCGCCCCGTTCGCCGCGACGGTCGCAAGGGTCGTTACCCACCTGCGTGCCGTTCACCATCAATTTCACGTTCCGGATGTCAGCCATGTTGGCCGAACCAATGACCGTGAACTTGATGCTCTCGAGCCACACCTTGCTGTTTGAACCGTTGAAGGTCCAAGCACCAACAATGTTGCCCTGCGTACCGGCCGTCACCTGCGTCGCGATGGACGTCGTAGTGACCGTAAGGCCGGCGATCGCCGGGTTGTTCACCGTGGTAGCGGTGAACGTGGCACCCTGCAACGGGAAGACGCCGGAAGGCGTGATCGCGTTGTTGTTCACATCGGATGCCGAGATGTCTGTCGCTGCGTTCACGGAGAAGCTCACCGTGTTACCAGCCGAAAGGCCGGACGACGGGTCAATCGCTACCCAGAGGGTCTGTGTCTGGCCGGCAGGAACCGAGAAGTTCAAGCCGGAGAAGTCAATGACGCCCTGGTTAAGCGAGTTGTACTGGTAGAGCACCTGACCGTTTTGGATCAAGTACGCACCGCTGATGGAGCTGTCCGAAAGCACGCCGACTTTGTGCACCTTGATCTCATTCACCACGACCGCACCGGAGTTCGATGCCGTCAAGCTAATGGCCAAGACCGGAATGCGCGCGGCCGATGTGCTACCGTACCCACTCTGGGTGGTAACAAACGAACCGCTCGCCGGATTTTGGGAGCTGAGCGAGACCGCGAGGCCTGATGCCGGAGGCGTCACCGTTGTGGTCCCGGTGCCCGTTCCCGTACCAGTACCGGTACCCGTCCCAACCGCCATGGAATTCACGAATGCCCTGGTCTTAGGACCAAAGTATCCGGCTGCAGGAGAGATACCCTTTGCAGCCTGCCAGGCCGCCAAGGCCTTCTGGGTCAATGCCCCGAAGTAGCCCGTCGGCGAGGAGACTGCCGTAAGGTATCCACCATTGATCAGGAGCTGTTGCAGCGCGGTCACGCCTGCGCCCTTCGAACCAACGGTGAGGTCGCTGGTGAAGTTATACGCAGAGGTGGAACCGGTGCTTGAGCCCAACTGAGCCTGCAACTGATTGATCTGTGCCATCAAAGCCTGGATCTGCTGTTGAATTGTGGAAGCAGTCTGGGCGTTCGCGGCAGGAAGTGCAGCAATCCCCACTCCCCACACTATGGTGGAAAGGGTGAGTGCTACTGTTGCTATTTTTTTACTCATTTAGGAATTAGGTTTTTCGACGATTTATTTTGGAGATATCGACCGTTTGGCCGTCGACCTTTTTGTTTTTACGCTTTTTCTGGAACCGCTTTCTCCATCCTTGTCCGCTGCCGCTGTGAGGTTGCGGCGGTGGGAAGAACGAAGAATGCGGGGTTATATCGATAAAAAAGAAAAAACTCGCTTTTGGGCGAGGCTGAGAGCCGAAAGGGCGCATACACTAACACGCTCGGGCTCAGCCTCACACTGAACCTTTACAGCTAATTATAACGCGGAAATACTGAAAAAGTTACCCACCGGGCTGCCGGATCCGATAGAATACCGACGGCCCCCCCATCCCCACCCTCTCTACCAAGTTTTGCTCAATAAGGGACTGGAGATCATATCGAATTGTCCTTTCGCTCGAACCCGGCAAAAGGTCCTGTATATCCTTAATCCGGCAATTGCCGGATTGCCGGATTCTATCCAAAATTGCCGTTTGCCGGTTCCCTGGCTCTGCCGCATTACTTGCCGGATTCATTGCCGGATGGATTGCCGAATGAATTGCCGGATTATTAACGTTGCCGGATTCCCCATTGCCGCTTTCACCGTTGCCGGATTCGATGCTTCCATTGCCGCTTTTGCCACCACTATTCTTAAAAAGTGCCTCGTGCCCAGAAAAAATATCCCCCAAGGGCACTTCTTCGGCGGTTGCCGCTTTCTCTGGTCCGGCAACAGCAGCATTCATGCTGCCGAGCTGGGATATGATCGTCTCGGCATTTGCTTCGTGCACCAGCCCAACATCACTTCCGAACCTAATGAGATATTCTATCGCTCGCGCGACGGTGCTTACCCAGGCATAGTTTTCAACGGTTGCAGCATCTAGAAGAGATAACGCTTGCCGCTCAAGGTGCTCCTTAAGGGCAGAATTCGAAATCCTAGAACCCACGCGGAATACCGCGTAGCTGATTTCATAGGCCTTTTTGAAGATAAATTGGCGTTTGCCGGTTTCTTTCATACGGCAAAAGCATAATCCGGCAATGCGGCAAAAGTCAAGCTAGGGATCCCCTATAAACCCCAGTGGGCAGAGGCGAGCACGATCACGAGAAGGCTGAGGACAGTCATGCTCGTGGTAAGGATCTTTGTCCGCGTGAGGCCCGCGGAAAGGTATTCCGGCAAAAGATCGGCAAAGAGAACGGCAATAAGGAAAACGACGAGCGATTGGGAAATAAAATCGACAGGAAGGAAAAGCCCCATAATGAGGACCTGAGCAAGGGTAATAAAAGAAAGCCAGAGGGCGGAGCGCCGGACCATAGGATCCACGCCCGCATCCCGGGAAAATGCGCTTATAAGATTTTTTAAGAGAAGGGTGAGGGCGGCCGCCATAAGGAATGTGGAGAAGAGCGCCACCCCTCCTACCCCCCCGTCGAACCGTAGGTAGAAGTCACGCAAAAGCAGGAAAGTGAGAACGAGCATGAGGAATTCGTGCGCCGAACGCCGGTCAATGACGATGAGGTCCTTAATAAGGAGGATCGCATAAAAGACCACTGCAAAAACGAGCGCGAACGCGATGCCGGGCGTCTCCAGATAGGCAAGAAGCAAGAGGGCAAAAAATGGCACTGCGAGCTTGCCCACGTGGAACCAGGGCATGAAATAAAGGTAGAGGGCAACAAAAAGGAAAAGCCAGAACGGCAGCCAATACCAGGCAAGCGCGAAAATACCGGCCTTAAGGAGTGAAGACCAGTGAATTCGCCTTGAAATTGACTTTAACCTTTCCGCCATCTTTGAATTCGCCTCGAATGATCTTATCGGCTAGCTTATCAAGGATAACCTTCTGGATAAGCCGTTTCAAGGGACGCGCGCCGAATTCCGCGCTGAACCCTTCCTTCGCAATATATTCGCGGGCCCCGGCTTCGATCTCAAGCTTTATATTCCGCTCCGCGAGCCGTTTCTCAATAAGCGCGATCTGGAGGTCAACGATCTTCTGGATCTCCGCCCTGTGGAGCGGGTTGAATATGACCACATCGTCAATGCGGTTCAGGAATTCCGGACGGAAGTTGCCCTTGAGGGCGTCCATCACTTTCCCTTTATAATCCTCCTCTTCCGCGGATGATTCCGGCCCTTCGGCGCTGAAACCGATGCGGGACATCGCTTTCAGGTACTGGCTGCCTACGTTTGAGGTCATGATGATGATCGTATTCTTGAAATTCACCACTTTCCCCTTGCTGTCCGTGAGGCGGCCGTTGTCGAGCACCTGCAGAAGCAGGTTGAAAACCTCCGGATGCGCTTTTTCTATCTCGTCAAACAGAACTAAGCTGTACGGCCGATGGCGCAGCATTTCCGTAAGCTGCCCGCCCTCTTCGTGGCCCACGTAGCCGGGCGGGGATCCCACAAGCCGCGAGACCGCGTGGCGCTCCATGTATTCCGACATGTCAATACGCACGAGCGCCTTTTCGTCATTGAACATGAATTCCGCGAGCGCCTTCGCAAGCTCGGTTTTGCCCACACCCGTAGGTCCAAGGAACATAAAGGAACCGATGGGGCGGTTCTCGTCGGAAAGCCCGGCGCGGGACCGGCGGAGTGCTGAAGCGACCGCCGTGATGGCCTCTTCCTGGCCTACGACGCGGCTGTGGAGCACCTCTTCTATCTTTATGAGCTTCTCCGATTCGGTCTCAAGCATCCGCCGCAAGGGTATACCCGTCCAGACCGAGACCACCGCCGCGACGTCCTCCTTATCTACCGCTTCCTTCAAGAAGCGGTCCGCAGGGGCGCCTTTCGGCTTTTTCGCGCCCTTTGGCGTGCCGAAATTCTTCTTTTCGAAACTTTGGAAGTCCTTTTCCGACTGCGGCAGTTCGCCGTAAATGATCTGCGCCACCCGTTCCAGGTTGCCCCCGCGCTCCGCGATCTCCGCTTCACGCTTCAGGTTGTCCACCTTTTGCCGCAATTGATGCAGTGTTTCAAATTTTATCTTCTCCGAATGCCATTTGCTCGAGAGCTCGTCGTTCTGCTCCTTCAGCTTTCCGATCTCCTTGTCAATCTCTTTTACGCGCTCGTTCCCCTTCCCGTTCTCCTTCGTAAGCGCCTGCTTTTCCACCTCGCGCCGCGTGATCTCGCGCCGAAGCTGGTCGATCTCCTTCGGCAAACTTTCCGATTCCAGCCGCCGGGCAGCCGCCGCTTCGTCAATCAGGTCCACTGCCTTGTCCGGCAGGAACCGGTCGGTAATGTAGCGGGCAGAAAGATTCACCGCTTCAATGATTGCTTCGTCGCTGATCCGCATGCCGTGATGGATCTCATACTTCTCCTTGAGGCCGCGGAGGATGGCGATGGAGTCGTCTATTGACGGTTCCTCCACCATGATCGGCTGGAAGCGCCGCTCGAGCGCTGCGTCTTTCTCTATATATTTCTGGTATTCGCGGATGGTGGTCGCACCGATCGCGTGCAGCTCGCCCCGCGAGAGCGCCGGCTTCAAAAGGTTTGATGCGTCAATCGCGCCCTCGGCGGCGCCCGCCCCCACGATCGTGTGTATCTCGTCTATGAAAAGGATTATCTGTCCCGCGGCATTCTTGATCTCTTTCGTGAACGCCTTGAGGCGGTCCTCAAACTCGCCGCGGAACTTGGTGCCGGCGATAAGGGAGCCCAAATCAAGCATGATAACCTGCTTCCCCTTGAGCGGCTCCGGGACGTCGCCCGCAACGATGCGTTGGGCAAGGCCTTCCACGATCGCCGTTTTCCCTACGCCCGGTTCGCCGATGAGGCATGGGTTGTTCTTGGTACGGCGCGAGAGCACCTGCATCACACGGCGCAATTCTTCCTCACGCCCGATCACGGGGTCAAGCTGTCCCGCCTTCGCCTTCTCGCTCAAATTGATCGCATATTTTTCTAAAACTTGGAATTTGCTCTCGGGGGTCTCGTCCGTGACGCGCGTTGAGCCGCGGAGCTGGGCCAGGATCCGGAAAGCCGTCTCCCGCCGAACGCCGAATTTTTCTAGGACGCTCTTCGCGGTTCCGGGTATCTCAAGGAGCGCAAGGAGCAGGTGCTCGCACGAAATGAACTCATCCTTCTGCTGCGCCGCTACCTTCGCCGCCTGGTCGAGCACTTTCATCAGTTCCTGTGAAAGATAAAGCTGCCCAACGGTGGAGTTCGCGAGGATCGGCGGGATGCGGTCCAGCTCCAGCTCTATCTGCTCATCCAGTTTTTCAACGTTCACGCCAGAGCGTTCAAGGACGGGTACCACAAGCGATTGCTCGTCTTCCAAGAGCGCCGCCAAAAGATGCAGTCCTTTGAGTTCGCCATGGTTCTTCTTTGCAGAGATCTCCTGTGCGTTCTGCAATGCTTCCTGGGCCTTTATGGTGAAACGGTGGAAATTGGGCATAGGGTTATATTGGCAATCTTACCGCGAGACTGCTAATCGGTCAAGAACCCGCTGGGCGCTTTGCGAGCGTGGCGGTCAAGGTTACTTGCTTGCCTCCGCGGTTCACGATGAGAGTCACGGTGTCCCCCACATTGTATCCCGCAATCACCGTGCCAAGGTCATGGTCGCTGTCCAACTTTTCACCGTTCACCGAAAGGATGATGTCCTCCGCTTGGAGGCCTGCCTTCGCGGCGGGCGAATTGGGCTGCACCGCCGGCCCCTGGTCGCTCCCCCGCACGAGCGCCCCATAGTCGACAGGCAATTTTTGCTGTTGGGCAATGTCCGCGGTCACCGCAAGATAGCGTACGCCGAGATAGGGCGTCTGGATCTGCCCGGTGGACTCCACGGAGCTAATGTCGTGCTTCGCACGGTTAATTGGTATTGCGAAGCCGATGTTCTGCGCATCCGACGCGACAGCGGTGTTAATGCCCACCACCTCGCCGCGCAGGTTAAGGAGCGGTCCGCCCGAATTCCCTGGGTTGATCGCCGCATCGGTCTGGATGACGCCTTGGATGGTCTCCTGCGCTCCCGTATCAGGGGCGGACGCCGTCACCGTCCGCGCGAGGCCCGAGATTACCCCCACAGAAACGGTGTTCGAGAATTGTCCGAGTGCGTTCCCGATCGCGATCGCCGTCTGGCCGAGCGCCAGACCGTCGGAGTCGCCAAGCGTAACGGTGGGGAGCCCTGTCGCATTTATCTTCACGACTGCGAGGTCCTGGTTCGGATCCCGCGCGAGCACTTTCGCATCATATTTTTTCCCGTCGTCCGTGATCACCGTATACGAAGCGCTCGCGTCGGAGACTACATGCTTATTCGTGAGTATCAAGCCGTCCGAAGAGACAATAAATCCGCTCCCGCCGCCTACCTGCTGCAGCTGGGTCTTCCCCGTATCGCAGGGCTGGGTAAGCCCCTGGTCATTCCCAAGAAATTGCTGGAATTGGGGCGGCAGGTCGCCGAAGGGATTGTAAGGACATTGCTCAACGATCGGCACGTTTTCCGAGATGACGATGGAAACAACCGCGGGCGACGCCGTTTTTACGCCGTTCACGACCGCCTGTTCATAATCGATGGCCGGCTGATACAGGGAGACCGAGGACGATCGGGTGGAGGACTGCGTCCCCGACGGAGACGCGGCGAACGGCGAGAATAACTTGCCGAAGAAGTCCGTAAAGGCGTTTGCCTGTGCCGTAGGGGCGCTTACTGCAACACCCAAGAGCAGCCCCACGACGAGGGCTCCCGTAATGATCGCGAGTATTTTCTTGTTTCGGTCATCCATCATGGCTTACTTCTATAATACGATACTACGAAGCGTGCCGCGAAAAAGTTTCGCTAGGACGCCATTTCAGAGCGCCGCTTTTATAATGCTGGCGGCCGCGCTTATCTCCGCCTCTGTCGTCGGACGGCCCAAACTGAAACGGATGCTCGATTTCGCGCGTTCCTTGGAATGACCGACTGCCTCGATGACATATGAAGATTTGATCGCGCGCGAGCGGCAGGCGGAGCCAGCAGAGACAGCAAGGCCGTTCAGGTCGAACTTGGCAAGCAGGTCTTCTGCGGCATGGCCGGGGAAATATACATTGAGGATGTTTGGCAACGCTGGCGTTTCCCCGCCGATCGCGGATCCATTTATTTCCGCTTCCGGGAATATCGATCGTATCCTCTCCCAAAGGCGGCTGCGAAGCGCCGCGATCCGTTTTGATTCTTCCCCTCGTGCAGCGCAGGCAAGCTCCACTGCCTTTGCGAAACCGACGATCCCGGGAACATTTTCCGTCCCCGAGCGCAGCCCAAACTCCTGTCCGCCGCCCGTTACCATTGGGGCGAGGAGCGAAAGTTCCTTTACGTACAAGGCGCCAATCCCTTTCGGACCGTAGATCTTATGCGAAGAAATGGTCATAAGGTCAACGCCCATTTTTTTTACGTCACAATCCAAAAACTGGAACGCTTGTGCTGCATCAGTATGAAAAAGCGGGAAGGCGCCCTTGCCGCGGAATGCGGCAATTATCCGCGCGATTTCGACAATAGGCTCGATGGTCCCGATCTCGTTATTCGCGTACATTACGGAAACAAGCGCGGTGTGTCCCGTCAAGTTTTCTTTAATCTTTTTTAAATCCACTGTCCCGTCCGCGCTCACGGGAACAAAGATCACCTCAACGCCTTCCTGAGCAAGGTCCCGCGCCGTCTCAAGCACCGATTCGTGTTCGATCGCAGAGATGATGATGCGCGACTTCCCTTTACGCATGGTCTCGTGCGCGTCTCGGAATTTCCGCACCGCGCCCCGGAGCGCAAGATTATTCGCCTCCGACGCGGAGCTCGTGAACACTATCTGCCGGAAGTCCGCTCCGATTGCCCGGGCGATCGTTTCGCGCGACCGGTCTACTGCGGCAATGGCCTCCTGCCCTTCGACGTGCAGCGACCCCGGATTCCCGAAATGCCCGGAAAAATAAGGCGTGATCGCGCGCAAAACCTCCGGGTCAACCGGCGTCGTCGCGGCGTAATCAAGATATATCCTCTTCATGGCGCGCCGTCTTTATAAGAGCATCGCGGACGCGGAGGGCTTCGCGAACGCCACCTTCATTGTCTCCCCGGTCTTCTTGTCGGGCATGAGGAAATAATTCTGTTTCCGGTAAAGGTCGTAGAGCGCTTTCGTGAGCTCCACATCCTTCAGACAATATGCCTTGAGCTCTTCGATTTTGCCCTCGCGATAAAGGCCGATTGCTTCCGAGCCGTGCCGGTCCTTTTTGACCCCCAGGTTCATCTCCGCAAGCCGACTCAAGCTCACGCGTTGTTTTGCCGCCATTTCGATCTCTTCAAGCAGGTCCACACGCTCCTTCTCCCAAAGATTCGGCGCCGCGGCGTGAAGCCGCTGGAAATAATTATTGAGCACCGGTACGTCATACCGATTCATGCTGAAACCGACGATACGGCTCGCCGAGCGGAAAAGCTCTGCGAGCTTTTCCATCTCTTGCTCTTCAAAAACGAAATATTTGTCGTAAAGATAGGAATAGACGCCGACGACGGATATCTTGAGCGCCGCGAAATTGTCCCATCCGACGTCCGGGTCGGTGAAAAAATTCTGTGTTTCAATGTCGAAAACGAGTGTGTCCATGTGCCCGGCCTAGACGTGCCGGTCGGCGACGTTGGACGCCGCATAGCTTTCCGGCTTTGTCTTCGCTTCAAAGTTGTTCGCGCGGATCATCGCCACCACTTCTTCAATCATCGCCTTGGTCGGGCCGTTCTTACCAATGTCCGCATGGATCTCAAACTCAAATTCGGGAAGCGGGTATTTCCGGAGCTCCGCGAGCACTTTGCCCGCGACCTCGATCGAGACCAGCACCTCTTTGATGATGCGGTCGCGCAGATTGTGGAACTTCCCCAGCGTGAAGCGCCGCCAGAAATAACGAGCGCCGTTCCCTACCCGGTGTACGACGATCGCCGTCACAAAGTCCGCCTGTTTCTCCCGCAAGAGCTCGGAGTCGGTTCCGATCGTTACCCTATAATGGCGCGCGGGTTCCATCCGCATGAAATCCACGATGTTCCGGACCACTTCGTCCACGGTCATCCGGATCCCCAACGAACTGTTCAAGAAGTCTGGCATGTAGGGGCATCATACCCCTTCGCACGAAGGACTGTCAATCTTGTCAAGCTTCCTTTAAGATCTTTTTAATTATTTTCTTCGTGTCCTCCGGATCCCGCACGGCGATGCACTGCACGCCCGTCCGCTTTGCCGCATAATCGTTGCCGCCCGGATAGAGGGCATCCCCGATGAAAAGCATGCGCGCTATGGGCACATGCAGATATTCTTTAATCTGGTGGATGCCGTAGGCCTTATCGCCCCCCTTCCGTGTGATGTCGATCGTTGTTATCCCGCCAACGCGCACTTCGAGATGCGGCAACTTTTTCTGAAGTAACTTTGCGATCTTGAGTCGCAGGCGGTTATTTTCTTTTTTCCATTCTTCTTTAAGCTGGATGCCCTTCTCGCCGAGCGCCTTAACAATATCTTGCCCTAAGGGAGAAAAGCTCATTTGGGTCATCCTGTCCTCAAGCGTCGTCCCGTATACTTTTTCGGGGGGCAGATATCCTACCTCACGGAAGACCTCCTTAAACGCCTTTCTGATCTTTGTTTTTTCCCGTCGAGAGAGATTGAATTTATAGATATTTTTCCAACCATTCTCGTAGCGATAGAATGCGTTTGCGGTCGTCGGAAAAAGAAAAAGATTCTTAAGTCGGGCGTCGCGGCGCGGCAGGGGACCTAAAAGCTGTTCCCTGAAGAGGGCGTACTTTCCGCCGCCTATCACCGCTACGTGTTTTTTCTCCAGAAGGCGGAGGAGAAATCCGACCATTTCGCGGTCGGCGATCGACTTGCTCGGCGTGAGCGTGCCATCCATATCAAAAACGATAAGCTCCTTGTTCTTTATCTGTGACATCCTTTTCATTGTAGCAATGGCGGGAATTACAGTACAATAGAACTGTAATGGCGAAACGGAATGGCGGGAATGATAGAGACAAGAGGAACGGTGGCACGGGGAGTGGCGGCGAAAAAGCAGATTTCTCCGGGCATCGCCTCCACCCGGATACCAAGAAGAGCGTCTGGGCGCTTTGTTTTATTGGCGTAGCGGTCATCCTTACGCTCGCAGGATTCAGCGGCGCCGGACCTGCGGGAGACGCCATTTTTAAGGGCCTCTCGGCGCTCTTCGGCTGGGGATACTTTATCCTACCCACGACGCTCGTTTTCGCTGCAATCGTCTTCTTCCTTACCGGCCGGAAAAAGATCGTAGGGGTCACGCTTATCGGCGCCGCGCTTCTTATTTTCTCGTTCCTCGGCCTCATTGATATTTTTTCTCCGGAGAAAGGAGGCTTGCTCGGATTGGTATTGGGCTCGCTCCGCTACCCTTTTGGCAGGACCGCGGCAGGCATCATTGATGGATTTATTTTGGTCATCTCGGTCCTTGTGACAGCGAATGTTCCTCTCAAGATCAAGTGGCCGGAAAAGGAACGAGATGAAGATCTTGTAGTGACCGGAGCGGAGGAATCGAAGAAGAAAGGAAGCGCGGCCGCCGAACCCGGCGCCGAATCTGAAGAAACAGAAGGGACGCCGGAAGAAGAGGAAAACGCGAAGATGGCCGTTGTCTCGCACAAGCAAGACCTCAAACCGCGCAAGGCAAAAGCGCCGGTCTTTGCGAACTATGTCCCGCCGCCGCTCTCACTCCTCAAAGCCGAAACGGGGAAGCCAACGACGGGCGACCTCCTCGCAAACGCAAATGTCATCAAGCGCACGCTTGAGAGCTTCGGCATTTCGGTGGAGATGGGCGAGATCAATGTGGGCCCGGCAGTCACGCGCTACACCCTGAAACCGGCGGAGGGCATGAAGCTCTCGCGCATCACGGCGCTTTCCTCCGACCTTGCGCTTGCTTTGGCCGCGCATCCGATCCGCATTGAAGCACCGATCCCGGGGAAGGCGCTCGTGGGCATTGAGGTACCGAACAAGGCCGCCGCGCTCGTGCGCCTCGGCAGCTTGATGAACTATCCCGACTTCAACCAATCCGGCCCGCTCGGTTTCGTCCTTGGCCGCGATGTCTCGGGAGAACCCGTCTTTACGAGCATAGAAAAGATGCCCCACTTGCTCGTTGCGGGAGCGACCGGCTCCGGGAAGTCCATCCTCGTCCACTCGCTCCTTATCTCCCTCCTTTATAAGAATTCGCCGCAGACCTTGAAGCTCATCTTGATCGACCCGAAACGCGTGGAGCTTTCTATCTATGAAGGCATCCCGCACCTCGTGAGCCCCGTCATCACCGACAATAAGAAGGCCGTCAGCGTTTTCCGTTGGGCGATCTCCGAAATGGAGCGGCGCTATGAGTTACTCCAGAAAGCCGGGAGCCGCGACACGAAGAGCTACAACGCGAGCCATCTGGACGAAGCGCTTCCATTTATTCTCATCGTGATCGATGAAATGGCGGACCTCATGACCTCCTACGGACGCGACGTGGAGGGCTCCATCGTCCGCCTTGCGCAGATGGCGCGCGCGACGGGGATTCACCTCTTGCTTGCCACACAGCGGCCGTCAGTCGAGGTCATCACCGGCCTCATTAAGGCGAACATCACTGCACGGGTCGCCCTGCAGGTCGCCTCGCAGATCGACTCACGGACCATCTTGGACACCTCCGGCGCGGAAAAGCTGCTCGGGCACGGCGATCTTCTCTTTGTTTCGGCGGAACTTTCAAAACCGCGGCGCATCCAGGGCTCGTTCATCACCGAAGAAGAAATAAAGAGCGTCGCCGACTTCATCCGCGAACATAATCAAGCCGAAGCGGCGGGAGGGGAAGCGAACTTTGAAAACGGAACGGGGAACGGCGCTGCCCATGCGATAGACGGCCCGCAGAACTTTGATGAATACGTGGATGACGGAGATACCGACGAACTTTTTGACGAAGCCGTCGCCATCGTCGCTGAAGCGAAAAAAGCGTCGGCGTCACTGCTCCAGCGCAGGCTGAAGGTCGGCTATGCCCGCGCCGCCCGCCTGCTTGATCTTATGGAAGCCGCCGACCTTATTGGTCCCGGCGACGGCGCAAAGCCCCGCGACGTGAACTTGGAAAAAATCGAGGAACGGTTATCATAAAGCACATGAACCACGGCACCGATCGGAACGAACTGACCTTTGAGGAATTCCTCGCAGCGCGGCTGCGGGACAAGGGTATTTCCCTCAAGCGGCTTTCGGAGATCACGGGCATCGCTCCGATCCATATAGAGAACCTGTTCCACGGGAACTTTGAGCATATGCCCTCACGACCCTATTTCCGGGGCTACTTGATCCGCCTGGGGAAAGTGCTGGACTTCGACGGAGAGGAATGGTGGGAAAGGATACAGAAGGACGACTTTGTAAAAGATTCCGGGCCGGCCGACGCGCTGCCGCACAATCGCTTCATTAAACGCGCGCTGCCGAAATCCGCCTGGATCATCGGGATCGTCGCCCTTATCGTTGTCATCTATCTTCTTGTCTCACTCCCCCATATCCTCGGGAAACCCGCGCTTACCTTCACCTTCCCTCCCGCGAACCCCTATACCACCACCTCGACCACCCTCGTTTTTCGGGGCATGGCCCAGAATGCTGATGCGCTCTATCTTTCGAACGGCAACGCCTCAAGCGGCGAGGAGGTTCCGGTGGCTACGGACGGCTCGTGGCAAAAAACCGTATTGCTCTCGGAGAGTGGCCTGAACACCTTTGCTTTCACGGCAAAGAAATTTCTCGGCGGCGAGACCACGTTCACGGAACAGGTCATCTACGAGGCAGCAAGCTCGTCCGCAGCCGCGACGTCAAGCCAGCTTTAATAACTTTTTAATGCCCGCTCTGGTATAATAAGGGCATGACACCAATTAAAAAGGATACGAAGGAGCCGAAGGAGGCCAAGAAGGAAGAAAAGGCGGAGACAACAACAAAGGACATCGACGACCTCCTCTCGGCGCTCCAGGAAAAATTCGGCGAAGGGGCAATCATGAAGCTCGGCGACGTGGGCCACGTGGATGTGGCCGTTGTGCCTACGGGCTCGTTTTCGCTTGACCTTGCGCTCGGCGTGGGCGGCCTCCCGAGGGGACGCGTCGTAGAGATATTCGGCCAGGAAGCGAGCGGGAAAACCACGCTTGCCCTGAATGTTGTAGCGCAAGCCCAGAGGCAGGGCGGGCGCTGCGCGTTCATTGACGCGGAACATGCGATGGACCCGGAATACGCGGCGAAGCTCGGTGTGCGCGTGAACGACCTCCTGATCTCGCAGCCGGACAACGGCGAAGAGGCGCTTAATATTTTGGACAGCCTGGTGCGCTCCAAGATGATCTCCGTCGTCGTCGTGGACTCCGTTGCCGCGCTTACCCCGCGCGCGGAGCTTGAGGGAGAAATGGGCGAACAGCACGTGGGCCGCCAGGCGCGGATGATGGCGCAGGCCCTGCGCAAACTGACCGCTATCGCGAGCCAGAGCCAGACGCTCATTATTTTCATAAACCAGATCCGTATGAAGATCGGCGTAATGT
This sequence comes from uncultured bacterium, assembly GCA_963768625.1. GTDB lineage: Bacteria > Patescibacteriota > Minisyncoccia > UBA6257 > 2-01-FULL-56-20 > CAVYIK01. The sequence goes on from CAVYIK010000003.1 coordinate 363,102, forward strand.
TCGGGAATCCCGAGACGACACCGGGCGGAATGGCCTTGAAGTTCGCCGCCTCGGTGCGGATCGACATCCGCCGCATTGCACAGGTAAAGAAAGGCGAAGCAGTCGTCGGCAATCGCGTACGGGCGAAGGTAGTGAAGAACAAGGTAGCAGCGCCTTTCCGCACTGCGGAGTTTGATATTATGTTCGGCGAAGGGATCTCTTACGAAAGCGACGTCTTGAATACGGCGGTAAACCGCGGCGTCGTCAAGAAATCAGGTGCAAGTTTTACTTTTGAGGGAGAGAGATTGGGCGTCGGTTTTGATAACGCACGCCTTAAGTTGAAGGAGGATAAAAAAATGATCGAGGCGATCAAGAAGAAGGTATTGGAGGAGATCAAGAAAGAAGAACTGAAGCTTCTCTAGGAGCTACAACCGCTAGGGATTACAACCGCTTCGTCGCCGCAGTGAAGCCGTTCTCTGACGTGCTTAAAATAAGGTCAGTCTGATACCAGCCGTAAATGAAGTAGGCTGGCGGAGTCGCGTTGGGAAAGGACAAGACCCTTACCGCCGTACTCGATATTGCGCTGTCCGCGAAACCGCTCCCTGCGGGCGTACCCACATTTTGCAAAAAGAGGTTCACGATGTCCGGCGAGGATTCAAGTTGGGCCACGTCGTTTTTTGCGTAGAGCCAATTGTCCCCCGATTTGAGCGAAAGCACGATGCCGGGCGAGAAACCGCTCTTGTCCCGGTAGACAAAGAATGTCGCGTCAGGATTGAAGTGCGCGAGCGCTTGGGCATTCAGGATCCCCGCGTTCGCCTGCGCGAGAAGGTCGCTTACCGCGACGCCGTGCCCGTCAGGGGTTTGCATATCAACCTCGATCATCCCCGTGTTCTTATTCGCCGCCGCGAGCAATGACGAAAGTTTTTGGTTGAACGTCTGGAGGTCGGCTGCGCCGGTCGCGACCCCGCCCGCGGAAAGCGCGAGTGTAAGCGTTTGGTCAGCCGGCCGTTTGAAAAGCGACTTGTGCATAAAAGGAGCTGCGGGGCCGGATGCAGACGCCGTGGCTGATGACGATGCCGCAGTGGGTGGGACCACCTGTGGCACAGCTGCCGCAGCCGGAGCCTGCGCACCGTACCGGGAAGACGGTGCGCCCGCGGTGCCACCGGCAAAAAATATGGTGTAGGCGAGGTAGCCTACGAGCCCAAGCGCAGCCACGGCCGCTATCGCAACGAGGATGATGACCGTATTGTTCTTCTTCGGTTCCGCTGCGGCAGCAATCTCCGCGCCGGTCTTCCCGAGCGATAATCCCATGACCTTCACGCTTTCAAAGCTCGGCAATCCGCCGCCGCTCTTTGCCATAGCGGCGAGATCCGACCGCATCGTCCGCACCTTTACTTCCGGTGGCGGAGGCGGCGCGGTGGGCACATTGGCCATCGGAGGCGCCGGAGGCACGAAGTTGGCATTCTCGTTCCCGTCCATTGGCTTCATTTTAGCATGAAAAGGAAAAGGTCGTTCCGCGCGGGGCGGCGTCCGCAGGCCAAAAAGGCCTACTGTAATTGCTTGATGGACATCCGGATCCTCCCGTCGTCGTCAACGCTGATGATTTTTGCCCGGACGAAATCACCCACCTTCACGACGTCCTCCACTTTCTTTACAAAGCCCTGCTTGAGCTCCGAAACATGGATCATACCGTCCTTCCCGCCGCCCAAGTCCACGATCGCGCCGAATTCCAGCGTCTTTATCACATTCCCCTCTATAATCTCGCCCACTTTGAACTCCCGGGCAATACCCTTGATCTCCGCGACCGCGGCGTCCACCTTCTCGAGGTCCATGCCGGATACGAATACGCCGCCATCTTCGTCAATATCAATCCCCGCGAGAGCGTATTTTTCAATAAGGCCATTGATGATCTTCCCTCCGGGCCCGATGACCGCGCCGATCTTGTCGGTCGAGATCTTGAGCGTCCGGATCTTGGGCACGAAGGGCGACAACTTCTCGCGGTGCGTCGGAAGCACCTCTTTTATCACTTTCAAAATCTCGAGCCGCGCCTTGCGCCCCTGCAGGAGCGTCTTTTCCACGATCTCAAGCGTGATGCCGTCCACTTTGACGTCCATCTGCACGCCCGTCACGCCGTCATCCGTGCCGGCCACTTTCAAGTCCATGTCGCCGTGGTGATCTTCGGGGCCCTGGATGTCGGTCAAAACTTTGTAATTATTTACATCCTTCATCATGAGCCCCATCGCGATGCCCGCCGCCGGTTTCTTGATCGGCACGCCAGCATCCATGAGCGACAAGGATGAAGCGCAGACGGTCGCCATGGAAGACGAACCGTTCGAAGACATGATCTCGGAGACGACGCGGATCGTGTAGGGGAACTCCTCTTTCGTGGGAATCAGCCGCTCAAGCGATTTCCGCGCAAGGTTGCCGTGGCCGATCTCGCGGCGCCCGGGCCCCGGAACGTCCCCACTTCTCCCACCGAGAATGGCGGGAAATTATAGTGGAGCATGAAGCGCCGCTTGGTCGTCGTTTCCATTGTTTCGATCATCTGCTCCGCGCCGGGCGCCGCGAGCGTCGTTACGGCAAGCGCCTGGGTATTCCCGCGCACGAAGAGCGCCGAACCGTGCGTCCGCGAAAACATCGCGACCTCGCCGTCCAATGCGCGCAGCTCGTCGAGCTTGCGCCCGTCCGGCCGCCGCTCTTTCGTAAGCGCCTCGCGATGCACGAGGTCGTTGATCGCCTCCTCAAAGAGGAAATCTGCGCCCTTCCAATCCATTGTCTTCTCATGGGCACTTTCGCCCTTCGCCTCGCCCAATTCCTTAAGATGCAAAAAGAGTGCGGTCTTGAGCTCTCCGATGGCGCTCTGCTGTTCCATTTTATTGGGACGAAATACCGCCGCCTCCAACTTGTCGGTCAAATATGCGTTCACGGCCGCCTTTAGCTCTTCGGCCGGATCCGCGATCGTGAGCTTCGCTTTCTGCTTGCCGATCTCCTTCCGGATCTTTTCCTGGAACTCAACAAGTTTGTTCACCTCTTTCTGCGCCATCTCGAACCCATGCACAATATCTTTTTCCTGCGCGTCCAAACCGCCGAGCTCGATCATGTTGATGCGGTCCTTTGCACCGGAGAGGAAAGCATCAAAGACCGGAGGGTTCTGGAGGACGTATGAATTGTCGGGGTTGAGCTTGAAGTCATTCCCTATTTGCGCCACGCGCACGCCCGCCACCGGTCCCGCCCACGGGATATCCGAGATGAGGAGCGCCGTTGACGCGCCCAAAAGCCCCACAAATTCCGGATCGTTCTCCTCGTCGATCTGTAAAACGGTCACGACCACCTGGATCTCGTTCCGTACGCGATGGTCAAAAAGCGGCCGGATGGTGCGGTCAACGAGCCGGCCCGCGAGCACCGCTTCTTCAGAAGCGCGCCCTTCGCGGCGGATGAACCGGCTGCCGATGATCTTTCCCGCAGCGTAAAATTTTTCTTCGTAATCAACCTTGAGCGGCAGGTAGTCGGTTGCTGCTTCCTTCCGCGACATGACCGCGGTCGCAAGGACCACCGTCTCGCCGTATTTCGCGAGCACGGCCGCGTTCGCCTGCTCGGCGAGCGACGAAACTTCTATAGTGAGTGTTTTGCCGGCAACGTCAATCGAGAATTGTTTTTTCTTCAACATGATCTATTCGTCTTTTATTTTTTATATGCGCGACTTCATAATGACCCGCGGGAGTTCTTCAATGTTGATAAATTTATCCGCCACTTCCTGGATCTTGGACGATGCGCTCCGGCGGAACGCAGCCACTTCCACAAGGCGCCCAGCGCCCCATTTTAGATAATCGATAAGGGGAAGGAAGTCGCCGTCGCCCGTAACGAGGATGACGACATCAAGGAACGATGACATCCGGATCGCATCCACCGCCATGCCGACGTCCCAATCCGCCTTCTTCATGCCACCCGCGAAGATCTGCAAATCCTTCATGCGGAGCTCAAACCCGGCCTTCTCCAGGGCTTCAAAGAACGCCGCTTCGGAGGACAGCGTCTCGCCGGTCTCTTCGGAACGCGCGATACGCGGACGCGACAGAGCCGTCCGGCCGGCCTCGCCGCGCGGAGCGCCGTGCTGCGGTTCCACGCCTTCGCTTTTCACGACGTAGGCAAGCGCCCGGATGAGCTGCCGGTCGCCCACGAGGTGTTTCATCAATTCCGCGTAGTTCACGCGGCCGTGATACAAGTTCTTCGCGGAGTGATACAGGTTCTGTACGTCTACAAAAATCCCAACCCGGTGGTTGGAATATTCAGGTGCTTTCTTCATTATTTTTTAAGCTCGAGCTTCTTCACGAGTTTGTCGTACGCGGCCGGCTCGTTCTTGCGGACATACGCCAAAAGCTTCCGGCGGTTCGAGACCATCTTCAAAAGCCCGCGGCGCGAGTGGTTGTCCTTCGGATTCTTCTTGAGATGCGCCGCGAGGGCGTCGATCTGGCGCGACAACATGCCGCTCTGCACTTCCGCCGAGCCGGTATCTTTGTCGTGCTTCCGATGCTCCACAATGATGCGGGCCTTTACACGTTTACTAAGCATATTTGCATTATATCCCACGAACGGGAAAACCGCAACCCCGCCGTCCGTTTTACGACAGATGCTCTATAATAAGGGTGAGCCAGAAAATATGCCCGAGACCGAGGTCCAAAAATTATTGCGCGACTACCTTAACTACCTGGAGATAGAAAAAAACCGGTCGCCCAAGACGCGCGAGAACTACGAACATTATCTTGAGGAATTTTTGAAGTCCTCCGGCGTGCGCGCCCCGAAGGACATTACGGACGCCGCCGTCCGCGAGTTCCGCATGGCGCTCGCCCGCCGCGGCATCAAGAAGGTAACGCAGAGCTATTACGTCATTGCTATTCGTAACTTCCTCAAATATCTTGCGAAGCGCGACATAAAATCGCTTGCGGCGGAGAAGATCGAGCTCCCAAAGACGCCCTCGCGACAGATAGAGATACTTGAATACGGCGACCTTGAGCGGCTCCTTGCGGCGCCCAAGGGCAACGACCTTCGCTCGCTCCGTGACAAGGCGATCCTTGAGACGTTTTTCTCCACCGGCCTGCGACTTGCGGAATTATGCGCCATGGATCGCCGCCTTGATCTCAAACGCGGCGAGGTCACTGTGCGCGGGAAGGGAGATAAGCTGCGCGTGGTCTTTGTGGCCGACTCGGCGCGCGCCGCCATACAAAAATATCTCGCGAAGCGCGGCGACGCGGAGGAAGCGCTCTTTGTAAGCTTGGACAAGGCCGGGAAAGTGATCGGGCGCATAACGCCCCGCGCCGTCCAGCGCCTCGTTGCGCTTCGGGCGCGTGAGGCCGGCATCGCAAAGCGCGTCCACGCGCACGAACTTCGCCACAGTTTCGCTACGGACCTCTTGATGAACGGCGCAGACCTTCGCTCGGTGCAGGAACTCCTCGGCCACTCGAACATCTCCACCACGCAGGTCTATACTCATCTCACGAACAAAGCGCTCCGCGAAGTCCACCAGGCGTTCCACGGGAAGAGAAGAAAGTAGGAACTACCCGCCTCAGACCGATTTCTTACTTAATTTTTTCAAGAGAATCGCCTGTGTTTGCCTGTATCTGCGTGTTTTGTTCTGCTTCTTTTTTTTCGCGCAAAAACTGATTCACCGCAATAATTCTCTTTTTTGCAATTGGACCATATTCGTCATAAATGTTCCTCGCATCAGGTTCAAACATTTCTTTCCCATTTATTGAACCTTTATAGCTTTCTTTTTCCCTTGTTTTACCATCGCCTCCCACATGAAGCTCGTTCAATCCTAAAAAATATTCATTTTGCACATTGACGTCCTGTCCCTTGATTTCTCCCTTTATAATATCGGTGCGCCAAGGATAAATGCCTGCGCGGATTGACCTAACCGTCTGATTAAAAACTAAATCAGAATTTAACATTCTATCAAGATATTTTTGCTCTTCGCTATCGGCCCCTTTCCCCTCTGCAGCTTTTCTGGCTTCAGACTCAAGCTCAGCATCTATCCTTATGACGTCTTCTTTGGCAATCCCTCTTCCTTGAAGTTCGGAAAAGTCCGCAGTTTCAAAGAATTTCGAAAGTCTCTTCCCTAAGGAAGGGTTCGCGATCTCCTCGGCCCTTTTGTCATAGTTTTCCCTCGATGATTCAATTTGCTCCTGGGGCATTCTTCCCATGAATAACGATGATAGGTTTTTTATCGTCGACTTTGTGATTACACGATACCACAGATTCGAACCCGTAACCAGGTGTGTGCTGGGGGTGGGACTTGAACCCACAAGCCTTGCGGCGCTGGCTCCTAAAGCCAGTGCGTTTGCCATTTCGCCACCCCAGCAAGCTTTATGACCACCATTATCTTACGGCAACGGGACTGATTTGACAAATCATATATTATATGTTACGCTAACCCCAGGTATTTCACACTCAACATAACGTAACGTAAATCGAACGTAGGACGAGATTATGAAAGGGAAGGAGAAAGGAACCCATGGGGAAATTCTGGGATTGGATCAAGGAGCCGCTGAGCGATGCGGGCATCTTCGCCGCCGTACAGCTGCTCATGAAAGAGGGCCTCAGGAAAGTCGCGGAGCACGGGGCCGAGCATACTGCCCGGCACGTGAAGAACACGGTTTTCTTTGAGGACCTGCGCGGAGAACTTCTCGCGCAGATAGCCATGATGCAAGCAGCAAATGTCGACATCGGGAATATGCTTCGACGTCACCAGGAAGCCAAAGACAAGGGGGAGGAGGCGCGTTTCATCAAGCTCATCTCCAAGATTCCCCGAAAACAATGGTGGGTGACACTGAAGTTCCTCAACCAACAACAAGACGACAAGACCTTCAACCAGTTGATGTATTGGCTGGAAGACGATCGTGCCGGTCAGCACGCTCACCAACTTACCAAATGGGCACGCCAGTATTTCGAAAAAGGGTCGATCTTCACTGAAAAGGCCCTTTTCGCAAGTATCACCTCCATCAACAAGGCGTCCGACCAGATCACCGGGTCTCTTAGCAAATCAGCCGCTTTGTTCGAGAAACGGGAACGGGCAAGGCAACGGGCCAAGAAGAAGCAAGGGGTCCCGATCTTACAATGGTTATGGCAACGGCTATGGCCGCGGCCACAAGGAGGTTCGTGATGTATCATCAGAATCCGCATGATGAATGGCTCAGAAAGACCTGGGAGTGGATAGCCCAAAAAGGCGGCGCATTCACCATCCTCCTCGCGGCAGGCCTTTTGTACTTCAAGCCTGAACTCCGGACGCAAGTAGCCCGGAACGTAAGGGGGATCTTCTATGAGGTCCGCCAGTTGTTGGAAATCGGGGACCGGTGGGCAAGGAGAACACTGAGGATAGTCCTCTTCTCTCCTTTCCTCTTCCTGGTGATGGCGCTCTTTCTTTCGAGGGAGCACTCGCTGGAGTGGATCCCGTTCGTCGCCATCATCTCTTTGATCGCGGTGCTCCACCTCTATACCCGACGACCGTCGTTCACGGGGGCAGTGATGCTCGCGCCGCTTGGGCGCCAGGTCATTACCTGGCTCCTAGGCCTCGTAGGCGTGAGCTTCGTCGTAAGCATGCTGATTGCCGCCGTCCCATTGGCGAACGATCGGCATCTTATCCCCGTCTTCTTCCTCTGCTTATTCGCTTTGATTCTCCCAATAGGCAATTTTATCGGGAGAACGGCGGGTAGCGTAGTGAAGATGTGCCTCGCAATCTTCCTTGTGACCCTCATTGTCATTTTTGCTTTGGGGGGCCGCACGGAAGCGCGGGCAAAATGCACGAGCGCCTGGCCATCGATCAAGGCGAGTATCGTACAATGGCATGAAAAGCGGGAGAAAGCGAAAGAAGCTTCCGCTCAACCTGCTTCACCGAATCCCACAAAGCCAGAGCCCGGGCCTCCGCCTCCGAACCCCTATCCGAACTACAATCCCGATCCGAACGCGGTATCAAAGGACGTAGTCGACGCGGACGAACGGGGGACGAACAACCACGAGAACGACAACGGGAGCAAGCGCTTCTCTGTTGTACTCGTCGGCGACGGAGAGTTCGGAAAGGAAGGCCACGTCCGTCCTCCCCATTCTTGTCACTTCTGGAGGAAGGATTGGGAAAGCGATGAACCGAACCGCCACGTGGGCTTCCGACAGGAGCTTGCGAACGGTACTGTCCGTTCTGTAGGACCCTTCGGCCCAAATGACCTGCCCGGCCCCAATGATCCCCGCTTCAACGGATGGATCCTTAGGGAGTGGATGGTCCAAGGTGAAGGGACATTAGTGTACACCTGCATTTCGTAGCTGCACGACAGCTACCAACCATCCCCGCTGGGCTTTTTACGCCAGCGGGGATTTTTCTTTTATATATAAAACCAGAAAGGCCCTTGCGGGCCTTTCTGAAACTTCGCAATAGAGAAACGGGCTAGCAACCGACGGTAACGTTCCCGCCGAGGAAGCTCGCCGCAATGAGCGGAATGCCACGCGCAACGAGCGCGATGACAACTGCGATCGCCGCGTAGAGCAACGTCGCGCCCGCCTTCTTCACCTTCTCCGGGTCGCCTGCGGCGGTCAGATACCTGAACGCAGCAATAAGGACGAAAACGACCGCAGCGATGATGAGAAGATAGAATATCCAGTCAACCACCGCACAGATCACCGCGGTAACGTCACCCGTCGACTGTATCGCCGAGTTCGGCGCTGCACCGGTCGGGGGCTCCGCAACCGCAAAAGCGAAGAGGGGCAACGCAAGCGCAATGACCGGCGCACCCAGCTCCTTCGCGAATTCCTTTATTTTTCTCATAGATTTTGTAAGGCTTTCGACCTTTCAATAATTGCTAGTTCAGTATACCTTTTGCAATGGAATGGTTAAAGGCAGACGTCTATATTACCGCCTCCACTCAAGAAGTCGCTTACTACGGCGGGGACGCCTGCGGCAACGAGCGCCACAACGACCGCAATCGCCGCATAGAGGAGGGTCTTATTGGCGCTCTGGACGCGTTCGGGCTCGCCCTGCGCCGTCGCATATTTATAGCCTCCGACGAAGAACATGATTATCGAAAAGATAATGAGCCCCCAGAAGATCCAAACAACAACCCCGCAAACGATTGCCGTGATACTTCCCGACGTGGAAATGGCGGCTGGTATGTCACCATAGTCCAGATTGTTCGGCATAGGGAACGCGAACGCCCTTGAGGTCAAGGCGAACGAGCCCGCTAGGGAGCCGGTTATTATGACCGCAAAGAGAGATGCTCGCTGCGCCCACGGAGCCAACCCCCACAATATTGTTTTTAAGGCTTTTTTCATATTATTCACTATACCATATTCAAGGACAGACGTTATTAACCCCATTTGTTGCCCCCAAGAAGCTCCCGATGAGGAGCGGCACTCCTTTCGCGACAAGCGCTATGACGATCGCGATCGCGGCGTAGAGGAGCGTCTTGTTCGCCCCGCTTACCCTTTCCGCGTCGCCCCCTGAGGTCGCATATTTGTAGCCGCCGACGAAGAACATCGCAATGCCGAGGACAACGAGCCCCCAGAACATCCAAACCAATATGCCGCAGAAGATAGCGACAACAGCGGACGGGCTCGAGAGGAGATTCGTGGGCGCGGGAGTGATGCCCGAGTCCCCGAGCGCCAATGATGCCACAGAAAGGATCGCGGCCGCACTTATCGCGGGACCAAGTTTATAAAAATAACTCTGGATATGTTTCATCTTTATGAACCCTTGAACAAGCTTTGGATGAGAGCGGCGACGCTGCCGGAGAGGAGGATAACCACGAAGCCAATCACCGCGTAGAGCAGAGTTTTTTTTCCCGTGGAGAACTTTTCGGGATCCCCTGCCGCCGTCATCATCTGGAACCCTCCCACGAGAATAATAATACCGCAGAGCGGAATTGCAATAGTGAAGAGAAAGTTAATGACCGCGGTCGCGGGACAGCTGAGATTGTTGCAGTTCCCGAGAGGATTCGGGAAGGACACGTCGGCGAATGCGGTCTTGGCGAGGATCCAGGACATGTCTTTATTCTATCACAAATCAGAACGTACAGATCGGGGTGGTGCCCCCCGAGCCGCTCGAAAAGCTTCCGATGAAGTTGACGCCGAGAACTCTCACGAAGGTGAGGACGATGAGATAAGCGCATAGCACGATAAGCAGCCCTACGACGGTCCCCCATATCATCTTTTTCGCGCTTTCGAGCTGGCCGGGGTTGCCTCGGGAAAGCATTATCCGTATCCCTCCTAGCGCGACCATGATGGGTGTGATGATCCAGATGACGACGCCGATGAAGAAATAAATGACGTTCGCTACGGTGCAGACGAGGTCGCAAAGGCTCTTGCATACGGTCCCGCTGCCGTTCACGTTGCCGGTGCAGGTGACGAGCGGCCCTGCCAAAATGTTCGGATTCCACACATTGGCATTCGCGCTGCACGCCGCGAGCGCCATGGTCGGGACGACGAGCAATATCAAAAATGTTATAAGCCCGGTCTTCATTATTGTGTTAGTGCATCAGTTGGGTCACCGCCGCTTCCGCCTGCTTGAGCGCACTCGCGGGGGTTGAGGCGCCGCTCTCCGCGTTCCCGATGGCCGCATTCAGGATGCCATCTATCTTTGCGTCATCCGCTTCGTACCAGGATTTCGCGGTGAGGGCCTGTGTGGCGAAAACCGAGAACGCGGGATCATTTTCATATTCCTGAATGACCGTCCGCAGAGCGGGCGGCTTACCCGTTTCGCTTACATACATCTTCGCGCTTGCCTCGGTCGTCGTCAAATAAAGGATGGCGTTCCATGCTGCCGCAACCTGCCCTGCTTTTGCCGCAACAAAGCCTTCATAGCTCGGATAGTTGATCGTGACGGTCGCTCCCGTGGGCTGCGGCATGGGCGCGATGCCAATGCTTAAAAAGGGCGCCTTGGCTTTGATGGTCGCGAGGTCTGACTGATAGGCGAAAACGATCGCCGTTTTCCCGGCAACAAAACTATCGAACGCGTTGCCCATTGTATCGCTCCAAGTGTAATAGGGCGATGCAGCGGACGCGAACTGCAGATAGAAATTGAATGCGATGAGGCCCGTCCCACCCCCTGAGGTGCCGCCGGAGGCAAATGCCGCCGTGGAAAGGCCCGCGTCGGTCATCGTTGTCCCGTTCTGGAGCATTAAAAGCGCCAAGAGGTCCGCCGCGTGCGGGACACTCGCCTCCAATCCCCCGATCGCCGCCGCCGACTGAATGATCTGGCCCTGAGCGTTCAGCAAGCGCAGCTTCACAATATCCGCATCAAAATCGTCCCAGGTCTTCGGCGGGAACGCGATGCCCGCCGAATTGAAAAGGTCTTTATTGTAGGCCATGACCAACGTGTCGATGGAAAGTGGCAATCCGTATATTTGCCCGCCCGAAACGAAATCCTGCCCTACGACATCAGGGAAGGTCTGTGAGAGCTGGAGCGGGCCGAACTGCGCCGCGAGCGTCGCAGGCATCGGCGCGAGCACCGACTTCCACTGCGGCAAGGCCCGGTTCCCTATCTCAAACACATCCGGCCCCGTGCCTGCCGCAAGTGCAGAGAGCAAGGACTGCTGATAGTTTGATGGGTCGATCTGAGTATAGGTTATCTTCGCCCCCGCATAGGTGCCGAGGACATCATTGAATGTCACTGCGTCCTCGGTGCCCCATACTGTCAATTTCGCCTGCGTGGAAGTATTCGCCTTCGGGCGCATGCTCAAGAAAATCACTACAACAATGATAACGACGAGAGCGACGCCCCCGCCGACTATGATGAGCTGTCTTTTTGAAAGTGAAATGTTCGGCATGTTCTCATTGCGCGCCTGCCCTTTCCCGCTACATGACGACTGTCCCTGCCAACCGATCCCCGCTCTTCAGGTTCATGATATGGACGCCTTGTGCTGAGCGGCCCGTCGTGCGCACGGTCTTAAGCTCCGTGCGGATCATCTGGCCCTTCGCCGAAAGCGCGAAGATCTCTTTTTCTTCCATCACGACGTGCGCGGAAACCAAGGGCCCGGTCTTCGGCGTGATCTCCGCCGTCTTTATCCCCGAGCCGCCACGGCCCTGCGTCTTGTATTCTTTGAGCGGCGTCTGCTTCGCAAAACCATTTTCCATGACGACGAGCAGCTTCGCCTCTCCTCCTTTGATTATATCAAAGCCCGCCACCTCGTCGTTCTGCTTTTTGAGCTTTATCGCACGCACGCCCGACGCGCCGCGCCCCATCGACCGCACCTGTTTTTCCTCAAACCGGATGGATTGCCCTTGCCGCGTGGCCAAGACCACCTGGTCCGCGCCGCCCGTGAGCTTCGCCCACTTGAGTTGGTCGCCCTTCTTCAGTTTGATCGCGATGATGCCCGTGCGTCGGATGTTCTCAAAGTCCTCAAGCGGCGTCTTCTTGATCACGCCTTGCTTCGTCGCCATCATCAAATATTTCTTCTTCTCGCCTTTCGCAGAATAGTTCACGATCGCACTCACGGTCTCATCCGCCGGCAGCTCCAAGGAAGTTCTGGATCGCCTTACCCTTGGATGTACGCGTCGCCTGCGGGATCTCGTATACCTTGGTCTGGAACACGCGCCCGCGGTTCGTGAAGAAGAGTACGTTGTCGTGCGTCTCCGCGCTGAAGAAATGCGAGAGGAAATCTTCGTCCGCGACCTCCGAACCGATGAGTCCTTTGCCGCCACGCTTCTGCATACGGAAGGTTTCCGGGGGCAGGCGTTTGATATAGCCGCCGCCCGAGACCGTGACGATCGCGCCCTCGTTCGGGATAAGATCCTCGTCAGCGACCTCCGCAGGCGCGTGTGCCACGACCTGCGTCCGCCGTTCGTCGCCATATTTTTCCTTCAGTTCCTTTACTTCATCTTTAATAATTTTGAGCATCTTCGCCGGGCTCTTCAGGATGAGCGTGAGTTCTTCTATGAGCGTTTTCTTTTCCTTCAGTTCCGCTTCTATTTTTTCGTGTTCAAGCGCGGCAAGCGTCTGTAGCCGCATTTCCAAAATTGCGCTCGCTTGGACATCCGAGAATTTGAACGTCTTCACGAGATTTGCGTGCGCGTCCTCTTTGTCCTTGGATTTCTTGATCGTCGCGATCACGCGGTCGATCGCGTCAAGCGCTTTCGCGAGCCCTTCCAAAATGTGTGCGCGTTCCTCCGCCCGCTTCAAGTCGAACTGCGTGCGCCGCTTTATGATCTCCTTCCGGTGCACGAGATATTCAGCAAGGATGTCTTTGAGTGTGAGGAGGCGCGGCACGAGCCCTCCTTCCACAAGCGCGATCATATTGAGATTGAAATTGCGCTGCAGATCGGTGTGCTTGTAGAGCCAGTTCAAAACGCGCTGGGGCGCGACGTCGTTTTTGAGCTCTATCACGATGCGCATTCCCGTCCGGTCGGATTCGTCCCGCAGGTCCCGTATTCCCTCGATTTTCTTCTCCTGCGCGAGCTCGGCAATGGTCCGCACGAGTTCCGCCTTGTTCACCTGGTAAGGGATCTCCGTAATCACGATGTCAAACTGCTTGCCGTCCTTTCTTTCGACAATTTCCGACTTCGCGCGCGTGATGATCGCTCCGCGGCCGCTCACATACGCTTCCTTGATCGCCTTCGCATCGTAGATGATGCCGCCGGTCGGGAAGTCCGGCCCTTTCACGAATTGCAAAAGGTCCTCGCTCGTCGTGTCGGGATTGTCGGCAAGGTTAAGAATGGCATCAGTAAGTTCGCCTAGATTGTGCGTCGGGATACTCGTCGCCATGCCGACCGCGATGCCCTGCGAGCCGTTCAAGAGCAGGTTCGGCAGCTTCGCCGGCAGGACTTTCGGCTCCTCGCGCGTCGCGTCGTAGTTTGGCATCCAATCAACGGTCTCTTTTTCAATGTCCATCAGCAGCTCTTCCGAAACCGCCGACATCTTTGCTTCCGTGTACCGCATCGCCGCCGCCGAGTCGCCATCCACCGAACCGAAGTTCCCCTGTCCATGCACCAGTGGGTACCGCAGCGAAAAGTTCTGCGCCATACGGACAAGCGTATCGTAGATCGCCGAGTCGCCGTGCGGATGGTATTTCGCCATCACTTCGCCGACCACGTTCGCCGATTTCCTGAACCGCGAAAGGTGCGTGAGGCCCGTGTCCCACATCGCCCAAAGCACGCGCCGGTGCACCGGCTTCATGCCGTCGCGCACATCGGGAAGCGCCCGCGCGACGATCGTCGAGATCGCGTAGTCAAGGTATGACTCGCCGAGCTCTTTTGTAATTTCTCTTTTTTCCAAATGGGCCATGTTTGATAAAAATATTGTCTAGGTGTTACCGCTGCGGCTGGATAAGGTATTGCTGCGGCGACTGGAATATTCCCGTAAGGCCCCTCCATGCGTCCGCGAACCAGCCCGCGATGGACCCAAACCAGCTCCCTACGCCCTGCACGGCGCCGCCCGATACGCCTTGTGCCGGCTGGTTATTCTGCGCAGTGCCTCCCACAACTAAAGCGTTGAAATAGGCCAGCCAGAGGTAAATGATGATAATCATGACGGCGACCGTCGCGATCACGATAATCTTGTTCTTCGTCGGTTCGTCAAGCGATTGCAGTTCTTCCCAAAAACGCATGTTAGCTTTCGCTCAAAACTACGGGCCGGCCTTTTTCATTCTCGATGTCCTTCTTCTTAAAAACGAATTTCTCTGTTTTTTCCGCCTTTTTCCCAAGCGCCTTCAAAAACTCATCCGGGTTTTTATAGAAGCTCGGCACAATGATCTTCGCCTCAAGCTGCTTCGCAAGCTTCGCAGCCACTTCCGGCTCAAGGAAATGCCCGCCACCCACCGGCAGGAAGAGAACATCGGGCTCTGAAAATTCCTCAATGAGCGCCGCATCGATCGGTTTAGAAAGATGTCCCAGAAAAACGAATTTCATGTCTTCCCAATAGACCGCGTATGCCGTCTTCACGAATTTTTCCGTTGATTCGCCCGCGACGGGAAATCCCAAGATCTCTATTCCCTTGATCTCGTATTCGCCGGGGAATGCGACCGCGGCCGCGTTTTCCCCCTCAGCCGCAAGCGGGTCTTCGGACGCCACGATCGTCTTTAAAGTAACATCCGCCTTGAGGCGGTTGTTCTCCGGGTTCACGAGGATCGAGGTCTCCCCGCTCTGCAGCCGGAAGGCGCCGTTGCCGAAATGGGTAAGGACCATATGGGATAATTTTATCAAAAAACGGACCAAATTGCAAACGAAAAATCGTTAAAAAATCATTGAAAAAACCTCGCGCGCGCGCCGCCTGAACCCTCCATATGGCATGCGGGTTGCGCGGCAAGACCTTGCCAAAAAACGCTCCCCCCTCTATAATCTCCCGTAATGCCTCAAATAGAAGAAAAGAACGCCGACGCGGCGATGATTGCCCAGATCCTGAAGACGGAGCTCTCGTCCGCCGACTGGCCTAAAGAAGGGAGCGTCATTGAAGTGTCGCTCATGAAAAAACTTCCCCGCAAGGCCTATTTTGATGTTGGCCGTTTCGGCACGGGCATCGTCTACGGGACCGAACTGCAGAACGCGAAGGAAGCGGTCCGCAAACTGAGCCCGGGCGACAAGCTCCAGGCGAAGATCGTAGCACTCGACGGCGAAGAGGGGTGTATTGAGCTTTCGCTCTCCGAGGCCGGGAAACAAAAGCTTTGGCAGCAGGCGAAGGAGCTCGCAGAAGCGGGCGAGGTGGTAAAAGCGAAGATCATGGGCGCGAACGCGGGCGGGCTTATGGCCTCGATCTCCGAAGAGCTCAAGGCCTTCCTCCCCGTTTCCCAGCTTTCCCTTGAACATTATCCGAAGGTACCGGATGGCGACCGCGTGAAGATCGCGGACGAACTCAAGAAATTCATCGGTGAAGAACTTTCGGTGAAGATCATTGACGTGAACCCGCGCACCGCGAAGATCATTGTCTCCGAGCGGGAGGTGCTCTCCGCGAACGTGAAGGAGCTCCTGAACGCCTACACGCTGGGCCAAGTAGTTGACTGTATCGTCTCCGGCGTCGCCGATTTCGGCGTCTTCGTCCGCTTCACCGACAACCCCCAGATCGAAGGCATGATCCACATTTCCGAGCTGGACTATAAACTGATCGACAACCCGAAGGACCTCGTAAAGGTGAACGACGAGCTCAAAGCGAAGATCGTGGACATAAAGGGAGGCCGCGTGTTCCTGTCCCTGAAGGCGCTCAAGGAAGATCCGTGGGCAAATCTCGGCGACCGCTTCAAGCCCGGCGAAACCGTCCAGGGCCGCGTATACAAGTTCAATCCGTTCGGCGCCATCATCGCGCTTGAGGGTGATTTCCAAGGCGTGGTGCACATCTCCGAGTTCGGCGGGCAAACCGAAATGAAGAAAGCGCTCATCGTCGGCGAGACGTATCCCTTCGTCATCGACTCCGTGAAGCTGGAGGAAAAGAGAATAATGCTGAAGGTGAAGAGATAGGCCCCGCGCGTATCAAAAAATCCGCCGGTGGCGGATTTTTTGTTTTGTGCCGCGGGGGTGAATCGAACACCCGACGCCAGCCTCTTCCGAAGCTGAATTTGGACTATATCATCTTCCTGACTCCAGGAAGCCGGGCGCTTGTGCGAGATTATTGTTGGGACTCACTCGCTAGTCTCTACGCCTTCTTCGCAACCTTAAGCCCTGCGAAGCTTGGTTCGGGATTGTCCAAAAGGAGTTCCCCCGAGTTCACCCAGTTATTCAATCCGCATTGCTGCGGAAGGCCCCGAAGATCCAGGGCTGCGCTCTGCCACTGAGCTACCGCGGCATTCAAACTTTCCCCTTTATGCCCTCAATCCACCCCATAATTCTATGAAACAGATTGGTGTTATTTATTCTAATCTGCACGATTCCATAAGGCAAGCGATTAAACGGCTTTTTGCCCATACTAGACTTACTGATGCCGAGATATGTTTTCGTAAAGTTTCCTCTGGGAATTTGAAGTGTTTCGCTCCAATATTTTAAAACACTTTCCTCGTTAAGATGTTGGAAGATTCTCACTCCTACCTTTATTTTTCCTCGGTCCACTCCGCATATCTCAACCAAAAACTTTATAAACATTTTTAAAAGTTGCGGATCTGCGTTCGTGAGAGAGACGGGGTGATTGGTCACCTCCACCCCATTCTTTCTCTTAGCTCTTTTATATCCTTCTGCCCAATACAGCGAAGCTCCTATGAGCAATAATTCCTCTTTCGAAATATTCACTATTTGATTTTTCGCCTCCGTTTGAATATCGAATTTGCGCCGTACCGCAAGGATTGTCTGACGTTTATTTCTCTTAAGCAGCCCAGCCAATGATCTTTCTCGGGTCCGGCTCGTCAAAACCCCTCTCGCAGCATCAGAAAGAACCACGTTCTTCAACCATGACGAGAGGGTAGATTTTGGTATCCCGCCAAGGGAGTTTCGGATTTCCGAATAACTTCTTCCGGTGAGACGTAGGCGAATAGCTGCTTGTTTGTCGCTCCGCATGCACCAAGAATAACCAATCGACCATTAAAAAATTATTAAACGAACCTTGACGTCGGGCCGCTGGGAATTGAACCCAGTCTACCTGCTCCCAAAGCAGGCGTACTGCCGGTATACGACGGCCCGCAATGCCTCTTTAAACTATCTTATTTCTCATGTAGAATCAATGCGACGAAGCCAGTAGGCCCTCGTAGTTCAATGGATAGAACGCCAGACTTCTAAGCTGGTTATGGGGGTTCGATTCCCTCCGAGGGCGCCGACAGCGAAAGAAGCGCGCTTAGCTCAGTGGTAGAGCGACTCGTTTACACCGAGTAGGTCCGAGGTTCGATCCCTCGAGCGCGCACCAGAAGATTTTTGCCCTTGACAAGAAGGTCGTTTTTTGCTAAACTATTAGCGTTCTTTCACAATCGTGAATTACAAGGTTTCAGGGACTATGAAGCGAGTATTTAGCGGATTGCATTGTCCATTAAACACTCGCCTCATAGAGAGCGGGTAGAAAGGATGGCTCCGATGTCAAAAACATTGGCTCCGTCTCAAAACGTTACCCACCGGGACCCAAAAGGTCTCAAATTTATGTCTATCGTGGAAGCCGCCTACAACAAGGCCGGCCTTTCCGAGGATGAAGCCCAGCACGTAAACGATACGCCGGGCCTCGCTGATCTGCTGGGTAACTTCATCGCCGAGAACCGTCTTGCCGACCAGTTCAAGGGCGAGGAAGTCCCTTCCGCCTACACGTACCCGAAGGAATACAGGGGGCCGAAGCCAATCGAGGAACAGATTGAGGCGCTTGCCGCGATATTCAACCTCAACCCGGCCTCCGCGCTCGAATACGCAAAGCATTTGCCGGCGCTCGACTCGTTTGTTCCGGCGGATGCTCTTAAATGGACTGGGTGGTTCGCCATTCCGTCCCCCGTCGCGCTCGCCAAGAAGCATTTCCCCGAAGCGACCGAACCGGCGGAGCAATACTGCCGGGCGATCCAACTCATTCACAAGAAGATCGCGGCCTCGCGCCCGTTCTACAACTACCGCGAGGGCGAGATCGCGCCGAATCAGCTTCGGCTTCACGCTCGCACCGCCCACGCGCTCGATGTCATCGCCGAAATGCAGAATGGAGGCGACATCCTGATCGTGGCGGCCCAGCTCGGTATGCGGCATCGCGGCCGCTCGGTTCGCCGGGCACGCGAAGTGTTCGTCGCAAACGAGTTCGGCCTCGGTTCACTCGCGGTCGGTTCCGTCGTCCTCACTCATCCCGAACGGCTTGTTCGTTGGGAAGAGCTGGACATGGACTGCGCCGGGGACGAATTTAGTCCGAGCGCGGGCGGCCGGTTCGTGGGGGCGCCGGTCTTCCGCTTCCGCGACGACGAGGTGAGGTTCCGCACCTACGATGCGGGCCGCGCCTCGAGGACTGTGGCTCCGTGTCGGGCTTTCTCCCGCAGTAATCGCTCCTTGAAACCTCGGTTGCTTGGGTCTTTTGATTCTTCATATCTTGATCCCTTGCATTCGCGCTAATTTTTACAGGGCTGTCCACAACTCATCGCGGATGGCCCTTTTCTTTTTCCATAAACAAGAATTTTGATATAATTTCTTTGAGCATAGGCCAATGCGCGGCCGTCTACGGATTGCCGTCGCCGAACTCTCTCTTCAAAAAGAGAAGCCGGAATCCGGGCAATCACGGTTTCCCGGAGCGTGCTGTCTTGGGGAGATTACTGCTTGCCCCTGCCTCGCGCGGGTGTTTCATCTCGAAACTGCCGCCGGATAAAATTCAGGGATGAAAGGATATACCTGGCTCCCTTTGAGCGGAAAACCTCGAATCCCGGTGACGCGAATGGGCGAGGGCAATAGTCCGAACGCGGACGGCCAGTTCGTGAAGGCGCCAATCTTCAACTTCAACGACGACAAGGTGAAGTTCAACACCAACGATGCGGGCAACGCCAACGAGAACTATGGCTCCGTGTCGGGCTTTCTCCCGAAGTCGCTTCCCAAGAGATGCGATGCCCCCGATATGGCAGGGGGCATCGCATTATTGCCGAGTTGACCGTATCCATCCCCCAAGCATCCTGCCGATTTCGTCGATTGCCGCTTGGAGTGCAAGATATTTCTTCGCGTCAATCGCCCGCGTTTCCTTCATCAACCGGATGAAGACGCGCAGGAGATTGAGCTTCGCGCTCGCCCGTTCGAGCGTCGCCGGTTTTTCCTTATCGGTTTTTGACAGCTTGCTCGCCACGAGGATGTTTTCGAGGACATCGAGTATCAGCGATTCGCAACGCTCATAAATCGCGTAGCGGTCCTGTTTCGGAATGAGGTTTCGGTAGCCGTAAAACGTCTTGTAGAGATCGTAGGTCTGCTTGAAAATTGGGACGTCAAAATCGTCCATATATTTATTTCAATGAAAATTTATAGCGACGTGTTCGACCGCATCGTCGCCCCCGAAAACTTGTTCGCCGCGTGGGAAGCATTCAGGCAGGGCAAGCGGAACAAGCCGGATGTCCTCGTGTTCGAACGCGACCTTGAACAAAATATCTTTCAGTTGCACCGCGACCTCAAGAACAAGGCGTACCGTCACGGCCCGTATGCCGGTTTTTATATCCACGACCCGAAACAGCGCCACATCCACAAGGCGACCGTCCGCGACCGCGTTCTCCATCACGCTATATTCTCGGCTATTAATCCGATCTTCGAGCCGACGTTCATACCGACCTCGTTTTCCTGCCGCATCGGTCTCGGCACGCACAAAGGAGTTGATGTTTTGGCGACGATGCTTCGGGGATGCACCCGAAATGGAACGCGTCCTTGTTTTGCATTGAAAGCCGATATACAAAAGTTCTTCGATAGTATCGATCACGGAATCCTCATCTCGATCCTCGAAAGAAGGATCAAGGATGAGAATGTGATGTGGCTCTTGCGATCTATCGTGGAAAGTTACAAGGCCACGCCAGTTCGAGAGAGAGAGAGAGAGAGAGAGAGAGAGAGAGAGTAAGCCCGGCCCGCGCTAAGGGCATCCCCATCGGGAATCTCACCTCCCAACTCTTCGCCAACATCTATATGAATGAATTTGATCAGTTTATAAAACATACATTGAAGGTAAAGTCATATGTGCGTTATACCGACGATTTCGTGATCGTGAGCGAGGATCGGGAATATTTACGGAATCTCCTGCCGCTGATCGACGCGTTTTTGAGCGAGAAGCTTACCCTCACGCTCCATCCCAAGAAAATCATATTTCGGCCGTTCTATCAAGGCATCGATTTTCTCGGCTACATTGCGTTGCCGAACTATCGCGCGATTCGAACGAAAACCAAGCGGCGGATGTTCAGAAAGATAGGCCGAAGGATCGCAGAATATGAGCGCGGCGATATCCCAAGAGAGAAACTTGAACGGGTATTCCAGTCTTACCTCGGCGTTCTGTCGCACGCGGATGCCCACCGAGTACAGGAAGAGATGGTGAACTACGTCGTTAAAATAATTTGCTATACTGAAAATAGAAAGTCAGGGAGGAGGGTAGCGCCGTGAATAAAAAAATCACTGATCCTCCGAAGGGAGGTGATCCTTCTCTTGGGGGTGCGTAAGGACCTCCTCGCGTTTCAGGCCATTGCGGGCGGATGTCGTGTGTCCGCCCGCGTTTTATTCCATCATTCAAACGTTCACGCACCATAGCCAAAGAAGTCGCTAGGCAAGGCAAAAGAGCTCTGGAAGGAGCCCTTTTGCCTTGCCTAGCCCTTACTGGAGTTGAGTGAATAGAAGTTCTCAAACAGCTTCGCGACGAGCACCGGCCCGGTGCCGCCCGGGGTCTTCGTATAATGAACGTTCTTCGCGTCGGCGCCCGCGGGATCAAAATCGCCCGCGATCTTCCCGTTCGCGCCGCGGCTGAACCCAAAATCTATCACCGTCGCCCCTTCCTTTAGGTGCTCCTCGCCGAAGAGCCCCGGGTGCCCGGCGCCGCTTATCACGATGTCTGCCTCGTCAAGCTTTTTATGCAACTCCTTCACCTCGGCATCAAGCACGACGAGCTCCGCTACTTTGTTCTGCAACCAGAAACCGACCGGCTTCCCGATCAAAAATCCTGCGCCCACCATGACCACTTTCAGTTCGCGCAGGTTGCAATGCTCCAATTTCAAGATTTCCTCTACGGTGCCTGCCGACGGCGGGACGACAGCGCTGCGACCAGTATAGAACGCGCCGAGTGCCGTCTCGCTTAAAAAATCGACGTCCTTTTCCTTCGGGATCGCATTCAGCGCATAATGCCGGTTCACCGTTTCGGGAAGCGGCAACTGGACGATGAACCCGCCGCAGTTTTTCGGCTTGGCAAGGTGCCCGATGTCCTCGCGGAGTTTATCGGTCGTAATGCTGACCGGCAGTTCATAGAGCCGGAACTCAAGGCCGAGTTCCTTCGCCACTTTCTCCTTTTGTTTGAGGAAGTTGACTGATGCGGGATCGTCGCCCACAAGGACCGCGCCGAAAAAATTCGTCGGGCTTCGGGAGATGCTTTAAGCCGAGAGAGGATGCCATCCGCGATCTTCCTGCCGTCTATGACCATATTAGTCGATCCCCGGCACCGGGAATCGCAGAGAAAACTCCCTGACTTTTTCCTTGGCCGGCGGAGAGTTTGCCGGCATCCGAACGATTCATCAAAGTTTCGTCCATCAGGTCGGCCACGGTTTGCATATCGTTTTCCTTGCATCCGCGCGTGGTGAGCGCGGGCGTACCCAAGCGGACGCCCGAAGGATCGAGTGGCTTTCGCGTGTCAAAGGGGATCATGTTCTTGTTGACGGATATCCCCGCGTTTTCCAGGGCCTTCTCCGCCTCCTTGCCCGTGATGCCCTTGCTGCCGAAAAGGTCTACGAGCATCAAGTGATTGTCCGTGCCGCCGGAGATCATGCGATAGCCCTTGCCCTGCAAGCGCTTTTGCAAGCGCCCGGGCATTCTGGATCACCTGCCGCGAATATTCCTTGAATTCCGGCTTCAGTGCTTCGCCGTATGCCACCGCTTTCGCTGCGTTCACGTGATCATGCGGCCCTCCCTGCACGCCGGGGAAGACGGCTTTATCTATCGCGGAAGCGAATTTTTCTTTGCACATGATCATTGCGCCGCGCGGCCCGCGCAGCGTTTTGTGCGTCGTCGTAGATACTACGTCGCACAGGGGAACTGGATTTTCCAATTGTTTGCCGGCGATAAGCCCTGCGATATGGGCGATGTCGGCGAACAAGAATGCGCCGGCCTTGTCGGCGATCTCGCGGAACCGCTTCCAATCCAATGAACGGGAATAAGCCGAAAAACCAGCGAGAATCATTTTGGGCCGTTCTCTCACCGCGATGGCCTCCACTTCATCCATATCAATGACCTCGGTCTCCTTCTTCACGAAATACGGAACGATGCTGTAGAGCTTGCCGGAAAAATTCAACGGATGCCCGTGGGAAAGATGTCCGCCCTGGTCCAGAGAAAATCCCAGCACTTTATCGCCGGGATTCAAGAGCGCCATATATACCGCAAGGTTGGCTGGCGACCCCGATAGCGGCTGGACGTTCACGTGCTCGGCACCGAAGAGCTCTTTCGCGCGCGCGATCGCCAAATTTTCTGCCTGGTCAATGATCTCGTTGCCGCCATAGTAGCGCTTGCCGGGATATCCTTCGCTGTATTTGTTGGTGAGGATGGACCCCATCGCCTCCAAAACGGCCCTCGAAACATAATTTTCGCTCGCGATCAATTCTATCCCTTCTTTTGGCGCTGCTCTTCGCGCTTCAGGATCTCGTAGACCTTGGGATCGTTTTTTTGGATGGCGGGATAGTTCATGCATCCATTGTATACCTGTGCTACAATCATTCCAAATGATTCTCTCGGACGGGGACATCAAAAAAGCGCTTGCGTCCGGCCGCATCAAGCTCACGCCCGCGCCGGACTTCGAGACCCAGCTCGGATCGTGCTCGCTCGATCTGCGCCTCGGCAACGAATTCCAGGTGTTCCGCAACACCGCGACTTCTCATATCGACATACGGCACATGCAGGAAGCGAAGGAGATGATGGAGAGCGTTACCATCCCCGACGGGAAACCGTTCGTGATCCATCCGAGGGACCTCGTGCTCGCGACGACACTCGAATGGCTTGAAATGCCGGACGACCTCGTGGGTCGCATTGAAGGGCGCAGTTCGCTTGGCCGCCTTGGCATCATCGTCCACGGCACCGCGTCCGTTTTTGATCCCGGCTGGAAAGGGAAGCCCGTAATGGAACTCGGCAACCTCGGACCCGTGCCCGTGCTCCTTTATCCCGGCATGCGCGTGTGCGCGTTCACGTTTGAAGAAACCTCGAGCCCCGTGGAAGTCCCTTATTACTTGAAAAAGGGCGGCAAATACGCCGGACAGAAAAAACCGCTCGCGTCGAAAATGGGACAGGACCTCAAAAAATGAAAAGAGGGGTGGCTATGAGATAGAGATAAAGTGCCTCCTCGGGAACCGCGGGAACGCGGAACGGCTTGAGGCGCGGATGAAGGAGATCGATCCGATATTCAAGCAGATCGGCGCGCACAGGCAGCTCAACCATTACTTTGAGGGTAAGGGCGATCTGGCATCTGCAGCCGACGTCCTCGCAGACACAGAGGAACGCAATATATTCCTTGATCTCGCAAAAAAGGCGAAGGATTTCTCGCTCCGCACGCGCGACGCGGACGGGAAAGTGCTGCTTGTGCTCAAAGCGTCCATTGACGACACTACGAGCGCGAACGGCACCGCGCGGCGGGAATTTGAAGGCGCGGTGGCCATGCCTATTGAGAAACTCGATGAAGCGCTCTTAAAAGCGGGGTTTTCCTATCAGGCGAAGTGGTCGCGTGAACGGACGGAATACCAATTTTCTGGCGCGAACGTAACGATCGACAAGAACGCCGGCTACGGCTATCTCGCCGAATTCGAAATGGTGGAGAGCGACCCCTCGCGCGCTGACGCGACGAAAGCGCGCCTCCGTGCACTCATCAAAGAGGTAGGATTCGAAGAACTTGACCAGGCGCGGCTCGCGCGAATGTTCGCTTATTACAATGCCAACTGGCGGGATTATTACGGTACTGAAAAAATCTTCGTGGTAGAGTGAGGGCATGGCGGATACTCGCGCTGACCGCAGCCATCCCGAATATCAATATTTGGATCTTCTCCGCGACATTTTGGATCACGGCGTAAAGCAGGAGGACAAAGGCACGGGCGACGTGACATACAGCGTTTTCGGCCGCCAGATGCGCTTTGATCTTACAAAGGGCTTCCCGCTCCTCACGACGAAAAAAGTATACTGGAAAGGCATCCTGCATGAACTCTACTTGGTTCTTGTCCGGCCAATCCAATATAAAATATTTGGTTGATAATAACGTCCACATTTGGGACGACTATCCCTACCGCATCTACCGGGAAAAAATGGAGAAGGGCGAACTCCCCGAGCTCACGAAGGAGGAATTTATCGCGAAGATCGCGGCCGACGCCGCGTTCGCGAAAGCAATACGGAGAACTTCCGAATATTTACGGCGAGCTCTGGCGCCGCTGGCCCGCGAAGAACGGCCGGACGGTGGACCAGGTGCAGTGGGTCGTGAACGACCTAAAAAAAGATCCCGACGCGCACAACGCGCTCGTGAATTCCTGGAACCCGGAATACCTCTATGAAATGGCCCTGCCGGATGAAGCATGCCGCTTCCCTATCTGCCACAATATGTACCAGTGCAACGTAAAGAATGGGCGGCTTTCGCTCCATCTTTACCAACGCTCCGCGGACATTTTCCTTGGCGTTCCTTTCAACATCGCGAGCTACGCGCTCCTCACGATCATTCTTGCGCGCGCGACGGGCAACGAGCCCGGCGAATTCGTCCACACGTTCGGCGACGTGCATATCTACGAAGGGCACATGGCGGCCGTAAAGGAACAGCTCGCGCGCGAACCGAAGCCCTTCCCGACCGTCACGCTTGATCCGTCAGTAAAGACCATCGATGACTTCACGCCGAAGAGCGTGACGCTCGCCGGCTACGATCCGCACCCGGCGATAAAAGCGAGCATGGCGCCCGTCGGCGGCCTCATTACCGACTCCTGGAAGAAGTTCGTGCAGAAAAAGTAAGGTAGTCGTAGTCAAACGGATTCTTCTCGTCTTTTTTGTGCGGCTTGGTGTCCACGAGCTGCCATTCTTTTTCGTCCAACTTCGGGAAGAAGGCGTCGCCGTCAAATGTGCCGTGCACTTTGGTGAGATATATTTTCTGCGCTGCGGGGAGTGCGAGCGTATAGATCTGCGCCCCGCCGATTACAAAACATTCGTCCGCTCCGGGCGCGCCCTCGGCGAGGCGGAATGCTTCTTCCAGCGAGTGCGCAACCGCGCACCCTTCGGCGCGATAATCCGCGTCCGTGGTGACCACAATGTTCGTGCGTTTTGGGAGCGGTCTGCCGATCGATTCAAAAGTTTTCCGGCCCATCACGACCGGATGCCCGGCCGTAATTTCCCTGAAGTGCTTAAGGTCCGCCGGCAGGTCCCAGGGTATCTTCCCGCCCGCGCCAATCGCGCCGTTCTCGCCCGCCGCCGCGATGACAGAGATTTTCATCGCTTAAAACGCGCCGCTGCAAAAACTCAAGCTATGCTGATTGGAAGTAGCTGACACATCTTCAGGGAAAGTTTCGTACGGATTTAACCTGCAAGCATCCTGCTGCGAGATGCCAAGTGAAGCCAAAAATCCTGCTTCTGCCGCTTGGCGTACAGCTTTGGACGGAGTTCTAAAAATAGCAAGCTTGAAGTTACTGCCCGAAATATCATAAAAAATACCGTAGGTCGAATTCTGTTGAATTACCACGACCCGTTCGTTTTGGTCGATATAGGCAGCGTTATTATAAAAATTGTTCATCGTCACAACCCCGCGCGGTGTTCCTATGGCAATAGTATCACCTGCCGGAATGGCTACTGATGAAGTGGCAATGGCTGATGTCCCGTTTGTCAGGCCTGCGACTAATTGCTCCGCAACCGATACGGGTACGCCTTCCTGTATGAGCGAAAGCACCGACCATTCGCCGCCACCGAGAGATATCAGAGTCCATCCCGTCGATGATGCATATTCCAGCAACGCCTCTCCCCCTTTATTCGTGTCGCCCCACACCTGTAAGGCGTATGGAGGCACGACCACAGTGCCGCCGAGCGCAATCTGATTCGCATTTTGTATTTCACCAAGAAAATCGTTGACAACCTGTGGGTTCTGCGGACCAGAAACTCCTTGAACGCTCGCGATCGTTCCGTTTTGTGCCTGACCCTGAACGGACGGCAACGAACCTAGATGAGCGGCGGCGTTAGGGCCTGAACTTCTTGAAAACGCAAAGAACCAGACGCCCCACGCGATGAGTCCAATAACGACCACCACTACTATTATTAAAATAATTTTTTTTATCATTAGCTGTTAAGTCGATAAATGCGTCCGGGGCCACCACTGTATGATGGCGAAAAACTCGTATCGCTTATCCAGGTAAAACTTGCGTTCGACGATGAATTGGATATGACCTGGGTGCAGCCAACATTCACGCAGATACCAACATGGCCGTCTTGCGCTTGTATGACGATATCACCGGGCATGGCCTGCGATGGACTGACGAGCGTCCCACGGCCAGCCTCCAATGCATTTTCCATGCCCTGCACGGAATTGGAATCGAGTGGTGCGATGGCCACACTCGCGAGAACATTATTAACTGCCCATGCGCACGAGACAGTACCGTTGCCGGGGCCCCCGGCCGTGCTCGCGCCGCAATATGAGGCCGCCGCAGAGTTAATCTCGTCTGCTTCCGTCACATCCCCATAACTGCCGGCGGCGACGCCGGCGGTCAGACTTCCACAATTTGCTGAGCTGCTGCCACTAAGGCTACTGCCCGTTGACCCCATGCCCGACTGCACCGAGGACATACCGTTGAGGCTCAACTGATTGATCGCATTCAGATTGGTCAGCGCGGGATTTATTACGCGCAAAAGGACATACGCCCCCGCGAGCAACAGTAGTCCCCACAGGGCACCCGTGATCCAGCTTCTCCCCTCGCTCTCTGCCGTAGGATTCCCTCTCCCTGTGGCATACTTCACCCCTCCATAGACGATAGCCCCAAAAGCAAGCAGACCTGATACCAACAACGCATAGAGATAGAAGTTGGCCACGAAGCCACCGGGGCCCGTGGTGGAGATGTTATTCGGGCCCGGGATGTTGCCATTCACGGTGATGGTGGCAACCGCATATGCTTTTGAAACCAAATGTGAGATAAAATATATCATGAGGAAACCGTGCTTTCATTATAGCGCGCCGGGCTCCCTATCGCACGCTCCGGTAGCCTCCCCTCGCTCCCTCTTTCGAAAGTACTACTTGCCAGAGCTGGTTCTGCCTCGCACGGAAGGATCCCGCGCAGGAAAGAAGATAGAATTTCCACATGCGATAGAACGTTTCGCCATATTTTGCGCTGATTTCCGGCCAACGCCGGTCGAAGTTCGCGAACCACGCCATAAGCGTTTCATCGTAGTCCGTGCCGAAATTGTGCCAGTCCTCCATCACGAACAATTTCTCCGCACTTTTACTTATCAACGCGACCGACGGGAGTATGCTGTTCGGAAAAATATATTTCTCGATCCATGGATCGTTATGGCGCCCCGAAACATTGCTTCCGATGGTGTGCAAGAGAAAAAGGCCGCCATCTTTCAAGCGGTCATAGACAACGCGCATATAGGTCCGATAATTTTTATGTCCCACATGCTCGAACATGCCGAGGGACACAACGTGGTCGAATGTGCCCGGACGTCTCGGTAATCCTCCAAGCGGAGCTCTACGGGCAATCCCTTGCAGAGTTCCCTCCCGAGCTTCACTTGCTCTTCCGAGACCGTGACACCGACGACGCTCACGCCGTACCGTTCCACCGCAAACTTTGCGAAGCTCCCCCATCCGCATCCGATATCAAGAATTTTTTGCCCCTTTCGGAGATCGAGCTTCCGGCACACGAGATCCAGCTTCGCCTCCTGCGCCGCATCGAGATCCTTGGCATCGTGCCAATAGCCGCAGGTATAGGTCATCCGGCGGTCGAGCATTCGCACAAAAAGATCGTTCCCAATGTCATAATGTTTTTGGCCTATTTCAAAAGCTTTCGTCCTCCTCCCGGGATTGCTTAACACCGTTTCCAGAAAAAGCAGCGCGTTCCCCGGGGTAAGTCGGATCTTTCGATCTATCTTACTGGACAACAACCGCGCTACGAGCTCGTCAAGCGCGTCCGCTTCCCACCAACCCGCCATATAGGCCTCCCCGAAAGCCAAGGTGCCTCCGCGAAGAACGGTTTTATAGAACCGCTCATCCCGTATTTGGATATCCGACGGACGGACGCCGTTCACGCGCACATCGGCTCCCGCAAACAATTTTTCTATTGCCACCTTGGCGCGGTTCATCACCTCATTATAACCCGTGAGGATTTTATCCGAGCGCTTCTTCTATTGCCGCCTTGAACTTTCTTGCTTTTACGCTATCGCCGGAACATTCAACGACGTAGGTTGTCTCTCTGAGCTCGCTGTGCATTGACGAGCCCGGTCCGAAAATAGCCGGGAAGATCTGCTCTTCGATGATCCTCCTCTTCTCGTCCGAACCGGCGAAACGGAGGGGAATATGGAAAAGCATCTTACCGCCCCCGCTTGACTGCTGTGTTTCTATCATGATGGGCTCTTGCTCGCCCTGGTCTCTGGGCAACTCTTCGGGCATACCTTCAGACTAACCCGTTTGGCTCCCCGTTGCGAGGAAGGACAGTTCGCTTCCCGCGAGCCAGATGGCGAGCGCGGCGACAGCAAGGCCGGCGGGAATGTCCATAAAATAATGTTGCGCAAGAAGCACGGTGCCGAAGGTCGATGCGGAAAGGAACGGCAGCGCGACCCAGCCGAGCCACCGCTTCGCGCGGAAAAGATAATACCCTGCGAGCGCGGCCCAAAAGACATGTGCGGAAGGGATGGTCGAGGTCGGCAGCGATGGCAAACTGGCCTTGCCGACCCTCACTGACTGCAGAAAATCCGCGAGCTCCGGCTGCGGATGGTAGTTCTGGACCGCAAGCGCAAGCTGGGGCGGGTCCGGCAGATGATAGATGTTATTGATATATCTGTCCTGCGGCGAAAGCGCGGGGACGGCGAGCCATAACGGCACCATAAAAAGCATACCGACGGAGAACGCGACCAGGAGCTCCCGGAATCTCTCGAGCGCGATATAGGAGAGAATGATCCCTGCTGTGATGAGGATAAGATCCATGTTCACAAATGAAAAAATGATGAAGGTAATTAGCCAGTGGGGATAATGCACTGCGCCAAGCGCCGCGAACGCGTAGTTGCCGAAAAGCCATTGCTCTCCGCCGATGATCATTTGGTCCTGTAGCCGCGCCGGGGCAAAGATGTTCGCCTCCCCCATTATCAGCGCCACGGCAAGGACGAGCATTACCGCGAATATGATCCATACGGCTTCGCGCGACCGCTTTGCCGAAGCGATGAGGGTATCGCGAAGGTCGCCGCCTTTCGCGCCGCGCAAACGCGGGAAAATGATCCCAAGGAATTCTTTCCCGAAGCTCCACATGACGAGCATGATGACGGCCACGCACAAAAAGGTGACGGTTACCGAGAAAAAGCCCGAGAAGGATCCGCTGAACGTATGGCTATAATATGCGATCCATGCCGATGCGGAACTCCCGTCCGCGAACCCGCCTGCCGCCCCAAGCACAAAGAGCAAGAAAAGCGCGGTCATAATACTCGCCGCGAGGACGGCGCCCGCCGTGCCCCGCCGTTTCAGCCAATGCCCAATCTTTTCCATTGTGAAAAGTATATCAGGCCTGAACCCAAAAATCCTTTACTGGGTGCCTCACGGGAATCGAACCCGTATTGCTGCTGCCACAGAGCAGAGCTTTACCATTAAGCTAGAGGCACCATCATCTTCCGACTCTTCAGTTGAAGATTATGCCACAACGGAATGCTATAATCAACAGGCGTGAGCACTCTCGTGGCTAATATCGGACTCCTCGCAAGCCAAAATCTTCTCTTGGCTTATTTTATTATCTACGTCGCAACGATCTTCCTCGGCAATATTTCCGCGTTCGTGAGCTTCTGGATCGTATTTCAGGGATATTTCGGCGTGTGGGGCATCCCGCTTCTCATCCTCACGATCTTTCTCGCCGATATGACGGGCGACCTCCTTTGGTATTCGCTTGGCCGCGCGACGCGCGAGACGCGCTTTGGGAATTGGATCAGGCGGCGCCTGCCCGCATGGCACGAGAAAGTGGAAAATGCGTTTGAGCACAACGGGAGGCGATGGATCTTCCTTTCAAAATTCGTGTATGCATCGGCGTTCCCCGTCATTTTTTCGGCGGGATGGAGCAGGATGAAGTTCCAGCAATTCTTCCGCAATTCCCTGTTCTCCGTGCTCCTCTGGCTCCCCGTCCTCCTCGGTCTTGCGTACGGCCTCATCTCCGGCCTCTCGCCTCTCGGCGCCGTCTATGCCTTCCGCGACCTCGGGCTCACGTTCTTCATCGGCCTCGCCCTGTTCCTGCTCCTTGATTACTTCATCGCCAAGTTCATCGCGAAGGCGCTCGGCAAGGAACAAAAAGGATTGACCGCGAGCGCTGTCTTTCTTATACTAGATCGGTACATATGTCAAATCTCACAAAAAATATCCTCTGGGCGATCCGCGCGCTGATTGTGATCTCGCTCTTCTTTTCTCGCCTTTCTCGCGCCCGCGACGCAGCCGCAGACCTTAAGCCTGAACCAGCTTGTGGACAAAATAAACGCCGGGCAGGTGACGAAGATCGTCGTGAACGGCAACGATCTCGCGGTTACGCTCAAGGATGGGAGCACCGCGGCTTCCAAAAAGGAACGAGATCTGGCATTTCGGAGACGCTCAAAAATCTTGGCGTGAATCCGACAGCGCTCCAGAGCGTTGACCTTGAAGTGCAGGACCAGTCGGGCTGGCAGTTCTGGGCGGGATCTTCTGCTCCCTACGCTCCTTCCGCTCCTCGCGATCGGCGTCATTTTCTGGTTCATGTTCCGGCAGGCGCGCACGGGCGTGAACCAGGCGTTCAATTTCGGCCGCTCCAACCTCCGCCTTTCCACTTTCAAGGACAAGGTGATGTTCAAGGACGTCGCGGGCCTCAAAGAAGCAAAGGAGGAACTGATCGAGGTCGTCGATTTCTTAAAAAATCCTAAAAAGTTCCTTGACTTGGGCGCGCGCATCCCCCGCGGCATATTGCTCATGGGGCCTCCGGGAACCGGGAAAACGCTCGTCGCCCGCGCCGTCGCGGGCGAAAGCGGCGTCCCGTTCTTCTATATCTCCGCGTCGGAATTCGTGGAGATGTTCGTGGGCGTGGGCGCTTCGCGCACCCGCGACGCCTTCATGACGGCGAAGCGTGCCGCGCCCGCCATCCTTTTTATTGATGAGATCGACGCGGTCGGCCGCCAGCGCGGCGCAGGTCTGGGCGGCGGGAACGACGAACGGGAGCAAACACTGAACCAGATCCTCGTTGAAATGGACGGCTTTGACCGCGACACGCGCGTGATCGTGCTTGCGGCGACGAACCGCCCGGACATCCTGGACCCGGCGCTCCTCCGGCCCGGACGCTTTGACCGCCGCGTTATCCTTGACCTTCCCGACCTGAACGACCGCGAGGCGATCCTCAAGATCCACGCCGAAGGAAAAGTGCTCGAAAAGAACATTGATCTCCGCAAGGTCGCCATCCGCACGCCCGGCTTCTCCGGCGCCGACCTTGCGAACCTTGATGAACGAAGCCGCCATCTATCGCCGCGCGGCGTCAGCAAAAAAGCGGTCGGGCAGGACGACCTTTTTGAAGCGGCGGAGAAGGTGATCCTCGGGCCCGAGCGGAAGAGCCGCGTGATCTCACAGAAGGAGAAGGAGATCACGGCGTACCACGAAGGCGGGCACGCGCTTGTCGCGGCAGCGGTCAAGGACGCCGACCCGGTACAAAAAGTTTCCATCATCAGCCGCGGCTTCGCGGGCGGCTACACGATGAAACTCCCGACGGAGGACCAGCACCTAAAGACGCGCAAGCAGTTCCTCGCCGACCTCGCGATGATGATGGGCGGCTACGCTTCGGAGAAGCTCACGTTCGGCGATGTTTCAACGGGCGCCTCAAACGACCTTAAAGAGGCCTCCGAGCTTGCGCGGCGGCTCGTCACGAAATACGGCATGAGCGACCTCGGCCCGATCACCTTCGGCAAAAGCGAGGAGCTTATCTTCCTCGGCCGCGAGATCACGACCGAAAAGGATTATTCCGAAAAGGTGGCGGCGGAAATCGACGCGCAGGTGCACAATTTCCTTTCGCACGCCTACGACATCGCGGAAAAAATATTGAAGTCGCAGAAGCCGGCCCTCAAAAAGATCGCCGAGACCCTGATACAAAAGGAGACGCTGGAGCAGGAGGAGTTTTACGATCTTTTGAAGCCGTTCAAGATAAAGCCGATGCCGCGTAGCGCGCGGTGCCGCCGTGCAGCGGCCCGGCCGCGCCGGCGCAGGCCGCCTGCCCTAAAATTCCACTGTAAATTTCGCTTTTTGCCCTTTCTGGAACGGGTGTTTTATTTCCCTCATCTCCGTCGCGAGATCGGCCACGTCAATGAATTCCTGCGGCGCTCCGCGGCCGCTCAAGATCAAAATCCTGTTCTCCGGGAAATCT
Source organism: uncultured bacterium (assembly GCA_963768625.1). Lineage (GTDB taxonomy): Bacteria > Patescibacteriota > Minisyncoccia > UBA6257 > 2-01-FULL-56-20 > CAVYIK01. The sequence continues at coordinate 396,170 of CAVYIK010000003.1, forward strand.
TTTATCGCCGCAAGAACCTCCGCCACGGTCAAGAAGGCCAAGCGAAACCGCCACATTCACTTCATCAAGCGCAATCAGGTGCCAGACGCCGGACTCTTTTTCTCGGATGAACACGTCAAGCGCCTTTCGCGCTGCTTCTTTATGTTTTTCGATCGGCAATTGGTCGCCCAGAATCCCCACGAACCCCAATCCCATCTTCCGTATCTCGAATTTTTCCTTCGGAATCCCGAACTGTTTCGCAAATTCATCTTCGCCGGAGATCCACGGCCCTTTGATGAACTGGATCATGAGCGCCGATCTTCCCGCGTCCCAAAACGCGGGCCATCTGCCCAAGAGATGCCGTCGTTTTCCCTTTCCCGTTGCCCGTAAATACAATGATCATTGGTGCGCACGCCTGGATTCGAACCAGGAACCGGACGTGTATAAGACGTCTGCTCTGCCGTTGAGCTACGTGCGCATTTTGGCGCCGCCGGCCGCTACTTTCCTACTATAGCATCAAACCGGTCCATCGCCTGCCCGGCCTGGCGTTGAAATTATTGATCGCGTTCACGTCAATATTGATCTGGTTCACGAGCGCCGTGACCCGGCGTTCGTACTGCTTGAATCGCTCGCGCCCGAAAACCGTGCCCGCAGAACATCAGCAAGCTCCCAAGGTCGCCGCTGTAATTGATGAGTTGGTTGATGAGTGCGAGCCGGTTCGCGATGGACTCAAGCGCCGCTTGCTGGGCGTTGAAGTCGGAGATGTCCGAAGAGGGCCTTCGTCATCCCTTCTATCTGCGCCTGAAAGCTGGACCGCTTGATCGCGGATATCCTGGCTCTGCGTGACAAGCCCCGTCGTGAGCGTGAGCGCGTTCGCGTAATCCTGCTTTTTATCGAGCGTATCCATCTGCTCAAGCGTGGCCGTGGACTGGTTTGAGAGGTTCACGATGTTCTGCGCGATGATAGCGCCCTGCATCCGTGAATCGACGAAGCTTCTGCGGCACGCTGTTCCCGCTCTGCATCACGCCGGACGACGACGTAGCCCCACGATCACGATGCCTACGAAAGCCAAAATGATCTTTGTCCGCCGGGAGAAATGGCCAACATTTGATTATCATACATTTTATCAGAAATATTTGAAAAGCGCAAGGAGAAGTGCTATTTTAGTAATACGTTTCTCGGGCGCGAAGAGTTGCGGATGCATCCGCACGCGCCGCCGTCCCGCGGGTATCGTATAATGGCATTACCTCAGCTTTCCAAGCTGATGACAGGGGTTCGATTCTCCTTACCCGCTCAGCAACAGCCAGAGGCAAGTAGCTTCGAAGAGAGTTCTCAGAAGGGCTCTCTTCGAAGCTACTTGCCTCTGGCTGTTTGGTTGGTTGGTGACGGGAATCTCGGTTAGTTCTCCGTGTAGGAGGGTCGCGTTCTTACGCGACAGTGCGGGACCGAGGGTTCCGCAAGCGCAGGCCGATCTTATCGGCCGAGCAGTGAGATTCTCCTGTTTCTTCGGCGGAAAAGAAAAGGCCCCACCAGAGAAGCGTGAGGCCTTTCTGCGTGGGGCGAGATGAACTACTGCGCCGGTACACTGCCGTCGTCGCAGTGGTGGTCGGTTGGCGCCTTACCGTCAGCGCAATGAGAAAGGGAAATGCCCAGGGCCGTCGCATCGTAAGAGCTCAGCCGTTCGAGCAAATACACCTCGTTGGCATCGGACTGGCGATGAAACGTCACAAGGACGACCTTGGTTCCTGGTGCAAATGCATGGGTAGAGAATCTCCCGCCGAATGGCTCCTTGCCTAAGACGAAACAATTGTACAAACCGTCGTCGGGGGTCGGTACGCATTTCTCAACGGTATAGACACTCTCCTGTGTAGGCTTTTCATGCTCCCAGGACACGCCGCCGCGAAGGATCGAGAACGTTTCGGCTTTCTCCGCAGCATCCGTCTTGTCCATAAGGATCCTCAAACGGATTACGCCGATGACGGCACCGAGAGCCAGAACGCTAACGACGACCGGCAATACCATTCTTTTCGTATCCATATTCTCTCCTCAAGTTACAATGTGCAGTCTTCAGCGGCTCATGCGCTGGAAGTTACCATTCCTAGTAACAAGAATATTATACCCTATATATACCATATTTGTCAATACCACTAAAAACCGACGTTTCTTGAGGCTTTGCCTGTGGCGCCTCGACGGAAAAAATGACGCTTTTTTCTTCATGCTATCCTATTAGCTCGGCCCTTGCCCCTAGGGCCATCCCCCGGGCGACGGAAGAGTCTACAGCGCCAACATCCGCAAGGGTCCCATACCCTGTTGGCCGCCAGACTTCCGTCGCCTATTTTTTATCTTTATAGGGCAAAAATAAAAGCAGGAGACCACTGGTCTCCTGCGCGTTCGATGCTGAAGCATCACCTCATATCTTGAACGCACGCCAAAGCGGTTTGCCGAGCGGTGGCATGCTTCTCGCCGAGCGATTTCCTTGCCCATTCGTAGGCCTCTCGGTAAAGCCTCTCGCGGAGCGTGAGATCCCTCTCTTCGCCTGGACGGAGCGGGCGGACTTTCGGGCGCGCGCCTCCAGGCGTACTCCCCATGGTCGCGGTGTGTCGGCTTTCAAGCTGGATGATCCTCTTTAGCGTCAGTTTCTTCTGCTTCTGCTTCTGCTTCTTCTTCTGCATAACGGAAAACCTCTGGCTTATTTATAGGGCAGACGCTGTGATTCTGCAAGATAAAAAACGACCGGCATCTCCACGAGGGAAAGGCCGGTCAAAAATCGCGCCCAAGAGAACAATCGTTCGGATAACCGAACTAGTAACAGCTCGTAAGCTGTTTAGAAAAGCGATTCACTTTTGGTGGGCTGATTTAACTATAGCCCCGCCTCCGGGCCGGTCAAGACATATTGTGGACAACCGGTGGATTACTTTATTTTAATGCGATAAAACCGCTTCTTTCCGATCCTTACCACTTCCCCGCCCTTCAGTTTTAGCTTCTCCTGTGGATCCTTGATAGCTTTCCCGCCCACCTCAAATCCTCCTTGCTCAACAAGCCGCCATGCTTCGCTTTTACTTTTCACCGCACCGGATGCGAGAACAATGGCTGCGCAATCAATAGAGGGTTGGCTGTCCGCTACGGAAATGGTCAGGGGCGGCAGCTCTGCGGGAATCTCTCTTTTGGAAAAGAGCTTTTCAAATTGCTCCTGCGCCGCGCTCGCTTTTTCCGCGTCGTGGTAGCGTTTCACGATCTCAAACGCAAGCTTTTCCTTTAATTGCTTCGGGTTTGTCCCTTTTTTGAGCTCCTTCTTTATATTCTCTATCTCCGCGAGGGAAAGCCCCGTTGCCGCCTCAAAATATTCAATAATAAGCTCGTCGCGCAGCGACATTATCTTCCCGAACTGCTCATCTGGCGCATCAATGATATTGATCACGTTCCCCCAGCTCGTGGACATCTTTCGGCCATCCGATCCCACGATCATTTTCGTTACCATGATGTCCTGGGGTTTTTGGCCATACCGCGCCTGCACCTTCCTGCCTGCCAAAACATTGAACAATTGGTCGGTGCCGCCCAGTTCTACGTCGGCTTTCACCATCACGGAGTCGTATCCCTGCATGAGCGGGTACATTCCCTCACGGTAGCTTATTTCCTCGTGCTTCTTGAACCGCTCCGAGAAATTCTTCCGCTCCAGGATCTGCTGGAAGCTGAAAAGGTCGGCGAGATCGGAAATTTCCCGAAGATCGAGCTTGGCGAGCCACTCGCTATTATAGCGGACCTCGGTCTTTTTGAGGTCAATGATCTTCCCGATCTGTGGAAGATAATTTTTGAGATTTTTTTCTACTTGTTCCTTTGATAAAAATGGTCGCTTCTCCAATTTGTCGGATGGGTCGCCGATCTGCGCGGTGAAGTCGCCGATGATGAGAACGATCTTGTGGCCAAGGTCCTGGAACTCGCGGAGCTTCCAGAGCGCCACCGCGCGGCCGATGTGGATCTTGTCTCCGGTCGGATCAATACCCAGCTTCACGCGCAACTTTTTCCCGGACGCGAGCGCGGCGCGAAGATGGTCCTTCTCGATTGCCTCTTCAACGTTCCGTGAAAGCAACTGCTCTATTTTCTCGTTTTCCGTTTCCATTAAAGAAACTTTACCACGAAAAACAAAATCCCGCCTGTCGCGGAATTTTATTCGCGTTGTTCGCGTCGCTTGCGGCGGTCGCTTCTGCCTACTTCCCCGGAATTATCTCATCGATCACTCCGTAGGCCTTCGCCTCTTCGGCAGAGAGCCAGAAATCGCGATCGGTGTCCTTCTCGATCTTCGCGAGCGATTGGCCGGTGTGCTTCGCAATAATTGGTTCAGCCGCTGCTTGGTCTTCACGATCTGCTTCGCCGCGATCTCAATCTCAATTGCCTGCCCTTCCGCGCCGCCCATCACCTGGTGAAGCAGAATCTGCGAGTTCGGCAAGGCGAACCGCTTTCCCTTTTTCGCCGGCTGCAAGCAGGAACGCGCCCATGGATGCCGCGATGCCGACGCACATCGTGGAAACGTCTGGCTTCACGTATTGCATCGTGTCGTAGATCGCCATGCCGGCCGTGACGGACCCGCCCGGGCTGTTGATATAGAGCTGGATGTCTTTTTTCTGGTCCTCGTGGTCCAGGAACAACAGCTGCGCAATCACCGTGTTCGCGACGGCGTCGTTGATCGCCCCGCCGAGAAAGATGATGCGTTCCTTAAGAAGGCGCGAGTAGATGTCGTACGCCCGTTCGCCGGACTGCGATTTTTCGATGACCGTCGGGATAAGATATTGGTTCTCTGTTTCCATAGTCATTGATTTTATCTTATAAGAATGGTACAAGAGCAAAGCGCGATAATGTTGATGATCTTGATGACCGGGTTGATCGCGGGGCCCGCGGTGTCTTTATAGGGATCGCCCACCGTGTCGCCCGTGACTGCCGCTTTGTGCGCCTCCGAACCTTTGCCGCCGAGATTTCCTTCTTCAATATATTTCTTCGCGTTGTCCCACGCCGCGCCGCCGGAGGTCATGGAGATCGCGACGAAGATGCCCGTCACGATGGAGCCGACGAGCAATCCGCCGAGCGCCATCGGCCCGAGCGCGAATGCGACGATGATCGGGACGAGTACCGGCAGAAGCGCAGGCACGATCATTTCCTTGATCGCCGCCGAGGTCACGATGTCAACGCACTTCGCATAATCCGGTTTCGCCGTCCCCGCCATAATGCCGGGAATCTCCCTGAACTGTCGGCGCACTTCAATCACGACGCTGCCTGCCGCCTTGCCCACCGCGCGCATGGAAATGGACGCGAAGAGGTACGGGATCATGCCGCCGAGAAGAAGGCCGACGATGATCTTTGGATCGCTCAGATCAAATCTGATGGCACCGCCGCCGATGCTTGTTCTGCAAAGCTTGCACATATGACGAGAAGAGCACGACTGCCGCGAGCCCCGCGGAACCGATCGCATAACCCTTCGTGATTGCCTTCGTTGTGTTCCCGACCGCGTCAAGCGCATCGGTCACTTCGCGCACCTCATCCGGCAGGCCCGCCATCTCGGCAATGCCGCCGGCGTTGTCCGTGATCGGACCGAACGCGTCAATCGCAACGACGATGCCCGCCATGGAAAGCATGCTCATTGTCGCAAGCGCGATGCCATAGAGGCCGGACACCGCATATGCCGTGAGAATGCCCGCGACGATCACGATGACCGGAAGCGCTGTCGATTCCATCCCGACCGAAAGCCCCGTAATGATGTTCGTGCCATGGCCCGTCGTTGAGGATTCCGCGATGGAGCGCACTGGGCGGAATTTCTTCGCAGTGTAGTATTCCGTGATAACAACGATAAGGCCTGTCACCAGCGATGCCGATGAGCATCGGGTAGAAGAGCTGGCCGAAACCGCAACTGCCGAATTCGCGTAACTGCTTGCGAGGAACCAGAAGCCGATGAGCGACAAGAATGCTTGATGCAATCAAGTCCTTTATAGAGCGCGCCCATGATCGACTGGTTCTTGCCGAGCCGCACGAAGAACACTGCCGAGGATGGAAGCGATGATGGAAATGCCGCCGATCATGAGTGGCAGGACGAGCATACGTTCTGCGACCCGGGAACGCCAGGTTCCCGAGGATCATCGCTGCGATCGCCGTCACTGCATACGTTTCAAAGAGGTCCGCCGCCATGCCGGCGCAATCGCCAACGTTGTCGCCCACATTGTCCGCGATGACCGCCGGGTTCCTCGGATCGTCTTCCGGGATCCCCGCTTCCACTTTGCCCACGAGGTCCGCGCCGACATCCGCGCCTTTCGTGAAGATGCCGCCGCCCAACCGCGCGAAGACGGAGATCAAGCTTCCCCCGAAGCCGAGCCCGATGAGCGCGCTTACGTTATGCGTCGCAGCATAGAAACCAGAGACCGCGAGCAGCGCAAGGCCAACCACGAGAAGTCCCGTCACCGAGCCGCCTTCAAACGCGATGCCGAGCGCTTTCGCGAGTCCCGACTTCGCCGCCTCCGCCGTCTTCACATTCGCGCGCACCGAGACGTTCATGCCGATATAGCCCGCGAGCGCGGAAGCGAACGCGCCGATCACAAATCCCGCCATCGTGGTCAAGCCGAGGAATACTCCGATCAGAATGGCGACGACGACCGCGACAACCGCAACCGTTTTGTATTGCCGGTTCAAATATGCTTTCGCGCCGATCTGGATCGCGTGCGCGATCTCCTGCATTTTCTTATCGCCCGCCGGTGCTTTTGAGATCTTCCAGATCAGCACCGCCCGCGAACGCGATTGCAGCCACGCTGCACGCTAACGAGAATACTATTGGCGACATATTTTTATTTTATAAAATTTACTTCGTTTGCCGATCGTTATGTGATGATATCCTCTTTTTCGTCATCCTCCTCCGGCGCCGCGATCTGGTCCGATTCAATGGCGCCCGCGATGCCGCCTTCCTGCGCTTCCTCCGGCCGCGTCTGCGAACGGACGTCTATCTTCCAGCCGGTAAGCTTCGCGGCGAGCCGCACGTTCTGTCCGCCCTTGCCGATCGCCAAGCTCAATTGGCTCTCCGGCACGTACGCGCGCGCTTCGCGACGCGGAAGGACCTCTACCTTCTCCGCCTTCGCTGGCGAAAGCGCGTTCGCGATGAATTTCTCCGGCTCCTCGGACCACTCGGCGATATCTATCTTTTCGTTGCCCAGCTCGTTGTTCACCGCCATCACGCGCGTGCCCGCGCTGGCCGACGAGCGCGCCCACCGGATCGATGCCTTCCGACTTTGATGCCACCGCCACTTTCGTGCGGTTCCCCGGCTCGCGCGCGATCGCCTTGATCTCGATCGATCCTTCCGCGAGCTCCGGCACTTCCATGCGGAAAAGTTCCGTCACGAATTTCGGATGTGAGCGCGAAAGGATGATCCCGGCAGCCGCGTGTCTTCCTGCACGGCGAGTACGAGGAACCGCAGCCGTTCGCCGGCGCGATAGTGCTCGCCCGGGATGGATTCGTTCGCGAACATCACGCCAATCGTCCGCCCGAGATCAATGAAGACATTCCCCCGCTCAAACCGCTGTACCGACGCCGCTTACGATCTGGCCTTCTTTGCCGCGCCACTCGCCTAAAATAGAATCGCGCTCCGATTCGCGCAGTTTTTGCAGAATCACCTGTTTCGCCGTCTGCGCAGCGATCCTCCCGAAATCGTCATGCGTTTCAAGCGGGAACGTGACCTCGTCGCCGACCTGTAGCTCCCTTCTTTGCTTTCTTCGCCTCTTCAAGCGTGATGTGCCGCTCGGGATTGAACCGCGGGAGTTTCTGCTCCTCTGCTGCTGCAGGCCGCTGCTCTCGCGCTGGCTGCACCCCTCCTCTTTTCTTATCTCTCTCTTCCGCTTTTTCTTCCTTCTCTCTTTCTTCCGCTTCTTCCTCTCGGCGTCACAAAACGCACCGTCGTTTCATCAACTACGGTCTTCACCTGCCAGAACTTCAATTCGCCCGTCGATTGGTCAAGTTCACACTTCACCACTTCGCCACGCTGGCCATATTCTTTCTTATACGCTGCAGCGATGGACGACTCGAATGACCTCAAGCACCTTCTCCGGCTCAAGACCCTTCTCATCGGCAACCTGCTTCAGCGCTTTTGTTAATTCCTTTATATTGATCATTCCTTTAAAAAAGTCCGCTCACAAGCGGACCACGAATACCCCAACTATATTCCCCTTCCCTGATTCCGTCAAGCCGGCCTATATGTTTTCATAATGCCGGATGTCTTTAACAGCGCCATCGGGACTGATGTCTATTGCCAAAAGATCTATCCGCCAACCTTTATCTTCACTGATGAGTTCCTGATGCTCCCTGGCAAAAAATTCGCAGGTTCTGCTGATCTTCCTATATTTAGCGCTAGTTAGGTTATCTTCCGGAATAAGGCCGTCTGGAAAATCAGGGTTTTTTAATAAAGTTTTAACCTCGCAGAATATTAATGTTCCATCTACTGATGCGGCAATTATATCTATTTCGTCCGATTTCCTACGGTAATTTCTGGCAATAATCCGGCAATTGGCTTTGCCGGTTAGATACTTCTCAGCCACATTTTCGCCGAATTTTCCTAATTTTGATTTTTTATTATCCATGGGTATTTTTAATGTGTTTCGCGCGAAACACATTTTTAATTCAAAATGGCATTTTTAATATGTTTCACGCTAAACACTTTGTGAAACAATTTTGTAAAACAGTAGGAAAATCAAGCTTATCGGGTTATTGGAATTAAAAATAAATTATTAAAAAATGATTAAAAATGATGCGGCAACGCTATATAATCCGGCAATCCGGCAAGAAAACATCAATCCGGCAATTGCCGGATTTATAATTGCCGTTTTGCCGGATATCCGGCAAACATTTAATGAATTTTTAATATACAGACTCTGCACAGGCTACCCACAGAACCCCTCGATTGCCGGATTCATTTTGTTAGAATACAACTCTATGGATGCCAAACAGATTGAGGAGTACAAAAAGAAGCTTGAGAAGGAACGGCTGCTGCTTCTTGCGGAGATAAAGCAGGATCAAAAACCGGTCGACTTCGGGCATGACGTTGACCACTTTGACGAGGAAACCGACGAGGCGGAAGAGATGAGCAATCAGCTTGCGGCTGCCCAGGGTCTTAAGAACCGCCTGGACGAGATCGACGTCGCCCTCGGGAAGATCTATTCAGGGAAATACGGGCTCTGTGAAAAATGCGGTGGGAAGATAGAGGCGGCTATTCTTGACATAGACCCGGAGTCCCGCTTGTGTAAGCGTTGCAAATTGGGAAAATAAAAGCAAAGGTTTCTTTATAATTTTTTAATCGCCGAAGTGGTATTGGTAGAGGGTGGCCGTCAAAAATCTTTCGAAGGTTTCCTCCGCCGAACTTGAAGGGATCAATGCGAAGCTCATAGAGGTTGAGGTCGACATAAACGTCGGCCTTCATGCGTTCAAGACAGCGTGGCCGTAGGTACTACAAGCAACTCCTTAGGCAGGACGGCATTCACTACGGCAGTGTCTCCATCCAACTGGATTTGGCTTATAAAGTACTGCAAAACTTTTTGCTTCCTCAGGACGTCTATCTTAGCTAGGGCAATCTTAATCCTTTGGGAGAAACCCTTAAGGTCCATCTTCTGGGGCGGCTCCTCGAATGAAATGCTTAGCTTTTTAGCGAGCGATTCCTTTTCCTCCAGCTGGCTATGGATCTGCTTCTCAATATCGTCCTTCTGGTGCTTAAGCTCCTCAAGCGTCATCACACCCTCGGAATAGGCGAGCAGGAGTCGATTCTTTTTCTCCTCGTCCCGGAGAATGGCTTTGTTTATCTCCAGAATACGGGACTCGATCTTTTCTTTCGCTGTGTCCCGGTTATTCACCTTTTGACTAATTCTCCTGAGCAACACAGCAGGGGACTGAACGATTTCCGAAAACTCATTCCAGACGAGACCCTCCAATTCCTCACCGTTATAATGCCTCGAGCTGTCGCACGTTCCTTCCTCTGGAAAAGCATTGCGCTTATTGGAGCAGATATAGTATTTCGTCCCGTGACAGAATTTCGAGTACATCCTCGCTCCGCAGGAGTGGATCATCAAACCCCTTAAAAGATAAGGATTTAGGGCCTTGTTAGGGGATAGGGATTTATTCGTTGTTCTCTTGATCTCAACTTGGGCAAAGGTGGCCCGATCGATAATTGGCGGCACTTCGATAGCTAGCCAGTCTTCCCTAGCCCTTTTTACGCGCTTTGTATTCTTCAATCTGCGATAGCCGTTCTTGGAATCTCCTTCAACCGACCTGAACTTGCCCCAGTGCGTAGTGCCTATATAGGTTTCGTTCGCAATGACCCTCGACACCATGCTTTGGGACCAATTGTTTGATCCGCTCCGATTTTTGATATTACGCTCATAGAGCTCCTGCCTGAGCGCTCCCAATCCCGAACAATTCTCGCTCAAATAGATAGAGAATATAAGCCTAACGGTCTCCGCTTCCTTTTCATCCACCTCATACCATCCTTGCCGAGATTTCTCATCCTTAACGTACCGGTAACCGTAGGGCGGGGTATTGCCTAGGATACTCCCGCGCCCAATCTTAAACAACTTGCCCCTCCGCAGCCGATCGAGTATCTTTGCTTTCTCGTATTCCGAGATTACGCTCTGTACATTGAATAGGAGCTTGTCTTCTATGGTCTCTCCAATGGGCCTGTTCACGAAGACTATTTCCACCCCATAGCGGCCGAGGTCCTCCATGATAATCGCCGCATAGTGGTGCTTCCTAGCCAACCTGTCTGGGCTTAGAATGTAGACCTTACTGAACAACCTCTTACTAGCATCTGTTCTCAATTGATCCAAATCTGGTCGTTCCAATAGTTCCCCGGAATAGCCATCGTCAATATATTTCTTTACCAAAATGTCCCCATTCGCCGCGATCGCCTTTTCAATCTCCGCAATCTGGCTCTCTACGGTGCCTTCCTTCTCTTGACGCTCCGAGCTCACCCGGGCGTACATTGCTACTAATTGATTTTTATCGCTCATTTTGAATATTTTTGGATAAATTTATCGACCTCTTCCTTTGGGATCCGGATAAGGGATGTCCTTCCGGTGCCAAGTTTGAAATATTTCATCTCCCCCTGCTTAAGCCAACGTTCTACTGTTTTTGGATGGACCTTTAGCATTTCCGCGACGTCTTTCTTGGTCAAGAACTCCATTACTCCATTATATACCAAATCGCTACAAGCTGTCCAGAGGGGGTAAATCCACCCCACCATCCATTCCACTACTGTTTTGCAATGCCGATATAGTGGCTGCCGCGGTGGGGTAAACTAACATCTTCCTTCTATCCCCAGCTGGATCGGGCTCCTGAACGATAAGGCCAGCATTCTCTAGCAGGGGGAGTATCTGGGTCCGCGAAAACCAATCCGCCAATACCCGCCCTTTTACTTGCAGATGTTTCTGGGCTATCTCCCTTCGTGTAAGTCCTAAACCGCCACCCTCGCCAAAGAAAACATCGCTTCCTTGATTCTTTTCAATCCACGCGGGCACAATGACATCCTTGTAAATCTCGTGGACATACGGCGGTATGTTAAGCTCTTGGCTTTCCGAAATGGCATCCCATACTTTGAACGCTGCAGCGATATCTTCGTCATTCGCTACGATACTTGATCCGTTCCTCTCCCGAAACCAGACATTGAGGAGTGCAAAACCCTTAGTAAGCGATATAATGCGCCCGATATCCCGTTGATGACGGGGCTTAAGGGTTCTGTTTTTCCCAAAGAAAGCATCTTCAAGTTTTTTAGGCGCGCCAATTTTTATGTCCATGATATGCTCCTGCCTAATCGCTCGGATTCGCTCCTTCAATAACTTACGCTTCGGGTCGTTATCTAATGCACTAGCATAAGATTCTCGATTTGTTTCCTTGAGTATTTTTTCGTAAATGGCTGCGCGTATTTTTTCCCGGTCGGTCTGGGGACTGAGGAGAATAAACCGCGTCGTTTCCTGTTCGTCCGCCCTAAGGCCTGCTGTGCAGAAAATCACCGCTGGAAAACCTCTCAGAAATACGTTTTTGGTTCTTAGCCCTCCTTTCTGAGATTTATCTGTTATTTTAAGTTTGATTTCTTTCTTATCGTGCGAGAGAAGCGGTCGCAGATGTTGGAGTAGGAGTGTATGAGGCTGATCTAGGAAAATAAGAATCTTGCGAGAGAGATCAACAACCAACTCATTGGTTTCCTTTTTATATTCTTTGGAACGGTCGTGAAAGAATGCGGTAGGGGAGCAATAGCCCAGTTCGATTACGTCGTCGGCGGGAAAGAGCTGGGCAATCTCGGTGGGGATGTATGATTTGCCGGTAGACGACGGCGCATTGAAGCTGATGTTGAGCTGGTCGTTTTCGGTATAAGCGGAAAGTTCGCAGAGGAAGGCAATGAGCTTATTTTCCTCATCTTTCTTGATCGTAATACCAAGAATTTCCAAGATTTCGGCCGAGGATAGCGGTTTAAACTGGGATAGATCTATCGGAACATCCGCCACCGATTCCAGCTCCATGATGGGTATTTCAACGACCTCATCGCGTTGCTTTTTCTTTGAGACAAAGTGAATGATGCCCTCGGAAACCCTTTCTATGGCATCATCGAGCCCGAATTTCTTTACGACCTCCGCAAAATCACCAGTTTTTTTACATACATAACATAGTCCATTGCCAGTGGACTGATTGATATAGAGCGTTGCTAGCGCCTCTCCCGTAGCTATGGCGTTCTCGCAAAAAGGGCAAGGAGTTATCAAATTAGCACCGTCCACTCGGAATGCTATTTTGTTCTTGGTTAAGTATTGATTTATGTTCATGTTCATTTATTTCTTTCTGTGCTTTGGGGTCATCCTCAAGAATCTCGAAGATTCTCTCCCACCGGCCCCCGGAATCCTCCTTGAAATGAATTTCTATGTTTAGCGGTCTTTTCATCTGGCAACATCAAAAATTCTCTTGATAAAGTTTGTCCTTCAGGGTCTTTATTGCCATAACGAGTTTTCGTACGTCCACTAAAACTTCCTCATTGTCCTCCTTGCCGAAATTGAACGACTCAATCATAAGCTCTCTCGTGGGCTCATCTACGAAAACGAATTGTGCCCGCTTCGGATCTGTGATTTTATCGATATTCACCAACTCCATTCCCTTGGCGAATAGGAAAGCGGCCAAATAAAAATTGGACAGTCGGAAATATTTGTCATCTTGAATGATCTCCTTACTCATTTTCGTAAACATTACTTAGCTCCCGCTCTCTCAGCTCTTCAAGTGAGAACGAATTGTTGTCGAGGTAACGCTTTTGTGCGTTGGTACCCCTGACCAAATCGCGAATTTTGTTAGTAATGACCCTGTTGGTAAATGTCCTCGGGCTGGCGCCCCTGCTCGGATCATATTTATCGACAACCTGAAAAAGATGCACGTATAGCTCTTGGGCTACATCCTGCCACTCCATCCCTCGGATTCGACTTACTTTGGCTTTTGCCGTAATATCACGCTGAAAATCCAAAATGTTTATACTCATAGCGATTTATATTTTTATTTTCGAGACCTCTCAGCATCGCTATGCGGTTGGTAAACAAAAAAGGCTACCAACGGCGCCCAGCGAACTGAGCAAACTACCGTCGATAGCCCTTCTATAACGCTATCTGTGGCACCCAGCGGATGCCAAAATATTCAATTTCCCTAATTTTAGCCCAAAACCCCACGCCTGTCAACCCCTTCCCTATCTCTGTGCCCCCTTATAGCAATATACGAAAAGCGCTATTTAAGGCAACCACCCCCACTCAACAGATTTAACGTTGATTTCCTTACAGTTATTACATAAAGCCTTAATAGTCGCTTTCCCGTATTCCACTTCAACCGTAACTTCGGACCACCCTTTAGCGGTGAGATGATTCAAGAGGTTGTTGTAGGCAAATTTTGACAACAATTGGCCGCAATAATAACAAGGCCATTCCCCTTGCGATATTTGATTCAATTTTTTAGTGTTTATGCAATTATCACAAATTACCGATCGAGAAATTTCCATGGCGTTACGACCAGTGTTCTCTATATGTAACTGAACCGGCGTCTTCCGGCATGCACTGCAAAATACAACGTCTACGTACCAAGAAACTTTTTGACGAAACTCTTCCCCTCTCTTTCCCCAACCCTCAGCATCCCTCCTAACCTTGTCTTGTTCCGTCCTCAGCAATGCCCTTTGTTGAAGGCTGTCGAGATTATTGAACTTCCCTTCGCGAATCAGTTTCATCCATAAAGTGTTCCCCCCATTAATCTCTTGCCAAGCCACATGCTCTCTCTCTCGAAATTGGCTATCAATCTGCGAAAAGGCGATTCGTAGTTCGTGTTGAAAATCGCCCAGCCTACTCATTATTGCCCTAACAATCTCCTGCCTGATTTCCGTTTCGGTTGGTTTCTTACCCGATTGAACTTCGCGTTGCTTTAGTATCATGTCAACATAACGCCGAGTGGCAGGGTCAACTTTTTCTAGCACGATCGCATCTTTCTCGTTTATCCTCCTAAGATTTCCAGCGTAACTTCGGTTCCCATACAAACCTTCAAATTCTTTCAGCGCTGCTCCGACGGAATTGATCGTCTTTAAAACTTCGTCAGTGACGAATGTTTTATTATCGCCTTCCTTTTGCCATTGATTAAACTGTTCAATCGAATATTTGAGCGCATTCAAATCCTCTCCCTGTTGATAGCTAGTTTTTGACATCAGATATGGTAAATGTTCGGGATGAAGAAACTCAAAAAACGGTCGAGTTTGCTGTCCACCCACCATTTCATGGATTTTCGTAAGAAAACCGTAAATTACATAAAGCTCTTGAGCGATTGCCGCGTCCCCTTTGAGTAGATCTTTTCTGTGTTGCGGGTGACGAGCGATATAGTAATACCAGCGCTCAAGGGGGTCGATTGCGGTAGCTGCATTGCCCACGTGCCATCTAAGTGTATTTATTTTATCGACGCTCAGGCCATATTGTTCCAAAAGATTTTTCCCATCCGTCCTGATCGGATCGAAATTGTAAGCGTAGGATGGTGCTCCTGCAAACATTCTTCCTTCACCATACTCAATTTCATGCTGAGGATAGAGGTCAAAACTATGCAGGAGTTCCAAAAACTGATGATAATGTTCGCAAACCAGAAATGGGTCAAGCATCGGCGGCTCAATCTTGCCCCTCTTTCCCCTTGCCGCCTCCACGCTGAATCTCATCCCCGACCCCCAGTTCATCATCCTGGAACCTTGGCTACGGTAGAAATCTAATTCTCCTCGGACAATGCGTCCCCATAAAAGGCTATCATCTAACACCGAGTTTTCTCTGAGTTCGGCAATGATGTAAATCTGGAATGGACTATAATAACTGACCAGCTCGGATTTTTCAGTGCCGTCTTGCTGTTTAATGTTCTCTTCTACTTTCAAGACGGGTTTGATAAAACCATCTTTCTCTGCTGCTGCAAGAAAAATTTCATCAATATCGAGCTTACGAGCGGTGTGTACGCTTGCATCATCATAGGTACAGTGACTGATAAACCCTTGTCGACTGAGCAATTGATCCTTTTTAATCGCGGCTTTCTTCTCCTCGTTATTCATACTCATTTTGCCCTTAATCTACCGCCTTTTGGCGATTTTCTCAAGCGAGTATAATAAAAATATGCTCTGGTTGATTGGGATAGCGTTGTTTCTTCTCTTTTGGTTTATATTCCCGCCATTCCGGAAATTCGCCGTTATCGCTGGCATTTTAATTGTCGCGGGTATAGGCATCATCCTGTTGTGGTCTAGCCAACAAGAGCAAGCATCTATGTCTCTTATCAAACCTTATCAGATAGAAATAGACAATTTGCGCCTCGGCCAACAATATAGTAGTTACAGTCTTTCCGGCCAGATAAAAAATAATTCAGATCATGAATTGACCGACATTGTTTTGGACGTGAAAGCCTTCGACTGTCCAACTAGTTCTATAACGTCGGCATGCAACACAATCGGAGAGGATAAGAACGCATATTTCTTTGTCGACGTACCGGCCGGGCAGGTGCGCTCGATGAGCGACTCATTTGTGTCATTTGGCGATATGCCGCCTGTTCAAGGTCAATTCCTATGGTCATATTCAATCGTCGAGATCAAGGGAGGCTAGAAATTGACAGGGTCTCAGTAAGAGTTAGAGTGAATACAAATGCAGCCGATTGCCCTGCGGGTCAGCATCGGTTGCCTACTTCTTGGAGCAGGGATGCTTTTGGCAGCCCCGTTGATGGCTTTTGCTACTTCAGGGGCATGCTCCTATCACGGCGGCGTAGATTGCGCGGCGGGTCCGGGTATTTATGGGCAGGTCATCTGCAACGATGGATGGACGGATAGTAGTGTCAGTTATGATTCGATGGTCGAATGCGGTGGCGGTTACTATTCTCCACCGTCATGTCCGATATTCTCTAGTTACGATTCTTTATCCGGTTCCTGTAAGTGTAACTATGGCTATGTAGCGAGTGGCGACCAATGCATCTCGCAAGATGAAGCTTGCCAAAATCAGTTAGGCTACGAATCTCAGTACAACATTTTAAACAATACGTGCGAGTGCAACTCCGGATATATTATCCAGGGAGGAACGTGCGTCAACGCCAATAATTACTGCTGGAATAATTTTGGTTACGGATCTGAGTTTAACAGCCTCAGCAAACAATGCGAATGCAGCTCGGGATATCAGTTCGATTCCAGTTCCGAGCAATGCGTCAGTGCAGCAACCTATTGTGAAAATACCTACGGCAGCCATGCAGAATCTGATTATGCTGGTGTCTGTAAATGCCAATATGGATATGTACTTAACTCTACTAAGGACACGTGTATTAGCGGTGACGATTACTGCCAAGCCGCTTTTGGAAATTATGCGACATATGATTCCTTATCTAACACCTGTGGCTGCCAAGACGGCTATGAAATGACGAATGGTCAATGCCAAGAAGTTCCTGTCGTTTCAGACCAACCCGTGCCCATCATTGAAAACAATTACCCAACCACTTACAGTCCGACTCCAACGCCCACTCCAGCACCCGCTCCCAAGCCAAAACCGATTATTAAAAAAGCTCCCGTTGTTACTCCACTGCCCCCTGTTCAAATTGAAGCAACCACCTCCGCTTCGTCTAGCGTTACTACTGCGACATCTTCTGCGACAACGTCTACGGCCACAACAACGAACACTCAGACGGCATCTCAAGTTTCAAACGATGGATTTCTCGCTCGATTCTGGAAATTCTTAACAGGACTATTTAGCAATTGAGATGGGCTTCTTATCAAAAATTAAACAGCGAAAGAGCGAGATTATAACGTGGGGTGTTATTGCGCTTGTTATTTTAGGAATTTATGGCTACTACCATTGGTATGTTCCCTATTGGGATCTAAAGCACGGGTTTGTGGTTGTTAGCGGCTTTGATTGCCCGAGCGATCATCCCATTAAAGCCCATCTAGGGAGCATGATTTATCACTTGCCCGGCGATCCTTATTACGCCAGAACCAGTGCTTCAAATGGAGAATGTTTTGACACGTCTCAACACGCAGAACAGCAGAATTTCCGAGCAATAATCAGATAAGAATGAAAAAATATTTATCGTTCTGTTTGTTTATCGTGAGTATCGCACTACCGTTATCGGTTCTTGCAACATCGGGAGCGTGTTCTTATCACGGCGGCGTAAATTGTAAGGTGGTTTCGGAGGCGGGCGGTAATGCTATTTGTAATGACGGCTGGGTTAGTTCAGTTCAGTATTCGGATGTCGATGAATGTAAGCAAGCAGGTTCATGCTTGTATGGCATGGTCGACCAGGCAACTCACGATAAGGCCGTAAGTGATTTTAATACACTTACAACTAATTTTATGAACGATGCAAGTCAAACTTTTAACAATGCTTTGAAGAATTTAGGTTCTTATTCATATGCAGACCAAGTGATCGCCCAAGCAAAACTAGATGCGTATAATGCTCAAGTGAAACTTTTGGAAGGGACGATTAGTTGCCCAATAAAACCGTCGGTAACAACTACTACCCCAACCTCATCGACTTTCGCGCCCTCACTAACCCCTCTCACTATCAATTCAACCTCAGCGGTGAGTCCTTTGGCCGTAATGAGTTCGTCGTCTTATGCCTCAGTAACTCAAAATCTCCAAGTCGGAGCTTTGGGCCAAAGCGTCATAAACCTTCAACGCTTTCTTGAGGACAAAAGGTTTCTTACGCTTCCGTCAGGAACCAGCGAGGGGTACTTCGGGAATCTAACGAAGCAAGCGCTCGTCGCTTTTCAGAAATCAGCAGGGCTACCCGCGACGGGGTATTGCGGGCCAATGACCAGAGCGGCAATTACTGACTCGTCTAAATAGATGACGTTCGCATTAGGTTCCTATTCAAGTCCGTGGCCGCAGTATAAAAGAAGTGGGAAATAAAAATATGTTTTGTAAAAACTGCGGGGCAAAAATAGAAGAAGGTGGTAAGTTTTGCAAACATTGCGGGCATCCTTTGGACATTCCCGCCGAGCCCAAGCCTTTGATACAACCCAATCCCGCCCCAGACGATAATGGCTCGGGACGAAACGCTTTGAGCGAAAAGGTGTCCAAGCCGAGTAGACAGGGAAGGGATATAGCCATACTTATCCTCGTCCTCGGCGGTGCCGCATTTTTGTTCTACTTTATGATCGAAGCAATACTGACAAGTAGTCTTCAGCCCCTGGCGACCCCCTTCGTTGCTGCAAATAGCAACAATATCGGGGCTACCGAGTCCAACACGCAGATATCATCGCCTATTCAAACTGCACCGCAACAGCCAACTCAAGCTCCCCCCGTTGCGAGCGGCCAAACCAATCAGAGTACTAACAACCAACAACCCCAAGAGATCCCCTCAGATTCATCCGGCAATTTATCACCTTCCTTAATCAATCAAATAGAACCCGCTATCGTTGAAATTAATTGCTACCCTGCGGGTAGCAACAGTGTCCGGATACAAGGTTCCGGCACTTCAGTGAATGTCAAAGGAACGATCGAAATTACAAGCAATTTTCACGTCTACGGCATGGCAGTTGAGGGAAGTGCCTTACCTACCTGCTATGCCGTTTATCCCCAACCGCCGGATTATTCATATAACTATGCATATGGGGACTACCAATTAACCCTAATTGGTGAACATTATGATGCTACCACGTACCAAGATTCGGCTATTTTCGAACTTGGGCAACTTTATCCTTCTGCCACTGCATTAAGTCATGTACCAGTGATAAATGACGCACCTGTTTCTGGTCTCAATTCCAACTGTGGTGGCGTTGAAGTCGGCGACACCGTGACAATTTTCGGATATCCGAGCTCAGGTAATTTGCTCGGCATTTCAGAAACGGTCACGCATGGAATAATAAGCGGATTGGTGACGGGGCCGATTTATAAGACCGATGCGCCAATCGATCACGGCAATTCAGGAGGGCTCGCCATTTTGAACAAGAACCAGTGTGCGCTTGGTATCCCGACGCTAGGGGAGTCCGGCCTCACGGCAGGAATTGGTTATATCCAATCTTTTGCTCTCGCCTTATCTACTTCCAACAATAGCACCCAGCCCCAGAATGTTACTCCGGCACCAAGTGCGCCCTCTTATTCAGCGCCAACAAATCCAAGATATTTTCAACTCAACGTAACGGGCGTCTGTAGCGATTATGGTCAAAACGGTACCGTTATTCTCTCGGGTTATCCCATGACAAGCGATTATAGTATCCCCAGTGACGATATAACGAACTGGACCGATGGCGATGTGGCTTTCACGGTGCCTACGGTTGTCCCTGCGGGCACCTATCAGGTGACTGTTCGGGGATATGAACCTGGAACGGGTTTTTGTGCGGACGTTCATGGCGGAAGTATCACTATTCACTAAAATCCGATTTATTGGCTAGATGTGAAGCAGTTTAGAATTTTTTAATCTCCTTTTTGGTAGCCTTCTCGTATGAACGAGGATTTAACCGACGAGGAGTTTAAGGAATTGTGCCGGAATTGGAATGAAGAAATGCGACTTAAAAGAGAGGAGATTGTGGGCCAGATCCACGAACTGACCAGGCTGTTATTAGAATTGCAAAAGCTTCTGTAGATTGATTCCTGATATAATCTATTCGTGGTTCGCCCACAGCTGAATGACCAAATTATCGTTTTCCAAAAAGCAGGTACTTATCAACGTTCTTAAGCTTGTCATCGTCCTCGGCATATTATTGCTTGCGGTATATCTTTGGTTTATCTGGAGCCTCAGAACGGTCGTTGCTCAAAAGAGTTGGCTTGATCCGAGTTTTTGGGTGGGGGGCATCTTACTTATCGTCGGCTTTGTACTAGGAATCACTGAGGTTTGGCTATTGAAAAAACTTGATGCTTGGTTGGATAGAAAAATCTTCGAAATCAAAAATGCGCTCAAGGGAAATCGGGGCGAAAAGAAAACGTTTGAGCGGCTGAATGAGATGCTGGGTGATCGTTACAAGATTTACAGAAACTTCCAGATTCCTAGCAGGAAATTCGATATCGACGCTATGGTGGTAGGGCCGAAGGGCATTATCACGTTCGAAATAAAGAATATCGGCACAGAGAAGGACACGTATCGCTTTGAAGGAACCGACATATACAAAATCACGACATATAGCAATGGGAATGTGTGCTCCTGCAAATTGGGCGGATATAAAAGCGGCAATCCAGTCGAAGAAGCTATGCGACATAATCAAGTACTGGAAGAATGGCTCATGAAAAATGGCTACGAAGGCATAAAAATAAAAGGGGCCATCTTAATGACGAGCGATGCAAAGATTGAGGATCTGAAAAACCCCGCCGTCTATGTCATCAAGGGATTCGACGGGATAAAGCGATATATGGACGGGGCATTTGAGGACCAGAGATTCACGGATGACTTTTGCGCAAAACTGAATCGGCTATTTGCTGACCAATAGTAAGCTTGAATGGAGGTCTTATTTGACTTTTTAATATCAATTCAGTAAATTGACAATATGGTCAAACTAGTGAATCAGACCAAGTTTGCCGCGAAGATAAAGGGGAAAAGGATACCCATATTCACCGTTCGTGAGGTACAGCAACTCTTTGGATTATCAAAGGGAACGGCGGTCAAGCTATTGCACCGTTACACTAAAAATGGTTTCACTGTACGCCTAAAGAGAGGATTGTATGCTTTCCCCGACGCTTTGCCGCCCGATTTGTTTATCGCAAATAAACTATATGAACCTTCGTATATTTCCTTACAATTCGCGCTTTCTTATCACGGAGTGATCCCAGAAACAGTGTATGAAATAACATCGGTTACCACCAAGGCAACGCGCCGCTTTGAAGTGGGAGGAAAGATCTATACCTACCGCCGCATTAAGCGTCAATCGTTTACGGGATACCAGACCGAGCGACAGGCGGGAATAAGCTTTCTTATTGCCGAGCCAGAAAAAGCATTTGTTGACCTTCTGTATTTCCGCTTATACTCAGGGAGGAAGCCACTCTCACGTTTTAATAAGGGGAAAATAGATGCAGCGAAAGCATTACGATATGCAGAATTATTTGGAAATTCAAAATTGACGGGCATTATAAAAACCACATTACGATGATTGCAAAAGAATCACTACAGACATTAGCGCGAAATTATCAGACGAGCGAATTCCCCAATATTGTGCGGGAGTATTATCAGCATCTTTTTCTTTCGCAAATGTATAGGTTGAATGGGGCGGAAAAACTTCTTTTCAAGGGAGGGACTGCTCTGCGGATTGTTTACGGAAGCCCCCGTTTTTCAGAAGACCTTGATTTTTCTCTTTTTGGCGTCCCCGTGCATGAAACGAAAAAATATGTCGAAGATATATTCGTGAAGATTCTCGCAGAGATTGAGAGTCAGGGTATAAAGGTGGATATCGGTGAAAAATCAGGCTCGACCAGCGGGGGATACTTCGGCATCGCTTCCTTCAAGACCGTTGATTATCAGCCGGTTAATGTGGAAATAAATATATCTTCAAGAAACGGGAGAAATATTCAGGGCGAAGTAGACAGCGTAGCTAATAGTTTTGTGCCAAATTACACCCTCGTTCATTTGCCCCAAGGTGAACTAGTTGAGGAAAAGGTTTTTGGTGCGCTCCGTGAGCGGAAGAAGCCGCGAGATTATTATGATCTCTATTTCATTATGCGGCGAGGAATGCTTTCGCCAGATCAAAAAAAGCGGCTTGGAGAGATTAGTGCAACCATTATTTCAGAAGCAAACGCTATAGATTTCAAAGGGGAGCTTGGAGCGTTCCTACCGGCTGATCAACAAGCAATTATACGTGACTTTCCACGCGCACTTGGTCAAGAAATGGACCGTCAACTTTCTTCGTTATCACATTAAACAGGTCCGAACGTCGTGCGCGCGAAGGGGGAATGTATTTAAAAATACTTTGCCATGAAATACTCCGAAAAGCTCGTACAAGACTGCCGGGAGTACTATATGAAACGCGGCGTCGCCATCTCCGGGGAAACGGCGGAGCAATTTCTTGATACCCTTGCAGATCTTTGGGATTGCCTGGCTAAATCGCTAAAACGGAAGTCCAGCTCTCAGTCTAAGTCCTAAAATCGCATTTGTTCGAATCCTGGCCTGTGCACAGACTTGAGCATCCGTTCGAGGGAGCGGGATGCCTCAAAATATAAATGAGTTTTTGAACGTCGTATTAGGACAATCCGACTTCACAAAACTCTGAAGATGGCATAGGATAAAGCCATGGAAAAATTCCCGACGCAACCGGGTAACGAAAGGGAGAAATCCGAGGGATCGGTTGAGCACCCTGCGCTCCGTGAAAAATCTAACACTGAGCTTTTTGCGATCCGACTCATGGAAGATGAATTAAGGTCGTATGAAAAGAATTGGGAAGTCGGTGGGACGCTTGGAGCTGGAGAGAAAAGAAACATAGGCACAATGAGACAAACCCTCCAAGAGGGCGACTACACCCTTGTCTTGGGCCAACTTTTCTCTGAAAAGGGAGCACTCTTGGAGAATAAAGAAAATCCTGATTCCAAGTTTAATGCCGACGCCAGAGTTAGAGACATTGATCGGATCATCAAGACTTTGGGATACCAAGAATTTCCCGAAGCCAAAAAAGTTACAGAGCAGGACGTTGCGATATATCTCGATTCAATGGCGAGGGAGTTGGCCGACTTTGGGCGAAATCATGGCGGAGATATAAAATATATGAAAAAGATGATGCAGGAATCGGATTCATATCTGCAGTTATCGAACGAGATACTGAACCCATCCGGAGAAAATGGAGAAATGAGCGAAGAAGCTCGGAAGAAAGTTTATGAGGTGCTTCAGCAAAAGGAAATAGGATTCCGTTCGCGCAGAGCCGGAAGCGAGTATGCCACAATGGCCAATGGCGAGGGTAATTTGGAAGCATATCGAAATCCGTCTCCGCAAACTGAAATCCAGATTAAAGATCTTAAAAAAGAAATCGAGCAGGCGCTGAGAGTGGGGGCGATGGCAAATTTATTTGAGAAAAGCCCAGAAGGCGGCGCTGGGAAAGAAGCTAAAGAAGCTGAAGAGCGTGAGCGCAAACTACAGCAACTTCGCTCTGAAATGCAGAGAACCGCACAGCCCCTCGATCGTCCTCAATCTGAAGAAGAGAGATTGAGAGAATCTAGGAATAAAATTGATAGTATGACTATCAATGCTGGAGTAAAAAAACAAGAAAAAAAAGAGGAGCTGCCAGGAAATCTCGGTAAGATAAAGCATGTTTTAAATAATTACGTTGAACAGTCGACGGGCCGTCCATCAAACCAAGTGGACAGTATGACCCCCGCTGTTGAGGGTTTTAAAATGGCCTACCCGGAAGAAAATGATTGCTTATCCAGAATAAATGAGGTCGCCAAAATCTATGGAACCAGAGTGCAGGAAGAATTAAAAACAGACGCAAGAAACGAAGGAGGGTATGCGAAGAACAGGGCGCTTGAATATATTGTGAGTTCCGTTCTGACCCAACAGGAAAGAGCAGCTTTTGATAGGGTTGCGAAGCAAGAAGAACAAAGACAATACACTCCGGGTATGCGTATGGTTGGGATCGTTCCTTTAAAAACATCCTTGCGAGATCTTTTTGAGGCCATAGCTTAATCGATTATTTTTCTATCCGCACCACCTTGCTTGCCAATATGAGCTTACTTCTGAGGCACGTTAGAAATTCACGCTTCTCAATCATCGTCCCTTCGCGCAGCGCATATGCAGCATAGTCCTTAAGTTTGATATGCTTTTGCTTTGATTTTGATGCTTCTTTCGTCCCGAAAAAATTCTTTTGGAATTTGTTGATCCTCTCGACTTCATCCTCAAACTTTTGCCGCATATGCATCTCACTGAGGTCAAGCTGGTCAATAATTTTCACAAGTTGCTCGATAAGGTCCTCTTCTCGTATATATCCGCATTTGCAGTTTTTATCCCGCGATCGCGTACAACCGTAATAGACATAGCGGTGGGTATTACCGTTTTTCTGTTCTTTGAATTTCTCGTCAGCAGTAACGCCCGATCCGCAGAGGCCGCAGGTGATGAGCTTCGTGAATGCGAACTCCTTCAGTTCCGATCTCACGATCTTGTCACGCCTCAATTGTTCGATGGCTTTTTCAAATAATTCTTTCGTGATGAGCGGCTCATGTTTGCCCTGATACCAATTGCCGCTCTTTTCTGGATATTCGAAGATGCCGTAATAAAATGGATTTTGAAGGAGGAGATAGATATTGCTCAGCGAAAAATCCTTACCTGTTCTCGTCTTGAATTTCAGGTCTTGCTTGAGCCATCGGAAGATTTTTCGGCCGGACCATTGTTCATTAGCGACCTTCTCAAAAATCTGTTTCACGATATGCCCTCGTTCGGGATCTATAATTACTTGGCACTTACGATCACGATTCTTTTCGTTCAAATATCCCGTTGGTGCAACGCCAGGTCGCAGTCCCATCTCACATCTCGCACGTAGCCCACGTTTCACATTCTCGACTTTATTATCATTTTCGAGCTTCGCCTGCGAACAAAGTATCATCAGCATGAACTTCTCGTTCGGAGAGTCCGCAAACTTCTGATTAAACGTTCGTATTTCAAGAAGTAGTTTTTGATCCATAAGATCGACGAGTGCACCAAGGTCGCCCGCGTTCCGCGATAGCCGATCCGGCGCCCACGTAAGGATGCCCGTAAACTTGCCGGAGCGAATATCAAGGACGATCTCGTTGAAAACTTCTCTCTGTCCGACCGCTTTCGCCGAATGACTCTCTCGCTTGATGTCCGTAATTTCCAACCTATCCCGATCCGCGATCTTCAGCATCTCCTTGATCTGTGAATCGATGGAAAGAACCTGCTGTTCCTCCGACTCAGTGCTTTTTCTTGCGTAGAGGCAATACCTCGTTTTCACTTCGACCTTTGCCGTTTGGATGCCCGATTGACTCGAACCCCTTCCTACGATTTGTGCGTTCTCCATACCTCAATGGATGACGCACTGGCCGGGGAAGTCCAGGCCCTCATTACAAGGTCACAAAGAGGCCGAAGAGGCAAATGAGACAGTGACTTATCCTGTGTCTCATTCTGACTATGCTCAACAGCCCTTGGTTTTCCTATATAAAATGCCACCGGGACCCAAATGAGACACATTTCTGAAGTACCCGTTTTTGTGTCTCATTTGTCTCATTTGCTTTTTGGGACGGTGGGAATGGAACACAAACGGGACGCCCTGTTGTGTCCCATTTGTTCCGTTTTCGCCCTAAATGTTACACTCAGCAAAAGGGCAAAGTAGTGTAACATTTGTAACATTCAGACCCGCCCGAGACACCTCGATTGTCGGATCGCTCCGGCCCCTCAAAAGACCCCATGAAACCTATCGTCGAAATTTGCGAGACCGGGTAAGGGCCCTGTTTCGTTGACTTAGTTTTTGGGCTGCATTAGGGTGGGAAGGTAGTTTGGAGGGTCAAATGGGCTCTAGCTCCTTGGATGTTCAATGCTTGAGCTGCGAACGAGCTCGCTCTAGTTACAGTGGAAAACCGTTCGTACCTCCGGGTGGATCGTGTAACGATCTGTTCTGGACTTGTCATTGCGGCCAGATGTGGTTTCAGGGAAACAACTATTATCACCTTTGGCAGCCAGTGACTCCCGAGCAAGCCGATGCATTTCGAAGGGATTTGAACTCCCCTTCGGATTATTAATCCATATCCATCACGGGGAGACCGGCCGCTTAGCGATAGGCGGCCTTTTTATTCAAAATCGTTCGAACATCGTCCAGGCCTGTGCACCATTATCGAAGCGCTCTCATTTCCGCCTCGGCCACACGCTTAATCCCATCAACTAGTCCTCCTACCTCTTTCTCGTCAGGGACAGGCTTTTTGACAAGATAGCTTTCTTTGTCTTGCAGGATAGGTTTCAAGAACTTTTTAATCTCGACGAGCTTGCAGAAGTGCTCGACGGAGACGTTGTAGCTTTCGATAAAGTCATCCACGACCTCATAATGGTTTGAGATCTCCTTCATTGTTTTCGGATCAAACAGCGGCACACCATATAGTTCTT
The DNA here is from genome assembly GCA_963768625.1 of uncultured bacterium. Classification (GTDB taxonomy): domain Bacteria; phylum Patescibacteriota; class Minisyncoccia; order UBA6257; family 2-01-FULL-56-20; genus CAVYIK01. The sequence continues at coordinate 422,667 of CAVYIK010000003.1, forward strand.
GGCTAATCTCTGCAGTGGCCTCCCGGTAGGCATAAAAGTCTCTTGATTGCGCGGAGAGCATGGATACGTATTTCTTAAGACGCTCAAACCTCTCTGTTCTTTTTTCCTTGGAGAGTGTTTCGTCGGCATCTACGACCACCCTCTCCCAATGATGGTTCAGAAACAAGTAGCAGGCATAGGTACGCAATTTTTCAGTTTCAATTTCCCTAACCCATAGAGCGTTCGCCCATCGGTAAAGCAGTACGCGACGCGTGTATTCCTCCCATGCCTTCCTATCGTCGAAACGGAGGATAGCTTGCCGTTCCGATTCTGAAATCAAAGACTTCTCGCCTGCCACCTCTCTTTGAAAATCAGGGACGATGAGCTTGTACCGTTCTTCAGCGGAGAGCGTCGGCGCTAGCTTGATGAGATCTGGTGTTTGCATAGTTACTTCTTTATCCTCACTTTTCGCTCCAGGATGATGCTGTTCACGAGATCCATCTTCTCGTCCAATTCCCCAACCTCAAGGGCCTTGAGGGCTATATTCGCCAAATAACCGATACAATTGGCCTTCTGGTGGGTCATGGGTTCGGTCCGGATACGGTTAATGGTGTCTTCAATCAGGGCAAGTACTCCCTCAATGTTCCTCACCGGAATGACCGTCAGAGCTCCCGCCTCCTTCCTGGGCTTCGGGGATAGGGCGCCCTTCCTGATAGCCGCCTCCCGCTGCTCCTTGGCGTCGGGATTGTGGATGAAGCAGTAATCCGCCCCGGTCATGGGGTTTGCTTTGCAGGGACTGCCGTCTGGCTTTATATATTGGCAATTCATTGGATTTGGCTAGGAGGGGTGGGGATGGATATATCGTGAGAGGGGGTGTGGGGTAAACTCGCGGTTCGTGCCTTTCTTCTAGGAATGGTGAGGGTAAATTGGAAGGGATACCCTATGTCGTACCTGTGTCCATGCAATAAATATTGTCGGCCTCGCCGATAAAGCACTGAACGAAGCGAAAGAGCGGGTGAACTCGGCCTTAAAAAATTCCGGCGCGAAACCGCCGAATCGGGAGAATAGGAAGATCACCGTAAATCTCGCGCCGGCCGACGTCAAAAAGGCGGGGTCGCATTATGATCTCGCCATCGCACTCGGCTACCTCTCGGCGACAAAGCAGATCAGGCCGTTCAACGCGGCGAGAAAGATCTTCGTCGGAGAGCTCGCGCTTGATGGGCGACTGCGCCCCGTGAATGGGGCACTGAACATTGCCCAGATGGCGCGCGACCTTGGCTTTGAATATTTTTTCCTGCCGAGATGGAACGCGGATGAAGCCGCGGTCATACGGGGGATAAAAATAATCCCGCTCGAACATTTGTGCGACGCCATTGATTTTCTTGAGGGAAGGGGACCAGCCCCGGCCCCGTCCACGTCGTCCGTTTCACCCGGGGCGCAAGCGGCATCTGCGCCACCCGAAGAGGCGTGCCCCGACCTTTCAGAGATAATCGCTCAAGAAAACGCCAAGCGGGCGCTCACGATCGCTGCCGCGGGCGGTCACAACATCCTCATGATCGGGCCTCCTGGCGTAGGGAAGAGTATGCTCGCACGCGCGCTCGCTGGCATCCTTCCCGATCTCGCGTCGGCCGAAGCCATAGAGATCACGAAGGTTTGGAGTGCGGCGGGGCTTTCGCCGGGGCATCTCATGCGCGAACGCCCATTCCGCGCGCCGCACCAAACGGCGTCCGTGACGGCAATGGTGGGTGGCGGGCAGGATCCGCGGCCAGGCGAGATAAGTCTTGCGCACCGAGGCATCCTTTTCCTTGATGAGCTGCCCGAGTTCCCGAAGAACGTGCTTGAAGCCCTGCGCGAGCCCATGGAATCAGGCATTGTGCGCATCGCAAGGGCGAAGCAGATCCTCACCCTGCCGGCAAAATTCGCGCTCGTTGCCGCGATGAACCCCTGCCCATGCGGTTATTACGGCGATGCCGAGCGAACCTGCACGTGCACCGCTTACGAGGTCATACGTTATCAAAAGAAAATATCAGGGCCGCTGCTTGACCGTATTGATCTCCAGATAAAAGTAGGGCGTGTGAAGGTGAGCGAGCTGCGGAGAGGGAAGTGGCGCGCGCCCGCAAGTCCGGGCGTCAAAAAACAGATCGAGGCCGCGCGGAAGGTGCAGGAAAAACGATTCGCATCCTTGAGTATAATCGTGAATGCAGAAATGAGTTCGCGGGAGGCACAGGCGATGGCTCAACTCGCGCCGCGCGCGGAAAAGTTTCTGGAAACGCTTGACCGGAGCCGCATTTCCCCGCGCGCATATTATCGGATCATCAAAGTCGCCCGGACCATCGCCGACATTGAGGGGAGTGAATGCACTTCCGCGGAACACCTCGCCGAAGCATTCAGTTACCGCCTAAAGGAAGATTATTAAATGATGCCTGGCACGCCGCTAGTTCTTCGCGAACGGATTGTGCGCGCCAATGACCTCGAAATGCACGTGGCAACCGGTCGCATCGCCGGTCTCGCCCATAAGCCCGATCTCCTGCCCCTGCTTCACGTAACTGCCGATCTGCACCAATGCTTTTTCGAGGTGAGCATAGCGGGTAAGGACATCATCGCCGAAGGGATGCTCTATGAGCACAAAATTCCCATAGCCATCGTTCCAGCCGTCTGTTACGTTCGTGATATTCGGGTCGGGGACGATAAGCCCTTCTGCTGCAGCGACGACGGGCGTGCCGCAGTGGTTCGCGATATCAACCGCATTGTAATTATGTAAAATTCCCCAGTCGTAACCCTTGGCGGGCATGATAAACTTACTGTTCAGGTTCGGCAGTGCGGTGGGAACGTCGAGGTCGGGGGCTTGGATGGCGTTTGGTGCCCCCGGATCTTTCATTGTGGCTCTATCCGAAGAAACTGCGTCCGCCAAGCCGACGCTCGGATATCCCAATGCCCCGCTGTCCGATCCGAGAAGAGCACCCTCCGTCATGCTGCCGCCGAGCGCTGCCGACTGGGCGAGTTCCGCCCCTTCGGCGCTTGAAATGAGCGGGGGAGGACTATCCGGGCCCCCAAGGACTCCGCGTACCTCGGTAAAACCCGTTTTCCTAAAGAATAAAGAGCCCAGAAAAAGGCACCCCATAACCAAAAAAACGGCCACAGTCAATGGTTTATTCTTCCCATATAATTGTCGTACTATCGTACTAATAAGAGCAGCTTATCACAATGGCCTCAAAACATCAAATAAGGCAGGTTTTTCCGCTCAACCCAGCCCAAAAAGCGGCAGCCGAAGCCCCCATTACTCCTTTATTAATAGTGGCGGGAGCCGGAACCGGCAAAACAAGGACCCTCACGCGCCGCATCGTTCACCTTATAGAGACCGGCATGCCGCCGGAAGGATATGCGCCATAACCTTCACGAACAAGGCGGCGCAGGAAATGAGGAACCGCGTGGCGAACCCGGAACCCTTTATCGGCACCTTCCATTCGCTCGGGGCAAGAATATTCCGGAAGGAATGCCGCGCATTCGGCCGGAAGCCGAATTTCGTGATTTTTGATGACCATGATTCCTTTGAGCTTGTTAAAAAAATCATTAAAGAACTGCTTGACGATCTCGGCAACGGGAAAAAAAAAAAAGTACGCCGGCGTTCTTCGCTCAGAAAATTTCCGAGATAAAAATATTGTTGGCGGAGGCGCTCGAAAACGCCGAAGGACTCGCCGAGAGAAAAGCGCTATAGCAAGGAAGTTTTCCAAAAATACGAAGCGGCGCTCATGCAGAGAACAATGCGTTTGATTTTGACGACCTCATTGAAAAGCCGGTCGCGCTCTTCAAAAAAGATCCCGCAGTCCTCGAGAAATATCAGGCGAAGTTCGACGCCTCCTCGTGGACGAATATCAGGACATCAATCCGAAACAATACGAGCTCGTAAAGCTCCTCGCGGGAGGCCATCGGAATTTGAGCGTCGTAGGGGATGACGAACAAACGATCTACAGCTGGCGGTATGCGGACATCCGCACCTTCTTGGATTTTGACAAAGAATTGGCCCGGGGCGAAAATTTATTTTCTTGAAGAGAATTATCGCTCAACCGGGAATATCATCCGCGCTGCGCAGGCGGTCGCAGGAAATAACCGCTACCGCACGCCGAAAACATTATGGACGAAAAATCCGGAAGGAGAAGCCATTTCGCTCTTTGAAGCGTGGGGCGAGAACGAGGAAGCGGAATGGATCGCGGAGGAGATCGCGGAAGATAAACTCGCGCGACGCAAGGCCGAGATCGCTATCCTCTATCGCACGAATGCGCAGTCGCGCGCGATCGAACAGGCGCTCATCCGCCGCGACATTCCCTACCAGATCTTCGGCGGCCTGAAATTCTATGAACGGCGCGAAGTGAAGGATGCTGTCGCCGCGCTGCGCTGGGCATCGAACGACCGCGACGAGATCGCGCGGGAGCGGCTCGAAAAAAATCTCTCAAAGCGGAAATTTGCGGCGTTCAAGGGGAAAGATCATGCCGACGCGAAGCATCCCAAGCCCGATCGATATTATCAAGATTTTCCTTGAAACGTTTGGTTATTTTGACTATCTCGAAGGAAAATTTTCTGAACGCCGACGAGCGAGAGGAGAACATCGCCGAGCTCATCGATTTCGCGTCTGGATTTGAAAATTTGCCCGATTTTCTTGAGAAAATATGCGCTTCTCCAGGCGACGACGACGATTGGCCGACAAACCGCAGACGCCGAGAAGAAAGCGGGGCGGAAAGACAAACGCAAGTGAACCTGATGACGATCCATCTTGCGAAAGGGCTTGAATTCGAAAAAGTGTTCATCGCGGGCGTCTGCGAAGGGCTCCTGCCGCATATCCGCTCGATTGACAACGAGCGTCGATCGAAGAAGAGCGGCGGCTCATGTATGTCGCGATGACGCGCGCGAAGGAAAAACTGCACGTGAGCTTTTACGGCATGCCGTCGCGGTTCATCGCGGAGATCCCGGAAGATTGCATCAAGCTCATCGTCATGGATGGGACGGCGGATGAGGCAGCGGACGAGACAGAGAGGGGGAGAACGGCCGCCAAACGCAGGCCATTTTCCGAAAGCGACGACTTCGAGGAAAATGTGATAGACATTTGACCGCGATGCCAAACAAATTTCTTGGACAACATTTTTTGAAAAATGAGGGGGTGGTCAAAAAGATCATCGCCGCAATCGCGCCTCAAAAGGGCGAGACGATCATTGAGATCGGTCCGGGGCATGGCGAACTCACGCACCTGCTTGCGACAGCGTGCAAAAAAACTGGCGCAAAGCTCATTGCGATAGAAAAGGACCACGGTCTCGCGTTGATGCTGAAGGGCGAGTTTCAGGACGATCTGTCGGAGAGAAGGATGGAGATAATAGAGGGCGACATCCTCGATGCTTTCGCCGAGGGGACGATCGCGCCGAAATCGCCTTTTAAGATCGCGGGTAATATTCCGTACTATCTTACGGGACATCTCCTCCGGACCATTGGCGAGCTCGGCGAACGGCCGCTGCGTACGGTCCTCATGGTGCAAAAAGAAGTGGCCGAGCGCCTGATGGCGGAGCCACCGGACATGAACCGCTTTGCGGCAAGCGTCCAATTCTGGGCAAAAGCGGACATCGTAACGGCGGTCCCGAAAGAAGATTTTGATCCCAAGCCGAAAGTGGATTCTGCGGTGTTGATCCTTGACCGCAACGATGATGCGGAACACGGTGCGAAAGCGGACGCGTACTATGCGGTCGTAAGAACTCTCTTTGCTCAACCGCGCAAAACCGTAGAGAACAATCTTCGGGCTCGCTTTGGGAAGGATGGCGCAATCCGCATATTGGCGGCCGCGCATATTGATCCGAAGCTTCGCCCGCAGAACCTGTCCATCCAAAATATAAAGCAGATCGGGGATAACCTAATGCTATAATTGGAGTAATCACGGCTCCCGCCCATGAACGACCATCAAAAAATTCTCGCATTGGTGCTGCTTGCATTCGTAATACTGATCGGTGCCGCTTTCTTCTTGCCATCCCTTTGGTTCCACCCGGGAACGACCGGTGCCACTCCCGGCATCGCCTCCCTCCCCGTAGGAAACTCTCCTTCCGCGGCGGCCCCTCTTTCTGGAAATGCCTTTGTCCCCGCGACCGGCATGGCCGGTACTTCGGGCGGTGGCACATCAAGTGGGCCGAATTCTCCCGCTGCGCCTGCCACAAATCAGCCGTCAACGCCTAATGCAGGGCGGGCCACCGGCTCCGCTCCGGCCACCGCCACGACGCCCGTACCTGCGGCCCCGACTGCCCAAGCGACCGCCACGTCGACCCCAACCTTTGCACTTCCTAATATCCCCGACAGCGAGATAGCCATTAGCTCGTCGGGTGTGGCAACCACGATGGGCTACTTGATCTACCTGAGCACCCATCCTTCCGGCGTTTCCTTTGACCCGCAAAAATTCAGCGCTGCCCTTAAGCAAGGGACCAGTACCCCGCTTTTTATCGAAGACCTTATCAGTAAAGCGGTCGCGGACGATAATTTTTCGGAAATAAGCAGTTCGTTATTGATCCATCAGGGCTTTATCAACGCAGAAATAAATTTCTTAAAATCCATAGGGGTGACGGGAAATGCGGTCACGCTGGACAAGGAAACGATCGGCTTCGAAGAGCTCACGCTTGACCTTATCAACAACGCCCTCGCTGTCGGCTCCGGGAAAATGTCCGAAAGCGACTTCCTGAATTACTATCAGGAATTCAACAGGACCGCGTCTCTCGCAAACCAGCAACTCCTGGGGCAGGTGGGGCTGCTTCCTTCGCCCAGCGGGCAAAGCTGGCTTGTGCCAACTGCATTCGCCCAGGGAGCAGGCGTCCCCTTCGGGGGGCCCATTGTGGGCGTACCCATTGACTGCTTGTGCGATTTTGGGCTCCTCGTGATCATAGGCCCCCCGGTTCCCGCCCAACTTTTCGTTTCATATCTTTTTCTTGAGACGCCGCTTTTCTTTCTCGACAAGTCCCTCCTCCCGGGGTCCTACTGGCTTGGGCTCTATAATCCGCTTGCGCCTATCCCTTGCGCCGAACTGCCGGTCTGCGAACCCATCGATGTCGGAGGGCCTGTCATCTTGACCGGTACAAGTCTAGGCCCGTAAGAGCCGCGGGACCTACGGGAGCGCCACGCCGTACAACCTCTGGTCGTAGCGGTTGATGAAGAACAATCTGTTGTTGAATATCTTGAGGTCGGTCGCGTCGAGATTGTAGCTTTGGTCGGAAAATACCACGCTGAGCGTCCCGTCATTCGTGTTGACCTTATAAAAATCGTCTGCGGTGAGGATTATCTTCTGATTGTACTCATCCGGCAGGCGCGCGATCGTAAGCGTCTGCTGATCGCGCGGTACGGCGCAGTAGAGATCGAGGGTGGTGGTCGTCGCAGCCATGGCCGTGGTCGTGGCCTTGGCGGTAGTCGAGGTCGCCGCAGTGGTCGAAGCTCCCTGCGGCAGGGCGACGACATCCTCATTGAACGCGCACTTAGAAGGCAGCGTGACGAACGTGAGGACCGTCTGGCTCCCCGAGAAGTTTAACAAGGAAATGTCGCCGCCCACGTATCCGGTAGTGCCCCTAAAGATAAGCCCCAGGCCACTCGTGGCATTACTCCAGATACTTTGCAGTGCCAGGTCTTGGAAATCCACGGAGATAATGGTTTTGTTCGATATATTAAAGGCCCAGGCTGATCCGACTATATAGGCATCCGGCTTGTCGGAAAGGATGAGTGTGCCTTTATTGGGCCACCGGAGAAGCATATCTTCCATGGCCACCGTCGCAAGGACCGACGGCGCAGCGCCTGGAGCTACGGAGTTCAGGATCACGATATTCTCTTTGCCGCTCCCGCTTGCCCCGCTCGTAAGGTATGCCACCTGATAGCTACTTGGCGACCAAGCGGGGCTTTGCATCCCCTGGGGAAGCGGTGTCCATGCCTTTGAGGCAAGGTCGAAAACGCTTGTTTGCGGGTCGGCCCCGTCGCCAAAATTCACGAGTATCTTCTTCCCGTCATACGAAAAGCTCGCGCCTATGATGTCCTGGATCTTGGATGAGCTCAAAATGACCGGCTGGCCGTTCGTGAGCGTGAGAATTGTGCCATCGGGCTGGATGAGCGTAGTATTGTTTCCACTATCAACGTAATAATCCATCGCCTGCTCATCCCCCAGGACGCCGAATGTTTGTGACGAGTTCGTGGTGCCGGAAGGAGAGCTCCCAGAGGTCCCACCGGTATTTCCCGTTTGATTCCCGGAAGTTCCTTGGGCGGGGACGTTAGGGAGCGATCCGGTTTGTCCCGCCGGCGTTACGGCACCTCCGCTCTGGCGGAAGAAAAGATAATAGAGCAAAATGCCGACGAGGATAATCACGACGATGACGCCCAAGATAATAAGTGTTTTTTTGTTCCTACTCATGGCTATTCGGCGTAGGTGAGGTTTGTCGAGTCGTAGGCGGACATCCCACTCGCCTGATCGGTTATGGTGAGCGATACGGCATACGCGGATCCGAGCGATGTGCCGGAGGCGATGTTCACCTGGAAAGTCTCCGGATTTTCAGCGGTGGCAGGAGATTGCCCGTTCACTGACCACGCGTAAGAAAGCGATGACGGATTCGCTACGCTGAAAAAGTAGGGGGTCGCCTGCAGCGTGAACGATTTCGCCAAAAAGTTTTCCTGGGGATGCTGGGCTTCAATGACCGCTTTCGGCTGAATGATGGGGATCTGTACGGTGTTTTGAAGCAGGCTCCCGTTGTCGCCGTAGCTCGGCACTTGCGCATTAAGTGTCAGGAATGTCGGCGCCGTGCCGAAAGGGGAGAAGAAAATATATTGGACTCCCTGCCCGCCGTCGATCAGCGTGCCGTTTTCGTACCAATAGATCGTTTGGCCCGAAAGATCCACTTGCCTTCCGCCTGAGATCAATGTGAGCGAGGCTGTGATCCGGGACGATTGGTTGGGAAGCACTTTGTCTGGATAGTTCGACGGGGCGTAGCTCCCCTGAGCGCTCCACGTGATGAGGAGCTCGGGACCCGCCGTTTGGGCGTTTACCCTGAGCGTGGCGGCACCGACAATGATGAGAGCTGCAAAGAGGATGACGACAATGAGTTTGAGCTTCATAGGCGTTGTTTTTATTATATCATGCCTGGTTTCCCTGTGGACAGGAATGTATGCTTGACGCCCCCGTTAAGTTATAATAAAACCAAATGCCGGACGTAAAAAAGCTTATTACGGGGTTCCTGATCCTGGCCGGAGCCACCGCTACCTCGGCAGCGATTTTGTCGAGCGTGAACATCGGGAACTCCGGTGAACCGGCGCCTGTTGCGGCGGTTGCCGCAGCACCGGCGAGCGCTCCTTCCGTTCCCGACAATGCTTTTGTAGACAATTCGCAGCCACAGAACGCCGCCATCGCGGGCGTGGTCGCGTCTTCGACGGATTCTGCCGACGGCGACCCGAGTAACGTCACCGAAAACCTTGCCGACGCCTTTGCAAGCGGCGTAGTGGAATCGAACCCGACCGTTCCTCAATCGGCTAGCGCCGGCAATGTTCAACTCGCGGATCCTGACCCGCAGACGATGGCGGAGGCGCTTTTGAACGAGCCGGCGGTGGCGAGCATGACGCTGCCCGACTGGGATAACGAATCCAACCTTCTCCAGAATGAAATGAAGATCGTGCAGGACTCGACCGATACCCTCGTCACCTACCTGAACGCTTTCGCGAAGATCAATAATGAGCGGCTCGTCCAATCGGGGCTTCTCGATACGGTGAAAAACGAGGTGAACGCGAATAATGAAGAGGATGCTTCCGTGCTGCCCAGGGCGGGCTCGGCGGTCGTCGACATGCTCGGCGCCGCCATCGCGCTGCCCACGCCCGCGTCGCTCGTCGATTTCCAGAAAAGTTTCATCAAGCTCTTAGTGTACGAGAACGCCGTCTCCTCGCTCGAACAAAATACTTCGGACGATCCGGGGAAGGCCGCTCTTGTCCTCCAATACAAGCAGAGCGATTATGACCAGGCCGTACAGAACTTTAGCGATCAGTCGCAGGTACTCAATAAATTCATAACGGAAAAACCGCCTCAATCCAAGGAAAGCGGGTTGCTGTCATTGATGCAAGATTTGTTTTTGCCCGGGATCGCCAACGCGCAGGTGTTCGTCCCCGTAATCGATCCCACTGCCAAGGCGGCGATTGCGGCGGCGGCGGCGGAGAATGACGAACATGGATGGGCGGTGTTTTTCGAACAACTTGGGAGGAATATAGGAATTCAGATCCTCAAAAACACGCTGATGCTGCTCGTCCAAAAGAAGGTGCTCAAATGGATCCAGGGGAGCGGTGCGCCGCGCTTCGTGCAGCAATGGGGCACCATGGCCGTGAACGCTTTTACGACTGCTGCAATAAATAAATTAAACCAAAGCATGGCCTGTATAGCCCCGGTCCAGGCGGGTTCGCTAAAAATACTCTTCGCGACCCCGAACGCCAGCGCCCAGGGTAATTTTTGTGCGAATACCTTTAATAGCTTCCTGCGCGCCCCGAATTTTCAACAGCTTTCCACCCATTTCACGAACTTCAATGATTATTTCGGACTGCTCCAGCCGGGCAACAATATGTGGTCGAATATTATCACCCTCCAAGACCAGGCGCGCGCTGCCGGCGCCAACAATCAATCCGCAGTCCAATTAAAATCGGTCGCCGGCCAAGGGATGACCGGCTCCCAGGCCTGTAGCGACGGCAGTAACCCGAACGGCATAGACACCGTCTGCGAGTCTCAAGGTGCAGGCACGGGGCCTACGGGGGCTAAGCCTCCATGTCCCGCCGGACAAGTAGCGGTGCAGATTCAGAACAACGGCCAGTGTTCCAACGGCACGGAGCCGGCGGTCACCATGCCGGCCATCGTGACCGGGCAGTCGCTTCAGACCGCAATCGGCGCCAGCACCCTGAACACCGCAACAGCAAACGAGATTGCCGGGATCATCGACGCGCTGGCGTCTTCGCTTTTAACGAGCATCACCCAGGAGGTCATCGGTGCCGTGACGAAAGACATAAACGGCGTCTTGACGGCTGGCTCGAGCGGCGGCTTACTCACCATTTCGGCAAGCTCAACGGTCCCGCTCGACATCAACGTCCCCTCCTCAACGACTGCGTCGACTTCGGGGAGCGGCGTCCAATGCGATACCCTGCAGACCACCGGCAGTCTTGATCTCACGACTGGCCTCGCCACGGTGAGTCTCTACGCGCAAGGAGGAGCCCTTGACATAAACGCCATATCAAGCGGGACCGGCGACGGCGAACCGATCTATACGTGGTCCGCGCCAGGAGCGGTAGGCACGATCACCGGGACAACTACCGTATCAACGCCCTTTACCGTGACCTATAACGCCGCGGGCGTATATCACGCGGCCGTCACCGCCTCGACCGACAATTCTGTCGCAAGCTGTGAAGTCGATATCTCAACCGCCACATCAACAACGCCCTAAATGAGCAAGATCAAGAGGATTCTCTATGTACCTGGTGTGGTGTTAAGTGGCATTGCGGCCATGGCAATCCCCGTCGTGGCTAACGCCGCTAGCTGGTACAACCCTGCTAGCTGGCTTACTATCGGTGATGTCGGCTCTTCATTAATCGCCGATGTTGCTTTTTTCTTTAGCTACATACTGGCGCTCATCGGCGGTATCGTTATCGGCATTGAGGCATGGATCATCGGTGTCGTATTGAATATAAACACCGGCATTTTCCAAACGGCGATTGTCCAGCAGGGATTCAGCATATCGCTCAGCATCGCGAACCTCGGTTTCGTACTAGGGATCATCGTCATCGCCATCGCGACCATCCTCCACCGCCAGTCCTACGGCATAAAGCAGATACTCTGGAAGCTTGTTCTTATGGCGATTCTTGTTAATTTCGGCCTGGTCATCATGGCTCCTATCGTCGGATTCGGGAATTCCCTCACGCAATACTTCTTGAACTGTGTTGATCCGACCGGCGGCGGCTGTAGCACGACCAGGAACGGCCTTCAGAGCATGAATGATTTCGCCACGAGTCTTGCGGGATCCTTTAACCCTCAGAGCGATTTTGCCGTTGGCTCAAATATGAACTCGAGCCAGCTTACCCAAACTTTGGGCAGCACGGCCAGCAGCAGCATTCAAGGGGCTTTCTCCACGGCGGGAAGTGATCTGGGCCAAATGGTGCTCCCCATAGCGGCCCTATTCTTTGTCGCCGTCCAATTGATTGTGGAAGTCATCGTGCTTGGAGTTTTTATCGTCATGCTTCTCATCCGCTATGTTTATATCGCTATCCTCGCGGTCATTTTGCCATTCGCTTGGCTTTCCTTTGTCTTCCCAGCATTCAAGAGTAACTTCACTAAGTGGTGGAGTCAGCTCATCCGGTGGACGTTCTTCGCTCCTATCGTTGTGTTTTTCCTTTGGCTGGCAAATCAGACCATGACCGGAATGAGCAAGGCCGCAAGTGGCTCGCAGTCCTTTGCAACATACGCCAGCCCCAGTAACGCGGTGTGGACAAGTTTATCCAATTTCTTCAGTAATATTTTCTCCCCGATTATCCAGAACTTTCTGAACATGTTGGTGATGGTCGGCTTGAGCATCGGCGGGATGATCGTCGCGGACAAGCTTGGCATCCAGGGGGCTAATGTGGCTGTCGGCGCGGTAAGGGAGGGGGCCAAGGACTTCGGGGTTTGGGCCGGCAAAACAACGGCGCGGTATGGCGGCCGCGCGGCCCAAGGCACTCTCAATGCCGCTTCGCGGCTGGCGGGACCAAAAGCGAAGATATCGGCAAGCGGGGGGCTATACACCCCGCTTACGGAATGGAGCAAGTTGCGCGCGCAAGCAGCTCAACGATTGGCGTCGGGGGCGCAGACGGCGGGCAAGTGGGCATCGAGCCCGGATCTTAAAACAAAGGGCATAGGGGCAACCCTCTGGGGTGGGATAAAAAGAGGTTCGGGACTTTTCAAGGGGAAGCAGGCAAATGACTGGGAATGTCAGAGCTGCCAGCACATCGAAAGATCTACCAAAAAACCCTCCAGAAGTTGTCCGATTTGCGGAGCAATGCCTACTGAGGCAACAGCCTCCGCGGCAGGAGTAGCGTGGGCAAACTGGACCCAGATCCAGTCGTAAGCCGCCCGCCCAACTATGAATAAATTCGAAAGGCAACAAGGAGAGGGATCCGAGCCTGAAAAGGAAAATCCCCTGGCGATCGTCCCGAGAAAATCAGAAAAGCGGGAGGCACCACCCAGCGGTGACCAGCAAAAAGAAGGGGAGAGAACAGAGGCTCTCGCGCGCATACGCAGAGACATCCAAGCATCTTCGCCCGAAACGCAGCCCTCTTCCGGTGAAGTGTACGAGGCAGAATTCGTAGAGGAAGGCGAATTTTCTCGCGGAGGGCGATCGGGCAACGCCACCCGGGGCCGCGCCCATCCTTCTTCTATCCCGAGAACTTCCAGCGCGAGAGGCGGCGGGGCGGATCCCGATCATCCAAACCCGTTCTGGGAAGAACAGGAGGCGTTGCTTTCGCCCCGCGACAGGTTCCTTGATAAATTCGCCATTGGTCTGAAGAAGGCATACCACGGAGTGCGCAAGGGAAAGGAATGGGCTACCACGAGGACGAAAAATTTCCTTGAGCCGCTTCGCCTGCACGAGAATCCCGACCTTGCCCGAAGACGGATGGAAAAACTTCAGGACATGGTGATCGCCGGGGAGGCGGAATACATGGGGGAGCAATATATGGGGAACCCCCAGTATCTCGGGGACTTGTCCCGCCGCGTCAACCGCACAAAAGAACAGATAGAAGCAGAGAGGGAAGCGGAACGTAAGCGCATTGCGGAACGCAAACCCAAACCAAAGGAGCAGCCTCTCCCAGGACAAACTACGGAAAATGCGTTTTATCCTAATTACCGCATGCTCAAGAGGGCCCACGCGCAAAGTAAAGAATTCAGGTCCGTCGCAGTCTATGACGAGAAAGGAAGGTTCACCGGCCGGGTAAAAACGTACCGTATAAAAGAAAAAGATTAGGAAGTATTTTGTGATATACTGGAAAGATGATACCCGTCGACCTCATCACCGAAACAGAACTTGATAAGCGGTTTGACGCTCTGCCCGACAAATTGAAGGAGGCGCTCACCTCCGATCGCAACCTGACGATAATCGACCAGGTCTGCCAAAAGAACAGGATTGCCGACGAAGATAAAAAGGAGACGATCCAGCAGATCGCCGCCCTTGTCCTTTTCGGCTTTGTCCATCCCTATGACGCCGGCGCCGAGATCAATGATGCACTTTTGTTGAATAACCCCCGATTTTCCGCGTCCGTCGCCGACGAGCTGAACGCGAAGATATTCGCGCCGCTCAAGACCGAACTGGAGAACAATTATCATCCGCCCGCAGGGACCAGTGCGGATATCGTAAAAGAGCCTGCGGCTAAAAACAAAATCCAGGTCCCGGCGCCGAAAATAATCTCCCAAGCGCCGGCGCTGATGCCCGCACAACCGATCGTGAAAGTCGCGGGACCGACGACCGTAGCCAAGCCCGCGCCGCCGCCTGCCGCCCTACCCCTTACCCCGCCCCCCGTTAGTTCGCCGACCGGTCCTCCCACCGGGTGGTCCCGCTCGACCCCGAACAGCCCGTGGTGAAATTAAGCCAGACCCCGGCAGCGGCACAAAGCGTCGTCGCGCCGAAGTCACCCGCAGCACCGATTCCTGCCGCCCCGACCCCGCCCGCAAAGCCGGCGAACGGCCTCCTCGGAGAATTCGAACGGCGAGCGGCGCAGACCGGAGCACCAAAACCCGCGATGCCCGGCTGTTCCGGCTCCCGTCATCATTCACGAAGACGCCGTCTTCAAGCCCGCGCAGCAGCCCGCCGATTTCCATCTTCAACTGCCTTCGGAAAAATTTGACATGGGGAAGGGCTCCGGTCCCGGAGTACCGAGACCTGCGGTCCTTGAGATCGGAAAGGGGACACTTCCTGCAGCAGGGAAACCAGGCTCGCTCTCCACGCCGCGCGTCGTCCATTACAGCGAATATAAACCGTCGCAGCCCACGCAGCCTACGGCGCCCGCAGCACCCGCCGCACCGCAAGGTCCGCGGCAGATATCGGAGCTCACCTCCATGCCCGTTGCCAGACCACCCGTCCTTCCTGCAGCTCCCGCGATCCCGGTGCCAAAGCCACCGCAACCGCCACTGCCCCCGCAACCGCCCCAGCGTTAGCCCTATGGGCGGATTGGAACTATAATTAGTGCGTGCAATTTCAGGTCCCACAATTCATAGAAACGGAGGATAAGATCGTAGGCCCGCTTTCCCTGCGGCAATTTTTCTATGTGTGCGGAGGCGTTGGGCTTGCAGCGCTGCTTTACTTCATTTTGCAATTTTGGATATGGGTCATTTTCGCGTTCATTATTGTAGCCGCTACGGTAGCGCTTGCCTTTGTGAAAGTACAGGGCCGGCCGCTCGTAAACGTCCTCCTTTCCGCGTTTAATTTCTATTGGAAACCCCAGACCTATATCTGGAAGCCGGAGCATGCCGCGCTTTCGCTTTCAAAGAAAAGGTTGCCCGCTGAGCCGCAAAATCAAAGGAGTGTCCTCCCGATCAGAGAAGATCGCCGCCGGCACGGCGCTCCATAAAAGCTGGCAAAGCGTCCAGACGGGCGAAAAAATGTCCGACCGGCAGTTCTCTGAACAGAAAATGTACGGGCGTTACCAGATATTCCAAAAGCTGGCAGGCGACCGGCAAGCCGCGCGGCGCGTGGACTACCGATAGGCGGCAGGCAGCGATGGACTGCGATGGACCGGAAAATGATGAGAAAATAGAAACAATGGCATTAAAAAAAGAAGAATTCGGCAATTCGCTTGACCTTGTAAATATCAAAGAGATCCGCGACAACGTCGTCGATCATGAAGGACGGCGGCTTGCGGCAGATCGTGATGGTCGGCGGCGTGAATTTTGCGCTCAAATCGGAAACGGAGCAGAACATCATGACGCAGGGATACCAGAACTTTCCTGAACGGCATCGATTTCCCGCTCCAGATCGTCATCCACTCGCGCAAGGTGAACATTGATAAATATATCGAGGGGCTCATGCGCGCGCAAGGAAGTGGAACAATCGCCGATCCTGCAGAGCCAGATCAGACGAATACGTGGAGTTCATGAAGGGGTTTGTGGAAAAGAACGCGATCATGGAAAAGACATTTCTGGTGGTCGTGCCGTTCTATCCCGCGTCAGCGATCGCCGTCGACAAAAAGCGGCCGCGAGAGCTCTTCTCGTTCTTCGGCAAGAAGAAAAACGCCAGAGGCGAAGCGGCGAAGAACGCCGAGGAAGCGGAGCACGATCGTTCCAGCGAGAACCTCGCGCAGCTCAACCAACGCGACGAGCCAGGTAATGAACGGCCTCCTGGGCATCGGCCTTGAGGCGACCGTCCTTGAATGACGAGCAGCTCATCGAACTTTTCTATAATTTCTACAACCCGCAGACCATCGAGCGGAAGAATATCGCGCTGCCGCCGCAACAGCAAGAATAACAACCACTGCCATGCCCGAACAAGCACCAGGACCAATTTCAAGGACGTCAAGAAGATCATCGCCCCTGCGGGCGCGCAGGTGTTCCCGAACTATCTGAAGATCGGCGACAAGCTCGCGAAGACGTTCTTTGTCTTTTCCTATCCGCGCTATCTCTCGACGGGATGGTTCGAGCCGCTCATCAACCTGCCGAATCTTTTTGATATTTCCATCTTCGTGAACCCGATCGACACCGGCACGGCGCTCAAGAATCTCCGCAAGAAAGCCGGCCAGCTGGAATCGCAGATGAACGACGAGCAGGAAAAGGGGCTCGTGCGCAACCCGATGCTTGAAACCGCCATCCAGGACGTCGAAAATCTGCGCGACTCGCTCCAGCAATCCGAAGAAAAACTTTTCGACACCGGCGTCTATATCACGATCTACGCCGACACCGAGGATGAGCTCGCGCGGCTCGAAAGCAAGCTGGTCACGCATGATGGAGGCGAAGCTGATCTATCTCAAGCCGGCGCTTTTTGAACAGCTTGAAGGGCTCTTTTCCATCCTGCCGCTCGACGAGGACAAGATCCAGGTCTATACGCCGATGAACACGGGCCCCATCTCGTCGTTCTTCCCGTTCGTTTCGGAAGACCTCTCTTCGAACCAGGGGATCATGTACGGCATCAATCTGCACAACAACAACCTCGTGATTTTTGACCGCTTCTCGCTTGAGAACGCGAACCAGGTGGTCTTCGCAAAATCCGGCTCCGGAAAATCGTATACGACGAAGCTTGAGATCATCCGCTCGCTCATGGCGGGCATCGACATGGTGCTCGTCATAGACCCGGAGAACGAATACCAGCGGCTTGCGGAGACGTTCGGCGGCAGCATGTTCAATATTTCGCTTTCGTCGCACGAGCACATCAATCCGTTCGACATCCCGCTCGATCCCGGAGGGCGAAACGCCGTCCGACGTCCTGCGTTCGCACATCGTGACGCTCGCGAGCTTGCTGAAGCTGATGCTCGGGAAAGTTACGCCCGAAGAGGACGCGCTCCTTGACCGCGCGATCACGGAAACCTACGCCTCGCGCGAGATCGTCGCCGACACCGATTTACCGGGAAGGAACCGCCGCTCTTCGGCGACCTTGAAACGGTACTGCGCAACCTTGAAGGCGGCCGCGACATGGCGGAAAAGCTTTATAAATACACCAAGGGCAGCTTCGCGGGATTCCTGAACCAGCCGACGAACATTGATGTCTCAAACCGCCTCATCGTCTTTTCCATCCGCGATCTTGAGGAAGAGCTCCGCCCGATCGGCATGTTCGTCGTCCTGAACTTCATCTGGAGCCTCATCCGCGCAAAGCTCGCAAAGCGCCTGCTCTTTATTGACGAGGCGTGGATCATGATGAAAAACGAGGACAGCGCGACGTTCCTTTTCGGCCTCGTAAAGCGCGCGCGCAAATATTATCTCGGCGTCTCCACCATCACGCAGGACGTGGAGGACTTCTTGCGCTCGCCGTACGGCCGCCCGATCATCACAAACTCATCCCTCCAGCTGCTTTTGAAGCAGGCGCCGGCGACGATAGACATCGTCGCAAAGGCATTCGACCTCACCGACGCGGAGAAGAATTTCCTGCTCGGCGCCGAGGTCGGCACCGGCATCTTCTTCGCCGGCAAGCGCCACGTCGCCATCCAGATCGTCCCGTCATATTTTGAGGACCAGATCATCACCACGAACCCCGAACAGCTGCTGGAAGAAAAAAGGCAAGCTCAATAAAGCATGGACGAAGAGTCCCAGGAGCCGCAATCAAAAATCTCCATCGTTATATGGATGGTGGGGTTTATAGTGGCTATCGTCTTTGACGTCCTCAGCTTGATCCCACTCGTTGGAGATATCGAAGAGGTCCCCGCAGGGGCAGTTTTCGTCCTTAACGCGATCTTCGGAGTGCAAAACGCCATCTTAATTGCGCAGGGGGCAGCGATGGCTATCAAAGCGATTCCGGTCGTGCAATGGCTTCCCGCCTGGACTGGCGGCGTGGCCTTCGCCTGGTATATAGAACATTCCTCCTCTAAGTTAGCTTCTAAGATAGAGGAGGGCGCCGCCATCGCGGGGGCTCTCGAAGGGGAGGAGGGCGGCTTAGAAACGGAGGCGGAGAAAGCCAGCCAAGCCGGAGCGGTAACCGAAGAGGTTGGCGCCAGCGCGGCCGGCGCAGAAGCGGCCGGAGCGGAAGGCGCCGCTGGAGCTGGGGCCGAGGCAGAAGAGGCCGGCGGGGCTCCGGAGCGGGAGAATGCGAGGCCTTCCGAAACAAGCACTGAACGCGGGGGTGAAGGCGAAGAAGGTGCCCGGGGCGGAGAAGAAGAGGAAGCAGCAGCGGAGCAGGAAGAGGGTGCTAAAAAAGAGAAAGAGGAAGAATCGGAAAAAGAGATGGAAACTAAGGCGCAGCGGCCGCCCGAAGAAGGAGCCATGGAGGCGGACTTTGGACCAAGTCAAGAAGATGAGGATTCCGACGAAGAGGACCAGTTGGCGGCCTGATACTTTCGTTATCCATTATGCTAATATCATAAGATGAATTGGCTTTTGAGGGCGCATGCGGCCACCATCACTATAATCGGCAATATTCCGGGCCCGAATAACATCTCCACCACGGGCCCCAGTGGTTTCGTCGCCAATTTCTATCTCTACGCGCTTCTCGTATCAGGATTACTTGCTTTTGGGGCTATCGTCTATGGAGGGGTGAAGTATGCCACGGGGAGAGGGAATCCTACGGCAGAGAGCGAGGGGAGGAGCTGGATCACGGGTGCCTTGTGGGGGCTCCTGCTCTTGGCAGGGGCGTATGTTCTGCTGAGGACCATCAACCCGAATATTGTAAATCTCCAGCTGCCGACGAATATCGCTCCCATGACCAACCCCAACGCGGGCATAATGACCGGACCGACGCCGCAGTAGCGCGAAGCCCCGTGTTATTTCGTAAGCGGCTTTATAATAACGTACCGCTCCTTCCCTTCGCCGATGGATTCCGTCGTCACTTCGGGATGAACCGCGAGTGCGACGTGCACTAAGCGCCGTTCGTAAGAATTCATCGCCGGGAGCGAAACTTCTCCTTTCGTCGCCATCGCCTTTTTTGCTGCCGCACGCGCAAGCTCGGCGATAAGGTTCTCCCGTTCCTGCCGGTAATTGTTCACGTCAAGAAAAATAAGTTCTGTCGCCGTTCTTTTTCGCGACCATCTGGAAAATATGGTTGATGCTCTCCACGATGCTCGGGAGGTTCTCTTTTAAAGAAATTTCCGCCGTCGTAGATAAAGAGCGAGCCCCGCTTTTCCTCGGGCTTGATCTCTATGTGGTAATCGCGGAACCCCATGCCGTCCACGATCTTTTTGGTTAGTTCCTCCCAGTTCATTTCTCGTACTATTCCATATTCTGCAGCGCAAAATCAAGCGGCGCGGCCGGCAAGCCCGCTCTCGGCACACTAAGGCCGTCCTTATATCGCCGCCGTCTCGCCTTTCCGGAAATGCCTATTTATGACCGCTTGCTGGAGGATGGAGAACAGGGAAGTCACGAGCCAGTAGAGGCCGACGGCGGCCGGCAAGCTGTAGAAAATGAAGATGGTGACGAGGGGGCCGATGAACACCATCTGCCGCGCCATCTTCTCGGCCTGCGAGAGCGGTGCGGTATTCTTGGGGTCGCGGTAAATGGCCAAGTTAGCCTGGAAATACTGGGCAAGCGCGGCGAGGAGGATGAGGATGATGTTGGGCTTCGCGAGATTCACGAGGCCGATAAAAATTGGGTTTACGGTCCCCGGCTGCGCCACGAAAGAATAGAGTCCCGAGAGCTCGCCCGGAGTAAGACCCGACCGCACCACCCAATACAGCCCAATCATAATGGGCAGTTGGATCATAAGAAGGAGGATGCTTGAGAACGGATTCACGCCATGTTCTTTATAAAGTTCCATGAGCGCCTGCGCCTGTTTCTCCTTGTCGTTCTTATGCAGCTCCTGGATCTTTTTCACTTTCGGCTGGATGCGCTGCATCATCATCTGCTGCTTCGCGCTTTTATGGAAAAACGGGTAGAGGATGAGCCGGATAAGGACCGTGACAAAAATGATCGCAAGCCCGAAGTCCTTGAATGCGATCGTCCCGTAAAAATAAACAAGCGCATTAAGGATGGGCCGGTAGAAAATAGATTGGAAAAGATAGGTCATGGATTATTTCGCAAAGCGCGCCGCTGATTTGGCGACCTCGCTTCTGAACTGTTTTTTTGTGAGCGTGGTCACCCGTGGAGAGAGAATGATGAGCAGGTCGTCGCCCCCGCCCGCGCCATAGAGCCCCGCAAGCGCCGTTTTCGCCTGCCGCTTCCAAAAATTTCTTTTCGCGGCGCTTTTGTGGACGGCGGCGTTCGCGACCACCCCGATCCTCGGCTTCCCGCTCTGGTTCATTTTTATTTTAAGAGAAAAATAGGGGCCCGCGACGGATTTATAGCGCGGCGAGTGGAATTCGCGGCTTGGCAATCGTGTTGCTCTTGGAAGCATGGCGAGGTATTCCCTGGCCCGCCTAAACAGCCAACCGACGTCTCCCTTTTGCCCTACGCCGCGAAAGGACGCGCCGGCCGCCGGTCGTGCGTTGCCGCTTAAGGAATCCGTGCGTGCGCCGCCTCTTTTTCTTCTTCGGGTTATAGGTGAACGACATTGAGAAGATACTATCATGAAAATTTTTGCCGCGCTAGGGGCGCTCGGTTATGCACACGCAGTCCACATAATCGTCTCCATTTGACTCTTTCCCTGCAACCCGCGTAAGAATTAAGATTATCAAACATCAATATGGATCTCGAAAAACTTTGGCAATCAACACTTGGGGAAGATGGAGATCCAACTTACGAAGAGCCAATTTTTCGATGTGGCTGAAGGATAGCCGCCCCATCGACCGGAAAGAGGGCACGCTCTATGTCGCCCTGCCGAGCAATTTTGCAAAGACATGGGTCGAGGATAAATACCAGAAGAATATTTTAGGGGTTCTCCGGAATCTCGACAGTTCCGTAAAGAAAGTGGAGTTCGTGATCAATTCCCAGACGGTCCCCGCGCCGCAGAGGATCGCCCTGGACGCAAAGGAGTTGGGTAAGCTTGACGCGGCCGAACTTGATTTCAGCAAAGCCGACCCGGAAACCGGCCTTAACCCGCGCTATACCCTTTCCTCGTTCGTCGTCGGCCCTTCGAACGAGCTGGCGTTCTCCGCCGCGAAGGCGATCAGTGAAGATATCGGCAAGTACAATCCGTTCTTTGTCTACGGCGGCGTCGGCCTTGGGAAGACACACCTCATCCAGGCGATCGGCAACGAGATCCTCGCAAAGTATCATCAAAAAATAAAACCGAAATATGTTCGCTTCGGAACAGTACACGCGCGAAATGGTGTGGGGGATCCGGAACGACCGGATAGAGAGCGTGAAGAAAAAATATCGCGACGTGGACGTGCTGATCATTGACGATATTCAATTCATTGGCGGAAAGGAAAAGACCGAAGAAGAATTTTTCCACACCTTCAACGCGCTTTATGAGAATAATAAACAGATCATTATTTCTTCCGATCGGCCGCCACAGTCCATCCCCACGCTCGAGGAACGCCTCCGGTCGCGTTTTGAGGGGGGATTTGTGGCCGACATCGGCTACCCGGAATACGAGATGCGGGTCGCGATCATCCGGAGCAAGCTTTCCGAAGCGAACCGCAGCCTTACCGACGAGGTGATGGATCTCCTCGCGAAGCGGCTGAGGAAAAATATCCGCGAACTGGAGGGTGTTCTTAAAAAACTGCTTTTTATGCAGGAGCAGAAACAGGACGGAAATCACTAAGGAGAATGGCGGAGGAGATCATAGAAAAATCAACCAAAAACCGTCGCAAGGCGGGTGAGTGACGCGCCAGATCTTAAAGGCGGTTGCGGAGTTCTTTAATATTTCCATTGAGGACCTTGTGAGCCATAATCGGCGGAAAGAAGTGGTGGAGCCGCGGCAGATCGCCATGTATCTTCTTCGGGAAATCTCCGAGCTTTCCTATCCGTATATTGGGGAAAAGATGGGGAGGGACCACACGACCGCCATCCACTCGTATGAGAAGATCAACCAGGAAATCAACAAGAAGTCCGTCACTTAACCAGAAGATATTAACAATCAAGAGATATAATTTATAAGAGTTAGAATAAGGGATAAAAATAACTTATCCACCAAATTAACCCCTCATTAAAAGTAGTAATAAGTATTTAATAAATTATTAATATTAATTCTTTATGAAATTCATTGCGATACGGTCAAACATCAAGGAGGCGATTTCTGCTCGTTGAGCGTGCCACCGGAGAAAACCTCAACCTTCCCATCCTTCAAAAATATACTCATTGAGACGACGAGTGAGGGTATTGCTTTTACCGCCACAAATCTGGAGCTTGCCATCACCTGCCATGTTTCAGGGAAGGTGATAGAGAATGGGAAGATGACGGCGCCCACCTGCCACCTTTTCAAACCTCATCACGAACATCCAGAGCGACCGGCTTAATTTCAATAAAAAAGAGAACTCCCTTGAGATGAAGACTGATAATTATAGCGCGACACTCCAGGGGCTGCCCGCGGAGGATTTTCCAATAACCCCGAAAATAAAGACTCCGGAGAATACCTGGAGATAAAAAGGGCGTTCCTTAAAGAGGCGCTCCAGCAGACCGCGGTGGCGTCGCAATTTTCCGATCTTCGGCCGGAACTTAACGCGATACTATTTGATTTCTCCATCGACAATCTAAAACTCGCCGCCACCGACGGTTTCCGCCTCACAGAAAAATCCCTTTCACAGAATTTATTTACCGCAACCTATAAAGAACCATTCCGGCTACTCATCCCCCTGAAGACCACCCAGGAAGTCTTGCGAATGTCCCGCGACGAAGACGTGGTCCGGATATTCCACGACGAAAACCAAATTCTTTTCAAGACCGATCGGGCGGAGCTCATTTCGCGCCTGACGGAAGGGAACTTCCCCGATTACTCGCCGATCATCCCCAAGAAATTTGCCACGGAGGTCGTCATGAACCGGGAGGAGTTTGCGAACGCGATAAAGCTCGCCGGCATCTTCGGCCAAAAGAACAGCGAGGTGAAAATATCCGCGCAGCCCGGCAAGAAAACAGTCGAGGTAAGTTCCGCGGACCAGTCGCTTGGCGAGAATGCTTATCTCCTCTCCGCGAAGATCAAAGGGGAAGCAGTGGAGGTATTTTTCAATTGGCGGTATCTCGCCGACCCTACAAGAGCCATAAAGACGGAAGAGATATTCATCGGGTTCCAGGAGGAAACAAATCCGGCGATGATCCGGCCGATGGGGGACGGTTCGTATTACTATATTTTAAAACCAATCCTTAAGTCCTGATCCTCGGGGCGGGAACGCGGGCTTCAGTGATAGACGATGACCTCGCTTTTGCCGATATTCCCCGACGCTCCAGATGCTTGGACCGCGAGAACATTCTGCCCGTTCAGGGATGGCGGCGTGAACAGCCAGGAGAAGTTATAACTGGCCCCAAAAGGCCCTGAGAAATCTCCCACGTCAACACCATTCCACAAGACCGACAACTTCGCGATGGTTTCCGTGTCGGTGATCTTCGCCGCTACCGCCACCGTATTGCCGATGAACGTGCCTGGCGAAGGCGCCGCGATCGCGATCTGCGGTGGGCCGCCTGGGAAAGGAGCCTGTGGCTGATTTGACGCGGGAGAAAATATCGGTTGGTTGTAAGAAGAGAAGTTCGGCATATTTTTCGCGGCCCACGTGAGGAGGCGGTCTCCCAATTATGGAATTGCGGGTCGGCATTCGGATCGGTGGGCGTGCGGCCCCGTCGGGTCGTTCTTGTCTACGTAGTACAGAATGGTGTGCAGTTGGTTATTGTAAAGATAATTGCCCGCGAGGATCGGCTTTGTGGGGTTCGTGGGGTCCGGCTTCATAAAGGTCGCGAGCGGCTGGTTTGCAAGCGCTTTTGCCATAAAGGCGTGCCAGATCGGGACCGCAGCGAGAATGCTTGACCCATTTTTTTGCATGGGGGTGTTGTCGTTATTGCCCGCCCAGACGCCAACAACGAACGCGGGGGTGTATCCCATCGCCCACGCGTCACGGTAATCGTTCGAGGTTCCGGTCTTGAGGGCTACATCATAGCCGGGGAAGTCGGTGAGGTTCATGCTGTTTTGGAAAAGCGGCTCGCGCGCCTGCGCGTCGGAGAGAATGTCGTTCACGAGGCGGACCGATTGCGCGTCAGCGACCGTGCGTAGACTGGTCGGCATAGGACTCGAGCGTGTTGCCGTTCGCATCCTGCACCGAGAGGATCATGGTTTGCGCGTGTTTCACGCCGTCCTCCGCAAGCGCGGCATATGCCTCCGTGAGGTCGATGAGCTGCACCGCGCCGCCGCCGAGCACGAGCGAAAGGCCGTACGCGTCGGGATCGGTGAGCGTCGTGAGCCCGAAGTTGTAGGCGTTGTTCACCGCGTTCTTGATCCCCACGAGATAGAGCATCTCCACCGCCGGGACGTTCACCGATTGGGCGAGCGCGTTGCGGATGGAGATGGGCCCCTGGAACGTTCCTTCAAAATCCTGCGGATGGAAACAGTGTGTGTCGGTGTTGTTAAGATCGGGGATCGCGGGGCATGCGGGGTCGGTGCTGAATTCCGTGGGGACATCAAAGAGCGTCGGTGTCGGGCGTGTATCCTTTTTGGAATGCGGTGAGATACACAAATGGCTTGAGTGAGGATCCCGGCTGGCGGAGCCCCTGCGTGGCAACATTGAAGTTCGGTTCAAATTTGCAGTTCGACGCCCGGCGTGCAGCCGACAGGGAGCGACGAGGTCGCAAAATAATCGCGCGAGCCCACCATGGCGAGCACTTGCCCCGTCGTGGGGTCCTGCGCCACAAGCGCGGCGTTATAGCCCTGATAGAGCTTCTGGTTCTGCTCGGCGCCGGTCTTTACCGCGTTCTCCGCGTCCTGTTGCAGGTTCCAATCAAGCGTGGTCATCACCTTGAGCCCGCCGTGGGTCACAAGGTTTTCGCCGTATTTTTGGACGAGATAATCCTCCACCGCCATCACGAAAGTGCGGCGCTTTGATGCCGCCCGTTGATTGCGGCTGGAAGGTGATTTTGTAGGCGAGCGCGTCGTTAAATTGCGCCTTCGTGATTTTTCCCAGTGTCGTACATCCTCTGGAGCACGAGCTTTTGGCGGTTGAGAAGTTCGCTCGCGTGGCTGCCCCACGGCGAATAGTAGGTTGGCGCCTGCGGGATCGCGGCGAGGAGCGCGCTTTGCGCAAGGTTGAGCTGCGCACCGGTTCGTTGAAATACGCTTCGCTTGCCTCCTCAACGCCCGAGATGGTCGCGCCGTAGGGAGCTTCGTTCAGATAGAGCGCAGAGGATCTGGTCCTTTGAATAATATTCATTGAGCTTGATCGCGAGGATGAAGCTCTTTTATTTTCCGCGAGACGGTTTGGTCAAGCGTGAGGAACGCGGTCCGCGCGAGCTGCTGGGTGATGGTGGAGCCGCCCTGCGCGAGGGAGCCGGTCGTCACGTCCACATAGAGCGCGCGGAGGATCCCCTTCCAATCAAACGCGGGCTCGTTATAAAAATTTTCGATCTTCAATGGCGATCGTCGCGTCCTTCAGGGTCTGCGGGATTTGGTCAAAGGGCACCACCGTCCTCCGCTCGCCGGCGTTGATCTCGTAGAGCAGCACGGTGCCGGTGCGGTCGTAGATCTTGGTTGACTGGCCGATCTGCTGGTTTGAGATTTCCTCAATGGAGGGGAGCGTGTTCGCAAAATAAAGGACGGCGAGGAAGAAAACGATGAACCCCGCAGCCACCGCGATGCCGATCATTTGAACGAATGCGCACCACGTTCTCTTTTTGTCGCCGTTCTCTTCTTTCATACCCCCTTATTATCAAATAAAAACAGCCCTCTCCGCAAGCCCGCTGGGCAGCGAGAGCTATTTTATATCAAGACGGGCTTACTCCTCGTTATGAGGTCGCCGCTCCTACATCCGTATTCTTCCCCCTTTTCCTTCTCCTCGTCTCTCGGCTCTTCGGTCCGCTGTCGTCGGCGCCGTCTTTCGTCATCGTCGAGGTCCACGTCGCCGTCTTCCTTGGGTCCTCGTCGCTCAAGCGGCCGAAACGCAAGATTTAAAATTTTTAATTCAGTCGCCATGGTAACCGATAGTTCACGACCTTTCTTTTTGTTTCAATCAGTATATGGAGCGCGTTTCCGTGTCAATCCACAGATACAAGCATAACGGCCTTAAAAGCCTGTTAAACCGGTTTCCGCGCGCGCCATAATGGCGAGCGCCAGGGCGTCGCTCGCGTCGTCAATGATCGTCAAGGCCGGGCTTTTGAAGGATAAGGCGGACCATCTTGAGGATCGCGGCCTTGTCCGCAAAGCCGTAGCCCGTCATGCCGAGCTTCACCTCGTTCGGGGCGTATTCCCTTATGGGGATCTTCTGCTTCTCTCGCTGCGAGAAGGATCACGCCGCGCGCCTGCGCGACCGCAATGGCCGTTTTCTGATTCTTTGCGAAATACAATTTTTCGACGCCGAGAACGTCCGGCTCATATTTTTTGATCAGCCGGTCAACCCCCTTTTTCGTTTCTTCGAGCGCCGAGACGTCGTCCATGCTTTTTATTTTTAAGATGCCGGCCGCGAGGTACGCGAGCGCGGTTCCCTCGCTGCGGACGATGCCGTAGCCGATCCTCCGCGTGCCCGGGTCAATGCCTAGTGCGATCATATTGTTAATTTGCCGTGGGCATGGCGGCGTTCGTAAAGATCTTTTGCACGTCATCGTTTTCCTCGAGCGCTTCAGTGAGCGACGCAAGCTTTTGCCTGTCGTCGAGGTGTGACCTCCTGCGGGAATTTCGCGTTCCATTCTCCCTCCGCGCCCGCGCGGTTCGAAAGCCCATCGGACGCTGCCCGACTCCGCCCACTTCCCACCCGATTCTTTCAGGACGGTTTTTATTTCCTGTACCGTGCGGTTCTTATTGTCGCTGATCGCCTCGATCATGATCGCGATGCCGCCGGGCCCGTACGCTTCAAACGTGAGTTCCTCAAGGTTCGCGCCTGCCTCCGCGGCATGTTTCACTGCGCGCTCAATGTTTTCCTGCGGCACGCTTGCCTCTCTCGCTTTCAAGATCGCCGTGCGGAGCCGCGGGTTGAAATCCGGATTCGGCTCGGATTTCGCCGCGGCGGAGACCGCCGCAAGCAATTTCGAAAAAACCTTCCCGCGTTTCTGGTCCGTGGCTTCTTTTTTGTGCTTTATCCCCGCCCAATGAGAGTGGCCCGACATTTCGTTAAGATTATAGCACCACGCTTGAGAGAATGGCCCTTTCGCGCTACAATCAAGGGAAATGGCGGACCCCCAGGCAAAGGACCTTCAGTCAAAACTTACGAAGCTTCGGCGCGAGGGCGAAGAACGCGCGGCAGAGCGGCTCGCGGAAAAACTGGGCTTGACCTACGTAGACCTCTCAAAAATCCCCGTTTCGCTTGAGGCGGTGAGGGTTATCCCCGAGGATAAGGCCCGCGACGCGAAGGTCGCGGCGATAGCGCTGCGGGTGCGGAAAATCGCGGTCGCCGCGGCAAACCCGGAGCTCCCGGCGGTCAAGGCGCTTGTCCGCGATTTGGAGGCGCAAAGATATGAAGTAAAAACATTCGTTGTTTCCCCGTCCGGGCTTGAGGCGGCATGGCGCTTCTATAAGTTCATAAAGCCGACGACGGCGGAGATCACCGGGAAGGTTTCGATTGCACGCGAGAGGATCGACGAATTGAAGGCGCGCCTCATGAGCCTCGACGCGATTAAAAAAGAATTCGCCGGCTTGGACTTTGCGAAGGTGTCGCCCGTTACCATGATCGAGATAATGCTCGCCGGTGCTTTCGCGATGCGCGCGTCGGACATCCATACCGAAGCCGGAGAAAAAAAAGCGAAGATCCGTTTCCGCGTGGACGGGCTGCTGCACGACGTGTTCGATGACATGCCGCTCCACGCGTACGAGGCGCTCGTTTCGCGCATCAAACTTGCTATCGGAGATGAAGTTGAACGTTCGCGACGAGGCGCAGGACGGACGGTTCACGATCGCGGCTTGCGGGGAAGGAGATCGAGATGCGCGTCTCGGTGATCCCGGCGGAGTTCGGCGAGACGATCGTGATGAGGATCTTGGACCCGTCGGCGACGCTCGTGGGGCTTCCCGACCTTGGCCTCCGCGACGGACAATCTGGCGATCGTGAAAAAGCAGCTCGAGAGGCCGAACGGGCTTATTTTGAACACCGGCCCCACCGGCTCCGGGAAGACGACGACGCTCTACGCGTTCCTGCGCACGATCAACAGACCCGGAGATAAAGATCATCACGCTGGAAGACCCGATCGAATACCGCATTGAGGGAATTGAACAGACGCAGGTGGACGACGAGGCGGGGTATACGTTCGCGAACGGACTGCGGGCCATCGTGCGGCAGGACCCCGACGTGATCCTTGTGGGCGAGGTGCGCGATCTTGAGACCGCGGACATCGCTCTGCAGGCGGCCCTGACCGGCCACCTCGTGCTTTCCACGCTCCACACGAACGACGCCGTGGGCGCCGTGCCGCGGCTCATCAATCTGGGCGTGAAGGCGGTAAGCATCGGCCCGGCGCTTTCGCTCGCGATCGCGCAGCGTCTCGTGCGCGTGCTCTGTCCGGACTGTAAAAAGCCGGCGGCCGTGAGGCGAAGAGCAGAAAGCCAAAATAAAAAAGTTCCTCGACCGGTTGCCGGCCAAGGTGGACAAGACGAAATACCAAACATACACGCATCTATGAACCGGTGGGCTGTACAAAGTGCAACGAGCATCGGGTATAAAGGTCGGAGTAGGGATCTTTGAATTTTTGGAAGGCGGGCCCGACCTTGAAAAGACGATTCTGAAAGAAGCGTCCGAGGTCGCGCTCCGCGAAGTGGCGGAGCGGCAGGAGATGGTCACGATGCAGGAGGATGGCATCCTGAAAGTTCTGGACGGGAAGACGACATTCGACGAAGTCGAGAGCGTGACCGGAGAGATCGAATGGTAGCAAACCGTTGGAGGTAGTTGGCTCAAACCTGGGGGCAAATTCCTCGTGAAAGGATTAAAACCCTTCTATCTAAAGATAAAAGGGACTAGAATTACTCAAAGGAGAGAACCAGCCGGAACCGGTTCATCCTGAAATTTTAGAAATAATTCCCGCCCCCAGATTTGAATCAGCTACTTCAAGGATATGTTAGCATATAAATTTATCTTGTCAAGGGGGTCTTGGGCACGCCATTTTCATGCCATATTTCATGAAAAAAACCACAAAGAATCCCCATATAACAAAGAAGACCAGAATATCGACCTCACGCTCCGGCCCGACGAGCTGGGACGAATATGTCGGACAGGAGAAGATCAAGGAGAATTTGAAGGTGATACTCGAGGCGGCGAAGAAACGGGGAGAGTCAGCCGACCATCTTTTATTCTCCGGTCCCGCGGGGCTCGGGAAGACGACGCTCGCGTATCTTGTCGCGCGCGAGCTCGGCGGCATGATCAAGACCACTTCCGGTCCGGCGCTCGAGAAGACGGGCGACCTCGCCGCGATCCTTACGAACCTCTCGCCCGGCGAAATTCTTTTTATTGACGAGGCGCATCGCGTGAATCCGATGATCGAGGAGGTTTTGTATCCCGCGATGGAGTCGCGGAAGCTGCATCTCGTGGTCGGCAAGGGGCCGTCCGCGCGGACGCTCTCGCTCGACCTCCCGCCGTTCACCCTGATCGCCGCCACCACGCGCGAAAATCTCCTCTCGCAACCGCTGCGCTCGCGGTTCGGGGCGACGCTCGCCTCGGCTACTACACGTGGAGGACATTAAAAAAATATTAAACCGTTCGGCGAAGATATTGGACATTAGGCAACGCCGGAGGCGATCGAGATTCTTGCGCGCGCCTCGCGCGGTACGCCCCGCGTCGCGAACCGGCTCCTCCGGCGCGCGCGCGACTTCGCCGAAGTGCACGGGGAGAAGACGATAGACGATGTAGCGGCCCGGAAGACGCTTGAAATGCTCGAAATTGATGAGGCGGGGCTTGAGCCGCAAGATCGGCGGCTCCTCCTGACGATCATCGAGAAGTTCAACGGCGGCCCGGTGGGGATCAATACGCTTGCCGCCGCGCTTTCCGAAGATAAAGGCGTGATCGAGGATATCTACGAGCCGTTCCTCATGACGCTTGGATTTCTCCAGCGCTCTTCCGCGGGCCGCATCGTGCTCCCGGCGGCATATAAACACTTAAAGATCCACGGCAAGGGCGAGCTGCTCTAAGCCCCTCTCGCGCACAATCCGAGATAAAAAAGCCCGGGTCGCTTACGCTCCCCGGGCCATCGCCGAATCGACGTCCACCAGCTAACGCACTCCCAGAAAATAACCCCTGAGAAGCAGATCGTCGGGTTCCCGGACGCCCTCAAAGCTACCGCCGACCACGTACTGGTCAAGGCGCCGACCTCCAGCTTCCGTTTTCACAATGCAGGGAATAACCGTCGTTGATAATCCTATCCGTCCTATTTCGCCGCCTTTCCACCCGTGGGAGTAAAAAAGACCAGTGGCAAACAACGGATATTCATGTTTGTCGAGATGTTGCGCTTCGTACGCAACTAGATGCGCCAGGGTAGCCGGTTGCCAACCCTCCGCTCGAATCTTGTTTCGGATCGCCTCGATGACATCCCCGGCGTAGACGGGCCTCATGAGCTTCAACCGCTGAAGGAATTTCTTCAGAAGGCCTACGCTGCTGATACTCAGATCTTCCAAGCTGAATATCTTCGCCTCGAACCCAGTCGCCGTTACAGAACCTCCATCAGCTTCGAGATCGCGATACGCAGCCTCATAGATGCTTTCATAGCGTCCCGCCTCAACGAGAGGGTACCGTACCAACTTCTGTTTCGCGGGAGCTACTGACGCTTGTTTGCTCATAACTCTCCTTTTGTTCGCATTCCGACGAACTGGCAAAAGGGTAACACAGCCGATCGACAAAGTCAATGGTCGATTTCACGCTGCAACCAAAATCGCTCGAAGATCGTCCAGGCCCGCGCACAAAACATTCTGTTATAGTTAGGTTAATGAAATGGGATGGGGCTTTACCGATCACTCTTCTGCTCATTGTAGTAATGGCTTCGGTTGGTGGTGGAATTTGGTACTATAAAACCAATATCTCGCCTACTATGCCACCTATCAACAACAGCGGTGAGCAGGGTAAGTCACCATCGGACCTGAACAACACCACTCCCGGAAAGGGCCAAGAGATCGCCCTTTCTGTCGGACAGCAAGCCCAGATCAGAAAAGATCTTGGCATGACGTTGGTTGCCGTTGCGGACGACAGCAGATGCCCCGTCGGCGTGGATTGCGTTTGGTCCGGGGAGCTCGTTGTCGAAATAAAATTGGATGATTATAACGGCGATACGAATACGACGTTTTTAAGCACGTTGGGTCCACCCGCGTTGAATCCAGAGAAGTACAACGTCAATAAAAGTGACTATAGGGCATTCGCCTATCTGTTTAACGGCTACGCAATACAGATTGAAAAAGCATCGCCGCAGCGAACGCCGGCGGACAAGAATCCCACCCTAGACCAGTCTAGATATCAGATCACTTTTTCTGTCCTAGGATTGGGCAAGTAATACCAACGCTGTTCGAAGATCGTCCAGGCCGATGGCAGTTTGAAATCGTTTTATTTCAATTTAATTTTCGTTTGTTACTATAGCGGGATGGCCGCGAAGCGAGGCCGGAACATTAAGAGAAAAAAGTGGTTTATATAAATGAATGGCTGCCGAACCCTACAGGCGTGGATGCGAAGGGCGAATTCGCCGAACTTTATAACAGCGGCAGTGTTGCGATCAGCTTGAGTGGATGGATTTTGAAAACCGAGAATGGGAAAAAGTTTTCGCTTGCGGGCCGGAGCGTCCCAGCGCATGGGTATCTCTTACTCCCGCGGAGCACTACAAAGTTGCCCTTACGGAATACCGATGGCGGATTGTTTCTTTACGGCCCGGGAGGCGCGCTCGTTGATTCGGGAAATTTTTTAGGGACCGCGCCTGAGGGGCAAAGTTTCTCGCGCATTGATTACCGCACGGGCCCCGCACAGCATTTTGCGTTCGTGGATCCTACGCCCGGCGCGCCGAACAAGACCATGGGCGCCGCGATTGCGGTCAACGAATATCCAAGAGGGATCCCTCTTAGCCGTCCATTGGAAAATTCGCAATTTTTCGCCATAATGATGGGAACCGCAGCGCTCATTACGGGACTCCTTATTTACGTCATTAGATCTAATGAAGACCTATCAAAGCTTTTCCTCGAAGGAGACAAAAAAACTGGGTGAAAAACTTGCGAGAGAGATCGCGGCCGCGGCGCCGCGACGCAATAAAAAGAAGGGTGCGCTCGTTTTTGCCCTGCAGGGCGAGCTCGGCGCAGGAAAAACGACCTTCGTGCAAGGTTTTTTCGGCGGCCTCGGCCTTCGGAAGCGCGCGCCAAGTCCGACATTCATCATCATGCGCCGACATGCTTTGCCGCGCCGGAAGGGGCGCCACCGCAATCCCCGGGGGACCCGGGCATTTTCGAACGTTTTTCACGTGGACGCCTACCGCCTCAAAAAGGCAGCCGACCTTAAAATGCTCGGCGTTAAGGACATCGCAGCCGACCCCGCGAACATCATTCTCGTTGAGTGGGCGGACCGCGTGCGGAGCATCATTCCTAAAAATGCGCAGTGGCTGCGATTTGAGCACGGCAAGCGGGAAAATGAAAGGCGTATTATCATGAAACAGCAACCGCACGCATGAAAACACTTCTCCTTATCGACGCGAACTCCATCATCCACCGCTCGTTCCATGCGTTGCCGCCATTCACGACGCCCGACGGCAGGCCGTCGGGCGCGATCTATGGCATCGCGAGTATCCTCCTTAAATTGTGGCGCGAAGAACGTTCGGATTACGTCGCGGCGCTTTTTGACCGGCCGGAGCCGACATTCCGCGACAAGATCTATGCCGAGTATAAAGCGCAGCGGCCGCCGGCGCCGAACGAGCTCATTTCCCAGATAATCGAGGCGCGCAAGCTTTTCGACGCATTCGGCGATAAAGACGTTTGAGAAAGCGGGGTTTGAGGCGGACGACCTCATCGCCACGTTCGCGGAAAAATTCAAGAAAGAAAAAGATTTGCAGGTAGTCATCTTGACCGGCGACAGAGACACACTTCAGCTCGTCACGGACGCAAAGATCGTCGTGCGGACATTCAATAAGGGCGTGAGCGATACGACTATTTATGACGAGAAGGCGGTGGCGGAGAAATATGGCCTCAATCCGTCGCAGCTCATTGACTATAAATCGCTCGTCGGCGATGCGTCGGACAACGTGAAGGGCGTGCCGGGCGTGGGGCCGAAGACGGCCACCGACCTTCTTAAAAAATTCGGAAGCTTGGAAAAGATATATGAAGCCCTTCCGTCCGATCCGAAGCTCGAGAAAAGATTCGGGCCTTATCGGAAGGAGGCGGAGCTTTCCGGACGAACTCGTGACGCTCGAAAGGAAAGTGCCGGTGGAGATGCCCGGCCTTCACGCACTTGTTTCTCAAAGCGAGCCGCCCGCGCTGCAGCAGTATTTTGAAGAGATGGGTTTCGCTACGCTTTTGAAACGTCTTTTGAACAAGGAGCCGATTCCGCCGCGAAGCCGGCGAAGCCAAAAGCCGAGGGCCCCAAAAGCGTCCAAGGAACAATATTCTAAGGGCAAGGCGACCTGGGGTGGTGTAGAATGAAAGAAAGCCGTGAACCGGGGAATATCAAAATTTAAAGAAGTTATCCTCTGGCCGGAATTTCAGGTGGCCTGGATCCTGCTTGCCGTGATTATTGTGGCGTTCGTGCTTGACGCGATGGTCTTTACGAACAATATACTGCTTCTCATCGCGGGAGGGCTCCTTGCCATCGTTTTCGTGCTCGTTGTGCTTACCGCTTATAAGGCGGCGCGGACCGACCGCGATACAAAAATAGAGCGGAGCGAACTGAACAGCATCCTGGGTAGCCTGGACGACGCGCTCATCGTCTACGACGAGAATTTCCGGGCGATCTTTTTCAATCCTGCCGCCGAGCGCATCTTCAAGATCACCGGCGAAGAAAGTGCTGGGGCACAAGTTTGCTCCGCAGGATGTGGAGCGCCAGGGATGGCGGACGCTCATCCAGGTCATTTTCCCGTCGCTCGCGCCGCGCGTCATCTCGCGCTCAAAAGAAGGCGAGTATCCGCAAGTGGTGGACGTTTCCTTTACCGACCCGCAACTTGAGTTCCGCGTGACGACGGCGCCGATCAACGGCGACGAATGGGCACACGCTCGCGTTCATGAAGATCGTCCGCGACCGCACGGCGCAGATCGCGGCGCTCCGTTCGCGGAGCGAGTTCGTGACCGTCGCTTCGCACCAGCTCCGCGGGCCCGTCACGGACATCAACTGGGCGCTTGAATCGCTTGCGCCACGCAACCGGGCTTTCGGAGAGCAACAAGCTTATCGTTGCGAACGCGCTCGCGGCGAGCCAGGGGCTTCTCCGCCGCATCGAGGGCTTGCTGAACATCTCAAAAATGGAAGAAGGGCAGTTCGGATATCAGTTTGAAGAAACGAATATAGTGGATTTTGTCGGGAAGATCCTGGCGGACGTTCTGCCTGCCGCGCGCAAAGCAGGAGTAAAGATCTATTTCGACCGGCCGGCAGGGGGACTGCCGCGCGTCATGATCGATCCGAACCGGCTCTCGCTCGCGCTCACGAATATTCTGGAGAATGCAGTCCGCTATAACGTGGAGAACGGCGAGGTCATCGTGAAGGTGGACGTCATGCCCGGCAAGCCATTCCTGGAGGTGAGCGTCAAGGATACCGGCATCGGCATCCCGCCGGAAGCGATAGAAAAGATTTTCAGCAAGTTCTACCGGGCGGACAACGCCATGAAGTCTCCAGACCGAGGGGTCGGGGCTCGGCCTCTACATCGCAAAGAGCATCATGGCCGCCCACGGCGGCGAGATCTGGGTGGAATCGGAGCTCAACCGCGGCACGACGGTTCATTTCACCCTTCCGACCGACCCGAACCTTGATCCCCAGGCGCGAAGTTGGGCTTGACGGAGGTTTTCTAATGGGATGCAGTAATCAGTAAATCTGCATGGGCGCACAAGCGAAGGAACCGAAATATATTTTTATTGTCGGAGGCGTGATGTCGGGCGTCGGGAAGGGCGTCGCTTCGGCATCCATCGGAAAAATTTTGCAGTCGCGCGGCCTCGAGGTGACCTCCATCAAGATCGATCCCTATGTGAACGTTGACGCGGGCACCATGAACCCCACCGAACACGGTGAGGTTTTTGTTTTGGATGACGGCACGGAGTGCGACCAGGATATGGGGAACTACGAGCGCTTCTTGGACCGCGATCTCTCCGGCGCGAACTATATGACGACGGGGAGCATCTATAAAGCGGTCATCGAGCGCGAGCGGCGCATGGAATACGGCGGCAAATGCGTTGAGGTGGTGCCGCACATCCCGCTGGAGGTGATCGACCGCATTGAACCGCGCCGCGGCGAAGGCGAAAGCGGACCTCGTGATCACGGAGATCGGCGGCACGGTCGGCGAATACCAGAATATTCTTTTTCTGGAAGCGATCCGCATGCTGCAGATCGAGCATCCGGAGGACGTGCTGCTCGTGCTCGTGAGCTATCTGCCGATTATGAGCGACGAGAACGAGCTGAAGACGAAGCCGACACAGTACGCGGTGCGCTCGCTGAATTCCGCGGGCTTCAGCCGGACATCATCCTCGCGCGCGCGAAGCATCCGCTCGACGAAAAGCGCAAAGAGAAGATCGCGTTCAACTGCAATCTTGCGCGAGAAGGACATCATTTCCGCGCCGGACGTGTCGAGCTTATACGACGTGCCGATCAATTTTGAAAAGGATAATCTCGGCAATTTGCATCTTGGAAAAGCTTGGCATCCGTGCGCGCGAAGAAGGATCTGAAGGAATGGCGGCGCCTTGCGGACCGCATCCACGATGCGAAGGAGCGTGTGAAGATCGGCATCGTCGGAAAATATTTTTCGAGCGGAAAGTTCGTCCTCGCCGATTCGTACATTTCCGTGATCGAGGCGATCAAGCATTCGTGCGGCGTACTGGAAAGTGAGGCCGGAGATCGAATGGCTGGAGTCGGAACAATTTGAGAACGGGAAGCGGCCGACTTCGCGCGAACTTGAACGATATGACGGCATCATCGTTCCCGGCGGCTTCGGAAGCCGCGGCATCGAAGGGAAACTGGCCGCCATCCGCTATTGCCGCGAGAACAAGATCCCGTATCTCGGGCCTTTGCTACGGCATGCAGCTCGCCGTCGTGGAATTCGCCCGGGACGTCCTGAAGCTCGAAGGCGCGAATACCACCGAGATCGATCCGAAGACGAAATATCCCGGTGATCGACATCCTGCCGGAGCAGAAGAAGCTGATGGCGGAGAAAAAATATGGCGGGACGATGCGGCTCGGCGCCTATCCGGCGGTGCTTGCGAAGGGGAGCATCGCGGAGACGGCATACGGCAAGACGAAGATCTCCGAGCGGCACCGCCACCGCTACGAAGTGAATCCCGCATTCATCAAAAGGCTCGAGAAAGCGGGGATGGTGTTTTCCGGCCAGTCGCCCGACCGCCGCCTCATGGAGGTGATGGAGCTTCCCGCGCGAAAGCCATCCGTTCTTTGTGGGCTCGCAGTTCCATCCCGAGCTCAAGTCCCGCCCGCTCTGGCCGCATCCGCTTTTCCGCGAGTTCATGAAGGCCGCCGCGAAGCGGAAGCGCTAATGTTCATCTTTTTGTACGGTCCGGACGATTACCGCCGGCTCAAAAAAAAGAACGGGATCATCGCTGAGTTTGGAAAGAAACATTCTGGCCTCGGGCTCGGCCGTTGTTTTCGCGCTTCGAGGGCGCCACAGATGCACTCTTTGAATTCTTGAGGAACCAGTCAATATTTGAAACCGCAAAGCTCGCGGTTATTGAAAACGCGTTTGAGATGGAGCCGAAAAACTTGCGAAAGTTTTGAAGCCGCTCGTTACCGAGAAAAGCACCACATCCTCATCGCGGAAAAAGAGAAGCCAGTGAAGGCGCTCGCGTTCCTGCTTGAAAAGCCGTCGCTCGCCCAAAAATTCGAAAACCTTGAGGGCGCCGAGTGGACGCATTCATAAAACGGAGGCAAAAGGGTGGTGTTCGCGCTTGCCGACGCCGCCGCGCAGTTTTCGGGACGGTTTACCAGGGAAACTCATGGGCGCTTGTGACGGAGCTCGAAACTGAGCGCGCTCGCTGCGGCGGGCAGCGGCGTGGCGCGACGATCGAGAAAAAGGACCTGGAGTGCTTGACCTTGAGGCCGCGCCGAACTACTGGGGGCTTCTGAACGGCATGAAGAGCTTTGACGCGCGGACCCGCCTGTACGCGCTTGAGAAACTTTTTCGCCATCGAACGACCCGCCGCCAAAAATATTCAATATTCTAGCTGCGCAAGCCGGCGAAAAAACCCCGCGCATGGCGGAGTAT
Organism: uncultured bacterium; assembly: GCA_963768625.1. Lineage (GTDB taxonomy): Bacteria > Patescibacteriota > Minisyncoccia > UBA6257 > 2-01-FULL-56-20 > CAVYIK01. The sequence goes on from CAVYIK010000003.1 coordinate 460,651, forward strand.
GACCTTGCGGTGAAGTCCGGGAAGCTGGAATACGAAGAAGTTTTGCTTGACCTCGTGCTGCGCTGCGCAAGCCGCATTTCAGGCGCGATGCTTTGTTCTTTTCGATCACCTTCGTTTTCGCCGCTTTATCGAGGGCCTTAAAGACCACGGGGCACACTTCCGTGCTTCATCACGCTTTTTGCGGCGATGAGTTTGCGGTAGTTCACCACCTTTTTATATTCTCTTTCTTGACCAGATTCCCCGCGTGCCGCGTCCGGTTCTGGCGCAGGCCTTTTTCGCTGATGAAGTGATTGGCATATAGGGCAGTATACTCAATTTGAAAAAAAGCGCAAGACGTTATAATGAAATCATGCTCTACAGCGTCTCCGGAAAATTGGCTTTGAAATCGGACCATTTCGCCGTCATTGAAGCGGGAGGGCTGGGATTGAAGGTCGCGAGAGCGGGCGGACGATCGCGGCGCTTGCCGCACCGGGCGCCGCGGTCAAAATCTTCACGTACCTGCATGTGCGTGAGGACGCGCTGGACCTCTACGGCTTTTTAAACGAAAAGGAACTTACGTTTTTTGAGATGCTCATCTCGGTCTCGGGCGTCGGGCCAAAATCGGCGCTTGCGATCCTGGACGTGGCAAGCTCGACGAATTTTCCGCCGCGATCAAAGAAGGCCGGCCGGACCTTCTCACGCGCGCCTCGGGCATCGGCCGGAAGACAGCGGAGCGGATCATCGTAGAATTAAAAACAAAAGTGCAATCGGCGAAATCGGGGCTCGATCGTCGAAAAAATGGAAGACAGATGCGGACATTGTTGGAGGCGCTCATGGGCCTTGGCTATCGGCGCGAGGAAGCGCGCGCGGCGCTCGCGAAGGTTGACCCGAAGCTGCGTGAGCATGGAAGAGCGGCTCAAGGCCGCGCTCGGGATCCTCGGGAAACGAAATCATGGAGAAGGAAAAAATTCCCCCTCGTCCAATTTTTCTATAATCTCCCGGGCGGCCCGTCGACGTACCATTTTCTGTGGGCGTGGCTCGGCGCGAAGGGCGCACAAACATCCGAGCAGGAAAATATTCGTGATCGGCGTCACGGGCACCAAAGGGAAGACGACTACGCTCGAACTTTTGAATGCAATTCTTGAGGCGGCGGGCAAGCGGACGGCGCTTCTTTCTTCGCTCCGCGTGAAGATCGGCGACGAGAGCCAGAAAAATCCGAAAGGGAATTCCATGCCGGGGCAGGGCGTATATCCAGGATTTTCTCGCGCGAGCGGTACGGGCGAAGTGCGGCTATGCGCTTATCGAGGTGACCTCGCAGGGGTGGCGCAGCACCGCCACCGTTTCATTGATTGGAACATGGGCGCGATCACAAATCTTGCGCCGGAGCATATCGAATCCCACGGCTCGTTTGAAAATTACCGGAAGCGAAGCTGGATTTCCTAATACGTCATTAAAAAAGGCGGCAAGGTGTTTTTGAACCGCGACGACGCACAATTCGATTTTTTCGCCGCGGCGCTCGGCAGACGAAAAGACCCTATCGTATTCGCGCGAAGACGATTGGCTCCGGAACTATCTTCCTCGCCTGCAGCCCGTCCGTTCGGCCTCCGGCAGCGCTTTCAGGTTCCTCTTGAGCGGTTCAATGAGGAAAATATCGCCGTTGCCGTCGCGATCGCAAGGGAGCTTGGCATAGGCGACTCCGCGATCGGCGAAGCGCTCGCGGGCTTCCGGGGCGTTCCGGGGAGGATGGAGTTCGTTGAAGAGGGGCCCTACACCGCGATTGTCGACTATGCGCACACGCCCGACTCGCTTGAGGCGGCGTACAAGGCCGCGAAGCCCACGCCCTACTGGAAACTATCCGGCGCCCCGCCTGATCTGCGTCCTCGGGGCCGCGGGCGGCGGCCGCGATAAATGGAAGCGCCCCCAGTTCGGGAAGATCGCCGCGGAATATTGCGACGAGATCATCCTTACGGATGAAGATCCTTACGATGAAGATCCGACAGTTGTCGTGAAGGAGATTCGGTCCGGCATCCTGGGTGGCGATCCGGAACTTGCGAATGTGCACGAAGTGCTTGACCGCCGGGAGGCGATAAAAAAAGCGGTCGCGCTTGCGCGCCCGGGCGACGTCATGATCGGCACCGGCAAGGGAAGCGAAGATTGGATCCACGTTGCGCACGGCAAAAAAGTGCCATGGAACGAACGGCGGGTTTTTGAAGAAGCTCTTAGAGAAAAAGAAGCCCAACCTACTTGGAGCAGTAGGTTGGGCCGATGCCAGTCATCGAGCCGAATAGGAGACTTTTCATTAGATGTGAATGTTCGGTTCCACCTCCCTCCTGGACGACGTCGGTCGCCACGTTTTAGGGGGCTATCCCTGGGAGCTCGAGGCTCCGTTGGCCTCGTGGGCATAAGAAGCTTCGCTTGGTACTGACGGTTGAAGTTCAGTTCGTGGTTCAAGTTCGCCGGTGCCTCCTCATTGGCGAAGAGTCGCGATACTGTTTTCATTATAACAAACTGATATAATAAACCGTATGAAATTGACTTTTTACGGCGGGGTGGGCGAGGTGACGGGATCGAACTACTTCTTGAATCCGGCGGGACGAAGATCATGGTGGATTGCGGGCTGCACCAGGGGAGCCACTACGCCGAGCGGGAGAATTTTGAGCCGTTTCCGTACGATCCGAAGGAGATTACGCGCCGTTTTCGTCACGCACTCGCACCTTGACCATACCGGCCGCCTGCCGTCGCTCGTGCAGGCGGGTTTCAAGGGAACGATCTATTCCACGCGCGCGACGAAGGATTTTGCGGAATTGATGCTCCTTGACTCGGAACATATTCTTGAGCAGGAGGCGGAGCGCGAAGAGCGCCCGCCGCTTTACACGACGGAGGATATCATGCAGGCGCGGCAGCATTGGGAAGGGCTGCGCTACCACGCGCCGGTCGCAGGTAGGCCCTTTCACGGTGGAACTTTTTGACGCGGGGCACATTCTCGGCTCGGCGATCATAAAAGTACGCGCAGAAGGGAAGACGATCGTTTTTTCCGGTGATCTCGGCAATTCACCGGCGCCGATCATCCAGCCCACGGAACACGATTGATGCGGCGGATTATTGCCTCATCGAATCCACCTACGGCGACCGCGTGCACGAGAACGTTGACCGGCCGCGAGGAACAACTGGAGGACGTCGTGGAAGATACGGTGAAGGCGGGCGGCACGCTCATGATCCCGACGTTCGCGATGGAGCGAACGCAGGAATTGCTCTATCACCTGCACCAGCTTTTCGAGGGGGGCCGCATCCCGCGCGTGCCGGTATTCATCGACAGCCCGCTCGCGATCAAGCTCACCGCGGTCTATAAAAAATATGAAAGCTATTTCAACGCCGAGACGCAGCACATCGCGAAGTCCGGCGAGGACATCCTGAACTTCCCCGGCCTGCGCCTCACGCTCACCACCGAGCAGTCAAAGGAGATCAACGACGTCCCGCCGCCGAAGATCGTGATCGCCGGTTCCGGCATGTCGAACGGCGGGCGCATCCTGCACCATGAGCAGCGCTATCTTCCCGATCCGAAGAGCACGATTTTGTTTATCGGTTACCAGGCGAAGGGAACGCTCGGCCGCGCAGATTATGGACGGCGCGAAGGAGGTGCGCATCTTTGGCGAAAAGGTGCCCGTGCGATGCAAGAAGGTGAACATCCCCGGCTATTCCGCGCATGCGGACCAGCCGCTGCTCCTCGCATGGCTCACGCCCATGCGCCATTCGCTCAAAAAGGTATTCGTGGTGCAGGGCGAGGAACAGTCAAGCGAGCGCCCTTGCGCGGAAGATCGTGGACGATTTTGCCGTCGAAGCCGAAGTGCCGAAACCGGGCGAAACCGTGATATTATAGAAGCATGCCGAAGGAAAAGGAAAAAAGACGATGCGAAAACCGGTGGAAGAGCGACCACGTATCACTTGAAATATAAGATCTGCGTCTCCGGGTCGGCGGTGACGGATACCGCGCGCCGGGCACGGTGGAAAAGGCCGAAGCGATCGGCCGGCTCATCGCGGAGCGCGGGATGATCCTCGTCACGGGCGCTACGACCGGCATCCCGTATTGGGCGGCGAAAGGCGCGAAGGAGGCGGGCGGCATCGTGATCGGTCTTTCGCCGGCGGCCTCAAAGGCGGCGCATGTAAAAAGTTATCACTTGCCGGTTGATTACCACGACCTCATCATCTACACCGGATTTGAATATTCGGGGAGGAACCTTCTCCTTATGCGTTCCGCGGATGCGGTGATTACTATTTCCGGCCGTATGGGGACGCTCAACGAATTCACGATCGCGTTTGAGGACCAGAAGCCACAGGGGGTCCTTACGGAAACCGGCGGGATGAGCGATATGCTTCAAGAGATACTTGAAAGGTCGCATCGTGGGATGGGCAAGACCGTTTTTGAATCCGATCCCGAGCGCCTCCTTGATAAGGTGGTCGCGCTCATAGAGGCCGAGGAGGCCGAGCTGGACTCGGACGATTACGCGGTGTCTGCGCGCCGTGCCCGCGGATAATTTTATAAACAACATGCCGGAAAAGGCGAAAGCGAAAAAGACCGCCGGGGCGCCGAAGGCGAAGAAGGCCAAGAAAGAGCCGAAGCCGATCGGCGAGGTCACGCATTTCTACAGCAATATTGACGTCGCCATCGTGAAATTCAATAAAGCGGTGCCTGCGGGAACAAAGCTCGCATTCAAAGGCGCCACAACGGATTTTGAGCAGGTGGCGGAATCCATGCAGTTGGACCACGCGCCGATCGATTCGGCGCCAAAGGGCAAGCAGGTCGGCATCAAGGTGAAGGGAAAGGTGCGCGAGGGGGATTCGGTGTACGCAGTTGAATGAGGACTGCGGCGATCGTCGCAGCGGCCACAATAGGGGACGGCGTCTTCGCGCTGCCCTTCGTATTTTATGAAGCCGGCTGGGTCGCCGGACTTTTTTATCTGGTCGTTCTCGGGATTTTTGTGGGTGTGGCGCACGTAGTGTACCTGAAAACGCTTGAAAAGATCGGCGAGAAAGAGCGACTCCTTGGGCTCACGGAAAAGTATTTCGGCAGAAGCGGATTTTGGATCGGCTTTGTCGCGATCGTCCTCGGCCTGCTCCTTACGCTCGTCGCCTACCTTATTTTAGGGACGCAGTTCATCCGCCTTGCGGTCCCATCGGCCGTGCCCGGTGTCGCCTTCCTCGTCTTTTGGCTCATCATATCGCTTCCCGTTCTCCTCGGCGACCGGAAAGTGGTGGACCTTGAGCTTGTGGGGGTCGCCTGTTCCTCGGCCGTCATCGTTTTAATATTCGCGACCGCCTGGCCGAACATCACCTTCGCGGGCGTTCCCGCACTGAATGCCGCAAAGTTGTTCCTTCCTTTCGGCGCCGTGCTTTTCGCGCTTGCAGGGTGGACGGGCGTGGAGCCCGCCTATGAATCGCGAAAGAAATTCGGCGAAAAAAGAGATCCGTGGCGCCCTCTCGTCTTGGGAACCTTTTTCGCGGGCGCCCTCTATCTGCTCTTCGCCGCCGGCATCCTCGGTTCGGCGCCGATCGTAACGTCCGACACCGTTTCCGGCCTTGTGGCCTGGCCGCTCTGGAAAAAGGAAATTGTCGCCATCCTCGGTCTGCTCGCAGTCGCGACGGTATATCTGCCTATCTCGCGCGAGGTCAGGAACTCGCTCGAGAAAGATCTCCATTGGAATAAATTTACGGCCCGTTCGCTCATCATATTCGCGCCGCCCGCACTCGTCCTCCTCGGTTTCAACAATTTCCTAATCATCATTGGCCTCGTTGGTGGGCTTTTCATCAGCTTGCAGTACCTGCTCATCATCTTCGTCGGCCGGCGCGTGCTTTCTCTTTCGCCTCCGAAGAAATTCTTTCTTGACCTCATCGCCACCGCATTCGTGGCCGCCGCCGTTTACTCGCTCTATGGTTTCGTAGTACATTAGAAGCGTTGCCCCCGTAGTTCAACGGATAGAATATCTCCCTCCGAAGGAGGTGATTGAGGTTCAATTCCTCACGGGGGCACAGGCAAGGCAAAAGGGCTCTGGGAAGAGTACTAAGAAGGGCTCTTCCCAGAGCCCTTTTGCCTTGCCTGTGCTATCTCTTGTTGAGAGGAATTGAACGACGGAGGGGGTCGGGGAACCGCTCGCGGTTCCCCGTGTAGGAGGGTTGTTTGGAACCGAGGGTTCCGAAAGCGCAGGCGGCGAAGCCGCCGAGCAGTGAAATTCCTCACGGGGGCTCGTACGTCGGAGAGCACGCAACGATGTTCGAGCAATCTTGCTAGCTGACCTTGCTAACTAAGTAAGTAATCGCTAACTACTTCTGTATATTCTTCAAAGGTGGGGAAGTCTGTTATGTCGAAGTATCCGAATTTATTATTAACAGCCCTCTTCTTAAGATCTTCGCTCTCGGGGATACCAGTTGTCATCCAACTTCTTATGGTTTGTTCCGTATAACGCCCAGCTTGTATTTCATTAAAAACCCAGTCCTTTATTTTGTAGGCATAGGCAAGTATGGCATCCGCATGAGATTCGCGGCCGAATCCAACAAACACAACATTTCCTAATACAAAGTTTTCTAATTTTAGGTCGCGAACACCTTCGGGAGTAATTGCCTTGCCTTCAATGACCACCTCTGATTTAAACGTGCCCTCTTTTAAGTGATTGACAAGGTTAAGCCAGCCTTGATTGTCATTGCCGCCAGGACGGAAACGGTCTACCGATAATATCTCAAGGCAGCTATGCTTCTCCTTCATTTTTAGGGCAACTAAAGTTTTGCCCACTCTAGACATTCCGCCAATCACATATAATTTGTTTTTTTGCATACAGGAGGGTCGTCGCGCTGACCTATGCTTTTTGGATGGCCAACTTGATCTGTTCAGTGAGGGGAAACCCCTGCTTTGAATAATTCAAAATCTCAAATCCGAGAAGGTTACCCCGTTGGTCATAGTCAGCAAGGTGGCCGTCTTCGCCTTTCGTCCTCGATATTTTGCCCTGTTTCAGTCGAACATAAAGGGCATCTGCTTTGGGGTCGTACTTTATTTTCATAATAATTGTATTTATTCCCAATATGTCGTAACGATAATGGTTTTTTCGGGGCCTTTCATGTTGTATATAACGATCAATGTCCCCTTTTGGTTTCTATGAATAGACCTCCGGAGTCCATTGCCAGCATCTTCTTGTACGCCCTCGCAGAGCGCTGTCTCAACCTCTTGTTTAGTGATCCCTCTTTCCTTCAGTCGCGCTAAAGCATGGTCAGTGTATCTTATCACCGACGCATCATGCCATATGGGGCATTAAATCTTCTTTAAGCGCGCCTTGCGGTATAATGTCCTATATGGACAAACAGGCCGAACTCGCAAAGCTGGAATCCGAACTCATTGCCGACGCCGCGCTCCCGCTTCGGGAGTCAAATCTGGTCTTCGGCGAGGGGAACATCAACTGCGACGTTATGTTCATCGGCGAGGGGCCCGGTTACAACGAAGACAAATTAAAGCGCCCGTTCGTGGGGCGGGCGGGGCAGCTCCTAGATGACCTCATAAAGGGCATCGGCTGGAAGCGCGAGGACGTCTATATCACGAATATCATCAAACGCCGGCCGCCGGAGAACCGCGATCCGCTGCCTCACGAGATAGAGGCATATAAGCCATATCTTACGAAGCAGATAGAGATCATGAATCCAAGGGTTATTGTCACGCTCGGCCGTTTTTCCATGAACTATTTCCTCCCCGATGCGAAGATCACGCGCGACCACGGGAGGGTGCTCACGATCGGAGGAAGGATTATTTTCCCGCTCTATCATCCGGCCGCGGCTCTCCGCTCGCCAGTGGAAATGATGGGCGTGCTTAAAGAGGACTTCAAAAAGCTCCCGAAGATATTGAAAGGAGAGCTTGCTCCCGAAGTGCCTCCGTCTGTCGTGACCGCCGTGGCCAAAAAACCCGCAAAACCGAAGCAGCCCGGCTTGTTTTGAGGTATCATTAAGGCATGGATTTTGCGCCGATCTACCTTTTAGAGAGGTTCTTCTACCGCCTCGTCGATTTTTTCCACCATTGGTACATTGACGGCTCGCGCGTGATCGGGCATCGCTTCATCACGGCGCTCGAGTCGGCGGATCGGTCATTGGCGATTAAAGATCACGATCCGCTATTTCTTCCAGCCGCTTTACAGCGATTACACCGTGATCGGGCGCATTTTAGGCGTCATTTTCCGGTCGGGGAGGATATTGATCGGCGTCGTGGTTTACCTCGTGGTAGTCGCCCTCTTTTTGCTCTTCTATCTTGCGTGGCTCGCGACGCCCGCCATCATCATTTTCTATGCTGCAAAAGGCCTCTGATTACGAATTGTATTTTGACGATCCGCGGCTCCGGATGACGATCGCGGGGAGGTTCACGGTCCGCGTCGTGAGCTATATCACCTACCTTGTCCTCGCGTTCGCCGCAGTGACGTTCCTCCTGTCGGAGGTGCAACCCATAAAGTATCTTGGGATATTTCTCCTGCTCTTTTTTTTAGACCTCCTCGTGCACCGTGGCGAAGCGGACCTGCCTATCGCGGAATTGCCCTCGCACGGGAAGATCAACCTCGCGCGGATCGTGCGGCCATCCGCCTTTTCCGCCTTGAGCCGGGCGTTTGATCGCGGCCTCGTCGCGCGGCAGGATTTTTTCCTCGGCGTCACCGAACGGCTGATGGAGCTGCGAACACATGGACGAGGGACTGCGCCGCCTTGACGTGAAGCCCGAAGAGTTCAAGGCGAAGCTCAACGAATTTCTCTGCGAAGTCGGCGCCGGAGTCAGCCGTCTCGCGGGAAGAGTATTTAAAGAGCGCCGAGGCGCTCGTTGTGGCTGCGTTCGGCGAAGCGCTCGCCGCCGGCCATAATTTCATTGAGCCGAGCGACCTTTTCTCGGCGCTCGCCAAGATGAAATCGGAAGGCGTGGAGCGGCTGCTTGAACGTTTTCTCCATAGAGGCGGGCGACCTTGCGCGCGCGCTCATTTTCTCCGCGGAGCGGCACCTCTTAGGCAGCCTGCCGCGCTCGCTTGGCGGGTTCATCTTTGAATCGAACCGGCACATTCGGCACCGGATCATGAACCGCGCCTGGACCTCGCGCCCGACGCCCACCCTGGATCGCTACTGCACCGACTTCACCGATCTTGCGCGCGAGCGGGAATCGGGCTTCCTTGTCGGGCACGATGCCGAATATGCACGACTCGTCGAAACCCTCGCACGTCCTATAAATCCGAACGCTCTCCTCGTCGGCGACCCGGGCATCGGGAAGGAATCCATCATTCAGCCACCTTGCGTTCGCGCTCACGAAGGATGACGTGCCGAAAGCGCTTTTTGACAAGCGGCTCGTGGCGCTTGAGCTTCAGAACCTCGTCGCGGGCGCGCCGCCGGACGAGCTCTCCGCGCGTCTCAAGAAGATCGTGGAGGAGATCTACATGGCGGGGAACGTCATCCTCTATATTCCGGATATCCACAATCTTGTGCGTACCTCCGGCACTGCGTATCTTTCTGCCGCGGATATTCTGATGCCCATCATCATGGATAATGCATTCCCGATCGTCGGCGCGACCTATCCGAAAGAGTTCAAGGAGCTCGTGGAGCCGCGGAGCGATTTCGTGGGGGTCTTTGAGGTTATCCGCGTGAACGAAGTGACGCGAAGCCGAAGCGGAGAAAATATTGGCCTACGAAAGCTTGATCCTTGAGCGCGGCCAGCGACATTACGATAAGCTTCGGCGCGATCAAGCGCGCAGTCACGCTCGCAAAGAAATATTTCAGGGACAAGTTCCTGCCTTCAAGCGCCGAAGAGCTTTTGAAGAGCGCGCTCGTGGATGCGGAGCGGCGCGGTGAAAAGACGCTTGCGGCGGACCGCGTGACGGCGGTCGCGGAAACAAAGACGAACGTGCCGTTGCGCGAGGCAGGCGGCGAGGAAGCCGCGAAGCTCCTGCATTTGGAGGACATCATCCATGAGCGGCTCGTGGATCAGGAAGAAGCGGTCGCGGCGGTCGCGGAAGCGCTCCGCGAGTACCGGAGCGGCCTTGCCCGCAAGGGCGGCCCCATCGCAAGTTTCCTCTTTGTGGGGCCAACCGGCGTGGGGAAAACCGAGCTTGCGAAGATCCTCGCGAGCGTGCAGTTCGGTTCGGAAAAAATGATGACGCGGTTTGATATGACGGAATACCAAGACAAGACGAGCTTCTTCCGTTTCATCGGGTCGCCGGACGGCGCCACGCACGGCGTGCTTACGGACGCCATCCGCGAAAAGCCGTACAGCTTGATCCTCCTTGATGAGTTCGAGAAAGCATTCCCCGACATTTTAGACCTTTTCCTCCAGGTGTTTGACGACGGGCGGCTCACCGACAATCTTGGGCGCACGGTGGATTTTGCGAATACGATCGTGATTGCGACCTCAAACGCCCATTCAGACATCATTAATGAATCGCTCGCAAAGGGGGAGTCAATGGCCGACATCGCCGAATATCTGAAGAAGCGCCTCGTGGACGTCTTCAAACCGGAGCTTTTAAATCGCTTCTCCAAAATAATCATTTTCAAAAACCTTGAGACGGCGCAGCTCGGGAAGATCGCGGAAATAAACCTTAAAGAGCTCGCGGAAACCGTGAAGGGGCAGGGCATATTCCTGGATTTTGACCAGGCGGCGATAACGGCGCTCGCGAAGCTCGGCTACGACCCCGCGTTCGGCGCGCGCCCCCTGCGCCGCGTGATCGACGAAAAGATAAAGGCGCCGCTCTCGCGCGCTATCCTCGCGAAAAAAGTAGGGAAGGGCAGCCGCCTAAAGCTCGTGCTCAAAAACGACAACACTTTTGATTTCGAATAGGCATCATGGCGAAGGTCTCAAACCAATCCGTTGCCGAACTACTCCGCGAGATCGGGGAATACCTCGCCATGCAGAACATTCCGTTCAAGCCGCGGGCATATGAAAAAGCCGCAGGGGTGGTGGAGGCGCTTGAAGAGGAGATTGCCGATATCTATGCGCGCGGCGGCATAAAGGCGCTTGAAGAGATCCCGGGCGTCGGCGTCTCCATTGCGGAAAAGGTAGAGGAATTCATACGGACGGGCAAGGTGAAATATTATGAAGGCCTCAAAAAGAAGACACCAGTGGACCTCGGCAGCTTGTCGCGCGTGGAAGGGCTTGGGCCGAAATCGATAAAGAAATTGTATCAAACGCTGGGCGTAGGGAACCTCGCCGACCTTGAAAAGGCGGCGAAGGCGGGGAAGATCGCGAAGCTCGAGGGGTTCGGCGCGAAGAGCGAAGAGAAGATATTGAAGGGCATTGGCTTCGCCAAGAAATCCGGCAACCGCTTTGTGCTCGGCTTTATGATGCCGCGCATCCGCGACATTGAAGCGAGCCTGAAGAAACTGCCGGGTGTGCAGAAAGCGGTCGTCGCGGGCTCCGCGCGGCGCCGGAAGGAAACGATCGGCGACGTGGACATCCTCGTCGTCTCCCCAAAACCAAAGGCGGTCATGGACTTTTTTGTTTCCATGCCGGAGGTTATTTCCGTGATCGCGCACGGAGAAACAAAATCATCGGTGAAAATAAAACCCGGGTTGAACGTTGACCTCCGTGTGGTGCCCGAAGAATCCTACGGCGCAGCCATGAATTATTTCACGGGCTCAAAGGACCACAACGTTGCCCTGCGGCAAATCGCGGTAACGAAAGGATGGAAGCTGAACGAATACGGACTTTTTAAAGTGGTGGGCGGGCGCGAGACGGTGATCGCGGGCAGGAGCGAGGAGGAGGTCTACAAAGCGTTCGGCATGGATTATATAGAACCGGAATTGCGTGAGGAGACCGGCGAGATCGAAGCCGCCCGGACGCACCGGTTGCCGAAGATCGTGGGCTATGGCGACCTTGAGGGCGACCTCCAGGTGCAGACGAGCTGGACGGACGGCTCGGATTCTATTGAAGCGATGGCGAAGGCAGCCATGGCGCACGGCCTCAAATATATGGCAGTCACCGACCATACGAAGCGGCTTGCGATGACGCACGGCCTGGATGAAAAGCGCATCCTGCAACAAATGGCGGAGATAGACAAGCTCAATAAAAAATTTGCCGGCAAGTTCAAAATATTGAAGGGGAGCGAGTGCGACATTCTGAAGGACGGCACGCTGGACCTCCCAGACGCCGTGCTTTCAAAGCTGGACGTTGTGGGCGCCTCGGTTCATTCATTCTTCAATCTCTCCCGCGCCGAGCAGACCGAGCGAATAAAGCGCGCAATGGCAAACCCGAACGTGGACATCCTTTTCCATCCGACCGGCCGCATCATCAACCGCCGCGAGGCCTATGACGTAGATATGGAGGCGATCATCGCACATGCCAAAAAGACAGGGATAATCCTTGAAATAGACGCTTTCCCGGACCGCGCGGACCTTAAGGACGAATACATCCGGAAGTGCGTTGAGGCGGGCGTCAAAATGTCCATTGATTCCGACGCCCATTCGCCGGCGCACTTTGCCTACCTTGAATATGGCATTGCGCAAGCCCGCCGCGGCTGGGCCACCCGCCACGATATCATAAACGCCTGGCCGCTCGAAAAGATGTTACAATTTTTGAAATGACCCCTCCGCGCGAACCCATGTCCGTTGAAAAACCTCCTACCAGGAAGCAGGTAGTGGCGGGCTTTGTCGTCTATCGCCGGACGAGCGACGGGATAAAATTTCTCCTCCTCTACCGCCGCGGCAATTATTGGAACTTTCCGAAGGGCCACTTTGAGCCGGGCGAGAGGAGCATTGAGACCGCCCTCCGGGAGCTTGAGGAGGAAACCGGCATCAAGAAAACAGAGGTCCACATCGCGCCGAACTTCCGGGCATACGAAAGGTTCTATTTCAAGATCGGGAACCAGGGCATCTACGACACCGTTATCCTCTTTTTGGCCGAAACGCATAAGGCCGAGATAACGATCCGCCCGCGCGAGCATAGCGGCTACGGATGGTTCCTTTACCACGACGCAGTGAACGTCATTGGCAAGAAATACGGCGATACGCGCAAGGTATTGCGTCAGGCGCAGGATTTCCTCCGCGCGCGAAGCAGGCAATACCACCGGCCGCAGCGTCCCCCGCAGCGTCCTTGAGGTCCTATTTCACGAACGCCACTATCTTCTTGAACACTTCCGGTTCGTGCTCGGCGAGGTCCGCGAGTATCTTCCGGTCAAGCTGCACATTCTTCTTTTTGAGCGCGGCGATGAAGCTGCTGTAGTTCATCCCTTCGGCGCGGATGGTGGCGTTGATCTTCACGTTCCAGAGGCGGCGGAACATGCGCTTCTTTTCTTTGCGGCCCTGGAAGGCGTGCGTCCATGCGTGCAGGAGCGCTTCCTTCGCGGCGCGTTCCTTTGATTTGCGGCCCCAACGGAAGCCCTTTGTATATTTAAGGACCTTCGCGCGCCGCTTATTGGCCATGGTGCCCCGTTTTACTCTCGGCATGTCAAGCGATGATTAATAGTTTTTTAATGTTTTCAGGGAAAAATCGAGCGAACGGCTTTTGCGCTTGTTCCGGATGGACTTCGCGTTCGTGCGCGTGCGAAAATGGCCCACCGCCATCGGGCGGCGCACCATTTTATTGTTTCTCGTAATCCTTATCCGCGAGGTGCGTGACTTCGTCATGGTTCGTGTGCAACAGAGGACAGTGTAGCACGGCCTCTATTTCTTTGCAATCTGGATGCTCAAACCGTAGCCGCCGAAACGTGGTTCGGAAAGGCGCTTGTACTCCACGGTGGGCGGGATCATTTTCATGAATTCCTCAAGCTTCAGCCGCGCCCAATCCTTATTGTATTTCTCGCGGCCGCGCAGGCGCAGGTTGATGTCCACCTGGTGCCCCTCTGCGAGGAACTTCTCGAGCTGCCGCATTTTTATCATAAGGTCGTTTTGCGCGGCGCGGGCGCTGATCTGCACTTGTTTCAGGCCGCCGCTTTTCTGCGCGAGCCGCTCTTTTTTCTCGCGTTTTGCCTCTTCGTAGCGGAACTTGTCATAGCTCATAAGCCGCGCCACGGGCGGTTTCGCGGTCGGCGATATCTCAATGAGGTCCATCCCTTCCTCCGGGCGCGCGAGCGCGAGCGCTTTCTCGCGGGAAAGGACGCCAAGATTCTCCCCCCTTTCATTGATGACGCGGAGTTCCGGCGCAGTGATTTTATTGTTGATCTTCGGGATGAGTATGGCAGTAGGTTGAGGCAAGACCGCCTTGAATACTTATTACTCCTTCATTGTAGCGGAAAATCGGCGCCCGTCAAAGTTCTTTTAATCTTGCTATAATGATTGAAACCATGGAAGAAGCCCCCGTAACCCATCCCGGCGTCCCCGCCGACACCTATCATACGCTCGGGCCGAAGACCCTTTGGATATTTATTCTGGAGCGCGTCCAGACCTCCGCAGTACTTCTGATTGTTTCAATCGTACTTTTCGCGGTCAAAGACCAATCGTTCCTTAAAAAGATCCCCGTTGTAGGCGACGTAACCGGCTATATGAATATAATCAGCTGGAGCGTATTCGGTCTTTTCGTCATCGCTTTTTTGATTACGTTCCTCGTTGCATGGCTCATCTATGTGAACTACAAATTCTGCCTTGGTGAAGATGCGCTGAGGATCAAGCGCGGGATTTTTAATAAGGAGGAGATCGCGATGCCTTATCGGCAGATCCAGGATGTGGATATTGAACGCGACCTTGAGTTTCAGATGCTCGGATTGAGCAAGCTCGTTATTCTCACCGCCGGCGAACAGATGGAAAAATCGGAAGAAAGCGAATCGGAGGGGGTTTTGCCGGCGGTCGACAAGGACCTCGCCGAGTGGCTCCAGGCGGAACTTTTGAAGCGCACGAACGTGCAGAAGGTGGTGGAGGAGAAATAGGCGTGGTATAGTGGGGGCCTGACGGGGACGCACTGGTATTGATGGGGATGCGGGATGGGTTTGCGGGCCGATGGCAACGCCGTAAGCGTTGCATCAACTAACTGCCAATCAAAAGGCGGCTCCAGCGTTCGCTTACGCGTAACGTTGGGATCGGCGGATCCGGGTTCCTTGGGTCCATGTCCGGTCTTATATAAGGGGACTAGCGCGGGGTGGACGATTCTAAACCGCGCGCGAAAAACAGAATCACGTTGCTAGTGTTCCACTAGACACGCCCGTAGACGGCCCATTCTCAGTATCTTCAGACGAGGGTTCGATTCCCTCCGTCTCCACACCCCGTGAGTTAGAGATAGCAAAATGCTCAAAAACCCTTAAAGGAAGGGCTAACGGAGCGGTTCTAAATCCAATTCCTCGGTCATAGGAAAGCACACCCTCAAAAACGAGGTTCATTACAAGGTTCTTATCGCTCAAGTTGCCGTATTTCCACTGGCTATATGGGTTTTCTAGATAATTAAACACCATTCGCAAGGCGGTTCTAAACTCAATTTTAGACTTCTTCGCCGGATCGTTATTTTCTTTCAGCTTTTCTTCCCGTGTTGCAAATTCTTCAATCTGCTTTTCATACTCAAGTCGGACACGATCATTACTTGCCCGCTTCGCCAATTTAACGAGGTTTTTAATTTCATCCTCAATCCGCACAATTTCTCCCAATTCCTTCTTTTCGCTTGCGGCACGGTTTGCGATGCGCTTTCCCCATTGTTCATAAAGCATCGCTTCGCTGATCTTCAAGACGAGTGGCTTCGGCTTTATCTCTCGCAAGATGGTCTCAAATTGCCCTTCGATAACACCAATCGGAATACTTTTTGTGTGTTCAGGGCAAGCAGTATTGTTGCAACGATAATATCCCCGCTTGTAGCCCTTCGTTTTTGTTGTATAGGAAGCCGTATATTGACGACCGCAATTTCCGCACGCTACGAGTGTATGCCGCAGCGGAAAATCCTCTCGTATGTCCTTTCGTGTCCGCACCGGCCTACGTCCATCGAGCTTCGCGCAAATCTTTTGGAAGGTCGCCAAATCTATAAGCGGTTCGTGATGTCCTTGTCTCCGCGACACTTCCCAAGGCGTATATTCGATGAAGCCCGCGTATATTGGGAGGCGGCTAAAAAGACGGCTCACCAACTGGAAATGGATTTTGTCTTTGCCGCAAAACTTTTCCGATTCGAGATAATGTAACACGTCGCCCTGCGTTTCAAACCGATCTACTGCAAACCCTTCGAGCGCAGTTTTAATTATCGCCGCTTCCGGTTCGTAAGGCGTTAAGAGCTTTCCATGTCCGGCTGTTTTGACGTGTCGAAAGCCAGGTGGCGGACAAAACGGCCAGTAGCCAAGCTCCGTTCGAGCTTTTTGTTTCTGTATAACCTGCCGACGATTTAGTGCGCGATGGAGTTCAGCGTTGCCAGCCATAATAACCTCAACGTATTTCCCTTCTGGGCTATCATCAAAATCAAAATTTAAGCACTCTAGCTCCGTTTTACGATAATGAAATGCCGCTCGCAATTTAATATGCATCTCAACATCTCGCGCCAAGCGTGAGATGTCGTCAAAAATGACGATATAGTTTTTATGAGGATGCTTGTCTATATGTTTAAGCAATTCCGTCATAGCGGGGCGACGCATAAAATCACCACCACCAGTAAAACTATCTCTAAAAACCTTCTCGATTTCATAGTTTTTCTGTTCGCAACGAAGGCGGCATCGTTGCTCTTGGCTATCGAGGCCATGCCCTTCGGTTTTCTGCCGCTCGGATGAAACGCGGCAATATATTAATGCCTTTAGTTGGCTCATAGCTTTTTATGATTGGTTTTTTTATTCATTCGCCGTGCTTTGAGCGCATTCGCCGCCCAGTCGCCCATCTTCCCGCTCTTGCGTCGTGCCTCAACAGAAGCCAGCCCGCCACGCTTACCCATTTCCCGCATAACTTTGCTGATCGTCTTTTTGTCCATAGTTATTAATACAATCTAACCGCTTAATACCATTGTACCAAACGCAATCATTCGCGCAAGTCGCCGGAATAGGATAGGTTTCCTGCCTCGTCAAAATACCTGTTAAGGACTTTCTCTAGGATGGGATGAAGCGCGTCGCGCAATTCAAGAAGCTCCTGATCGGAGAGTTGATTTTCTGCATCTATTGTTCTTAGTTGTTCTGGCGATAACACTATTCACGGCCCGTGAATTAAAAAGGACACGAACGCTGAACGCGCCCGTGTCCTTAATTGTCAATTTCTACTTGTTGCCCCTATATTATACACCAACTATGTTTAGAAAGCCAGCGCTTAGAGGGATTCCTTGTTAAACGCCTCATTCGGCTCTATCATCAGGTTATAACTTAATAAAAGTCGCCTAAACCTTGCAGTAATGTGGGGCATGGCGCAAAAACGTTTCAGCGTATAAAGCTCCTAGTCAGAGCACGCTGAAACGTCATAGTCCGAAAGGATTATGGGTTCGCAAGAACCGCTGGCTGGGAGCTTTATGTTTCCGGCTCAATAAAATCCAATAAAGACGTGATTAAGAAAATACTTATAATCTCATGTATTCTTGGGTTTGCAGGCTATCATATCGCTGGGGCTACATCAGGCGCGTGCTCGTCTCATGGAGGCGTAAATTGTTCGGCAATAGGTGTATATGCAACTTGCAACGATTGGACTCAAAGCAGTGTATTTTACACGGACGTGGTCGAATGCAAAAATTCTGTTAGTTGTTATTATCCAATAGCGGCAGGATGCGTAAGCCAAGACCAATATAATCTCCTACTGAACCAAGAAGCTCAGGCGACCAATGTGAGCAATTGGCGAGGATTTGGATATAGTGCGGATGAGATAAACCAAAAAGTAGCAGAAATATCTCAGGAGTACGATCAGAAACTTTCTCAATGCCAAACTCAAATACAGGGATATGAACTTCAAAAAACTGCTTATCAGGAATGTCTTAATAATCAACTCAAACAGTCAGCGCAACTATTTAATCCAACGCCACTCGTCGCTCCACAAGCAACCAGCCAAAACAGTTCGAGTATAGAAGCGTACGTAAATGCGGAGATGCAAAAAGAATGCGTTGGGCGAGATCCAAATAGCTTCTATGACACACAGCGCCCAATAAAAGGGTGCAGTTGCAATGCTGGGTATATTATGAATCACAGCAATCAATGCATTCTAGTAACTCCGACCTCCACAACGACCATCTCCGCGCCGCTTCCTGCCACGACTCCCTCTACGCCTCCTGCTATACAAGGTTTTACTATTACTGCCAGTCTTTCTTTGGGAAGTTCAGGGTCAAACGTGGTTAGTCTACAAAAGCTTTTAGAAGGGCACGGGTTCCTAGTCATGCCATCAGGGGTGTTCGAGGGATATTTTGGCGGCCTTACAAAACAAGCGCTCGTCGCCTTCCAAGCCTCTATAGGACTACCGGCAACGGGGAATTGCGGCCCAATGACCAGATCGGCGATAAACGGCCAATAAGTTTTCATGGAAAACAAAACCCTTTCCCATCTGAACTCAAAAGTGTGGTACAGACTTTTGAAGGTAATTTTTATTGTTGCGTTCTTTATTGTTTTGGCGGCCTATAATTTCATCATTTTTTCTAGCGGGATTAGGCAGCTCGACCAAAATAGAACAACCATTAAATGCAATGTTTTCGGTAACGCATCGTTTAGCCCCGCGAGCATCAACATTTCCATTGATCCATCTTACTTCAGCAATGGACAGTTCAACTATATAGGTTTCTTTCACGGCTATAACGACTATGAAACGATGGCGATATTGAAGCGCTGCGGGAATTTTACTCCGGTGGTCGCCAATGCCGACAGCTACGACGAACAGGAATTACAAGATATTATCTACGACAATGGGTTCACCGGTATCACTAATTGGACGCCCCAACAGGTTGATACCATCAACACCGCATTTGAAATTTACCAACAACGAACGAAGGACTCTTTTGAAGGCGACAATCAAAAAGCCCAATACTTAGATTTCAGTTCCACAATGTTTGAGGTTCAGCCGGTATTCGCCTACAACCAATTTCGAGAACTTTTCGTTATCGGCAATCTGCTAATCCTACTCGTCTTTGAAGCGATGAGAAGGATATTCTATTACGTAATTTTAGGGAGTTTAGGGCCTGCGAAATAGCCGATCACGAATACTCCGGCCGGACAAGATGCTTGCGCATGTTTCTTACATAATCTTCGCCCTCTAAATCTTGGAGCATTCGCAATACCCGTTGTATTTTTTCTTGATCTTCAGGGCAGTTACCAAACATAATCGGGATTGGTAGTTTATTATTGGCATTCTGTTCTTGTCTCGCCCTATCGGTCAATCCAAGCAGCTTAAAGGCGAGGAGAAGCTCACTTACTCGATCCTGTGGCTTGTCTTTAATGTCCTCAACGAGTGATTTTACGACCAAATCAGCATCCAGCCCGTTGGCCGTCAGAGATTCGCTGATAGTCCTTTGAATGTTAGGTTTTGTTAGGTTTTCGCTCCCTATAGCCCGCGCCGTAGCCCTTTTCGCTGGCTTGTAGACGCGATTAGCCGCTTCAGTAGCATTTCCCCTTTCAATGTACTCCTGAATGAACTGGCTTTGCTTTGAGGTTAATTTCCGCATAACGCTTCCATTTCGTTTAATCGCTTTTTTGAATTTCCTCTGCGCGGGTGGCGATCATCATATCTCCTATAACCGTTCCATGTTTAACGCCATTTTGCTCAGCGATTTCCGGCGCAACGACAATAATTTTTGTTACCTGAGGCTTATCTTGAAGTTGGGGTTTCGATTTATCGACGAAATAGCCAGCCCGATCAAGAATATCCCGACTGGCGTTTAGTCGGACAGCCTCATTCTTTGCCCTCTGAGAGAGCCGATATACCTCAGCCATCGCATCAGCCGCACTTGCCTCTAAATACGCCTTAATCGTAGGTTTCCGTAGGTTCTCTGCCCCTATGGCGTGCGCTGTATTGCGGTTCTTGGCCTTATAGGCGCGATCTGTCGCTTCGGTAGCATTTCCCGTTTCTAAATATGACGCAACGAATTTAGTTTGTTTTTTCGTTAATTCTGCCCTCATATTCAAATCCTCTCATGTGTACCAGGACGCCCCATTTTATTGGCTTATTTCAGCCATTTTTCGGCTCTGTAGGATTTCTCCCCATCGGAAAATATAGGATTCAAGAGAGTTCCAACTTTTCTGAACCATGTCCACATCGCGGGAATTGAACTCGAACTCGGGAGTAGGCGGCTTTACAGATTTTCACCTTCCTGTTATATAAGTTCCTAGGAGGGGCCAGACATGATCGTGAGGTTAGATGTTTCGAGCGATGAGGAAGAAGAGATTCTGCGCCTTGCTACTGAAGATGAGATCTCGGTTGACGAGCTTTTTAGGAGACTTGCGGCGGCAGAGGATGCCCGTCGGCATATCGATAGACCGCCTTTCTCGGGGGAAGTGCGGGCGAGATGTTCAAGAGAGCTCTGTTCCGAGACGCAGCAAAGGCAGAACGCGGTTGGAGCGGAAGAGTCGTAAAGGGTTTGTATTCGCTTGACGGCCGGGTCCGCGTCTCTGGGTCCGGCCCTTTTTATTTCCGATAACGCACCATGGACTCTACTTGCAGCTTCAATCGTCGTACACGTGCCGTGGCCAGCGGGAGCGGGAATATGATTCTATCTCGCTCAGCTTCAGCGAAGTGGAAATGTTCCCCGTTCTCACGTAGAACTGTTCATTATTGTCGGCTTTGAGATAAACCGGCCGGGGGCTCGCGAGCACTTGGACAATGCAGAGATCGTGACTATCTAATTTGTGGAACCATAGTTTGATCAAGCTGCGGAATTCCGGACCGATCATGCTGTTGAATGCCTGAGTAAAATGGTTTTCAAAGCCATCCGCGTCTTTTCTTTGAAGCGTTTGATAGTCGTCCTCAAGGCCTAGGGGCGTCCGCGAGTCGTTTACCCCCAGGATCAAGTGCCCGCCCCTTGAGTTCAAAAAGGCAGCAACCGTTTTCATCCCCGCCTTTTCGATCTCGCGGTTTGCTTGGCCGGTTTTATGGTCAAACCGCAAAGACGATTTAAACTCCAGCCTGTCGTGCTCATTTTCCGAGAGGAGCTGCCGGAGGTCAGGCGCTCCCTTGAATGTGCTCTCGTGAGTATTGTTCTCGCGCCGAACGAGGTTGATAAAATTCCCCGGTCGCGAGATGCAAGTTAAGTTGAAAGATGATGTGCCGGTCTCTGCGTGGATGGATCCATAATGAAAAAGTTTTCCCAGAAGATTTGATGAAGCAGTAAACGTCGTAGCATTGTTCACCCGAAATGCCCCTTCCTTCTTTAAGAAAATGCCCCGCGCGTAAGCAATCGAACCGGGGCGGATAACGTAGTACTCGTAATACCAAGAAAGGAACGCATATACGGTGACCGCAAATTGCGCTCCGGAGAGGAATAATATTTTTGCGATCTGGTAGGAAAGAAAGCTTGAAAAAGAAAGCTGCGTGTAAAGTTCATACTTTACATTGCCGAGCATGGCGGCTCCGAGATAAAGCAAAAATCCCGCAATCTCAATGATTGCGAATTTCCATACGAGAACAACGGGGCTC
The DNA here is from genome assembly GCA_963768625.1 of uncultured bacterium. Classification (GTDB taxonomy): domain Bacteria; phylum Patescibacteriota; class Minisyncoccia; order UBA6257; family 2-01-FULL-56-20; genus CAVYIK01. The sequence goes on from CAVYIK010000003.1 coordinate 482,092, forward strand.
CGCTTGATCATGCGGCCCTCGTCCCATCCATGGACGCCCGGGGTTTTCATAGATTGAGCATATCAAAGGTGGATGAACTTGGACAAGCTTTGTGGTAGAATGGGTTTGGGCGTAAGTCCATGATCGGAAGCTTTATCCTCGCATTTATTATCTGCGCTATCCCGATCGCTGCCGCTCTCTACGGCTTAACGCTCCTTACGAGTTCCATCGTTTTCAATTGGATTTTTGTAATAATCGTATCTGCGGTCCTCGCGGTTGTCTGGACGGTGAAGTCGGAGATGAGCTAGCGTCGCGTGAGAGGTTGTGCGGAAAAAAATGACCCAGAGCGAACTCTGGGTCTTAGGGTGTCTCCTTCCGAACGGTCACCGTGGCTGGTGTTGCGCAAGGGCTTTTTTCTGCTTCGCCTCGATCTTTCCCATATGCGCAAGCCTTCTCTCCAGGTATCCCGCGAGCTTAACGCTCGGGCACTTCGTGACGTCCTTTAGGGTTCCAAGCTCGGCCACGGTATTGCTGAACTTGGCCGCCCTCCTGTAGGTCTCGTGCCATCGATTGTAGAGCCGCGCCCTCTCCTTCTCGTCTCTTGCGCCCTCATAGGACGCATGGGCGTTTAGGACTTCGTCGACAAGGATCTTCACCGGTATCACGTAACCCTCCTGACGTGAATTTGCAGCAGCACTTATCCTATGATTTTCATATCTGGGTGTCAAACCTTCATTGGCGTGCGCCCATTGACAAAGTGCATTTTGTATGCTAAATTGTATTCGTGCACTCGTGTGGCATGTTCTTTCCAAATCTTATCCGTTCCCAATGAGGGGCGGAGAAACAGGTGAATTGTGGAAAAGGCGGAAAAGCGTGTGATGATGGGCTTCGCCATTCTCGTACTTGCGGTCATCGCTGGCGCCGTGCTCATAGAAGTTACCCAGTACTACGTAAATAAGTACGATGCCGAGTATGCGAGAGTTGCCGCGACGAAGAAGGACTACGAGATGCGGATCAAGGCCGCGATGGACGTGACCAAGAAACCGTGCGGTAACCACTACCAATTCGTCGAGCAGCCGTTCACGAGTGGAAAGTTCGCGCTGGTCTTTAATGGATACGTTATCGGCGAGGACTTTCCCTCGGAAGAAATAATCAAGTTCCACGAAGAGTGCGACAAAGAGGGCGGGTGCACTCTTTGGCGGACATACAAGGAAAACCTTCCGGATTATCGATTCGCGGATTTCGGTCCGAGCCCGACGATAAAAGCGTGCCCGGCGGACACGCGCAAATCACTTAACCACAAGCATCACCGTCAGAAAAGGCATGGATTTCTCCATGCCTTTCTTTTTTAATGCGCCCCGAGATTGGGGAGATCGCTCAAGAAAGAGTCGGCGTCAATATAGAACTTTTGACAGACAAGATAGAACACCTCCGGCTGCTCAATGGGGCCTATCGTGATGACCGCTTTTCCCATGCCGTAGCCGATGCCCGCCTCAAGAAGCGAAGAATGCCCTGCCGGCTGGAGCAGGATGACCATGTCGCTATTTTTGAGGCCTTCAAGCTCGGAGTCAAAGATCTTCTTGATGTTCGGGTCGCTTTCCCAGTTCACGAGCGCTTCGCCGAAGGTCTTTAATTCCTCTGTGATAGAAAGTCCTGTGGACAGGTTTGAGCCGCTTTGCAAAAAGGAATATACCTCCACGCCGCGCTTCGCGAGTTCCTCGCTCAATTTTTGTACCGCCTCCCTGTTCCTCCAGGGAGAAGCAATAAAAACTTTCATACGGTTATTGCCCGCCGAACAAGTTCGAGAACCAATTTTTTATCATCGAGAAAAAGTCGCCGGATTGTGCATTGACGTTCGCCGTCTGGTTCTGCCCTCCGTTCAGGGCTGCGGCTGCACCGGGGACGGTGATGCTGTAGACCGTCTGGTTATTGGAGTTCGAGATGAGCGTGCGAACCGGGTCGATGGTGACCGTCACTGAATATGTTTTGCCCGTCCGCATACTGAGCGCGCCATAGGTGAGATAGCTATACGCGCAGGCCTTTGGCTGGATCGAAGAAGCGGAAGTGACCGTTGCCGTTTGGCCGCCGACGGCGACCGTGACCGGCACCGCTTGGGTCACTGCCTTCGCGCCGCCGTTGCACACCGCCACGCCGAAATTCTGCATATCTCCGGCAACCTGCCCGAGGCCTCCATTATAGAGGTTCACGCCTGCGGCCAGCACCGCGAGGGGAAGTGCGAGCGCCGCAACGCCCGCGGACACGATTAATATTTTTTTCATATTTGCAGTATAGCACAAACGGCGTCGGTCTGCAACGCCCTTATCCTGCGGCGCGCATTTCCCGCTCATGGGAGCGCTTTTTTAGCGCCTCGCGCTGGTCGGATTTCTTCTTTGAGCGCCCGAGGCCGAGCGCGAGCTTTATAAAACCCCTTTGGAGGTAGGCACGAAGCGGAACAAGCGTCCGTCCTTTTTCCTGGAGCGCGCCCGTCAGGCGTTTTATCTCTTCCTTTGTAAGCAGGAGCCGCCGCGAGCGATCCTCTTCGTATCCTGCCGGAGTGTTCTTCGGTTGGTACGGCGGGATGTGGGAGTTTACGAGCCATGCCTCGCCGCCGCGGATAAGAACGCGGGCGCCCGCGATCTGGAAGCGGCCGCCCTTCGCACTTTTCACCTCATGACCCAAGAGCTCAATGCCGGCGTTGTAGGTTTCCTCGATGTTGTAATCGAATCCCGCCCGTTTGTTTTCCGCGATGTTCTCCATAGGTTCATTCTAGCAAAGAAAACCCGCTTTGGCGGGTTGTGGGTTTTGCGGTATCGTAAAGAAAAAGGGCGGCAGGAGTTGCGCCACCGGGGACGGAGCCGAGAGCTCCGGTAGAGTTCCCCGGCTTCTCCCACCGCCAGTTGCAACCAAGAACACTATATATGAAAAAGAGGATCTTGCAAATATTGAAAAAAGCGTTGGGCGCAGGCGCGCTGCCGGCCGAGGTTTCTGTCCCTGAAAAGGAGAATTTCGGGCATTACACGACGAACATCGCGATGCGGCTCGCGGGCGGCGGCGCGCCGCTCGCGCGGGCACAGGCGCTTGCGGAAAAAATAAAAAAGGCGGCTCCTGTGGGTTTTTTTGAAAAAGTGGAGGCCGTGCCGCCCGGCTTCGTGAATTTCTGGTTGAGTAAAAAAACGTTACAGGAGGAATTTCGGGATGTTGCGGGAGAAAAAGAGTACGGCAGGGGCAGCATCGGCGCCAAGAAGACGGTGATCGTGGAATATTCCGATCCGAACATCGCAAAGATGATGCACGTTGGGCATTTGCGGACCACGATCATCGGCGACGCGCTTGCGAACATCCTTGCGGCCTCGGGCTACAAGGTGGTCCGATGGAACTATCTCGGCGACTGGGGCACGCAGTTCGGCAAGCTCATTGCGGCATACAAACTGTGGGGCGACGAGGCGGCGATCAAAAAGAACCCGATCGAGGAACTGCAGAAGCTCTATGTCCGTTTCCATGACGAGATGAAGTCGAAACCCGAGCTTGAAAAGCGCGGCCAGGAAGAGTTCAAGAAATTGGAGGAAGGCGACGCGGGGAACAAGAAGCTTTGGGAACGGTTCAAGAAAGAATCACTTAAGGAATTTGAGAAAGCATACGAAACGCTCGGCGTGAAGTTTGATCTGTGGATCGGCGAGAGCTTTTTTGAGCCGGAGATGAAGCCGCTCGTCAAAGAACTTTCAAAAAAGAAGATCGTGGAGCGGAGCGAGGGATCGCTCGTCGTAAAACTGGACGATCAGGGCCTCCCGCCGGCGCTCATTGAGAAATCCGACGGCGCGAGCTTGTACCTTACGCGCGACATCGCGAATCTCCGCTATCGGCTCAAAAAATACAAGCCGGCGAAGATCCTTTATGTGGTCGGGAACGAACAGTCGCTCCACTTTGAACAACTTTTTGCCATCGCGAAGATATTGGGCCTTGATGCTGCGGAGATCAAGCATGTAAAATACGGCCTTGTTCTCGGTGAAGCGGGCAAGAAGCTTGCGACGCGGGAAGGGCGGACGCAGTTGCTTAGCGAGGTGGTTGACGAAGCGGTCGTGAAAGCGAGGGAGATCGTCCAAGAAAAGAGTCCGGACCTCTCCGATGTGGAAAAGCACGAGATCGCGTATGCGGTCGCGCTCGGCGCGCTCAAATACAACGACCTTAAGGAGAATCGCACGACAGATATTATTTTTGACTGGGATAAAATGCTTGATTTTACGGGGGACAGCGCGCCCTACCTCCAATATACCTACGCCCGCCTCACGAGCATCTTGCGCAAGGCAGGAAAGGCAGGAAAAGCGGATTTTGGCGCACTTGACACGGAACCCGAGCTCGGACTCATGCGGAAGATTTTTGAATTCCCGGACATTGTGGAGCGGGCGGGCGAACTGTATTCCACGAGCACGCTCGCCACGTATCTTTATAAGCTGGCCGTCGCGGCAAACAAATTCTACGAGACCACTCCCATATTGAAGGATGAAAACGCGCCGCGCCGCAGCGCGCGCCTCGCGCTCGCGGGAGCCGCTGCACGAACGCTCCGCGTGGGCCTCGCGCTCCTCGGCATCAAAACGCCCGAGAAGATTTAATAGGAAAATCGGCAAAAATCTGGTATTTTAAGGGGATAATGGAGGAAGAGAAAATACTGGCGTTCTGGGACTCGCATAAGACGTTCGAAAAAAGCTTGGAGAGGACGAAGGATGGCAAACCGTTCACGTTCTACGACGGCCCGCCGTTCGCGACCGGTCTCCCGCATTACGGTCATATTCTCGCGTCTACGATCAAAGACGTAATACCGCGGTATCAGACGATGAAAGGACATTTTGTGCGCCGGCGCTGGGGTTGGGATTGCCACGGCTTGCCGATAGAAGAGATCGTTGAGCGGAAGCTCGGCATCTCGGGCAAAAAACAGATCGAGAAGATCGGCATCAAAAAGTTCAACGAGACCTGCCGGAGCATGGTCTTGGAGTATGCCGCGGAATGGAAAAAGATGGTTCGCCGCATCGCGCGCTGGGTGGAGTTTGATGATTCCTATAAGACGATGGACGCGAGCTATATGGAATCCGTCTGGTGGGCGTTCAAAAAGATCTACGACAAGAAACTCGTATATGAAGGAAGAAAAGTGCTCCTCTATTGCCCTCGTTGCGAGACGCCCGTTTCCAACTTTGAGGTCGCGATGGATAACAGCTACAAAGACGTCACCGAGGAGTCAGTGACGGTGAAGTTCAAGATTGTCATTGAAGATCAAACAAAAGGACTCAATTTGCCACCGGATACATTCCTTTTGGCCTGGACAACTACCCCGTGGACGCTGCCTGGCAATGTTGCGCTTGCCGTGAACACCGATCTGGAGTACGGCGTTTATGAGCGCGGCGATGAAGCTTTCGTTCTCGCCGTGAGTAGGGCGGAAGCGTATGGCTTCCAAAATCCGAGAGTCAGATTTCCCGGAAGCCAATTACGGGGAGTCGCATACGTGCCACTTTATAAAATTGCGGCAATGGAGAGCCAGAAATCCCACAAGGTCTATGGCGCGGGCTTTGTGACGGCGGAGGATGGTACGGGCGTTGTCCATACTGCAGTGGTCTACGGCGAAGATGACTATAATCTTGGCATCCAGCAAGGCCTTCCCGTCGTGCCGATGCTTGATGAGAAGGGTATTTTCAACGACAAAGCACCAGAGTTCTTGCGCGGACAATACTTCAAAAAGGCGGATGCGCTCGTGATCGCGGACTTGGAAAAGCGCAGCATGCTCTTCAAGAAAGAGAAACATACGCACTCGTATCCGCACTGCTGGCGCTGCGGCAACGTGCTCTTTTATAACGCGATACCTGCGTGGTTTATCAATATCCAAAAGATAAAGCCGCAGCTTTTGAAGTCCAATAAAAAAGAGATCAATTGGTTCCCGGAGCACCTGAAGCACGGCCGCTACGAAAAGAGCGTGGAGGCGGCGCCGGATTGGAATATTTCGCGCAATCGCTATTGGGGGAACCCCATTCCGGTCTGGAAATGCGCTAGCTGTGATCATGAAGAAGTGGCGGGCAGCACGGAGGAGCTCGCCAAGCTCGCAGGCGGCGGGAAGAACCATTATTGGGTGATGCGGCATGGCCAGGCGGAAAGCAATATGTTCGACATTATCGATTCCGGGGAGAGAAAGTTCCTCCATCTCACGCCGACCGGCCGGAAGCAGGTCGAGACGTCTATCAAGAATTTCAAGGCGGAGCTCGCCCGGAAGCATAAAAAGATAGACCTCATCATTTCGTCAGACATCGTGCGTACCAAGGAGACCGAAGCGATCGATGAAAAAATATTGGGCGAGGAGAACGTGATATTTGATAAGCGGTTGGAGGAGGTCCACTTGGGACCGACGCTCGTGGGTTACAAGGACAAGAAATATTTTGATCTTTTTCCCACCTACCGGATGCGTTTTGAGAAACGGCCTGAAGGAGGGGAATCATTGCGCGACCTCCGTGCACGCATGTGGGGATTCTTGGCCGATTGCGAAGATAAGTATGAGGGGAAGAATATTCTACTCGTCACCCATGACTATCCGTCCTGGATGCTCTTCCATACGGCCGAAGGATGGAGCGAAAGCCGCGCGATCGAAGAAAAAGAAAAGCGGGGAGACGATTTCATTAATTTCGCCGAGGTGCGCGAGCTTGAGTTCGCAAAGCTACCCAGGAATGATGCGGGAGAGGTTGATCTCCACCGGCCGTACATTGATGAGGTCGTGTTCCCGTGCCCATCCTGCAAGGGCACAATGAAGCGGACGCCGGAGATCTTTGATTCCTGGATGGAAGCGGGTTCAATGCCTTTCGCGGAATATCACTATCCCTTTGAGAACAAGAAGCTTTTTGAGAGCCGTTTTCCGGCGCAGTTCGTCGCCGAGTACATCGCGCAAACTCGGGCGTGGTTCTACGTGATGCACGTCATCTCGCTCATCCTCTTCGACAAGGCGCCCTTCGAGAACGTCGTCACGACCGGGACAATCCTCGCGGAGGACGGTTCCAAGATGAGCAAATCAAAAGGGAACTTCCCGGACCCGTGGATCGTGCTTGAAAAATACGGCGCCGACAGCTTGCGATTCTATCTAATGGACTCGGTTGTCATGCAAGCGGACAACCTGAACTTTTCCGAGAAGGGCGTGGAGAGCGCCCACCGGAAGGTGTCGCTCCTGCTTTGGAACGTGTATCAATATTTTGCAACCTATCATGGCGAGTCCGCGCCGGGCACCGTCGCGTCGGCCTCGGAGAACATCCTTGACCAGTGGATTGGCGCGCGCACTGCGGAGCTCGTCCAGGAGGTGACCAAATGCCTGGATGCATATGACACGGTGCACGCGACGCGGGCGATCCAAAATTATATTGATGATCTTTCCACGTGGTACCTCCGCCGCAGCCGCAAGCGGAAGGACGCCGCGTTCTTCGGGACGCTGCACGGCGCGCTTCTTACGGCAAGCAAGGTGATCGCGCCGTTCACGCCGTTCCTCGCAGAGACGTTATATGGGCGGTTGAAGGGCGCCGGAGCCGAGGAATCTGTCCACTTGACAGCATGGCCCAGCGCCGAGGTTGCCATGTCCGTAGGCGAGCGGAAGAAACTTATGGAATTCATGACCGAGACGCGGCGACTCGCGAGTTTGGCGCTCGCAAAGCGCGCCGAGGCGGGCGTGAAAGTGCGGCAGCCGCTCGCGAAGCTCATCATCAAGGGCACGGCCTCGCGGTTGGCTAAGGAATTCGTTGATATCCTCGCAAGCGAAGTGAACGTGAAAGAAGTCGTGTTCGATCCGGCGTTGAAAGACGAGATGGAGATCGACACCGCAATATCGACGGAACTGCGCGACGAGGGATTGCTCCGCGAGGTCGCAAGGATGGCCCAGGGGTTGCGCCAGAAAGCGGGGCTTCAGCCGAAAGATAAAATAGTCCTCATGCTCGCGCTTCCCGCGGAGATAAAAGACGCCGTTTCAAAACACGAAACAGCGCTGCGCTCCGACGTCGGCGCGAAATTAGTGGAATATGGCAAATCCGAAAAATTCACCGCCGAAGCGGCGGCGAAGATAGACGGGCAGGAGGTTTGGATCGCGATACGGAAGGTTTAGATTACAAGGCCAACTTTCGCTTTCACTTCCGCCATCTTTTTCTCGGCAACTTTCGCAGCGCGCGCCGAGCCGTCTTCCAATATTTTTTTGAGCCCGGCCGGTTTTGCAAGAAACGCCTTTTTCTCCGCGCGAAACTCCGCGAAATGCTGTGCCACGAATTTCGCGAGATGTTCCTTTAGCGCCGAATAGTTCTGGCCGGAAAATTCCTTTGTGACTGCCTTTGGTTCCTTATGCGAAAGCGCGGCATAGATGTCCAAAAGGTTTGCGAGGCCGGGCCGCTTCTCCGGCTCATAGGCGATCTCCGAACCGGAATCGGTGACTGCGCGCGCGATCTTCGTTTTTATTTCTTCAGGCGAGTCATCCAGAAAGAGGCATCCTTCCGGCTGCGACTTGGACATTTTTTTCTCCGGACTTTTTAAACTCATTACGCGCGGCGTCTCCGTGAGCAACCCCTTCGGCTCAATGAAGGTCTTCCCAAAGCGGGCATTGAACTTCCGCGCGAGCGTGCGCGCGAGTTCAATATGCTGCAGTTGGTCCTCGCCGACGGGAACCGCCGCCGCGTCGTAGAGTAGGATGTCCGCCGCCATAAGAACCGGGTACATGAGAAGTCCTGTGTTTGCTTCCGTCTTTTTGACCACCACTTTGTCTTTATATTGGGTCATGCGCCGCAGCTCGCCTTCGGAGGTGATCGTCGTGAGGAGCCACATAAGCTCCGAGTGCGCGGGGACCATGGATTGCAGGAAGATGGTCGATTTCGCGGGATCAAGTCCGGCGGCGAGATATTCCGCTGCAAGCTCAAGTATCTGCACCCGCTTTTTCTGCGGTTCGAATTCTTCCGTGAGCGAGTGGAGGTCGGCAAGGAAAAAATAACAATCGTATTTGCCCGAATTCTGGAGGTCAACGAAATTCTTCAAACTGCCGAGATAGTTGCCGAGGTGCGCGTGGCCTTCCGGCTTTATTCCCGAAACAAGCACTGGTTTCATGCTTTGATGATATCACGGACAAAAAACTCCCGCATCTGCGGGAGTTTCGGCGACTAGCGAGTGCCCGGCGGCTATATCTCGATGATGACCGGCAAGATCATCGGCCGGCGCTTGGTCTTCGTGTAAAGATACTGCCCGATCTGGTCGCGGATGAGCGTCTTTAAATAGTCGGGTTCCATTTCGCGGTAGGAGGGGAGCCGCTGCATGAGCGCGCGGATGCGCTTGCGGATCTCGTCCAAAAGCTCCTGGCTCTCTTTGAGGTAGATGAAACCGCGCGAGATGATGTCGGGATTTTTGAGCAGCCGGCCCTTGTCGCGGTCGATCGTGAGGATGATGACGATCATGCCTTCCTGCGCGAGCGCGCGGCGGTCGCGGAGCACGACTTCTTCCACGTCGCCCACGCCCAGGCCGTCCACCATCACGTAGAATGCCGGGCACGGTTTCCTTGGTCATCGTGAAATCGTCTTTCGTGAGTTCCGCCACCTGGCCGTTGTCCATCAAGATGACGTTCTCTTTGGGGATGCCGACTTCCCGCGCCGAAATGCCGTTCGCGGCGCGCATGAAGTAATAGCCGTGCACGGGCACGAGGAATTTCGGTTTGATGAGCTTCATGACGAGCTTCAGGTCTTCTTTCGGCGCATGGCCGGAGGAGTGGATGTCGACGAGCGCTGAGTGGTAGACGATCGCGCCCTGCCGCGCGAGATTGTCCTTCACCGACTGCACGCTCCGTTCGTTGCCCGGGATGATGGAGGACGAAAGCACCATCGTGTCGCCCGGCTTGATCTTCACGTGCCGGTGTTCGCCGTTGATGATCTTCATCAGGCTTGCGTTCGATTCGCCCTGCGCGCCGGTCGAGAGGATGAGCACCTTATCGTCCCTCACTTTGTTGGCTTCTTCAATGGGGATGATCGTGCCTTCCTTCGCCTTGATGAAGCCGAGCGATTGCGCGATTTGGATGTTCGTCTTCATGGAGTAGCCGGTGAGCGCGACCTTGCGGCCGAGGCGTTCGCAGATCTTGATGATCTCCGCGATGCGGGTGAGGAGCGATGCGAACGTGGCGACGATGATGCGCCCTTCGGCCGCCTTGAAGATCTCCTCAAGGTTTCGTTCCACTGTTTTTTCCGAGAGCGAGTGGCCTGGCTTTTCGGCATTCGTGCTGTCCACCATGAACGTGTGGACGCCCATTTTCCCGATCGCTTCGAACTCTTCAAGTCCTTGCGGCTCGTCCTTATCGTTATAGTCCACGCGGAAGTCGGCGAAGTGGACGATGTTGCCGATCGGGCGTTTTCATGAGAACGCCGGTCGTTTCGGGAATCGTGTGCGGCACGCCGAAGAAAAGCGCGCTGAAATAGTTCGAGATTTTTATCTCGTCGCCGTTTTTCACGATGATCACGTTCATCTTCGGCGAGTTCGGAAAGTCCTCCTGCCGCCGTTCGATGATCGCTTTCGTGATGGAGGTGGCGTAGATCGGGGGATTGCCGAGCTTCTGGAGCAGATGTGGCAGGGCGCCGATGTGGTCGTAGTGGCCGTGCGTAAGAATGATCGCCTGGACGTTCTGTTTTTTCTTCTCGAGATAGGCGATGTTCGGGATGATGTAGTCAATGCCCGGCGTTTCTTCTTCCGGGAATTGCAAGCCGACGTCGATCACGACGATCTCGTTCTTGTATTCCAGAAACATGCAGTTCCGGCCGACCTCTTCAAGGCCGCCGAGCGGTACGAAGCGAAGGACGTCGTCGCGGCGTTCCCGCGTGTTCACGGCTGCCGCGTTCTCTCCCATCGGTTCGCCGTGCATCGGCTCGCGCGGTTTGATCGCGCTTTTCGGGGTGTGGACCGGATTTCCCGCGGAAGTGGGGCGCCCAGAACGGCCGCCGCGTCCTCCGCCTGGACGCGAAAATCGCTGCGGCGGGGTTCCTGAAGGCCGCGGCCCGGCGGGCGCAGCAGGCGCTGGCCTTGGACGGATCTCCGGCGGCCGTATCCTCGGCCGCTCTTTCTCTTCGATTTTTTTGATCATTTCTTTCTCTTAGTTGGGTGGGCAGGGAGGGATTTGAACCCTCATGACCTTGCGGCCACAGCGACCTGAACGCTGCGTGTCTGCCAGTTCCACCACCTGCCCGTCAGGAAACGGCGTTGCCGAAGGAGGGGTTCGTCATGGAAAATTCAGTCTAGCATGCCTCTTTTTGATCTGTCAAACGCCGCACGGTTTCCCCTATTTCAGTACCCGCGCGGTGTTCAGATACCAGCTTCCGACCTCCCTGAACCGGTCCGAAGGATCGGGCAGGAAATGCGGCATTTATCCCTTGCACGCTCTTATCGGTCACATAAAGGTAGTCCGGCGAGTAAAGGAAGATCGCCGGGGTGTCATTCACGATCGCGCTTTCCGCGTTTGCGAACTGCTGCGCGCGCGAAGCGTCGTTAAGGTTCCCGCGCGCCGCTTCAACGAGCGAATCCACTTTCTTGTTGCTATAGATGGCGAGGTTCAATCCCGGGGAGAACCGTTCAGAAGAATCCCAGAAGGCATACAGGTCGGAGCTTCGGCCCGAGGACATTCCCGAAGAGCAGCGATTCATAGTCGCGGTTCTTACGGCATCGCTCATAAGGTCCGTGGGCGATGCCGGCGAGATATTGACCCGTACGCCTATCGCCTGCCACGCGTTCTGGAGGTCCTGCGCGGTCTCCGTGAGGGAATCAATTTGAGGAACCGTGAGATTCACGGCGAGCGGCACGGAGGTGTTCTGTATGGTCTTTGCGCGGAAGCCGTCCGCGCCCGGCGTCCATCCGGCGGCAGTAAGGGTCTCCGAAGCGAGATCAAGCGAAGTGCTCACGACGGTCGGGACAAAATACGGCGCGCTGTCCGGGACGGGACCGTATTCGGGCTGCCCGTGGCCGCCGAGCACGTTCGCGACGAGCGCGTTGCGGTCGGTCGCGAGGGAGAGCGCCTCACGCACGGCGGGGTCCTGGAGCGGCAAGCTCTTGCTTTGGTTGAAGAAGACGGCGTAATAGCTTGAATCGCGCCACGAGAAAAGGTCGTAAGGCCGTTTGATGGAGGCGAGGTCCGCGGGCGCCGCGTTCCCCGTGCCGTTGATCTGCCCCGCGTTGAAGCTTTTTACAAGATCGCTGTCGTTCGCGAAGAATTGGAAATCAAAATTTTGGATGAGGGGTTTTGTTCCGGAATAGTCGTCCCATGCCTCAAGATGGTAGGCCGAGATCGTTCCATCAGCTTGTTTTTCGTAGGAAACGAACGCGTAAGGGCCGCTACCGACCGGCTTCAGATTGTAGTCGGACAGGCGCCAGTTGCCGGGCGGCGCGTTTGCAAAGAGATGCTTAGGAAGGACGTAGAGATTTTTTAGATTGTCGGCAAAGAAAGCATAAGGATTCGCCAGGCTGAATTGAAGTTCGAGCTCGCTCACGCGGTTCACGGTAACGCCCTGCCATGCTTGGTTCTGCGGCGATCCGGCATCGGGGTCTTGGATGGACTGGACGGTGAAGATCACGTCGTCCGAAGTGAGCTTTGGTGCCGTCTTGGCAGTGGAGATTTTCTTTGAGGCGCACCGTCCACGTTTTTCCGTCAGGGGAGCTCTGGACGCTGTCCGCGATGTCGTAAAGGTTGCTGTAGATCATCTTCACGAGGGCCAGATCGGTTTCGCTCGCCGCGGTCACCGGGTTCACATACTCCGGCTGGCCGATCATCCCCTCCGTGTAGCTCCCGCCCGCGGCGGGAACGACCGTCGTCGCCTGCGCGACAAACAGGCTCATGACGACGACGAAGCTTACGGCGGCGACAGTGGCAGCGGACAGAAATATTGCGCGTTCACTTTTCGTGAGGGCGGAAAATATTTTTTTGAACCGTTGCATGGGAAATAGTTCTCAAAAAGAAAGCTTGGGTCCATGCCCGCCCGCGCAAGCACGCTAGGCGTGCGCAGTGAGCCGGTAAACGGCGATCCCGATGAAGATGATGATCAAAACGATCGTGGCATAAAAAACGATCTTCTCCATGCCCCGCCGCGCCTGATAAAACCCGCCGCCGTCGCCGCCAAGAAGCCCCGACATGCCGGAGGACCGTTCCTGGAGCAGGATAAGGACGACGATTGCGACCGCGATGATGATTTGGATGATGCCGATCATTTATATGGCGAGATGTATGACGAAGTTCACGGCGCTTACGATGAGCGTCACGAGGACGAGCGCTGGGATTGTTTGAATACTAATACTTCCGCGAAGCATGTCAAGATGATCGGCGAGGACGGGGAGCAGATAGATGATGATGACGTTCACGATGATCACGCCGAGGCCGAGCGTGAGGACGATGATGGGGCCGAGGATGAGCGTAAGGGCGGGCTTCAAGATGAAGTTGAGGAGGGCAAGGATGAGGGCAATGACCGCGAGTTGGAGCCAGTTCGCGTTTAAAACGAACCCCGGGACGTATTGGTTCGCAAGCCACAAGGCGAAGCCGTTGCCCGCGATCACGAAAGCGATCTTCAAAAGCCAATGCATGCCTTTATTTTAGCAGATTTGTCAGGCAATTGACGGACTATCTATTTTATGGTATATTGGCCAAGCATTTTGTTGCGGTTCATTGACATAAGAACGAGGTGAACAGTGCGAGAAACAGGCATCGATTTCTTGAAGACCTCCTCAAGCCTCCGGGATTTTTTCGCCGAGCATCTTGATGTTTTTCGGCCCCAGCGTCGCGAGACGATGAGGCGGAAAGCTGACGGGAGCATGGTGGGTCCGGGTGATATGAAAATGGACGAGGCGCTCCGCGAATTTCTTCGGGGACACTGGGAGATCCCAGTGGTAAGCGAAGAAAAAGAATGCGTTTGGCCTCCTCCTCACGACCATTTCTGGCTGGTCGATCCGTGGGATGGATCAAATAACGCGGCGCGAGGATTGTATCTTCTCACCGGTTCCATGGTATCTCTCTTCGTCAACGGCGAGCCGGTCTTCGGCGGTATTTTTATCCCCGCCGAGGAACGGGAATGCGGAAACGGATTCTACTCTGCCGCTCACGGTTGCGGAGCATGGCAGTGGGAAGCAGATCGTGCCGCGAGGATCCACGTCTCGAAGATCAATACGATAGAGGACGCAGGGCTTCTCCTTGAAGGGTCTTCCCGCAAGACAGCGGCCAACGATCGCGTTCGGAGACTGCAACAAGCGATAGCTTGGCGCAACGGTCTTACGTGCGCATGGACTTTCACGCGCTTGGCCTCTGGCTTTGACGAGGTCGCTGTATCTGCCCATAACAAACCAACCGATGCGCTGCACGGCATCCTCTTCGTCCGCGAAGCGGGCGGCGAAGTGACCGATTTTGAAGGCAATCCGCCAACGCTGGAGAATTGCACCGATCTGGTTTATTCCAACGGTGTGTTGCACCAAGCGGCACTCGACATACTACGCGCCTAAGGAGGGCACGATTATGACGTTGACGTTGCTCAGTCGCAGAGAGGTACCATTCGCCACTGAAGGCGAGGACACGCATGGCCTCAGGGTCATACGCGAGGATTGGACGGAGTACAATGACACGGGAATAATGACGCATTGGAAGTACGATCTTCCCGATGGCGTCGTTGTTTTCGGGCTCACGACCGACAAGAAGGTGATTGCTATCAAGAAGTGGCAGCCGGGGATCGGAGAGTATCCGCAGATTCCCGCCGAAACCCTTGAACCTGGCGAGCTCGCGAAACTTCGCGCAGCTCTCGCCGACAAGAATGACGTAGCGGTCGAGGGCGTCGCCGTTCGGGTCGCCCGTCGGTGCCTCTTTGAGGAAACGGGCTACACGGCAGAGACCGTCCGATTGCTCACCGTGCTCTCGCAGCACAGCGGCAAAACCCCGATGGTCCACTGTTTCTGCCTTGCGGAGGGCTGCACAAAGGCCCAAAGCGAAGGATCGGGACAGAAAGAAGAGGGCATCACGCTTCTCCCGCCCGCCGAAACGACTCGGATATGGGAGGCGCTCACGAAGTACGTGAACGACCGACCAACCGAACCCCACGGCGGCAAGAACAGCATCGTCGCCGCGGCACTCGCCATGGAGAAGGTCGGCGCATTGCGCGTTGAGCCTATCCCCGAGTTCCGCGGTACACCGACGGTGGTCGCGCTTCGCGGCCTCCCGCTTTCAGGCAAGAGCACATTGGCGCGGGGGCTCGTGGAGAAGTTCGGATGGCACCTCATCGACGTGGATGATATGCGCCACGTTGGTGCCGGTGAACCGAATCGCAGCGAAGTTCCCAATCCTTGGCTCGAGGAGGCTTCGAAGCAGAAAGAGGGCGAGGACATGCGGATTGCCTATACGTTGATGCACGAGGCCGTTCGGGCCAACATCAATCTTGGGCGATCGGTGATCGTTGTGGCAACGTATTCCAGGCAGCCAGCGCAGCAGTTTCTGCTCGATATCGTGAAGGCGCATCCAGGTGCCCGTCTCAAAGGCATCCGATGTGTTTTCAACGATACCCTGGAGGAAGTCGAGCGGCGCATCGCGGCAAAAGACCGCGGGCGCGGCGGTTGCAAGACCGTCGAGCACTATTTCATCGACAAAAACGAGCGGCATGATTATACCGATCTCTGGGGAGTCTGCGAGGTCAATACATCCGAGCCGCCGGAGGCCTGCGTGAAGCGGGCCGCACAGTTCATTGCAGAAGATTAGCCAAGAGGGCGTTGCGCAGTTTGTTTGTTTGCGCAACGCCTCTTTTTTATATTCGCCCAAGCTAGACGATCTGGTCGAGCAGGCTTCTGCCGGTCATGTCGGGGGGTTTCGGGATGCCCATGGCTTCAAGGAGGGTCGGCGCGACGTCGGCGAGCGAACCCAGCGTTTCAGAGGTCAGCGAATCGGCGTTCACGAATTTCCTTCCGCGATATTTGTCCATGATGAGATGAAGCGGCACGGGGCTTGCATCATGCTGGCTTTCGGGGAGGCCGGTCACCGGGCTGATCATCTCCTCGATGTTCCCGTGGTCGCCGGTGATCGCAAGGATGACATCGGGGCCCGTCGCCACCCGGAGAACGCGGCCGATCTCGCGGTCGATCACGCGCACCGCTTCCATAGCGGCATTGTAATCGGCGGT
This sequence comes from uncultured bacterium, assembly GCA_963768625.1. Classification (GTDB taxonomy): domain Bacteria; phylum Patescibacteriota; class Minisyncoccia; order UBA6257; family 2-01-FULL-56-20; genus CAVYIK01. Next base: position 498,222 of record CAVYIK010000003.1, read on the forward strand.
ATGGGCGATCGTGTCGGGATTTGCATAATTCACGAGGATGAAATCGAACGCCTTGTTTTGGATCGCTTCTATCAGGCGGTCGGTGACAGCGTTTGCCATCATCGCGGGATGTTCTTCGGGATGCAGCCCGGATGCGGAGGGGATGAGCGTCCGGTATTCCCCCTTGAAAGGCGGCTCGCGCAGTCCGTTGAAGAAATAAGTTACGTGGGCGTATTTATAGGTTTCAGCGAGGCGGAGTTGGCTCATGCCGAGGTCGGAGATCACTTTCCCGAAGGGCGTCTCCACTTTGTCGGCGGGATAGATGACGGGAACGTCAAAAGAATCGTCGTAGTGGCTCATCGTGGCGAGGTAAAGATTTTTGAAGCCAAGCACGGGGAATTTATCGAAGTCCTTGAGTATGAAGGACGAAGCAAGCTGGCGAATACTGTCTTCGCGATAGTTAAAGAAGACCACCGAGTCGCCATCCTGAATCTTCTTGTCGTCTGCGAAGCGAATAGGCGGCAGGTATTCTTCAGTGCCGCTCTCCGCATAAGCGGCTTGGATGATGGGCTCGGGATCGTCCACGACTTTGCCTATTTGCCCCGTGAGGGTTTGGTAGGCGGTCTCCGTAAGCCGCCAATTCTCGTTCCGGTCCATTGCGTAATAGCGGCCGATGAGCGAGGCGAAATATTCGCGCGGGAGCTCTGCAAGGAAACCCTCAATCGTCCGCGGCGGGCTGTCCTTGGCGTCGGCGAAGAGCTGCAAATTGATCTTCGGGACGTTCTCTTGCTGCGCCATTTTGATGAGCGCTTTCAAGTGATCAAGCGACGCGTGGACGTTCGCCTTCGTAAGAAGCCCTACGAAGTTCACGGCGCCACCCGTCTCGCGGGCATGAGCGCAGGCGGCCTTGAGTACTGGGTTCTCAAAAAAGCTGCCATCCTGGATGGCCATTGTGATCTTCGGAAAGTATTGATAAAGCACCTTTCCTGCGCCGAGCGTGAGGTGCCCCACCTCACTGTTCCCGACCTCGCCCCACGGAAGGCCGATGGCGATCCCTGATGCCTGTAGGCTCGTCATGGGGTAATTCTGCCGCAGCCACTCGAAATTCTGCGGCTTCACCATGTAGATTGGGTTTGATTCGTTGTCGGCGCCGATGCCCCATCCGTCGAGCACGATGAGTACCGCGGTCTTCTTCGCCATAGCTCCATTGTAGCCCAGGCAGGGTTGACGCACCAATCTTTTCGAGTTAATCTTAGAGTAATTAAAGAGTCATTAATAAAAATGAAGACATCGGGAATTAACTATCATTATGGCAACAGCGCTTATCGCGGCGGCCTGTCTTTTGGTTGGCGTAACGGCAGGCTACTTTGCCCGCCGATACTGGGCCGCTAGCCGCTTAGGGGAGACCGAAGAAAAAATACGTCGTAATCTTGCAGAAGCGGAAGCCAAGGCCGCGTCGCTTCTTGTTGAGGTAAGGAACGAGGAGAAGGAACGGCGGAAGGAGATCGACGCGCTCGAGAAGCGCCTGCTCAACAAGGAAGAAGCGCTCGACAAGCGGTCGGGCGACCTTCTGGGCCAGGAAAAGGAAATGCGCGTCCGCGAGGACAAGGTAAAGGTGGGGGAGACGGAGATGGAAACGCGCCTGCAAAAAATAAGCGGGCTTTCGGCGGCTGAAGCAAAGGAGGAGATCATCCGCCGCGTGCGGGAGAGCCGCGCGCAGGACCTGGCGCAGCTCGTCCAGAAAATGGACCGGGAGAATCATGACGAGATTGAGAAGAAGGCCTCGGATATCATTACGACCGCACTCCAGCGCTATGCCCGCTCGCACGTTTCGGAGATCACGACGACGCTCCTTCCCTTGAGCGACGAAGAGCTGAAGGGGAAGATCATCGGCCGGGAAGGCAGGAACATACGGGCCTTGGAGCGCGCGACCGGCGTGGAATTCATAATCGACGAAGCGCCGGAGGCCATCATCATTTCCTCATTTGACCCGTACCGGCGCGAAGTGGCCCGACTCGCACTTGAGCGTTTGATCAAGGACGGTCGTATACAGCCGGCAAAGATAGAGGAGAAAGTGGAGGAAGCGAAAGCGGACCTCGCGAAGCGCACACAGGAGATCGGCGAAGCGGCGGCACAGGACCTCGGTGTTTTTGATCTGCCGAAGGAACTCTTGCAGATGGTCGGACGCCTCCATTTCCGGACAAGCTACGGGCAGAACGTGCTCACGCACTCCGTAGAAATGGCCTACATTTCCGAAATGATGGCGCGGGAGCTCGGATTGAACGCGGAGGTCGCAAAAAAAGGTGCACTCCTTCACGATATCGGGAAAGCGATCGACCACGAGGTCGAGGGGACGCATGTGGACCTTGGCATGAAGCTCCTCAAGAAATATAACATTGACGAGCGCGTGATCGAAGCGATGCAATCGCACCACGACGACTATCCGTACGCCCGGCCGGAGGCATATGTGGTAACTGCGGCGGACGTGCTCTCGGCGGCCCGGCCCGGCGCGCGGCGCGGCACACTCGAGAATTACGTGAAGCGCCTCGGCGACCTCGAAAAGATCGCGATGGAGTTTCCGGGCGTAAAACAGGCCTACGCCATCTCCGCGGGCCGCGAATTGAGGGTTTTTGTGGTTCCGGAGAAGGTAGACGACTTCCGCGCGCTCGAGCTTGCGGGGGAGATTGCGAACCGGATACAATCCGAGTTAAAATATCCTGGAGAGATAAAAGTGAATGTCATCCGGGAGATCCGGGCCGTGGAGTACGCCAGATAAATTTTCAATTTACCAACTTTCAATTTTCAATGGATAGCATTGCAAATCACCCCGTCACGCTCGCCGTCATCATCGCGCTGCCGCTCATGGGCATCGTCGCGCGGTTTTTCGGGATCACCTTCAAGCGTATCGCGACGTGGTATCTTTACGTCGCGGTCTTCGCGATCGTCATCGTGATGAACTCGGTCTTTTTCCCCTTCATCGGCGGAAAGGATTATTTCTTCCGGTTTGCGGTTGAGCTCGCGCTTATCTTCTTTGTGCTTTGGTGGGCATTTGAAGCGCGGGTAGGGGAAGCGAAGGAACTTTTCAATTCAATAAAGAAGAGGCCGCTCTTCCTTGCGGTTTCGGCATTCGTCCTCATGGTCCTTCTCTCCTGCCTTTTTGCATATGACATGCATGCGGCGTTCTGGTCCAACTATGAACGCGGCGAAGGCGGTTTTCAGATGATCCACTACTATATCTTTTTCGTCCTGCTGCTGCTTCTCTTGCGAACAGAAAAGGAGTGGCAGAACATCTTCAAATACTCGCTTGTTGCAGCCGGCCTCATGATCCTCTACGGCCTCGGTGGCAGCTTTGTTGTCTCGGGTTTTATCGGCCCTTATGCGGGCGGCGGACCTCCCGCTGGTTGGTGGCACGAATTAGTGGATGGTCGCTTCCAGGGGTCTCTTGGTAACCCTGCCTACGTCGCTCCCTACCTTATTTTCTCCATGTTTTTCGCTGCCTATCTTTGGGTCAAGCGTAAAGCGGCTGGCACTGCGAGCGCCTTCGTGCAATGGGGCTACGGCGTTCTCATCGCGATCTTCTTGTTCTTCTTTGTCTTAAGTCAGACGCGTGGCGCTTTCTTGGGCTTGGCCGCCGGCGTATTCGTGCTCCTGCTCTACTTCGTCGTCGCTGGCCGCGGTGCGCTCCGAAAGTGGTCCACGATCGCTTTGGCCATTGTGATCGTTTTGGGCGGCGGAGCATTCGCTCTCAGAAATACCTCTTTTGTGCAGAGTTTTCCGGAAGGCCGGCTTCTGCAGATAAGCACTTCCGACTACACGGCCCAGACCAGGTTCTGGGTTTGGGGCGAGGCATGGAAAGGTTTTTTGGAACGCCCCGTGTTCGGATGGGGCCCGGAGAATTTCACCGCCGTATACGATAAATTTTTCGATCCCCGGTTCTTCGTCCCCGGGCAGAGCACCGAGACGTGGTTTGACCGCGCGCACAGCGTATTCTTCGATTACCTCGCGGAGACCGGCGCGCTCGGCCTTTTGAGCTACCTCTCCATTTTCTTTATTTTCTTCTGGTCGTTCTTCCGCCGGAAGGGCGATGCATCAACGCCCCTCTTGGAACGCGGGCTTATTCTTGCGCTTCCCGTAGCGTATCTCGTGCAAGGCGCCGCGATCTTTGATGTGCTGCCGATGTATCTCAACCTGTTCCTTTTCATCGCTTTCGCCTGTTATCATTTTTCTTCACACAACAATGGACAGAACCATTAAGCAGACAATAGGGGTAGTCGTCACGGCGGCCATTTTGGGGGTTGCATATTATGGTTCGTATCTTCCTTTAGGGAAGGCCCAGTCCTTCATCGCAACGCTGCAGGATTTCCAATCAAAGCCACCGGTATCGTTGCAGGACCTTGAGGATAGGCTCTCGCCCCCGTTGGACGCGCCGTCCCCGATCGGGCAGGAAGAGCTTGTACGAAATGCGGCAAACAGCGTCCTTGGCCTCGTGCAGAGAGGCATTGATGCGACTTCAACTGCCGGCCTCGTCGCCTACTTGAACTCCTATTACAACCCTATCCTTTCCACGGGGAAGGGCATGAGCTTCGGCCAGGATGCCTATCTTGAAGGTGCGATCAATGAGATCGCGTTCGCCCACACGGGCGACCCCAATTATCTTTTGGCAGCAAAACAGAGCTATCTTATGGGAGAAGCACTCGGCCCCAACCGTCCACAGCCGCTCTATGGATTGTTTGATGTGTACCGGGCGATGGGCGACGTGACGGACACGACGGCAATCGCGCAAAAGATACTCGCCAATTGGCCGACGGATTCAAACATAGGGCCGGCGCTCGCGCAATTTTTGACTTCCGTGAAGGCTGCGAAATCGAATACCAAGAGCAAGTAAGGCTATGCCGCAAAAAACGGCTCTCGTCTGCGGGGCGGGCGGGTTCATCGGGGCCCATTTGGCAAGACGCCTTGTGCGGGAGGGCTATTGGGTGCGTAGCACCGACCGGAAAGAGTCGCAGTTCAACAAGAGCAAAGCCGCTGATTTTATGAACGGCGACCTTTCGGACCAGGTGTTCGCGAAGAAGGTATTTGACCGTCCGTTTGACGAGGTCTATCAGCTTGCCGCCGACATGGGCGGTGCGGGATACGTCTTCACGGGCGAACATGACGCCGACATTTTGCAGACCTCCGCGGCGGTGAACCTGAACGTTTTGAGATACGGCTGCGCGAGCGGGATGAAAAAGATATTTTATTCTTCTTCCGCCTGTATCTATCCCGCGTACAACCAGGAAGACCCGGACAACCCCAAGTGTTCCGAAGATTCCGCCTATCCCGCGGCGCCGGACAGCGAATATGGATGGGAAAAACTTTTCAGCGAGCACCTTTATCTTGCGATGCACCGGAACTACGGCCTTGCGGTGCGCGTCGCCCGCTTCCACAACATATTCGGTCCCGAAGGCACATGGAACGGCGGCCGCGAAAAAGCGCCCGCCGCGATGTGCCGAAAAGTGGCGGAGACGCCGGATGGCGGGACGATCGAGATGTGGGGCGACGGCAAACAGACGCGTTCATTCCTCTACGTTGATGAATGCCTGGAGGGCGTGCGCCGGCTCATGGATTCCGATTTCATAGGGCCGGTGAACATCGGCTCGGAGGAAATGGTCACGATCAACCAGCTTGCGGAAATGACGATGAAGATCGCCGGCAAAAAGCTTTCAATAAAACACGTTCCGGGCCCGCTCGGTGTGCGCGGGCGCAATTCCGACAATCGGCTGATCCGCGAGAAGCTCGGTTGGGCGCCGAAGGTATCGCTTGAAGACGGCATGCGTAAGACGTATGCGTGGATCCGCGAACAGGCCGAGAAGGCTGGCACGGCGAAGTAGCATGGTCACTGTTTTTTTGCGCGGCGGACTGGGCAACCAGATGTTCCAATACGCGGCCGGCCTGTCCCTCGCGAAGAAGAACAGGGCAGAGCTCGTCCTCGACACCGTCCATCTCCGCGACCGTTTCCCGCGGCCCCGGTTTTCCTACCGCGCCTACGACCTCGGCGTGTTCGCGATCGAGCCGCAGTTCACGGCGCTCTCGCGCCTCGCGGATAAGTTTCCCGTTCCCGGCGCCTGGCTTGGCCTCGACCTTTTGGGCATCGCTTTCGGGCACGCGTTTGGGGCGAAAAAGGTGATCCGCGAAAAGAGCAGCGCATTCGATCCGTCCGTGCTCGCCGCGCGTGGGAAAGTCCTTTTATATGGCAGGTGGCAGAGCGAAAAATATTTTGCGGACGTAAAAGACGATGTCCGCGCCGCATTCCGGTTCCGCCAGCCGCTCGCGGGCGATGCGAAAGCGCTCGCGGGGAAGATCGCGGGTTGCAATTCCGTTTCGCTCCATGTGCGCCGCGGCGATTACGCCGCCTTCAAGAACGTGGAGCAATTGATGGGCAAGACCGACCTCGCTTACTACAACCGCGCGGCGAACTATATCGCCGGGCGTGCGAAAGACCCGCAGTTCTTCGTCTTTTCGGACGACATCGCATGGTGTCGCGCGAATCTCAAGCTTCCGTTCCCGGCAACCTACGTGGACGATGCTTCGCGCGGCCCGAAAGCCGCGTTCCACCTCGAACTTATGTCGCGGTGCAAGCACAATATAATTACGAACAGCACCTTTTCCTGGTGGGGCGCATGGCTGAATGCGAATCCGGGAAAGATGGTCATCACGCCCGCGCATTGGTATGCCGATAAGACGAAGATCAACGAGGATATCATTCCCGCCGGTTGGGTGAAAATCTGACGCGGGAATTGACTTACCGTTTGTTTTGCAGCATTATTGATAGCGATGATAAAAGAATACCTTGCTGAATCGCAGGCGCTTGCGGGGGTGCTCGCTAAAGATGCTACGCTTCCGCAACGATTCGAAAAAACCGTGGACACGGTTGTTACTGCGTTCAAGACGGGCCATAAGGTGCTTGCGGCAGGGAATGGCGGGAGCGCCGCGGACGCCCAGCACTTTTCCGCAGAGTTTGTGGGGAAGTATAAGATGGTTCGCGATGCGTATCCCGCGATCGCGCTTACGACAGATGTTTCCGTCCTCACCGCGTGGGCAAACGATGTCGCGTTCGAAGGTATTTTTGAGCGCCAGATAGAGGGGCTTGGGAAGAAGGGAGATGTGTTTTTTGGGATTTCAACAAGCGGCAATTCAAAGAATGTCATAGCGGCTCTCGCAAAGGCGAAGAGCATGGGGCTCACGACCGTTGCCATGCTTGGTGGTGATGGCGGGCAGACAAAGGGGATGGCCGACATCGAATTTATCATCCCTTCAAAAAACACCCCCGAATCCAGGAGATGCACAAGCTTTTTCTCCACAGCATTGCCGAGGAGGCCGAGAAGCGAATGTCATGAACACAACGAATAAAAAAGCCCTTATCACCGGCGTCACTGGCCAGGATGGGAGCTATCTCGCGGAGCTTTTGCTTAAAAAAGGATACGAAGTGCACGGGATCATCCGGCGCTCTTCATCGTTGAATACCGCCCGTCTCGATCATATTTACGTTGACCCTCGCGAGAGAGGAGCGCGGCTCTATACCCATTATGGCGATCTCGCCGATGCGAATACGATCCGGAAGTTGATCTACGCGATCAAGCCGGACGAGATCTATAATCTTGGGGCGCAATCCCACGTACGCGTTTCGTTCGACATCCCGGAATATACCGGTAATATAACTGGCCTTGGGACCCTTCGCATCCTTGAGGCCATAAAGGATTACGAGGCGGATACCGGTAATAAGGTAAGGTTTTATCAGGCCTCGAGCTCCGAAATGTTCGGCGCTGCGCCGCCGCCGCAGAATGAAGAGACAAAATTCTATCCGCGGAGTCCCTATGGCACGGCAAAAGTATTTGCATTTGATACGACGCGTAACTATCGCGAGGCCTACGGTATTTTTGCGGCGAACGGCATACTTTTCAACCACGAATCGGAGCGCCGCGGCCATAATTTCGTTACGCGGAAAGTTACGACTGGTATCGCGCGGATCCTCGCGGGATTGGACAAAAAGCTCTATCTTGGCAATTTGAGCGCGCACCGCGATTGGGGCTACGCTCCCGAATACGTTGAAGCGATCTGGCTGATGCTTCAGCAGCCGGAACCAGAGGACTATGTGATTGGCAGCGGAGTGTCGCACAGCGTGGAAGATTTTGTCTCCACCGCTTTTAAGCAGGTAGGCATCACCGATTGGAAAAAGTATGTTGAGATAGATTCGCGCTATTACCGCCCTACGGAGGTGGAACGTCTCGTGGCTGATGCTACGAAGGCAAAGAGGAAATTGCATTGGGAGCCGAAGACCGGATTCGAAGCATTAGTAAAAAAGATGCTCAAGCATGATCTTGAAAATCACGGCCTCCGTGACTACGCGGAGAAAATAATATTATAAGACATGAGCCAGGATCTTATTGCACTTAGAGAAACCTGCCGGGTCTGCGGCGGGAAAAACCTTGACCCAATTCTTTCGCTCGGGAACCTCTATGTCTCCGATTTTTTGGGCGAGAGCGAAGGCGACCGCTCTTTTAAGGCACCGCTTGACGTCGTATTTTGCAATGCCGAGAAAGGCGGATGTGGATTATTGCAGCTTCAGCATACTGTTTCCCATGAAGCGATGTACCGGAATTATTGGTATCGCTCGGGCGTGAATAAAACAATGACCGATGCGCTGCACGGCATCGCGCGCACCGTCGAATCTCTTGCCGGACTGCACACCGGCGATTACGTGATCGATATCGGCGCCAATGATGGGACGCTGCTCCGCGGCTACGGGGTGAGCGATCTCAATCGGATCGGTTTTGAGCCTGCGAGGAATCTTGCGCAGTACAACAAAGCAGGGACGACCGAGATCATCAATGATTTCTTCAATTATGGAGCATGGGCTAAAAAATTTCCCGGAAAGAAAGCTAAAGCGATAACCGCTATCGCCATGTTCTACGACCTTGAAGATCCGAACCTTTTCGTTTCGGAAGTGGGGCGGTGCCTGGACGATGACGGAGTGTTCATCATTCAAATGAGCTATCTCCCGCTCATGCTTTCCACGAACGAGCTGGGGAATATTTGCCATGAACACATTGAATATTACTCCCTCTTTTCGCTTGAGAACCTCCTCGGGCGAAATGGGCTTGAGGTTTTTGACGTTGAGCTGAATGATGTGAACGGCGGCAGTTTCCGCACTTATATCCGGCACAAGGGGAAAGGGGGACGCCTTTCTGCCCCTATCGGGGCTGATATACGCGTTGAAGCCTTGAGAGAATACGAAAAGAAGCTCGGCCTCGCCAGTAAGAAAGTGTACGAAGATTTCGTGCGCCGCGTAGAGGGCATAAAGAAAGAGCTGACTGCTTTTTTGGAAAAAGAGACCGCGCGCGGGAAAAAGATCCATGTCTATGGAGCATCAACGAAAGGCAACACGGTCCTCCAGTATTTCGGTATTGATCATTCGATGATCGGAGCCGCCGCCGAGCGGAATCCGGACAAGTGGGGGAAAAAGACCGTCGGCACGCTTATCCCCATCATCTCGGAGGAACAGGCGCGAAATGAAAAACCGGATTATTTCCTCGTGCTGCCGTGGCATTTTTTGAGGGAATTCCGGGCTCGCGAGCAAGAGTTTTTCAAGCGTGGAGGTAAGTTCATCGTGCCGTTCCCCGAGCTCAAGATCATTGAACGCTAATGAGCGATACTCAAGTTATCGTCGTGGGTGCCGATTGGCACGGCGAGTGGGCCAAGGACGTTTATCTCGCTTTCCGTGAGTCCGGCGCGGATGCGGAGATAATTTATACGAATACGCTCTTCGGGGGGATGGGCAGCAGCAAGGTCGCCGCGAAGGCGCGCGTGGAGATTATCAAGCAATTTTTCAGGAAACGCATGCCTTCCCTTTTTGATTTCGTAAGAGAGGCGCGGCGGCGGATGTCGGAGCGGACGGTGCTCAAAAAGATCGCATCGTTCCACAAACCGGGGCGCAAGCTGCTGGTTCTTTTTATCTGGACGCCGCCCGGCGTCTCGCTTCTTAAGGCCCTCGGGGCGAACAAGGAGATAGCGCTTGTGCTCTGGCAGGGTGAAGCGCCTTCGCGCAATGCCCAGTGGCCCCTTTCCTTCCCTTATTTCCACCATGTTTTTTCCGTGGATGAAGAGTGGCTCCCGCTTTTCGATGAGGAAACGAGGAAAAAGGCGACCTACTTGCCCCTCTCTTCGAGTTCAGCGACGCACTTCCCGCTTTCCAGGGAGGCGCAGGATCAGAAATTTGTTTCCGATATCGCCTTCGTCGGGCATTATCGGCCCGAGCGCGCGGAAAAACTGTCAGCCCTCAAAGATAACGATCTTAAAATTTATGGCTATTGGTGGGAGGCCGGGGCGAGCCAGTTTCCCTGGCTTAAGGAGAAATATTGCGGACCCGTATCGGATAAAGATGCAAACCAGGTGTTCAATGGAGGAAAGATCCAGATCGGCCGCCTATCAACGCCTGTCGCGTACGGCAATACTATCACCCAGCGGGTTTTCGACGCCGCCCTTGCCGGGAGTTTCCAATTGAGCGAGTACTCGCCAGCCATTGAAAAGATATTCGGCAAGTCGGTCGTTATGTTCCGCGACGGCAAGGAACTTAAAAAACTTGCGGATTATTACCTTCTTCATGCCGAAGAGCGGCAGCGGCTCGCTGCTCAAGCGCACGCTATCGCCCTCAAGGACCATACTTACGCGAGCCGCACAAAAACAATCATGAAGGTTTCTCACGCAATGCGATGAAGATATTGCTCATAACTAATAAATACGTATACAATCCGCGGACGCTCTCGGTGCTCCGGCGGGCCGACGGCATCTATTCAATGGAAGATTCGCTTCGGGAAACGCTCGGCGCGCGCGGGCACTCGATGGACGTTTTTTATATTGACGAAGCCGTGAGTTCGCACGGACTCGATGCCGCGCGTAAAGAATTATGGGACCACATTTGCAAGACGGTGCCCGATGTGTGCATCCCGATCGCGGTCGACGAATATATCTACGGCAAAGAACTTTTTCGGAAGATGCGCGACCAGAATTTTACCCAGTTCGTCTACCTCGGCGAAGATGATGCGTGGACGTGGGCGCGGCAGGGGCGCCATCTCGGAAAATATTTTCAGTGGATCGTAACGTACGACGGGAGAGCGGTTGCGAAATATAAAAGCATGGGTTGCCGTAATGTTGCACATCACCAGCCCGGCATTGATATAAGCATTTTCAGAAAGCTTCAAGGAAGGCCGAAAAACATCGATGTGAGTTTTATAGGGCTTTGGAGCAAGCCGCGGGAAAAGGTTATCCAGTACCTTCGGGCGGCGGGCGTGGACGTGTTCGTGAGAGGAAGGGGATGGCCGGAAGGGCCCATTGAGAGCGACGAAGGAATGGTCGACATCATTAACCGGAGCAAGATATGCCTTTCTCTCAATACGCCGGCGTTCTATTTCGGCTGGCGGCCGATCGCGAGCTTGTTCTTCCGCCGCGCGAGCTTGGGCGAAGGAGGTTTCCGCGTCAAGCTTGATATCTGGAACTTTTTCGGCAATCTGCGCCTGTGGCTCGACAAAAGAAATGCGCAGGTAAAGTCGCGACACTTTGACGTGCCTGCTTGCGGGACCATGGAAATGACTAAAGACGCCGACGATCTTAGGGATTATTACAAACTCGGAGAAGAGATCGTCGTTTACAAAGATAACAAGGACCTCGTGGAGAAGATAAAGTATTATCTCGCGCATCCCGAAGAGCGGGAGGCGATAGCGAAGCGTGGCTACGAGCGCACGATACGCGAGCACTCGAAGAAGAAAAGATACGAGGATATCTTTCGAATGATCGGGAAACCGCTGTAGGCACAAGGCAAATAGTTGCAATTACCCTTTTCCAAAGGTATTCTTGGTATGTGCAAAATAACCGTCCCCGGAACCTCGTCTGTGATCCAGCCCAGCTGATCAAGCGGTGCCGCGTATGCGATTCGAAGAACTTGGAGATGGCCATCGATCTTGGCTTCCAGCCGTGGTGCAATCATTTTTTAAAAAAAGAGGAGATCGGCACGGAGCCGTTCTATCCTTTACGCGTCGTTTTCTGCATGGATTGTCGGACGCCGCAGCTTGATTATACGGTTCCGAAGGAGACCATGTTCGGCCACCACACCTACCTGTCCGGCGTTACGAAAACGTTGAGCGACCATTTTAAATCCGTAGCCGAGAAGGTTAACGAAAAGTTTTTCAAAAATGCGCCAAAGAAATCGGTGCTTGATATTGGCTCGAATGACGGTACGCAGCTGAAATACTTCAAACAGCTTGGGTATGATGTGTTGGGGATTGACCCAGCGGAGACGCCCGCACGGCTTGCGAATGAAGCAGGCATACCGACGGTCCACGATTTCTTCAATCTGGATTCTGCGAAAAAGCTAGGCCGGAAATTCGACGTGATCAATGCCGCGGGCGTATTCTTTCACCTCGAAGAATTGCATTCCGTCTGCGATGCCATAAAACAGGTCCTCGCGGATGACGGTGTTTTCGTCGTCCAATTTTTGTACATGAAGAGCATCGTGGAAAATATGGCGTTTGACCAGATCTACCACGAGCATTTGCTGTACTACAATCTTAAAAACATCGAGACGCTTTTGAACCGGCACGGACTTTCTTTATTTGACGCGTATCTCGCGCCCATCCACGGCGGCTCTATGATCGCCTACGCCACCCACAAGGGGCGAAAGAGCCCCTCGCCCGAACTCGTCGCGTTCAGGGATGAAGAAGCGGAGCATGGAATCAACGAGCTCCCGACCTATCTGCGGTTCGCCGAAAATATAAAAAAGAGGAAGGAGGAGGTCTTGGCATACCTTCAGGATGCCAAAAAGCGGGGGAAAAGGATTTTCGGCATGGGAGCGCCGGTCAAGGGGAACACCATGCTGAATTATTTCGGGGTCGGAACCGACCATATAGAATGTTTGGTTGAGAAAAACGAATTACGCCGCGGTCTTTACGCGCCCGGGTCGCACATCCCGATCGCGATCGAAAAGGAGCTTACCGAGCTGCCGGACATTTATTACTTCCTTGCATGGAATTTCAAAAAAGAGATCTTAGCGAACAATCAATTCCTGATCGACAAAGGCGTAGAATTCTATTTTCCCGTTGACCCGGATAAAAAGTCTGGTAGTTGAGCTACGACTCGTACGGTGATGGACAAAGATTGGGATTTTTTATACCATAACCATGAAAGATTACACGGGTGACGTATGAAAATAATCGTAACCGGCTCGGAAAGTTTTGTCGCGCGGGAGCTTATTGCGCAATGCCTTAAAGAAGGAATTGAGGTTTTCGGGTTCGATTTCGCGAAGAACAGCGATTTGCCCTACGAATTCCAAAAAGGCGATATCAACGATCCGAAGATCGGCGATCTTTTCCCGGAGGGGGCGGACGCGCTTGTGCACCTTGCTGCTCTCTCGCGCGATAAAGACTGCGCCGGCAGGGCGTATGAGTGTTTTTCGACGAACGTGCTGGGGACGCTGAATCTCGTGCGCGCGGCTAAAACTCGCGGCGTGAAGCAGTTCATTTTTTCTTCAAGCGACTGGGTGTACGAGAAATTCGCACCCGGCGAGGTGAAAGACGAGACCTCGCTTATTGACATCGCGGGGCACACTTCCGAGTACGCGCTCTCAAAGCTTGTGAGTGAAGCGAATTTGCGTCAGGAGTACTTGCGGGGGCAGTCCATGGGGATTACCGTCCTTCGTTTCGCCATCATCTACGGGCCGCGCCCGCTCACGGTGGCGGGTTCCGTCGAGAGGATCATGAGCGAAGCGAAGACAAGCGAGGCCATAACGTTTTCCGGGTCGCGCAAATCGGGACGTTGTTATATGCACGTGCATGATATCGCGCGCGGCATCCGTGCGGCGCTAGGAAGAAAGGATTTTCAGATCGTGAATCTTGCCGGCGACGAATTTGTCACGCTTGAAGATATCGTCCGCATAACCGAGAAGCTGTGCGGCAAGACAAAGCCGGCCGAGATCATCGAGAAGGATCCTGCGGCTGTTGTTGCGAGGAATATATCGAACAAAAAAGCCAAAGAGATGCTTCACTGGAAGCCAGAGATCAATATAGAAGCCGGCTTCAAAACGATCCTGCCCTTTATCTAAATGCCAACCGGCTCTGATACGAAGAAAAAAATTGCCGGGGAAGTGATCCGCCTGCGCGTGAGCCAGATGATCGTGAATGAAGAATACAAGGCGGGGAAATTTAAGGTTCCGATCCATCTCGCCTTGGGGCACGAAGCTATTGCCGTTGCCGTAAGCGAGATGATGGAGCAAGGAGACAGCCTGCTCCCGACGCACCGCAACATCGCCTACAATCTCGCCCGCGCCGGCAGGTTGCGGCCCATTCTTGACGAATATCTTTTGAAGTCGACGGGCTTGAACGGGGCGCGCTCCGGGTCTATGAACCTCTTGAACCCGGAGAGGGGGATCCTTTACGCTTCAAGCATCCTCGGAAACCAGTTTTCCGTGGCGACGGGGATCGCGATGGCAGATAAAATATCGGGGAAAAAGAATATCGTGATCGTCATGGGAGGAGATGGTTCGATGGAGGAAGGTTCGTTCTATGAAAGCATGCTTATGGCGCGGAGCCTTGAATTGCCGGTGCTTTTCGTTGTGGAAAATAACGAGTGGTCCATGGCGACCCGCATTGGTGAACGTCGTTCGCCCATCGACCTTTCACTTTTCGCCGAATCCCTGAATATCCGCTATGCCCATCTTCACGACAATGACGTCTACCGCTATATCGATACGCTAAAAGACATACGGAAAGCCGCCATCAAGAATAACGCCCCGATGTGTATTGAGGTGCGCGTCTCGACGTTGGGGGATTGGCGCATGAAGACGGAGGGGTTTCCGGAGGGAGAATTCATTAACTATCACGCCGGTCCTGCGCCCGAGGTGTCGCTTACCGAATGGCCGATCATCCGTGAGAACGACGAAGATCCCGTGTTTGCGCTGACGCGCCACATTGAGCAGTCGGTGCTTGAGGAAGACGCACGCAGGCAATTTGCGGAACTTCAAAAAGAGATCTCGTAGAAAAATATGCCTAAATATCTTGAACACATAAATTCGGTTTTGAAAAAAGAGGTCGGCGCGCACGACGGGCTTGTTGTGTTCGGCCAGAACGTGAGCGCGGGTTCGCGCATCAGCGGGTTCACGAAGGGCTTTAAGGTAAAAGCGTCAGGGAAAATAATAAATACGACGAATACGGAAAACTCGCTTGTCGGTTTTGGATTTGGCGTGATGCTCGCCGGCGGCACGTCAGCGTTCTTTATGAAGCAACTCGACTTTCTTTTCCTCGGCATAGACCAATTGGTGAATACGTATAATATTCTCCGCAATTCTCGTGAGGCCAAGGGTTCATTCACGATCCTGCCGCTTGTTGTCGACATGGGCTATCAAGGCCCGCAATCGAGCGCAAACAATTTCGGCGACTTTTGCTCGATCGCGCGCATCCCGGGCTATGCCGTGACGAATAAGTATGATGCCGAACAGATCGTAGGGAGTCACCTCGTTTCTCCGGGATTCCGCATTATTGCTTTCAGCCAGCGGATGTTCAAGGACGAGGTCATCGATCCGGGTGTGCCCGTGCACGCCGATAGAGGTCTGAAGTTCGCGCAGTACAAAGACGGTCCCGATGCGACGATTGTTTCGTTCAATTTTTCTTTCCCGTACGCATGGAAGCTCGGCCTTGAGCTCGAAAAAGCAGGAAAGAGACCCGCGGTATTCAATGTGAACTATATGACGCCGATCGATTGGGCGCCGATTTTGGAAAGCGTAAAGAAAACAAAAAGGCTTGTCGTTCTGGACGACAGCAAGAGCGAAAATCTATCATGCTTCTCGCTTCTTGCCGAAGCGCGTGCCCTGGGCCTTAAGAAAGATATTTTTATCAAGCGCACGCTGAATGATAATTGGCTCAACCCTGTTTCCGACGCGATGGATATCGATTACGAAGCGATCATGCGGGGGTTGGGTATCTAACTTCGACATCTCTAGAGAAACAATGGGTGAAAAGAAAAAGAATCTCATTCTCGGGAAAGGCCTTATCGGGTCCCACTTGGCCGCCGTCCTCAAGGAACGGAAGGAAGAAGTTTCGGTGCTCTCCCGTGGCGACGGTCAGGATCTAAAAAGCGCCGAAAAATATTTTGACCGGTTCCAGTGGGCGGACCGGGTGTGGTTTGTGGCATGGGACGTGGGCGTCTGGAAAAAATCCACCTCGTCCGCCTACGAAAGCGAAGTTTTGGATTCCAATCTTGCGCTGTGCCGGTCTGTATTCAAGTGTCTGGAGCGGTCCGGGAAACCATTTCTTTTTGTGAGCTCGCAAGCCGCGCTCGCGCCGGATATGGTCACGCTGGGCGTTACGAAGCGGGTCGGCGAATTTTGGACGCGAATTTTGGGAGGGCATATCGCGCGGCTCTGGAACGTGTATGGCTGGGAGTTGCCCGGAGAGAAAAGCCATCTTATCCCCGACCTGGTCCACCAGGGTCTCCGGGGGAAAATTCAACTGATGACGAACGGCGAGGAAACGAGGCAGTTTTTGTATGCCCGGGATTGCGCGGAGGCTTTCGTGCACCAATTTGATATCGGCCAAAAGGAGGCGGATGTCACAAGCGGCGAATGGATTTCCGTAAAAGAGATGGCCCGACGCATCGGCCAGAAATTGAGGGCAGAAGTCGTGTTCGGGTCAAAACCCGGCAGGCCTCCTTTCTGGATCCCAAAAACTCCGCTCGCATCATGGAAGCCGAGGTTCTCTCTGGATGAAGGGTTGGATGAGGTCATAAGAGATGCAAAGTCGAGCATTGTGTGATATCCTTGGCACTATGAAAATCACGGAGACAAAATTGGAGGGAGTCCTTCTCATAGAACCCGAGGTTTTCAAGGACTTCCGCGGCTCGTTCACCGAGATCTATAACGAAGATGCATATGCGAAGGCGGGGATCGCGGACCGCTTCGTTCAGGACGACATGTCACTTTCAAAAAAGAATGTCCTGCGCGGCATTCATGTCGAGAATAAGATCGCGAAGTTGGTCATGTGCGGTCACGGTCGCCTGTATTGCGTTGTCGTAAACTGCGACAAGGCATCTAAAAAGTTTGGAGCGTGGGAATCGTTCATTTTGACCGATGAAAATCGTCACCAACTTTTTATTCCTCCGAAGCATGGCACCGCATACCTCGTACTGTCCGACTGGGGAATGTTCCACTATAAACAATCGGGATATTACAATCCGGCCAATCAGGATAGTTATCGCTGGAACGATCCAAAATTCAATATTTCGTGGCCGATAGAAAATCCGATTCTTTCCGCGCGAGACGAGGCGGGGAAGTATGTTTAGGGCGAGAAACACTTGTTAAAATGCCCGGAGGGGGATATGATAGCAAGCATTGATGGCGAAACAGAATAATATCTCAAAAAAGATTTTGGTGACGGGCGGCGCCGGCTATATCGGATCGGTCTTGGTGCCCGAACTCCTGCGCGCCGGGCACGAAGTGACCGTCGTGGATAATTTTATGTACGGCCAGCATTCGTTGCTTGACGTGGCCAACATGAAGACACTCACCGTGGTCCGTGGCGATGCGCGCGATGAAGCGCTTATAAAAAAGCATATCGCCGGGAAAGACTTCATTATTCCTTTGGCATGCATCGTCGGAGCTCCGGCGTGCGATCGCGATCCGGCGAAGGCCCGCAGCACGAACCTAGGAGCAGTCGAACTCATCCTTAAGCTCCGCACGCCGGACCAGAAGATCATTTTCCCAAATACGAACAGCGGCTATGGCCGGATGGCGGCCGGGGTCGCATTTTGCGATGAAAATAGCCCGCTTGAGCCCATTTCCCTTTACGGCAAGCTTAAGGTCCAGGCAGAAAAGGAGCTTTTGGAGGCGGGGAACGCGATCACGCTGCGCCTCGCGACGGTGTTCGGCGCAAGCCCCCGGATGCGCATAGACCTCCTTGTGAATGATTTCGTCTATCGCGCCGTGACCGACCGATCGAATCTTATCTTTGAAGGTCATTTCAAACGGAATTATATCCATGTGCGCGATGTCGCCCGCGCTTTCATGCACGCAATGGACCACTTTGAGACAATGAAAGACCAGGCATACAACGTCGGCCTTTCCAGCGCGAACTTGAGCAAGCTTGAGCTTTGTGAAGAGATCAAAAAGCAGCTCCCACAGTTCGTTTTCGTGGAGTCCGAGATCGGCAAGGACCCTGACCAGCGCAACTATATCGTTTCCAATGCAAAGATAGAGGCGACCGGGTATAAGCCGATCGTCTCGCTCGCAGACGGCATCGCCGAGCTCATCAAGGCGTATCAGATCGTTCGGCGGGACCACTTTACGAATTTAGTATAGCCATTGGCCGTTTTCGGGCGGCATCTTGCCATCCTGTTGAAATAGTGGTAGAATCTCCGCAGCAGTAGCATTACAGAATCTTGTTCTGGGAGGAATTCCGAATGTTCATTGATGAATTGGCCTGCCTGTTACGGGAGGAGTACGTCTATCCGAACGTCAAGCTTGGCCACGATTTTTTTCACGTGGAAAGAATGGTCTCGCGTGGTCCGGAGATTTACGACGCCTTTCCATTGTTCGACCTCAACGAATTTGCCGTAGCGGTGTGGCTGCACAACGTGGACCGCTGCCGTACTTTAGGGGCCCGGATCGTCCAGAGCGGGGGACTCCGACAGTATCTCGATGGCCTTTTAGGGGATGACTTTCCCCGCGAGGCCAAGGAGAGGATCATCATCGCCGACATCGACCACCCGAAGAAATATGATGAGCCCGGAGACATCCCATTGCTCACCGCGGTCCGCGTGGCAGACAAGCTGGATCGTTTCAACCCGACGCTGTTGGTGGAAGCCCCCGCTTCATGGGCGCATCTCCCCATCTTTGATCCGGAAGATCCATTCGGCTATGACGACACCGAGCCGGGCGAGCACGGCCAATCCGGCGGGGGGCACAAAAGCATCTACGAGACCTACTATCGCGTGCTTGGGTGGGTCCCGATGATGCCTGAATGGGCCCGTAAGCTCATTCCGCGCGAACATCTGCGGCTCTTCATCACTTTCCTTCGATTGCTTGGAGCCCAGGCAGCGAAGCAATTCCAGACGGATAATCTCGTCGAGAACGATATCCGCCGAGCCCTGGGCCCGTGCTATATGTGGGCGAATCGGTATATCGGTTAATTCTCGCGGGTTGGTTTTCTTCCAGCGCGCCGGTTGAGAAATCGGCGCGTTTTTTTTATTGCCACCAATTGAATTGTGTCCTATTATTCTCCTTATGAGCGCTTATAAGCGTATTCTCGTTACGGGCGGCAGCGCTGTTGCGGGCGACGGCTTAAAAAGCGTGGTCGCGAAAGGGGAATATCCCGGCCGTGAATTTATTTTCCCGACATCCAAAGAATGTAATTTACTGGATGCCGAAGCGACGAAAAAATTCGTCGCCGATTGGAAGCCGGACGCCATCATCCATTTTGCTGCCATCTCCGGCGGCATCCAGCTTACCATTGATCATCCGGCGAGCGTCTTGCGGGACAATGTTGTGCTCAATTTCAATGTTATTGAAGCTGCGCGGCTTGCGGGCGTCAAGAAGCTCTTAATGACGCTTTCCGCCGCCATGTATCCGCTTGAAGCTCCGGTGCCGATGAAAGAAGAGTGGATCCATAAAGGGTATCCCCACGAGACAAACTATAGTTACGCATTTGCGAAGCGACTTATGGATCCGATGGCGCGGGCTTACAAAAAAGAGTTCGGCATGAATGTCGTCGGTATCATTCCTGGGGGGATCATCGGGCCGCGTAACAACTTTGATCCAAAATTTTCAACCGCGATTCCGGGGATGATCAAGCGATTCTACGAAGATCGCGAGGGGAATGATCCGCTCATCATCTGGGGAGATGGCACGCCGGTTCGGCAGTTCACCTCGGCTGAAGACATCGGCCGCATCGCGATGTGGTTCATCGATAATTACAATGATCCGCAGCCCCTCAATATCAGTACCATGGAGGAGACATCCATCAAGGACGCTGCATATATGGTTGCGGAATTCCTCAAACTTGATCCAAAGCGCATAGCGTTTGACACCTCGAAACCTTCCGGGACGCCGCGCCAATCAATCGACAGTTCGAAATTCATAGCGCTCTCCGGATTTAAATATGCGCCGAGCCGGGAAGCGATAAAACAAACGGTGGAATATTTTGCGGCGAACTACCCCGACGCTAAAAAACTCCGTCTTTAATATGAAATACCGCGCTATCGGGAAAACCGGCATCAAAGTTTCGGAGATCGGCTTCGGCGCGTGGGGGATCGGCGGCGAAACTTTTGATGGAGCGCATTCCTACGGCGCGACCGATGACAATGAATCAAAGCGGGCGCTCCAAAGGGCTTTTGAGCTCGGCATCACTTTTTACGACACCTCGGATATCTATGGATATGGACACAGTGAAGATCTGTTGGGAGAGGTATTCGGAAAGCGGAGGGACAAAGTGGTCATCGCAGGGAAGGCGGGGTTTACGAAGCATAACGGGCCGCACGACCTTTCTCCCGCATATCTGCGAAAATGCCTTGAGGGAAGCCTGAAGCGCCTCCGTACCGATTATCTAGACATATACCAGCTGCACACCCCTCCGATGGACCTTGTCGAAAAAACTCCGGAGGCGATCGAAGAATTGAAAAAGATGAAGCAGGAAGGGAAGATCCGTGCTATCGGTATTTCGGTAAAAAATCCCGCAGATGCCATTCCGGCAATTGAAAAATATGGCTTCGAGTCCATTCAGGTGAATTTCAACATGATCGACCAGCGCGCGCTTGAATTCGGCGTCTTTGACCTCGCCGAAAAGCATGGCGCAGGGATTGTCGTAAGAACTCCCCTCGCATACGGTTTTTTGACGGGCACGATAAAAGATATTCATTTCGGTCCGCATGATCATCGTTCCGCGTGGCCGGAAAACCAGCTTAAACGATGGGCCGAGGCGCCAGAGCTCTTCGCTTTTTTGAGCAAAGGGAAAGACTGGACGCCGACACAGCTGGCATTGAAATTCTGCATCAGCTTTCCCGCTGTTTCCGTAGTGATCCCGGGCATATTGCACCCAAGCGAGGCCGAAGAGAACGCGAAGGCGAGCGACCTCCCGCCACTCGGGAAAAAGAAATAGCGGCCGCCGTTCAGGTTTATAAGGACCACGAATTTTTTGACAGGTCCGCAGCCAGGGCGGCATAGGTCCTCTTCTCTTGACTTACGATAACGGAGCGGCCTATTATGAGTCCTGTGACCAAGGATGAACTTATTGCATTTGAATCGGAAATCGCTGATACCTATTGCGCCGGGAAAATAAGAGGGCCGGTCCATCTTTCTGACGGCAACGAAGATCAACTTATCGATATTTTCAAAAATATCGATAAGGAGGATTGGGTATTCTCAACGTGGCGCAGCCATTATCACGCGCTCCTGCACGGTATCCCCAAAGAGAAAGTCAGGGAAGAGATTTTGAAAGGGAATAGCATCACTCTTTGTTTTCCGGAGCACCGCTTTTTTGCGTCTGCCATTGTGAACGGTATTGTGCCGATTGCGACCGGCGCGGCCCTGGGGATAAAGAGGAAAGGAGAAAAACGCCACGTCTGGTGCTTCGTCGGCGATATGGCAGCCGAGGCGGGCGTTTTTTATGAGAATGTAAAATATGCGGATAACCATAAATTGCCGATTACGTTCGTCATTGAAGACAACGGAGAGAGCGTTGGGACGCCGACGGATGTCGTATGGGGATACGACAAATCAAAACAGAAGCCGGACTATCTTTCCTGGAAGAGGAGCAACATACTTTATTACCGCTATAAGAAGAAATGGCCTCACGTCGGGGCCGGGAAATGGGTCACATTCTAAAGCCATGAAATATCTTGAAGAAGTCAAAAAATCAACCCTTTTCCTCGCAGAACATCCGAAAACGATCTTCATCGGCCAAAGCGTTTCATATCCCGGCAATGCGATCTATACGGGCTCTCTGAAAGAGATTCCCATGGAGAAAAAGATCGAAATGCCGGTGTTCGAAGAGACGCAGATGGGGCTTTCTATAGGGTTGGCTCTTGAAGGCTTTATTCCGGTCAGCGTTTTTCCGAGATTCAATTTTTTAATTGTCGCGCTGAACCAACTGGTCAACCACTTGGATAAGATCCCCCATATATCTCAAGGAAAGCTTCGCCCGAAGGTGATCATAAAGACCATGGTAGGAAGCGTGCGGCCCTTGGATCCGGGCATACAACACAAAAGCAACTTCACCGATGCATTGCGGAAGTTGGTCTCTGAAAAGAACATCATAATTGAAGATTTGATCGAGCCGGAGATGATCTTTCCCGCTTATAAGCGGGCACTTGAACGGGAAGATGGAGTATCCACCTTGCTCGTAGAGTACGGTGATTACTACAACGAGAAATAACTCCTAGAGCATGATCATAAGCAGAACTCCATTTCGGATATCTTTTTTTGGCGGAGGTACGGACTATCCGATATGGTACGAAAAGCATGGCGGTGAGGTGCTCTCAACAACCATTGATAAATATTGCTATGTTACTTGCCGACGCTACCCTCCTTTTTTTCAGGATAAGGTGCGCATCGTTTGGTCCAAGATAGAGCTCGTGGAACATGCCGGTCAGATCGAGAACCCTGTTGCCCGGGAAGCCCTTCTCCATCTTAACCTTCAGAAAAATATCGAGATCCATCACGCCGCCGATCTCCCGGCGAAGTCAGGCCTGGGAGGGAGTTCTTCTTTCGCAGTGGGGTTATTGAATGCTCTCTATGCGCTCCTCGGGAAGGAAGCCACCAAAGCCCAGCTCGCGAGTGAGGCGATACATATAGAGCGGGAACGCGCGAAGGAGAACGTGGGATCTCAGGATCAAGTTGCCGCAGCGTTCGGGGGTATGAATAAGATTACTTTTCACCCCAACGGCAGAATAGATGTCGTTCCGGCGAATGTTCGCGCCGACGTGCTCAGAGGCTTGCAGGACAGGCTCCTTCTTTGTTTCACCGGCCTTTCGCGGAGCGCCTCTCAGGTGGCAGGCGCCCAGATCGAGAACACCCCTCAAAAGGAAAGGGAATTGGGGGCGATGCAGGCAATGGTTGGTCAGGGGGTTTCTTTCTTGGAGAAGGGCAAGCTCGACGATTTCGGAAAGTTATTGCACGAATCGTGGCAACTAAAAAGAGGACTGAGCTCGCTTATCGCGAACGAACACATTGACGGTATTTATGAAACCGCGCGGAGCGCCGGTGCCTTGGGTGGGAAACTCCTGGGGGCGGGCGGGGGAGGCTTTATGCTTATTTACGCCGACCCTGCGTGCCATGCCGCCATCAAAGCAAGACTGTCAAAGTTTTTGTTTGTGCCGTTTGAATTTGAGAACGAAGGCAGCCAGGTGATCCACCGAAGCGGGGGAGCACTGGAGGACGTTCACTTTTCATGAGTAAGCCGCGCGTATCTATACTGACACCCGTTTATAATAGCGAAAAATATATCGCGGAGACGCTCGATAGCATCGTAAGCCAGACCTTCAAGGACTGGGAAGTGATCCTTATGGATGGGGCGTCAAAGGATCGGACGCTTGAGATCGCGCGCAGCTATGCGGAGAAATATCCGAACATCAGGATATTCTCCGCCCCCGACGAAGGACCGTACGATGCATTTCATAAAGCATTGCCGCACGTCCGGGGAGAATTCATCTCCATGGTGTGCGCCTCCGACGGGTTTTTTGAGAAGCGCTGGCTTGAACTCTGCGTGGATGCGTTCGATAAGGACCGGGAAATTTCCATCGTGTGGGGCGTTCCCATGGACGTTACCGAGGACGGACGCGTTATCGGCCCCCATTTTGCCTTCGCGCATTTCCTTAAGGGATCGGGAACCCGCTCCGCATTTCTGAAAGAAGCATGGAAAAGGGTCAGCCGCCCTTCTTTGCTTATTAGTTCGATCAAGAAGTTCAACGTGACGCGCATGAAGGCAGCGAAAGGCATCCTCTCGATGCAGGAACCGCCGCAGAAACAGGATTGGTTCCCTTATTGGCTCGCGACG
Source organism: uncultured bacterium (assembly GCA_963768625.1). GTDB lineage: Bacteria > Patescibacteriota > Minisyncoccia > UBA6257 > 2-01-FULL-56-20 > CAVYIK01. Next base: position 522,263 of record CAVYIK010000003.1, read on the forward strand.
GGCGCCGTGTTTCCTGACGGGAATATGTGCGTTGCGAAGAAAGTATTCATGGAGTGCCTTACGCCGTATCATAAAGGTACGCGCGAAACCGGTGATTGGATGAGCTTTTACTTTGACGTCAACGCGAGGGGATATCTTCCCTGGTGCATTCCTCTCCCGGCTAATTTCTCACGGAAGCCCGACGAGCACTCCGTTTCCTACAGGGTAGCGGCCTATAACGACGCAAAACGTGCGGTTTACTTCAAGAAGATCGCTGCGCTGCGCCGCGAGCTCAAACAGCATCCAGAAAAAATAGTTTTCAGGGATCGCTCCGGGAAGGTGATTGGGCGTCCTTTGTTATAATCTTTAGAAAATGGCTCAGAACACCGGGAAGCGGCAACCAACGGTGAGCATCATAATGCCGACCCACAACCGCGTGGGACTCCTCGCGCGTGCGATAAAAAGCATTCAGGTGCAGTCGCTGAAGGATTGGGAACTTATCGTCATAAACGACGCTTCTCCGGATGATACAAAGGCATTCCTTGACGGCCTTGCGAAGCGGGATCCGCGGGTGCGGCCCGTCCATAACGAGAAGAACAATTACCCGGATATCTCAAAGAATCTGAATCGGGGGCTCGCGCTTGCCCGTGCTCCCTACGTGGCGCGCCTTGATGACGATGATTATTGGTGCGACGACGCGAAGCTTGCAAAGCAGGCGGATTTTTTGGACGCGCACCCGGATTATTTAGTGACGGGAGGAGGCACGATCGTGATTGACGGGAAAGATGCCGAACGGTACCGCTATCTGAAGCTTGAAAGCGATGCGGCGATCCGCGATAAAATATTTTTCGCGAATCCCTTCACTCATTCCACGGTGATGTTCCGGCGCGATGCGGCGCTCGCTGCAGGCGGCTACGGCAATTTCAAGAACGCGGAAGATTGGGACCTTTGGCTTCGCATGGGCCTCCGCGGGAAGTTCTATAATTTTCAGGAGTATTTCGTGCGCTATCTTGTGACGGACGAAAGCAAGACATTCGTCTTTAAGCGTTCACAGTCGGAGGAGATACTTCGCCTCCTTCGCGCGCACCGCGGCGAGTATCCCCATTTCATCCCCGGCTTCACGCTGAACGTTTGCCAATATCTCTACAGCTTGCTTCCCTATGGCATTCGGAAATTGCTGCATAACGTGCTCTCACGCGCGAAGCGGAGCTTGTTTTCAAATTAAGGGATAGAATAAAGATCATGGACAAAGTCTATCGGGATTCGCTTCGGCTCCACCGCAAGTATCGCGGCAAGTTGGCGGTGGAGGTCAAGGTGCCCCTCAAGAACAGGAAAGACCTTTCGCTCGCCTATACCCCGGGGGTCGGCCAGGTAAGCGTCGTGATCGGGAAGGATCCGAAACTTGCCCGCGAGTATACGATAAAAAGGAACACCATCGCCATCGTTTCCGACGGGTCGGCCATCCTCGGTCTCGGCAATCTTGGCGCTGAGGCCGCTCTTCCCGTTATGGAGGGCAAGGCGGCCCTTTTTAAGCGTTTTGCAGGGATCGATGCGTTCCCCCTTTGCCTTGCCACGCAGGACCCGGAGGAGATCATCCGGACCGTGAAGAACATCGCGCCGGTCTTTGGCGGTATCAATCTTGAGGATATTTCCGCGCCGCGGTGCTTTGAGATCGAACGGAGATTGCAGAAGGAGCTTTCGATCCCGGTCGTGCATGACGACCAGCATGGTACTGCGGTCGTTGTACTTGCGGCGCTCGTGAATGCCCTGCGGCTGCGCCGTTTGCCAGCTCCTCGCGCCCGGATCGTAGTAAGCGGCGCCGGCGCCGCAGGCACGGCGGTGACGAAGATCCTCCTTGATCACGGGTGCCGAGATATTGTTGTTTGCGACAGCAAAGGAGCGATCCACGCGCGGCGGCGGGACCTGAATTCTGAAAAGGCGGCGCTTGCACGGGTGACGAACCCGCGCAGGATTGAAGGAGAACTTGCAGACGTCATCCCGGGAGCGAATATTTTTATCGGCGTGAGCAAACCGGGGGTACTTACCGAAGCGATGGTCCGTTCCATGAGCAAGGATCCCATCGTCTTCGCGCTCGCGAACCCTGTTCCCGAGATCATGCCCGGGCTCGCCGTGCGCGCAGGAGCTTTCATCGTGGCGACGGGGCGCTCCGACTTCCCAAATCAAGTAAATAACGTGCTCGCATTTCCCGGCATCTTCCGCGGGGCGCTTGACCACAGGATCAAGCGGTTCACCCCTAAGATGTTCGTGAACGCCGCCCTGGGCCTCGCACGGTGCGTGAAGCACCCCACGCCCGAAAAGATCCTTCCCGATGTCTTTGATAAGAGCGTGGTAAGCGCGGTCGCCAAAGCGATTTGCTGAAACGTCGGCGGTTCTTTGACATCCCCCTCTCAAATCTTTATTGTGGGGGTATGGATAAAAAGCGCGTGAAGGCGGTTTTCCTTGACCGCGACGGGGTCATCAATGAAGACATGCGGGGAGGAAGCGACCCCGCGGACCTCAGATTCCTCCCGGGCACCGCGGAGGCCATCAAGCAATTGAACGGAAAACAATACCGGGTCATCGTCATCACCAATCAGGGCTGGATCGCAAAGGGGGTTATGACCCACGAAGCTGTCCGCGCCACGAACGCCTCAATGCAGGAGCGCCTGAAGAAACAGGGAGCCGTGATTGATGCCGTCTACTACTGCCCGCATCATCCCGATGGGACCATCAAGGAATATGCGATTACATGCGATTGCCGGAAGCCGGAGACGGGTATGATCCATCGGGCGATCGCGGATTTCAATATTGATCCGGAAGGAAGCTTTTTCGTGGGAGACACGACGGGCGATATTCTTGCGGGCAAGCGGGCTGGCCTTGCAACGATACTCGTGAAGACCGGCTTCGGGGGCGCCGACAAGCGTTTTGAGGCGACGCCGGATTTCGTGGCCGACGACCTGAAAGATGCAGTAAAATATATTTCATAACCATGAAAGGCGTCATTTTGGCCGGAGGAGAGGGGAAGCGGTTACAGCCGCTTACGCTTGAGGTCCCGAAGCCGCTCATCACGATTAAGAAGAAGCCACTTATCAACTATAACCTCGGCCTTTTTGGGCGCTACGGCGTGAACGACGTGAAAATATTGATCCGCCCGAAGGACGGGAAGGATTATTCGCGGTGGCTCGCCGAATATAAAAGCGAATTTTCCGGCATGAAGATAGAGCTCATCGAAGAGACGGAGCCCATGGGAACGCTCGGTTATATTTTCCACCATCTCCGCGGATGGATGGGGAAAGAAGACGTGTTCGTGACGAACGGCGACGACATCAAGGAGGTGGACCTGAAGGCGATGCTCGCGTTTCACCGGAGCCAGGGCATCCCGGTCACGCTTGCGCTCATGCGCATGGAAAAGCCGGACGACTATGGGGCCGTTCTTGTGCGCGAGGACAAAGTGAGCGATTTCCTCGAAAAGAAGCCAGGCCTCGCGGCGGGGTTCGTTTCTGCGGGGATGTATATTATTTCTCCCGCCGCACTTGTGCACGTAGAGAAAGGCCTTGAAAACGGCCGTAAGTTCTTGCAATTCGAAAAAGACATGTTCCCGGCGCTCGCAAAGAGCAAAAAACTGGGCGGGTTTGTTACCGAAGGTACCTTCTACGACTGCGGCACGTTTGAGCGCTGGGAAAAAGCGATACGCGAGATATAATATCGCGGGCGCGGCGCGAGATGCCCTTTTACGCAGCAGTGGTCTCTGCCGCGGGAGCGCTTTGTGATACGAGCAAATGCTTTATTTCAATAAGGAGGGGTTCCCGGAGCACGCGGAGCACCGCGAAGTAGACAAGCGCGGAAAGGACGATGTTCGCGATGACGTTCGCGCCGAAGAAGAATAAGGCTGTGGTTGCGATGCCCATCGTCACGCCTGCAATGACGATCTTGCGGAGCGACGGAAGCACTTCAAAATAATTTATCTTTTTCATCACGTGCCAGAGATACCAATTACTTGCGATCTGGGCAAGGAGGGTCGCGACCGCGGAACCAGCGATGCCGAAGCGGGGGATGAGTAAAAGGTCAAAGACGACGTTCGTGATGCCCCCGATCGCGCCGGTCACGATGAGGCTTTTCTGGCGGTCATAGGCGAATATCGCGCTGCTTATGACGACCGCCGGAAAGTCAAACAATAGGCCGATTGCAAGGATTTTGAAGGAGAGTCCTCCGGTGGCATACGCCCCGCCAAAGACAAGGGCCATGATCTGCGTGCCGAGGACCGCGCTGCCCACGGCAAGCGGTATGGAGGCCAGGAAAATGAGGCCGGTCGTTTGCTCAAGCGCGGTTCGGAATTTTGTCTTGTCGCGGTTCGCGAAGCGCGAAAAGAGCGGCAGGGTGCTGTATTGGAGCACCATAGGTACAAGATAGAGCACTTGGATGATGCGGATAGCGGAAGAATAGATGCCGACGTCGGATGCGTTTCGCATCCAGCTGATGATAAGAACGTCGGTGTTCGTAAGGAGGAGCCCGAGGGCGCCGGTTATGGCGAACGGCCATGCCGAACGGAGGATGGGCGCGACAAGGGATGACGAAAAATATGAGGACAGCTTTTTGAAGTAGCTCCGGACGATGAAGACGGCAAGCGCGATGCCGAGCGCATCACCTACGACGTAGGCCCATGCGAACGCTCCGGGCGTTCGCGAAACGGCGAGGAAGAGGAAGCCGAAGGCGAGGATGCCGAGGTTCGTGAGGAGGAAGATCGCAGCGTCAAATTCCATTTTCTCCATGCCGCGTACGAGCGAAGTGAAGAATTCGCGGAGCGTGTCGAACGCAAGAATGATCGCGACGATGGGGAGCAGCGCTTTCGCTCCGGGGAGCGTCGAGAAATAGGGGGCGATAAAAACGATGACAAGGATCCCGATTGCAAGCAGTATCAGTTTTAACACGAACGCGGTCGAGAAGATCTTCCTGCGCTCGTCCTCGCTTATCCTCCCCGTTTCGCGCATGACGATGCTGTTCACCCCCGGGTCCATGAAGAGCGTAAGGAACCCGGCAAGGGTGATCGCATAGGAGAACACGCCCCACCCGTCGGTGCCGAGGACCCTTGCGCCATAGACGATAACGCCGGCTTTTATGATCCGCCCGCCGAAATTCGAGACGGTAAGCCAGAAACTGTTCTTCGCGACGGTCTGTTTCGTCGTCTTGTTCTCAAAAAGGAAGGATCGCAATTTTCTAAACATTCTCGTCGTGCTATAATGACCAGTATCGTAATAGTATCCCGAATACGGTGTTTCGTAAATGAAAAAGAAAACAGTCCGGCGCAAAAAAATAGTGGTTGCCGTAAGCGGCGGCTTTGACCCGATCCATATCGGCCACATACGGATGTTCGAGCGCGCGCGAGCGCTTGGCGACGAATTGGTGGTGATTTTGAACAACGACAACTGGCTTCGTGCGAAAAAGCAGCATATTTTCATGCCGCAGGAGGAACGGAAAGAAGTTTTGGAGTCGCTCCGGCCGGTGGACCGCGTGATCCTCACGAAGCACGGCAAGCATCCAAAAGGTCCGCAAGAGATGAGCGTGAGCCGCGAGCTTCGCAAGATCAAGCCGGACATTTTCGCGAATGGCGGCGACCGAAACGAAAAAAACGCGGCGAACCCGGCTTCTTCGCTTTATTGGGACATCAACACCTGCGGACATTTGGGGACCGAGATGGTGTTCAATATCGGCCACGGAGGCAAGATCCAATCCAGTTCGTGGCTTTTGGACGAATACGTGAAAAAGGTGGCCGGACGGGGAGCCGCCTAGAGCGATTTCACCGTTTTCTGGATGCCTTCCTTGAGGAGCGTTTTCGGCGTCCAGCCGAGCAACCGCTTTGCCTTCGCGAAGCTCATCGAGATCCGCCTCACTTCTCCTTTCCGCCGCGGGGTGTAGCGCGGCTTCTTTTTGAAACCAATGGCCGCAGCAAGCGCTTTGAAAATATAACCGTCGGAAGTTTCGTGGTTCGAGGAGATGTTCACGATCTCCCCCGCGCCGCGCCGCAAACCCAGAAGATTGGCGTGCGCGACGTCCTCGACGTACACGTAATCCCGCGTCTTCTTCCCGTCGCCGAAGATGACGGGGATCGCATCGTGCCGCATCTGGTGGATGAAGATCGGGAAGATGCCGGCCCCGCCCTGCGGATGTTGGCGCGGCCCGTAGACGTTCGCATAGCGGAAAATGAGATAAGGAATGCCATAAGCGCCGCAATAGTAGGCGATCATTTGCTCGTCGATGTACTTTGAAAGCGCATATGGAGAGAGCGGCTGTGGAAGAGTGAACTCGTCGGCGGGCAGCTTTTTAGGGTTGCCGTAGATCGCGCCGCCCGTGGATGAAAAGAGGAACTTTTTCTTCTTGCCCCCGGATTTTGCGAACGCAAGGATCACGTTCAAAGTGCCCGTCACATTGTTCGCGAACGTTTCCGCGGGCTTCTTCACAGATTCGGTCACACTGATGAACGCAGCATGGTGGCTCACGGCATCGGGCCGTTCCTTGCGGAAGATGCGGTCGAGCGTGGCCGCGTTCCGGATGTCGGCTTTATAGAACTTCGCCTTTGCGGGGACATTGGCCGGAGATCCTTGGGAAAGGTTGTCGATGACGACAACCTTATGGCCGGCCTTCACGTACGCTTCCGCGACATGCGAGCCGATGAATCCTGCGCCGCCGGTAACAATTATTTTCATATGTTATTTTGGATTGATGAAGATCGACTTGAGTGTTTTAAGGATGATAGCGAGATCGAGGATGGGAGAGCGGTTCTTCAGATAGTATACATCGTATTGGAGCTTTTCTTTGACGTCCTCCGTCGTGAGGTCGGCGCGGTGGTGGATCTGCGCCCAGCCGGTCACGCCGGGCGTGACGAGCAGCCGCACGTCGTAAAAGGGGATCCGCACCTTCAGTTTCTCAACGATCTCCGGCCGCTCCGGGCGCGGCCCCACGAACGAAAGGTCGCCTTTCACGATGTTCCAGAGCTGGGGAAGTTCGTCAAGATGCGAAGCACGGAGCACCTTGCCGACAGGCGTCACGCGCGCATCGTTTTTCGCGGCCCATTGTGCCCCGTTCCGTTCCGCATCCGCCCGCATCGTGCGGAACTTGTAGAGCGTAAAGGTGCGATTACTCCTGCCTATCCGCGCTTGCTTATAGATAGCGGGGCCGCGTGAAGTGGCCTTTACGATAAATGCGATCAGGATCTCGATGGGGAGGAGTACAATGCCGATCAGGACCGCCGCCAAAAATTCGATCGAGCGCTTGAAGGGATCGTAGAACCGCGCCACATTCTCGATGTTCTCGAGGAACCACGTTTCCCCGAGCTCGCCGAGAGGGATTTTCCGCATGATGGATTCGTAGAAACTTTCAACGTCCGCGATCAATATTCCGTTGCCGAAAAGGCGGTACAGGACGGCGGCGAGCGAGTTTTTTTGCTTGAACTCCCGCGGGACCACGACGAGGTTCGCGCCATGCTCCCGTACGGCGGTCTCGAGCACTCCAGGCGACTGGTATGCCGTTTCTTCTTTGATGCGCGCCGTCACGGCATAGCCGAGCTGCTTGTTCTCCGCAATGGTCCTTTCGATCTCCGTGGCCGCAGGCCCGTCTCCTACAAGAAACACTTTGTTCGGCGCCTCGCCCGTTTCCGTCGCACGGTTCCATGCGCGGCGCCAGGAGAGTTCGATCATGGCGAAGATCACGATGAAAAGTATCAAATTGGTCTTCGGCGCGATGCCGAAAGAGGGGATGAGATAGAAAAGGAGAATGGCGACCACGGCGTTCGCGACGAGCGAGAGCGCAAGTGTCTTTAGGAAATCGATGTTGTTGCGAAGGCGGCGGAGGTCGTAGAGGCCCGCGATATAGAAGATAAGGAGCCAGGGGATGAAAATGATGGTGAAGGGGGTGGCATGGACATCCAGGAACTCCTGATAGAAGCTGCCTCCGTAGCGCAGGAGGAGCGTCAAAAGGAGCGCGGCATAGAGGGCCACGATGTCGCCCAGCAGCAGGAGCAGTACGGTTGCTTTACGCTTAAGCACCATGCTTTTCTTTTAGCATACTAACGCAGAAAACGGTAGACGGAACATATCACTTGGCGTTCTTGTCCTTGAGGCGGATGTCTTCCGAGGTTTTTGTGAATGGCTTTTGGAAAAATATGATCCAGAAATAGTTTATGGCATAGCGCAGACCCGTCGTAATGCCGCCTTCTTTCGCGAGCCGCCGCCCGGACGATTTGGTCGGCAGTTTGAACGTGAACTTCACCTTGCCCACCTTGTTCATGCGCTGCGCGATATCGGTATCCTCGCCGTAGAAATCGATCTCCGTCCGGTAACCGCCGATCTTCTCGAGGGCCGTCCGGCGGACGACGAAATTTCCTCCCTGTACGACCGGGAAAAGCCACGGTGCGAGCGTGTTCAGGATGAAACTCATACTATAGAAAAGGCGTGTCATGAAGCGCACTCTGAACGGCGAGTCGTAATAAACGAGCGGTCCCGAGAGCGCGACAAGCGCCTTATCGTCCTCAAATGCCTCCATCACCTTGCGGATCCAGCCGCGCGGGATGCGGTTGTCCGCATCGACGTTCGCAATGAGATCGCCCGTCGAAGCGTTGTAGCCGGCGCGCCGCGCGAACACAATTCCCTTCTTCTTTTCCTCCACGATCTTCACGCCGGGATAGTGCCGCACGACCTCTTCCGTCCGGTCGGTGGAATTGTTGTTGACGACGATGACCTCTATGTCATAGGGGAGCCCCTGGCGTTGCGCAACGATCGCCTCAAGGCATTCGCCGATATATTCCTCCTCGTTGTAGGCGGGGATGACGAAGCTTAACCTCATGCCCTTATTTTACCGTATTGCTTTCCAGACCTTGCTATAGGAGCGGTTGAAGACCCTGACATAGAAATAATTGATGCCCCACTGCCACAGCACGCGCGCCCAGCCGATCTCGTGCGCCCGCCGGCCGACATGGTAGACCGTGAGGCGGCGGTCCATATAGGTGTGCCCGATCTGCGCAAGCCGCCGGAACATGTCGTTGTCTTCGGCGACGGCGAGGTGCGCCTGGAAGCCATGCGCCGCTTCAAACGCGCTCCGCTTGATCATCTGGAACTCTCCCGATGCGCTCCCGGTGTGGGCAATATTATTGTTGAACCAATGGTCCAGCCCCACGATGCCGAAAACGACATTGTCCATGAAGGTCGCGATCTCCGGGAGCACCATGAGCTTCACCGTGATTGCAACCAGTTTCGGGTCGGCGTCGAAATCGCTCAAGGCCTTCTTAAAGAATTCGTTCGGGTGCGGGACCGTAACATCCGCGTCGATAAAGACGAAGTAGTCGCCCGTCGCGATGTGGGCGCCGTTATTCCGGTTGCTTGCGATCGTGTGGCTCGGGCTTGCGTCGACGACGACCTCGCCGTATTTTTTCGCGATCTCCACGGTGCGGTCGGTGCTGCCGCTGTCAGTGACGATGATCTCGTGGTCATATGCCGTTAGGTTGTCGCGGATCTGCCGTATCGTTTTCTCTATGATCTTCTCCTCGTTCAGCGTCGGGATGATGACGGAAATTTTCATGGATATGGATTATACGTATGTTTTTATTTTCGCCTTTGCGTATTTTCCAAAGCCGTAGATGGCAAAGGCGCAGATCACAATGAGCGCGATCACGAACGCCCAACGCAAGCTTTTGTCCACGAATACATAAAGATTGCCGAGAAAGTATCCCACCGCCATGAGTATCCCGGTCCAGACGAACTGTCCAAGAAAGTTAAAAACAAAATATTTCTTGAAGGGAACCTTGGCCGCCCCTGCGGCGATGAGCGTGGCGAGTGCGAACCCGAACCCCATCGTGATCTTTGAGATGAAGAGGATCTTCCCCTGGTGGTCCTTGAAGAACTGTTCGGCCTGGTCGACGTTCTTTTCGTCCAAACTAAGGAAGCGCCCGTACTTGTCGATGAAGGAGCGGGCGCCGTGCCGTCCGAGGAGATACCAGAGTACGTCTCCGGTAAGGTCCCCGGCCATGAGGATGAGATAGATGGGCCAGAAGGAGAAGAAGCCGATGCGGACGAGGAATCCGGAGATCATCATGACCACCGGCCCTTCGACGATAGCGAGGGGATAGGCGATAGGATAACGGAAGGTTAAGAGCCACAAAACAATGGGAGAAGCAAGCGGCATATGCGTTCACCTTATTATAATGCATCGGAGTATAATAATCCCTAATGGGAGGTATTTTCCGCGAACACCGGGGCGGTTTTTGGACCAAGACGCGCAAACGGTCGCTTTATCTGGGGCTTCTCCTTGTTGTGATCGCTATCGTGGTCCAGGTGACCGCAGGTCATTCTGCTTCCGCGCGCTCGGCTCTTGCAAGTCCCGAAACAGACCTTTTCTTGGACAATCTCCCCGTCGTGAACCTCGGGTTCATCATCGTGGGTGCCGCCATCCTTTTCTGGATATTTTCCTGCTGGCTCCTCGTGATCCATCCCCGTTATTTGCCCTTCGGGACAAAAGCAATCGCCTTTTTTATCATCTGCCGGGCTTTCTTCGTGAACCTGACGCATGAGGGGATCTATCCGGGAAGCTTCATCCCGAGTGGGTACAATACCGGCTTCGGCTTCTACCATCTCATCACTTTTCAGGGAAATCTCTTTTTCTCCGGCCATACGGGATTCCCGTTCCTAATGGCGCTCATCTTTTGGGGCAACAAGATCCTGCGGCGGTTCTTCCTCGGGGCGACCGTTGTTTTCGGAGCGAGCGTGCTTCTTGCGCACGTGCATTATTCGATAGATGTCTTTGCGGCACCCTTCATCGTCTATGGCATATACGCGATTACGGCGAAACTTTTCCCTGACGACCTTGCCCTTTTCACTAGCGAGCGGGTTTGATATACTTCGCTTATGGATACATGGGAACCGCAGGAAGAGGTATCGGTTGAGGGGACGACGACTCACCACAAGAAAGACCGGTTTCTCGCGGTGAGCATTCTGGTCGCCGCAGTGCTTATCGGCGGCGCGGTCGTCTTTTCGACCCTCTACCATCCAGCCGCGAACTCCGCTCCTGCGGCCGCGCCTTCGGCGCCGACCGCACAGAACGGACCGACGCAACCCTCGGCCGCCGCCATTGCCGCCGCGATGCAGCTCAACTCGGAGGACGTGGCATTGGGGAATGCAAACGCCGCGGTCACCGTCATTGAATATGGCGACTACCAATGCCCGTTTTGCATACAGTTCTTTACCCAAGTCGAGCCATCGCTCGTGAGCCAATACGTGAATACCGGGAAAGCAAAGTTTGTCTTTCAGGAATTTCCCCTTCATCGACCGGTTCCCCGGTTTGCCTGCGACGGCGAATGAATCGCACGATGCGGTTGCGGCGGCGGATTGCGCAAAGGACCAGGGCCAGTTCTGGCCCTATCATGATGCTTTGTATAACGCGAAGGTCGCCGATGAAGCGAAGGGCGGCAACGAGAACGATGGCCTTTTCAACCGGACACTTTTCTCGAAGCTCGCGGGGCAGATGAGCATCAACCTTTCTACCTTCGCGAGTTGTCTTGCGAGCGGAAAGTATACCGCGGCGGTCCAGAATGACTATACGACCGCGCAGGCAGCGGGGATCAATTCAACCCCGACCACATTCGTGAACGGCAAAGAAGTGGTGGATGCGAATGGTCAGAGCGTGGGGGCGAATGCAAGTGCTATTCTCGCGGCCGTCGCGTCAGCGGTAAAGGGGCAATAACGGCGGGAACGGGTTGACGCGTGCTTTCCGTGACCGTAAAATAGATTGGTGACCGAGCATTGGATCGAAGGCGCCGTAGGGATCTGGATACTCCTTTCTCCGTGGCTTTTGGGGTACGCAGACCTCTCGCTCGCCAAGTGGAGCAGTGTTCTTTGCGGCCTCGTCCTTATCCTTATGAACGCTTGGAGCCTCTTCGGAGAAAAACAAAATAAAATTTAGAAATATTATGGCAAAAGTGACCATTTACAGCACTCCCACTTGCGTCTATTGCAAGATGGCAAAGGATTTTTTCGCGAAGAAAGGATTGCCTACGAGGAGCACAACGTGGCGGTTGACCAGAAAGCGCGCGAAGAAATGTTTGCAAAATCCCACCAGATGGGCGTTCCCGTCATAGATATCGACGGACAGATCATCGTTGGGTTCGACAAGAAGACGTTGGAAGACCTCCTGCTTCCTGCGAAGAAGTAGTCATTATTTTTCATGTACGACCTTATCATCATCGGAGGCGGTCCGGGCGGCATTGCCGCCGGCATTTATGCGGCGCGGAAAAAGATAAAGACACTTTTGATCACCGACAGTTTCGGCGGACAGTCGGCGGTTTCCGGCGAGATCCAAAATTGGGTCGGCACGCAAGTCCATTTCCGGCTATGACCTCGCGAAAGCGCTTGAGGCGCACCTCCGTGCGCAGACAGACATTGATATTGTTGACGACGACCTTGCGACCGGCGTCGAGAAAAAAGACGGCGGTATTTTCCATAGCGACGCGGAACGGGAAAACCTACGAAACGAAATATATTCTTCTCGCTTCGGGCAGCCGCAGGAAGAAGCTCGGCGTCCCGGGGGAGAAGGAATTCGACGGCAAGGGCGTCGTCTATTGCTCCATCTGCGACGCGCCGCTCTTCGAAGGAAAAGACGACGGCGGTCGTGGGCGGCGGCAACTCCGCGCTCGAATCGGTGATCGACCTCATTCCCGTACGCTTCAAAGATCTATTTGATGGTCCGTTCGGAGAATCCTGAAAGGCGATCCCGTGACGCAGGATAAGAGTAAAAAAGAATCCAAGGTGCAGATCCTTTGGAACACGGTCGTAGAGGAGATACGCGGCGAAGGACGTTGTGACCGGGGTCCGCTACAAGGACGTAAAGACCGGCGAAGCAAAGGAGATGCCGCTCGACGGCGTGTTCGTTGCGGTTGGCCTGCTGCCGAACTCCGATTTCTGTGAAGGACCTCGTGAAGCTTGACGAACATGGCCACGTCGTTGCGGACGCGCGGACGCAAGTGACCTCGTGCGACGGCATCTGGGCGGTGGGAGACGTGACGGATGCGCCCTACCGGCAGAACAACATCTCCGTCGGCGACGCGGTAAAAGCGGTTCTCAATATCTACGACCGCATTAAAAAAAGCTAAGACGGAGCTTGACAGCGCGCTGGCGGCTAAAATCTATTGGCACTCAAAGGTCGCGAGTGCTAAAATCTATAAAAACGTATGAATTTCAAACCATTATCAAATCATCTGTTCCTTGAGCCGCTCGAGGAAGAGAAAAAAACAAAGGGAGGCATCGTGCTGCCGGACACGGCGGAGAAAGAAAAACCGATAAAGGGCAAAGTGCTCGCCGTCGGTCCCGGCAAGCGGAGCGATAAAGGCGAATTGCGGCCGATGTCGGTCAAGGTGGGCGACGTGGTGCTTTTCAAAAAATATGGCCCGGACGAGATAGAGATTGAGGGGAAAAAATATCTGGTCGGCGACGAGGACGACATTTTGGCGGTCATTAGTAATTAATCCATGGCAAAACAGATCAAATTCAACGAGGACGCGCGCATGGCGATCAAAAAAGGGATCGACAAGCTCGCGCAAGCGGTCACAATGACGCTCGGCCCCCGCGGCCGCGCGGTCGTGATCGAAAAGGGCTACGGCGCGCCGCAGGTGACCTTTGACGGCGTGACCGTGGCGAAGGAGATCGAGCTTGAAGACAAGTGGGAGAACGTCGGCGCGGAGTTCATCAAGCAGGCGGCAGACAAGACGAACGACGGCGTGGGCGACGGGACGACGACCTCCGTCGTCTTGGCGCACGCGATGATCGATGAAGGCGAAAAGGTGATCCGCGAGAAGGGATTCAATGTGATCCAGCTTGCGGAAGAGCTTAAGAAGGCAAGCCAGGCGGTGGTCAAAGCGCTTGAAGGCCAGCGGGAGCTCATCAACGACAATAAAAAAATAAAGGAGGTGGCGACGCTTTCCGCGAAGGATGAGGAGATCGGGGGCCTTATCGCGACGGTGATGGAGAAAGATCGGGAAGGAAGGCGTTGTGACCGTGGAGGACTCGAACACGATCGGCAATTCGTTCGAGATCGTGGAAGGCATGCAGTTCGACCGCGGTTATGTTTCGCAATATATGGTGACGAACCAGGACAAGATGGAGGCGTCGCTTGAGGACCCATACGTGCTCGTGACAGACAAGAAAATATCTTCCATCCAGGAAATACTGCAGCTGCTTGAGAAGATCGTGGCGAGCGGGAAAAAAGAGCTTTTGATCGTTGCGGACGAGGTGGAGGGCGAGGCGCTTACGACGCTTGTCGTGAATAAGCTCCGCGGCATTTTCAACGTGCTTGCGGTGAAGGCGCCCGGGCTTCGGCGACCGAAGAAAAGAGATGCTGCAGGACATTGCGATCGTGACGGGGGCGACGTTCGTTTCGGAGGACCTCGGAAAAAAACTGGATGCAGTGGAGCTTGATGACCTCGGCCGCGCGCACCGCGTGGTGTCCAATAAGGACAGCGACGACGATCGTCGGCGGCAAGGGAGAAAAAAAGGAGATTGACAGCCGCGTGGCGCAGATCAAGGCGCAGATCAAGAAGACCGAGTCGGATTTTGATAAAGAAAAATTGCAGGAGCGGTTGGGCAAATTGGCCGGCGGCGTCGCTGTGATCAAGGTGGGCTCACCGACCGAAGCAGCGCAGAAAGAATTGAAGCAGCGCGTGGAGGATGCCGTTGCCGCGACGCGCGCCGCGATGGAGGAAGGCATCGTGCCCGGCGGCGGCATCGCGCTTTTCAACGTAAGCGTTGAGCTCGCACCGAGTGCGGCGGTTGGCAGCGGTAAAAAAGCGCGCGAGCGACGGCGTATCGCAGATCCTGACCCGTGCGCTTGAAGCGCCGCTCCGCGCGATCGTTGCGAACAGCGGCGAGTCGCCGGACCGCGTGATCGCGGAACTCCAGAAGCAGGGCCAACGAACCATGGAAAGGATTCAACGCCATGACGAACAAGATCGGCGACCTAAAGGATGCGGGCATCATTGATCCTCTTAAGGTAACGCGCGCCGCGTTCATGAACGCCATTTCCGTTGCCGCGAACTATCTGACCGTCGGCGCCGCGATCACGAATATCCCGGAGAAGAAAAATCCACCCGCGATGGGCGGCGGCATGCCGGCGGCATGGGGACGGCGAGGACTACTAGGACCAAATCGCCCCGTTCGTTCGTAAAACATGCTACAATAAGCTTACATGGCTTGGATAATCTTCATCATCATTGTTCTTATCGTGCTCTGGCTCGTGCTCGCCTATAACGGGCTTGTTCGCGCCCGGAGCCGTGCGCAGGAAGGATGGTCGGACATAGACGTGCAATTGAAGCGCCGGTACGATCTTATCCCGAACCTCGTGGAGACGGTAAAAGGATATATGGCGCACGAGGCGGGGGTTTTTGAAAATGTTACGAAGGCCCGCTCACAGGCGATGCAAGCCACGGGCGCGGCGAAAGCCGGCGCGGAGAATGCGCTCTCCGGCGCTTTGAAGTCGCTTTTTGCGGTCGCGGAAAATTACCCGCAGCTCAAAGCGAACGAGAACTTTTTGAACTTGCAGAACCAGCTCACCGACACCGAGGACAAGATCCAGGCCGCCCGCCGTTTCTACAACGGCATGGTGCGCGACCTGAACATAAAGATCCAGATCTTCCCAACCAACCTTTTTGCGAACGCGTTCGGCTTCAAGCAGATGGATTTCTTCGGCGACCTCACGGACGCCGAGAAGCAGCCGGTCGCGGTGAAGTTCTAAGGGCGTGGGGGAGCTGCCCGTGCCTCCTTTTGGGATTTAAGTCGGCACAGGCAGCTCCCCCACGCCATTCATTCTCTTATGGCTAATCTATACACCTATCAGTCGGCGAATATACGCCGCACATGGCTTCTATTCATAGTCTTTTTTGTAGTGGTCGTGGGCATCGGCTATGTTTTCTCGCAGGCCTACGGCGATCCGAGCTTCGTCGTTTTCGCACTGCTCTTCAGTATTATCTATTCGCTGATCAGCTATTATTCCTCGGCGGCCATCGCGCTTTCGCTTGCTCGCGCGCAGCCCGTTACAGAACAGGACAATCCGCAGCTCTATAATATCGTTGAAAATCTTTGCATCACGGCGGGCCTCCCGATGCCAAAGCTCTACGTGACGCCCGAGCTGCAGATCAATGCGTTCGCAACCGGCCGCGACAAGGAACACGCGGCAGTGGCCGTTACGCAGGGCGCGCTCCAGCGCCTCGACAAGAACGAGCTCACGGGTGTGCTTGCGCACGAACTCTCGCATGTGGGCAACCGCGATATCCTGGTTTCTACGGTCGCCGCGATCCTTGCGGGCATTATCGCGCTCCTCGCTGATATTTTCCTTCGGTCGCTTTTTTGGGGCGGGATGGGGATGGGCCGCGGCCGGCAAAACAACGAAGCGGGCGAGATATTTTTCATCTTCGCGATCGTCCTTTCCGTCCTTGCGCCCATCGGCACAATGCTCATCCAGCTCGCGATTTCCCGCCGCCGCGAAGCCCTCGCGGACGCCTCGGGCGTTTTGCTCACGCGCTATCCCGAAGGCCTTATCTCCGCGCTCCGGAAGATAGAGCAGGACGTGACGCCCATGCGTTCCGCAAAGGACTCCACCGCGCACATGTGGTTGGACAACCCGTTCAAGGGGAGCGGCACCTCTTGGTGGCACAAGCTTCTCATGACCCATCCGCCGATCGAGGACCGGATCAAGGCGTTGCAAGCGCTCTCGGTATAACCTTCACGCGCCATGCGCTATAAATTCGACAAGACGGTGGTGGTAGCCCTCGGAGGGTCCATCATCCATCCGGACGGCATTGACACGGCATTCCTCAAAAAATTCAAAGCGTTTATAGCGCCCTTCCTGCGCCGCGGCACGCGGTTGGTGCTTGTGGTGGGCGGAGGGACGCTCGCCCGGCGCTTCCAGGAAGCCGCAGGGAAAGTAGCTGGGGTGAACGACGAGGACAAGGACTGGCTCGGCATCCACGCGACGCGTCTCAATGCGCATTTGCTCCGCACCATTTTCCGCAACGTCGCTGACCCCGTGGTGATTGACGCGCGCTACCGTATAAAGAAACTGCGTCTTCCCGTGACGATTGCTTCCGGCTGGCGGCCGGGCTGGTCCACCGATTACGTGGCGCTCCAGCTTGCTGCCGATTTCCGCACGCGCGAGGTGATAATCGCAGGCTCGCCCTCGCATGTTTATAGCAAGGACCACGCGCGATACGCAGATGCGAAACCGTTCAATAAGCTTACCTGGCGCGAGTATCGGAAGCTCATCCCGCGCAAATGGAAGCCCGGCCTCCACGCGCCCGTGGACCCCGTGGCCGCCGCGCTCGGCGAGAAGGCAGGCCTCCGCGCCATCGTCATAGACGGCCGCAACCTCAAGAACTTCGCCGCGCTCTTGAATGGAAAGGAATTCCGAGGCACAATGGTCGGGTAGCGGGAGGCGTCGCATAGTGGCCTAGTGCGTCCGCTTGGAAAGCGGATATGCCGAAAGGCATCAGAGGTTCGAATCCTCTCGCCTCCGCCCGATAGTGCAGCGGTTCGAGAGACCTTCCGGCCTCGGTTTTTGTTATCTTTTTGAAACGCAGTTCAGGCGACGAAAGTCGGCAGGTGTCTAGGATTCGAACCGATGAATTTCTAGATAACTAAAAATCGGCTTCTGCGTTTGCAAAAGCCGATTTTTAGGATCCTCTCGGCGAACTTTTTTAACGAAGATATCTGATTATTTGCAAACAACTGACAACAAGAAAAAAGACTCCGATCAGAAAAACCAGTAGTGTTGCTATCCAAAATATAACCGCTATTCGGGACATCATCCGCGAGTTGCTTCGGCGTCGCCTCGACTCTTCGCCGTTGATATTGGAATTCCCGATGCTAAGATTTTTCGCGGAGACATCACTTTTAATATCAATCATGGGCACGATCCAGCCTTATTCAAACCCTTTTTCTGAAGGGGCAACCCTTTGCACAATTCTTGCCAGATCCCCATATTCTTGAATTGGGTAAATGTTGATACGCCCCTTGTGGGAGGAGACCTCCGTTTTCGGGAAGCTGGAGTAGGCTGGTACAGGGTGCTATTATAGCCTTAACAATGTCCGAGAAACCGCCTGGATCATCGCAGCAACCACCCGAACCTTCTCCGGAGCGGAAACCTATTTCATACGAACAGGCCCTTGAGGCGGCGAAAACTTTGCGTGCCGCCGGAGAAAAGAGGCCATTGAGCGGCGAATATGAGAATCCGCGCATCCAGGCGGCGTGGGACACGGTCGACCAATGGGAGGCCGAAAACGGCCTGCGTGAGCGGGGCGTGGGAACCGTGGAGAGGGCAGAGAATATCGTCCGGGCGGCGATGATGTGGGTTGACGCCGGCTATGCGGAGCTGGACATCCTTAGTAACGCTCTTGAGCGTCTGAACGACGAGCACGCCGACGCGCTTCGGGAGGGGAACGAGGAAGTTATAAAGATCCTCCGCGACGCCATTGACGGTATCGAGCATAAGCTCGCGGCGTCAAATCCCAAAGAAAAAACATCAATCAAGATCGAAGCGAAATATGACGAAGCGAAGGAGCTTATTGCGCAGGGGAAATTGCTGAGCGCCATCGGCACCCTGCACGGCGCGCTCATCGATCCCCGTTTCAAGGGACGGATAAATGACGAGCAGCGCGACCGTTTCACGAGGCTGCGTGATGAGACCAGGGCGCGTGAACAGGAACCGAAAAATAAAGAGCTCGCCGATTTCTATCAGCTTATCATGACGAACTTTCTCGAAAGTCGTACAAACAAGGGATATCTCGTTTCACTAAAACCCTACCCGATCAAGATCCGAGCATTGGATTTATCGGCCGTCGTCCTCGGTTTTTTCCCGGACGGAAAGGTCCGCATAGCCATCGTTATCCCGGGAGAAAAAGACAGCGTGAGGAAAGTGATAGAAATCAACGCGCGTGGCGAGGTTACGGAAGACGCAGGAGCGACGCTTGATCACGCCGAAAGCGAACCAGATCTTAAAGACATTCCGGATGAAGAGCTGGCAGTCGAAGCGGTGCGGCAAATAAGAAATTTCAAAGATCCCGACGCAAACTAGAAAAACCACTTGCGTAGCGATAACCCAAACAGGCTTTGGAAGGAGCCCTTCTTAGTACTCCTTCCAAAGCCTGTTTGGGTTATCGCTACCACACCTCGTGGAGCTTGATGCCCTCCTTATCTATTGTGATATAACTGCTCGGGATATCGGTCCAGCAGCCAGGATTGTGATACTCGACGCCATCCTGGGCGCGGACCGTGCATGCGTGATGGGTGTGGCCGCCGAAGACGACGTCCGCCGACCGCGTCCGCGCGTAGCCGATCATATCCTGATAGAACGTCCTTGAGAGATAAACCCTTTTGCTCAAGCGTTTGACGAACCGGCTCACGTGCTGTTTTTCGGAATCAACCCGTTGGATCGCCCGGTATATCCGGCTGAAGAAATCGCTTACCATAGGTCTTTTAAGTATGAACGTGTCAAACGTGTCGCCGTGGATCGCGACGAAATGCTTGCCGCCAAAACGCCATTCGTAATCGTTCCGCACGGGGGCGCCAAAGAGCCCCTGCGCCGCTTCTTCAAGCGCCGCGTCATGGTTGCCCCGGAGCCAGATCACCTCAACGCCGTCTTTGGAGTTTGCAATTTCGCGGATGAGCGAAAGGAATTTCCAATCCTCTTCCCGGAGGTCGGTGAGCCCGTAATCGTCAAAAATATCGCCAAGGAGAACGAGCCGATTAAAAAGGCACCGGTCGCCCCTGCAATACTTCTTTTCTATGAGGCTTGTGAGCTCTTTTACCCTGCTTACGCTCGAGCCGAGGTGAATGTCGGAGATGACGACCGTGTCAATCCCGGCATGCTTCTTTGGCATGATACTCCCTATTATATCAAACAAATCCCGGGAAGAAGTCGGTCTTCACCCGGCGCCCCGGAACGCCCATTTCCTCTAGGGTTTTATGAAAGGCGGCGGTCATTGCGTGCGTCCCGGAAATATAGAACGTCCGTTCGCGGTAATCGGGGACGGCTTGCGCAATCAGCCGCGCATCAATGCGTCCCTTGTAGCCGCCGGGCGGCGGGGTCTCTTCCGCGCCCGTCACAGCGTAGACGGTCCGCAGCCCGATCTTCCTTGCCGCCTCGTCAAAGACCTCGCGGTAGGCGATCTCGGCCGTCGTGCGGTTGGAATAGAGAAGGATGGCATCGCGCCGCTCGCCGCGGTCCGTGAGATATTTCACCATGCTGCGGAACGGCGTGATGCCGATGCCGCCGGCGATGAAAACGAGTTTCGCGCGCTTGTCTCTGCGGGAGCGTGAAATCTCCGGCGAGCTGGCCGCCCACGATCTCATCGCCCGATTTCATCGCGAATAAATTTTTCTTGAAGCTGCTTGCGGGCGAATAGAATTTTACGCCGAGGTGAAGGTTTGGTTCGGTGGGGGACGAAGCGATGGTAAAGTAACGGCGGTTGCCGCGGTCATCGCTCTTTTTGTGCCCAAGGTCCACTCCATATATTGGCCGGGGCGGAAGCGCATAGGTTCCTCCGTTGCGAACGCGAAATCATAGATGTCCGTGCCCACTTCCTTTTTGGATTTCAGTTTGAGCGCGTATTTTGCCTTCGGGCTTAAAGCATAAGAAAGAAGATTGCCCGCGAGGAGCGCAAGTTCCGGCGTGGAATAGATGGAGCCCACGTGGATCGCCGGCGCGAAGAGGAGGCCGACGAAAGCGCCGTACGCGATGCGGCCACTTCGCGTGGGCGGCGTCGTCAGGGGTTCGGTGAGCATGATGAACGCGAAGAAGAAGAGCGGCGCGTGAAGGAATGCTTTTTGGAGCGTGGTCAGGGGATCGGAGGCGGTATTCGTGAGCATGATCGTCACGAGGCCTACGGCGAAGAAACTTAATACAAGGTCAAATCGCTGTATCTTCCGCGTCACAAGGAGCCCGCCTACAAGCACGAAAGCGAGCATTGGGAGGTTACCGCCGATCCACCAGCTTGCGGACTGGTTTATGGTGAGCGCCGTGAGCGCCACCGCGAAGGCCGCCGGGTTGAAAAGATGCTTTTTGTTGATAGCGAATATGTATTTGCAGGCCATCGCCCAGATCGCGGCCCAGATGAGGAAGGAAATACCCATCATATCCTGCGGAACCACGGGACGTGATGATGAGCGCGAGGATGAGTGCGGTGATATAGACCGATTCCACGTTCGGTTGGGCGTTTGAAGGTTTTCGCAAAGAGCTGGTTCGTGATCCAAGAGACGGCGAGGAGTACGGCCGTCGAAAATACGATCGCAACGGGGCTATAGGGAAGGATGCCGAGCGCGCCGAAGATCGCCGCGATCGCAAGGAGCGCGATCAAAAAATACAGCACGAGGCGGTACATGGTGATTCGGTTCAAGAGCCCGTCAATAAGGTTACGCATGGGTGTACTTTTCGAATCCGCGCGTCATCGTCGCGGTTTTGTTCTTATCTATCATATATCCTTCCACGCCATCAAGTCCTTCTATAAATTGGATCCCCCTTTGCCCCATCGCGAAGGCGCCCGTGGCAAGGCGGTCTGCCTCGTAGATATCAGGGCCCACGACGGTCAGGCTTACGATCTCGTTCGCCGCCTTGCCGGTCGTGGGATCGTAGATGTGTTCACCGCGGATATAGGTGCCGGAGGTGGCGACGCCTTCGCCGCTTAGAAACACCGCCTTCACATTCTCTTTTTCGTTCCACGGATTTTTTATGCCCACCGACCATTTCTTCCCGTCGGCGTTCTTGCCGTGCGTTTGTATGTCGCCGCCCGCGTCCACATAGAAATTTTCGAAGCCAAGCTTCTTGATGAGCTTCGCTGCGTTACAGATAGCCCAGCCCTTCACAAGCCCCGACGGATCATATTTCCCGTCAGGACGTTTGATATCAAAATAGCCGTCGGTGAGCCACTTCGTTTTTTCCGCGAGGATAAAGACCGTTTTCATGTCCTCGCTCCATGCATTTTCCGGAAGGCGTCCCTCGTTGATCGCGGTGATCTCGCTCGTCGTTTTGTACGTGCTGAATTTTTCATCAATGTATTTGAAATAGTCGTAGGCCGCCTTGATGGCGCCCTCAAGCTTCGCCTGCGTGGCTGCGGGATCAACGATATCCACCGTGACCGGCATGCCCATCAGAATGCGCGTTTCTTTCATCGCCGCCCCAATTACGTCTTCGCTTGTCCGAGCGCGGAGGCGAGCGATTGCTGGAATGCTTCGCTCGATTGCGTGGCGCCGGAAACGATATTCACCGTGGGGCCCTGGGCTTGGATCGCTTCCTGCACGAGCTGCGGCATCGCGTTGGCATTGATCTCGCGCGAGGTGCCGCGGTCGCTCGGGTATTGCAAGATCTGGACGTCGCTCAACTTGCCGCTTTGGATGATCGCTTTCACTTGTACGTTGCCGAAGTAGGCGTCGGCGACGCTTCCGGTATAGGCGCCGTTCTTGTACGCGCCCGCGGTTTGAGTGGGAGCAGGCGTCGGTGTTGGCGTTGGAGTCGGCGCGGGCGCTTGCGTGGTCGGCGCAGGCGTCTGCACCGGCGGCGTTTGGGCAACCGGTGTTTGTGCGGGGCTTGGCGCGGGCGTTTGCACCGCCGGCACATTCGCCGCAGGTCCCACATTCACGGAGCTTTGGTTATCAAGCATCACATAGAACGCGAAGGCGACCACGAGCACGAATGAAAGAAGATATTTTTTCATACTATGGATTATACGGATATACGAGGAAGTCGTTAAGAAAGTTTTAATGCCCCGAGGAGTACAATGGGGGCATGAAAAATATAAAATGTTTGGTGGCGGTGGCGGTGATGGCGTCGACTTCGGGATTTTTGGCTTGGATGCATGCGGGCCCAGTGGAAGCAGCATATCATTTTTCAAGCTTTGTGGGCAAGCCGCCGCTACATATTTTCCGTTCGGCGCAAAAAGCACCGGCTGGGCTCACGCCTGCGGAGGTAAAGAAGATATACAACCTGCCCTCAAAAGGCGGCACGGGGACGATTGCGATCGTTGATGCCTACGACGCGCCGAATATCGAGAAGGACCTCGGCGTGTTCAGCGATACGTACGGCCTTGCACTGTGCACGGTGAAAAACGGCTGTCTTGAGAAGCATGCGATGGCGCCCTCCATGTCCACGAACGCCGGTTGGGCGCTTGAGGAGTCGCTGGATGTGGAGTGGGCGCATGCGATCGCACCCCAGGCGAAGATATTGCTTGTGGAGGCAAAGACGGCGAGCGGGGCGAACCTGCTTGCCGCGCTTGATTATGCCGCAGGGCGGAAGGATGTCGTCGCGGTCTCCGTGAGCTGGGGTGGTGCAGAATTTTCCGAAGAGCTCTCGCTCGATTCGCACTTTGTAAGCAAATCGGGAGCCGTATTCTTTGCCGCGTCGGGTGATGACGGCGCTGGGGCGCAGTGGCCCGCGGCCTCGCCGAACGTCGTCGGGGTCGGCGGCACATCGCTAGAACTTTTCAAAAGCGGAGCTTTTATTTCCGAGACGGCGTGGTCGGGGAGCGGCGGCGGCGTGAGCGTTTATGAGCCGGAGCCGGATTATCAGAAAGCGTATAAGATCCCGAAGGCGAATGGCCACCGCGCGGTTCCAGACGTTGCCTATAATGCTGACCCGAAATCTGGGTATGCGGTCTATCGGACCACCGGTACTTCAAAGAACGGATGGTATACCGTCGGCGGCACCTCTGCTGGCACACCGCAATGGGCGGCGATCCATTCGCTCAACTTATCCGTTTCGCTTCCAAAGCTTTATGTCGACAAGAGTTCCGCGAACACACTCGCATTCTTTCGTGACATCACGAGCGGCGCGAACGGCACCTGCAAATATTATTGCGATGCCCGGGCACGCTACGATTACGTGACGGGTCTCGGCGTGCCCCAGACGGCCCAGTTTTAAAGGGGATTTTGGGGCGAAAATCGCTTGGATTTTCGGGTCAAATCGTGGTAGAATGAGGTATCCGAAATGGCTCCAAAACCGGCGAAAAAAGAGGAAAAAAAGGATAGCAACAAAGCAGCCGCGTCGTACACCGCGAAGGACATTTACGTCCTTGAAGGGCTTGAGCCGGTCCGCAAGCGGCCCGGCATGTACATCGGTTCCACGGGCACCATCGGTTTACATCACTTGATCTGGGAGGTCGTGGACAACTCCATTGACGAAGCGATGGCGGGGTTCGCAAAGAACGTAACGGTTGAGCTCCTGCCCGGCAACAAAGTATCCGTGGCGGACGACGGCCGCGGCATTCCGGTGGAGACCCACAAGCAGACGAAGAAGTCCGCGCTTGAGACCGTGATGACCACGCTCCACGCCGGCGGAAAATTCGGCGGCGAATCGTACAAGGTTTCCGGCGGTCTGCACGGCGTAGGCGTTTCCGTCGTGAACGCGCTTTCGGAGTGGCTCAAAGTAGAAGTGGAGCGCGACGGAGGGTTTTTCGTCCAGGAATATGAGCGCGGCAAGCCGAAATATAAAGTGAAGAAAGTGGGCGCGTCCAAGCGGCACGGCGTGAAGGTGACCTTCTTGCCCGACCCGCAGATATTCTCCGATATTACCTTTGATGATAAAACGATTCTGGACCATCTGCGCCAGCAGGCGTATCTCACGAAAGGAGTGCGCATCAATGTCTTTGACCGGCGGCAGAAGGTGCTCGTTCCCTACGGATTCTGTTTTGAAGGCGGGCTACTTTCGTTCGTACGGTTCCTTTCCGAGAAGAAGAATAAATTACAGGAAGATATTTTCTACGTAGACAAGGAACAGGAAAAGATAGACGTTGAAGCGGCACTTCTCTATGTTGATGACACGAAGGTGCAGGAGATGAGCTTTGCGAACAACATTTACACGCCTGACGGCGGGATGCACCTGACCGGTTTCCGCTCCGCGCTCACGCGCTCGCTTAATAACTACGCCCGCGCCCAGGGTTACCTGAAGGAGAAAGAAGAGAATTTGACCAGTGACGATGTACGCGAAGGCATGGTCGCCGTGATTTCTATCAAGCTCCGCGAGCCGCAGTTTGAGGGGCAAACCAAGGCGAAGCTCGGCAACCCCGAAGCGCGGACGGCGACCGAGGCGGTCATCGGTGACGCACTCAAGGAATTCTTGGAAAAACATCCCTCCGAGGCAAAAGGTATCATCGCGAAGGTGATCCTCACGTCAAAGGCGCGGCTTGCCGCGCGGGCGGCCCGCGAGACGGTGCTCCGCAAGGGCGCGTTTGAGGGGCTCACGCTTCCCGGCAAGCTTGCCGATTGCATTTCAAAGAGCGCCGCGGAATCGGAGCTTTTTATCGTAGAGGGCGATTCGGCCGGCGGCACGGCGAAGCAGGGGAGGAATCGCCATACGCAGGCGATTCTGCCTTTGCGCGGAAAGATCTTGAACGTGGAGCGCGCGCATTTGGACAAGATGCTCGCGAACGCGGAGGTGCGCGCATTGGTCATCGCGATCGGTACGGCGATTGGCGAGGAGTTTGATATGGAAAAACTGCGCTACCACAAGATCGTCATCATGACGGATGCGGATGTGGACGGCGCGCACATCCGGACGCTTCTTCTCACGCTTTTCTACCGATATTTCAAAGAAGTGGTGCTGGGTGGCTATCTTTATATCGCGCAGCCGCCGCTCTATCGCGTGCAGCTCGGGAAGTCCGTCCGTTACGCTTTCTCTGACGCAGAAAAGGACAAGGCGATCGCGGAGATGCAAAAGGAAAAACCGGCGGCGAAGGCGGCCGCCGCGAAATCGGCCGGTAAGAAAAAGGCAGAGCCGGCGGAAGAGGCGGAAAGCACGGAAAGTGCGACGGAAGGAGAAGTCGTAACGGAAGGCGAAAGCCAGGGCAAGCGCATGCCAAACGTGCAGCGCTACAAGGGTCTCGGTGAAATGAACGCCGAACAGCTCTGGGAAACGACCATGAATCCCGAGAATCGCATGATGAAGCAGGTGACGGTTGAAGACACGGAAAAAGCGAATAAGCTTTTTGATATCTTGATGGGTGACGCCGTGGAGCCCCGCAAGAACTTCATCCAGGCGCACGCCGCAAGCGTGCAGAACTTGGACATTTGACGCCGCTCAGATTTGGTGCTATACTCCCAATACCTCCGAATGCCGCGAGTATAGCGGTATTTTATTTATCGGAGTATAGTAATAACCATGTTTGCGCGCATAAAAAATTTCTTTGCGGAGTCGCGGCAGGAACTGCGGCATGTGAACTGGCCGACGCGTCAGGAAGCGACACGGCTCACGTCGATCGTGATCGGACTCTCCCTCGCGATCGCGCTCTTCTTGGGTTTCTTCGACTACCTCTTTACCAATATCATTAAATCGTTGGTCATCCACTAATATCATGGCGCTTCATCCATCCCGCCCAGGCACGCACAGCGAAAAACCGCAACTGCGGCAGTGGTATGCTGTCCAAACCTATTCCGGCTATGAAGAAGCCGTCGCGCGGTATTTGAAGCAGCGCGTGGAATCGCTTGAGATGGGCGACAAGATTTTCAATATTCTGGTGCCGAAGGAAAAAACGGTGAGGGTGAAGGGCGGCAAGCGCCAGACCATTGAGGAGAAGATCTATCCGGGTTACGTGCTCGTTGAGATGGTCCTCACGGAGGATTCGTGGTACGTGGTGCGGAACACGCCGCGCGTGACCGGTTTCGTCGGCCCCGACAACACGACGCCGACACCGCTTTCAAAGGAAGAAGTGGACACACTCTTGGCGCGCTCGACACGGGACGAGGGCAAAGTGGTGCTTGACCTCAAGGTGGGCGATTTGGTAAAAATAACCGACGGCCCGTTCAAGGAGTGCGACGGGAAGATCGCCGAAGTGAATGAAGAGCGGGGAAGCGTCAAGGTGCTCGTGCCGATCTTCGGCCGCGACACCACCGTCGAACTCGATGCGCTCCAGGTAAAAAAGATATAAAACACCATGCCCCAACAGTGCTTTTTCTGCTCGCAGAACCTAAAGAACGTTGATTACAAGGAGATAGATCTCTTGAAGCGTTTTGTTTCCTCGCAGGCGAAGATCATTGACCCCCGCCACACCGGCATCTGCGCGAAGCACCAGCGGAAGCTCGCGCAGGCGATCAAACGCGCCCGCTACATGGGCCTTCTCGCGTTCGTCCGGAAGTAATGTCCTCTTTTAACCAGGTCGTTTTCCAATTTATCCATCATTTTGCCGGGCGGAGCGCTCTCCTCGACGGCTTCGGCATTTTTTTGGCCGAGTATCTGCCGTACCTCATGGTCGCGGCGTTTTTAGTGCTCGTGGCATATGAAAGCGGCTGGCGGAAAAAACTGTATGTATTTGCCGAGGGGGCGATCGCCGTCATGCTTGCGCGCGGCTTGGTAACGGAGATCATCCGCCTTTTTTATCATCACGAACGGCCCTTTTCCTTTTATTCTTTCACGCCGCTCATCCCCGAGGCGGGATGGTCCTTCCCGTCGGGGCACATGGCGTGGTTTTTCGCCCTCTCGCTTGTTGTCTGGTACGTGAACCGGAAATGGGGATGGTGGTCCTTCGGGCTCACCGCCGTAATGGGCATCGCACGCGTGTTCGTCGGCGTGCACTGGCCGCTTGATATCATAAGCGGCGCCGTCGTGGGGCTCGCTTCAGCGTGGTTCGTGCACTGGCTTTTGAAAAGCAGCAGGGAGAAGTTGTACTTATAATTCTTTCCCCACTGCGTCGCTTACGTGCGCATAGCCGTCGTGCGCAAGAAGTGCGACAAGCCCTTTATTGATCTTTTTTACCACTGCCGGCCCGCCGTAGATGAGTCCGGTGATTATCTGCACGAGTGATGCGCCAGCTTTTATCTTTTCATAGGCGTCTTCCGCGGTGAAGACGCCACCAAGGCCCACGATCGTGTATTTGCCTTTTGTTGCGCGGTAAATGTGGCGGATAATATTTGTGGAAAGTTCGCGGACCGGCTTTCCGGAGATGCCGCCTTCCGGAATGGCGCTAAGGCGTTCCCGCGATGATTTTAAATTAAGCATGTCGCGGCGCTTTGAAAGGTTCCCGACGACAAAGCCGTCCACGAACGGATATTTTTTGACGACTGCAAGAATGGCGTCCACTTCCTTTTCGGTGAGGTGGGTGGAAATCTTGAGAAGCACGGGGCACACTTTTTTCTCTTTTGTGATCGCCTTGAGGAGCCCGTCCAGCAGTTTCGGGTCCTGGAACATGCAGCCGTCCTGCGCGTTCGGGCAGGAGACGTTCAGGGTCACATACGCGAAGTATTTCCCGAGCATGCGGTAGGTCGCGGCATAGTCTTCAACCGACTTCTCTCCTTTAATGTCCGCGCGGTTGGTTTTTGCGATATTGATACCCGCAGGGATCGCAAAGTGCAGGCGCTGTAATTTTTTCTCTATCGCCTCCGCGCCGATGTTCTTCAGCCCGTAATAAACGATGAGGGATTTGTCGGCTGGGAGGCGCGCGAGTCGCAGGCCCTTATTGCCTTCGTAGGGGTAGTGCGTTATTGCGCCGACCTCCATGAAGCCGAATCCGACGGACGGCATGATCTCCGTAAGCCGCACGTCTTTGTCAAAGCCGGCGGCGAGGCCGATGGGGTTTTTGAAATCAATACCCATTACGCGCGTGTGAAGTGCGGGGTGGTCGTATTCGCAGAAAATGCCCGTGAGCCACCTTGTGAGCGAAAATCTCCCCAGTATTTCTCCGGACCAGACGAAGAAATCGTGGATGCGTTCCGGGTCGAAGCAGAAAAGGATCGGCCTCAAGAAATATTCATACATAGTTTTGTTACTCCCATTATACTCTGAAGGCGTAAAAAAGAGGCCCCGTTCGGTTCGGGGCCTTTGCTTAGAGTCTCGTGAACAGGAAAAAGATTCCGGTAATCGACATGCCGATGTACAGGGGTATGGTGAAGAGCCCGAGCCAGCCATGATAGCGCCATTTCGTCCCGTTGCCCCAGCGTGAGGCGAGGAGCGCCGACGCCGCGGATAAGGGGAGGGCGAACGACAGATGTACGTAAAAAAGGGCATCGTGCATCGGGTTTCCGCTGAATCGGATACCTCCCTCGATGAGGGCCACGAAGGCAATCAACGAAAAGAGAAACCGCAGCGCGTTCTTTCGGTGGGCATACCATCCGGCCGCCAAGCCCCGTTGGTGGAAACGTCCGGACTGGATGGTGTCTACATACCAGATCGTGAGTATCATCCAGACGATAGACAGAAAAAACTTATATTCGAGCATTCGGCGTGCTCCTTATTTACCGTCGTGTTACTGAGAGCCATTCTACTGGCCGCTGCCCCCGCCGTCAATTATCGGGTTATAATTATTTGCATGGATATCGTGGCGTTCGGAAGGGCGTTTCTTGGGATGACGATGGCATTTCACATTTTTTTCGCGCTTTTCGGCGTGGGGATCCCGCTCATGATCTCACTCGCCGAACTTACGAGCATTCTGAAGAAGGATGCCGCGTTCACGGCGATGGCGCGGCGCTGGACGTTCGCGATGGTGACCCTTTTTGTGGCAGGCGCCATTTCCGGAACCATCATTGCGGTGGTCTTCGCCGTGCTCCTGCCGCCGTTCATGGCGTTCATAAGCAAAGTGGTCATTCTGCCGTTCTATATGGAAACCTTCGCGTTCTTTATTGAAGCGATCTTCCTCGGGATATATGCGTACACATGGGATACATTCAAGAGCCGCTGGACGCACTGGCTCACGTCACTGCCTATCGTCGTAGGGTCGCTCGCTTCGGCGTTCTTCATCACGACCGTGAACGCGTTCATGACCGCGCCGCAGGGATTCACGTATCAAAACGGCGCGATTTCGAACGTAGACCAGTGGAAGGCAATGTGGAACGCGGCTGTTCCCACGCGCACGGGCCACTCCATCCTTTCCTACTATGCGACGACGGCGTTCGTCTTTGCGGCGGTCGCGGCAGCGCAATTTCTTTGGGGCAAAAAGAATGCGGCGGACGAGGCCGGACAGCGCTCTCACCGTAAAATGATGGCATTCTCACTCTTGCTCGCCTTTACATTTTCTATCGCGGTGGTCGCAACAGGGGACAGCGCGTCGCGCTATGTCGCAAGTAACGAGCCGGAGAAATTCGCCGCGGCGGAGGCCGTGATGCACACGGGAGCGAACGCCCCGCTCATAATTGGTGGCATCGCGGTTCCGGATGCATTAAGTTTTCTCGTCGGTGGGACGGCGGGAACGTTGGTGAAGGGTCTTGATGCCTTTGATCCGACGACCTGGCCGCCGCTCATCATTCATTATTTCTTTGACGGGATGGTCGTGATCGGCATCCTCATGGCGCTCGTCCCCATCCTCTTTTTCGTCTCGTGGCGCTACCATCCGAAGCGCATATTCCACGGCGTTCTTATGTGGCTCGTTTTTGTAACGGGCATTCTTTCTATAATCGCCGTCGAACTCGGCTGGATGCTCACGGAGATTGGCAGGCAGCCGTACGTGGTCCAGGGGATCATGCTTACAAAAGACGCCTTCACCAATTCTCCAGCGGTCATCGCGTACGCAGTGGCATTCCCGATATTTTACGTGGTGCTCGCGGTCGTCACGGGATGGATCCTCAAAACCCATTACGGGAAAGACCATGATTGAGTATCTCGCCGCCATCCTTCCTCTCATTTCGCTTTTTATTTACGCCGTCCTTTTGTCGATTGAGTGCGGGACCGCGATCTTCGTGAACGTTCCGGCATTATTGGGGGACGAAGAGCTGATCCGTGCCTATATCAATCCTGTATGGGAGACCACGAATGTGTTTCTTGTATTCGCATTCGTTTCGGTCATTGCATTCTTCCCTGGCGCGCTCCCCGTATGGGGGCACTCGCTCGTCGTCCCATTCTTCTTCTTCCTCGCATGCATGGGGCTGCGCGTGATCGGCATGCTTTATGTTTTTTATAAAGGAGGAAAAAGCCGCGCGATGAAATTATTGTTCCTCGTTGCCGCTCTCGCGGCACCCGCGGTGCTCGCGGGCGGTGTTCTGCCGTATCTTCTGACCGGGAACATGCCCTATGGTCCCATGGAGTGGATCCTCGCGGCCGACTGCGCGGTGCTCGCAGTATTCTTCCTGCTTTTTATCTCGTCTTCTTTCTTTGCCTATCTCGCAGACCGCAAGGGGTTGCGCGCGGCCACGCACCTGCGTTCGTCCGCGGTCGTCTCGTTCCTCTTCTTCGTCGCCGCGCTTGCGTTTTCCTTCCCTATCGTCGGATCTGCGGTACCACACCTCATCCAAAGCATGCTCGCGTACCTCCCGGCATTCTGCGCGGTTATCATCCTTGAATTCATCATTATGGTCCTCGCGGAAGGGCGAAAAGGGGACGCAGCGCGCTTTTGGTCCGGTATCGTATTCTTCGGCTTCATATTCTTCGGCGTGGCCTTTTCGGAGCTGCCGTATCTTATCTATCCGTCCATCACCATCTACAACACGTTCGCTGATCCCGGGGCCGCGACTGCCATGCTCGGCGTCTTCGTCGTGGGCGCGCTCATCACGTTGCCCGCGCTCGCGCTGCTCTATTACCTTTTTGCATATAAGAAAAATTAACGGCGCCCCCGTATGGTCGTAGACGTAATCACTCTCATCGTCCTACTTGCCACGGCCTATCTTCTCATCCGGCCCATCGTGCGCGGGGCGATATTTTTCCCTTCAAGCGTCCGCAACGTGGAGGTCATGATGAACGTGGCGTCGCTCCGTCGGGGCGACCGGATCGCCGACCTCGGTTCGGGCGACGGCCGCATCCTGATCGCCTGCGCCCAACAAGGGATACGCGCGGAAGGATATGAGATCAATCCAATCCTCGTTTTCCTCTCGCGCCGGGCGATCCGGAAGGCCCGCGTGGAACATCTCGCCGCGGTCCACTGGAAAAGTTTCTGGCGCGTCGACCTCGCGCCTTTTGACACCGTATTCGTATACGGCATGGACCATATCATGGGCGGCCTTCAGAAAAAGCTTGAGCACGAGCTGCGGCTCGGAACGAAGGTCATCGCCAACGTTTTCCCGTTCCCCGGATGGACGCCCGCGGCCCAGCGCGGGAACGTATATCTTTATGAAAGAAGCTGACTACTTTATCTCAACGACGATGTTGTAGGAGTCGGTCGTTCCGATATTTTCCGCTTCATGATCTACAGCGGGAGCCCAGAATATATCGCCCGCCCTGAATTTTTTCTCTTTCCACTTGCCACCCGGAGATCTTAACTTCAGTTGCGCATCATTTACCACGTAGACCACGCGGTCGGGATGATGGTGTAGCTTCGCGACCCCGCCGACTTTAACGATGCTCCTTAAGACCCTCACCTTCTCGTTCTCTAAAACCAGCGTATAGATATGAGGGGCTACAACAATGGGATCGGTTGGGGCATTCATGTTTTAAACGTTAACATATCCGTTTGCGGTCGTTTTTGGATAAAATCCGAACTTATTTCAGCAGTATATCGTAGTCCGCTACCCCTTCAAATACCCCTTCAAATTGCCTGCGACGAATTGAAGGGGTAGCGGATCGAGATTGACCTGCAAACGTTGGCCTTTCCGAGCATCGCCCGACAAAATCCAAACTCCTACTTCACTCCGCTAGACCCCCTCCGAAATGGTGTGCTCAGCCCCTCAGCCGCTCGCTATCGCTCGGGCTTCGGGGCTTCGCGTATGGCGCGCCCAAATTCCTCCCCCACAACCCCTCCTTTGGGGCGCGCTAAGAGGTGGTAACTCCACGTTTTGCGACCTTATTCCTGTCTGTAGGGTTAATTCCGCGTCTTTTAGTGCCTGACCTCATCAAGAAAACCGTTTCTTGTCCTTGCCCCAGCCATCCCATTGCGCGGGCAAAAGGCTATAAAACTCCCAATAAATCAGGCCATATCTATCTTCCTCACGAGTTATCCACAGGGGAGCACTTTACAAGAATTGAATAGTAGTCTAGGATCATACTATCAGCTAACAAACTATCAACCAATATATAAAACATGGAAAAAGACCAAAAAATCGAGACCATAGATATCACGCCAGATAAGAGCATCTACCATAAGATCGGGGAGGCAAACTATTCGATTTCCGATGCGCTCGCAGAGTTGGTAGATAACTCTATTGATGCCGCGAACGAAGACGGCGTAGAGATATTCATAGTCTTAGATAAAAAAGATGGGAAGATCATTATTGAAGATAATGGGCAGGGAATGAACAAAGAGATAGCCTCGAAGAGTTTGGTGCTTGCCTATTCTAAGAAGCATGACGCGCTAGGCGAATTCGGCTTGGGTCTAAAGTCGGCCTGCACAAGTCTCGGAACAATTTTTACTATAACGAGCACTCCAAAAGGATCAGAAGAAAAATATACCCTCGAATATAATAAAGAACAATTTCTACAATCGAGCGATTGGAGTAAATACCCCCTCACGATTGTAAAAGCCCCAAAGAATGAACACGGAACAAAAATAGAAATCAGCGATCTGAAAATAAAATTATACGACGCACTTGTTACACGCCTTAAGGACGATCTAGCAAAAAGATACGGCCCTTACATTGAGCACAACAACGTTGTCATTAAGGTCGGCCTTAAGAGAGAGACCGCCAAGCCGTGCGTGCCTAGCGAGAATAAGCTAGTCGCTGATACAAAGAAGGATTTTTCGTACATGCTTTCAAAGGGAAGCACTATTACGGGTTGGTACGGCCTTTTGGAAGTTGGATCGCAAAAGCAAAGCGGCTTCAATATGTTCCGAAGGGGACGTTTGATAAGAGCGTCTGAGAAACTTGGTTATAACTATCACCCGCATCTTATGAGCGTTACTGGCGAAATAAACTTAGACTCCGTACCAGTAACCCACAACAAAAGAGAGTTCATCGTTGAATCGCCCGAATTCAAGGAATTTATTGAAAATTTCTGGGGCGATCAGACCGAAAAATATTTAGGTTACAAGGCCAAGGGGAAGATTGACGAGATAACGAAAACCGCCAGAGATCGATCGAACCAAGAAAAAGCGGATAGTATGCCGACCGAGAAGAAGGAAACGATAAAGAATAACTTATTGAACGCCCTCAATCGCCTCGATGAGTTTAAGGAGTTAGCCTACCCAGATCTATACCAACCAAAGAAAAGATCCGTAACTGGGAAAGAGGATTTGAAGGAAACCAGAGAAACCGATTTACGAGTGGCTAAAGAAGAGGAAGTTACCCCCACAAAGGAGGAGGAGGAAAGGGATCACAGGACGCCCAAAAAGACCCAGCCCAAGACGGCCAAATTTATAATGGTCGGGGGCAAGAAATTTAAGTTTGACTTCTTTCTAAAGAATCTAGGAAACGACGGCGTTGATAAGGAGACAATTATTAACGAAGACAATGTTATTGAAATATACATCAATACAGGGTTCAAGGGTTACAGCTTGACGAAAGATACGGATTTTTATTCCACCTTCCACATAGCGGAAGCTATTGCCGAACTCTACGTCAAAGAAGCTAAACAAAAAGTAGAGAGGGTTTTTGAGCTACGAAACAGCCTCATATATGAAGTCGCGTCTCTAATATACGAGGAGGAAGAATATAAGAGACTTGAGAAAACTGAGAGGGAATTAACTGCGGTAACCGAGAAGAAGAGGGAGCTTGAAGAAAAAGAGAATAAGAACAAGTCTATAGAAAACGATTATAAAAACATGAATTCACGTCAGACCATCCTACAAAAAATATGTCAGTTAAGGGGCACGAATGTCGTCGCTTACGTTACTAGCGACCGGCCGTTTATCAACGCTCCGATGGAGCCTAATGATATCAGGATATTCAAGGATCATTTAGATCAATTTACCGATAGAAAAAATATAGACTTGTTTCTTATTAGCAATGGTGGCACCTCAACAACCGCATGGGCTTTGATAAATCTCTTAAGAGAGTATACGGATAAGATCTCCGTTATTATCCCTTATAAAGGATTTAGTTGCGCAACATCCGTAGCGATAGGTGCAGACGAAATTGTGATGTCCAAAATGGGCACTCTTGGCCCGATTGATCCCTCTGTATCTAACGCCTTTAATCCTTCTATAAACGGGCAGCTAGTTCCTATTTCTGTAGAGGACGTATCTTCCTATAATCAGCTTGCGAGAAAGATTTTCGGAATAAAGGATCAGAAGCAAATAGTCAGTGTGTTCGAAAAGCTCTCTACGGATATCAAGCCATTAGCATTGGGTAATGCCTATAGGCATTATATGAAGGCTCGCGACGATGCTCAGAAACTTCTTTCTTTACATACTAAGGGTTGGCTAAAACGATTCAAGATAAAAAAGATCACAAAGACACTGGTGGAAAAGTTATATTTTCACGGACATCATATCAATCGGAATGAAGCTAAGGACATTGGCTTAAATGTGATAGAGCCGAGTGCTGAGATGGAAACATTAATGTGGAATCTTTATAAGGAGTATGAATCTGATATGCAATTTAAGGTTCCTTACAAGGATGAACCGACGGCCGGAAGAGATATACCGCTAACCTACATAGAAAGCGTCGATAAGAGTGATAAGAGAATTATCAAACAAAAAATTACGCAGATTAATTTTGTTGGTTTGGGCGTTCCTTTCTTTACCACATTTAACAACGCGCCAGCATTCTTAGTGAACGGTCAGTTCAGCCCGATTAGAAGCGAGGGAGCCGTTATAACATTAAATAGTCAGCCTTACGATAAAGTAGAATCTGTTTTATGGGCTTAATTCTAAAAATTTATTTCACGGCCATGCGGCCGTGAGCTATTTTTGTGGGGGAGGAATTTGGGCGCGCCATACGCGAAGCCCCGAAGCCAGCAGGCTGAGGGGCTGAGCACACCATTTCGGAGGGGGTCTAGCGGAGTGAAGTAGGAGTTTGGATTTTGTCGGGCGATGCTCGGAAAGGCCAACGTTTGCAGGTCAATCTCGATCCGCTACCCCTTCAATTCGTCGCAGGCAATTTGAAGGGGTATTTGAAGGGGTAGCGGACTACGATATACTGCTGAAATAAGTTCGGATTTTATCCAAAAACGACCGCAGACTAATTCGATTTTTATTTTCCACCGCGAGCGGCCACGCTTCGCGTGGCATGAAATCTAGCTTTCCCTCGCCGAGCCGGAAGTTCGACGCCGTAGACGGCGGTTCGCTGTTCGCTCACACCAATCTTTTCGCTTTTTACCAAAGTGGTATACTAGAGGCGCACCAATCTTGAAGCCCGAAATTTTTGTATAACACGGGTTACACACCCAAACGGGCGATTCTGTTCAATTTTGCTTTCGGGCAAGGTTGGTGCAACAGGGTCGCCCTTTTGAGTTTTTGAGAACTATGGATACTCAACCCAAAAAGTTTTTTCTCTACGCCCGCAAGTCCACCGACACGGAGGAACGTCAGGTGCGGAGTATTGACGACCAGATCGCGGAGCTTCACGAGTTGGCGGCGAGAGAGGGCATAGAAATATTAAGAACGTATACCGAGAAGCAGACGGCGAAAGCTCCGGGTCGTCCCATATTCAACGAGATGCTTGCGGACATAGAGAAGGGCCTTGCCGATGGCATCTTGGCGTGGCATCCCGACAGGTTAGCACGTAACTCCGTGGACGGCGGCAAGATTATATGGCTTCTCGACATCGGCAAGCTCCACCATCTCAAATTCTCAACTTTTTGGTTTGAGAACACGCCGCAGGGTAAGTTCATGCTACAGATAGCGTTTGGCCAATCGAAATACTACGTTGATAATCTCTCCGAAAATATCCGGCGAGGGGTGCGGCAAAAATTGAAGAATGGTTTATGGCCTAACATGGCTCCGCTCGGCTACATGAATAGTGCGGCCAAATCCATCGTAGTTGATCCGCCAAAGGCGTTGCTCATTAAAAAGTCATTCGAATTGTACGCCTCCGGCAGATACTCCCTCGCCTTGTTGCGAAATACTGTAAACGGGCTTGGCCTTGTGGGACGCCGGAGCCAAACGCTATCCATATCGAACTATCAATATATTCTCAAAAACCCGTTCTATTGCGGCCTCATCCGCTATAACGGCGAGATATACGAGGGCAGGCACGAACCCATCATATCCAAGAAACTTTTTGACGAGGTGCAAAGTGTCATGTCGCGCAAGAGCAAGCCGAGCAAAAAAATCGCCAAGTATTTCGTTTTCCGCGGCCTCATCCATTGCGCCGAGTGCGGTTGCCTCATCACCGCCGAGATACAGAAAGGCCACACCTACTACCGATGCACCAAACGGAAAACGGCTTGCTCGCAGAAATATATTAGGGAAGAATCCTTGCGCGATCTTTTCAAGCAAGAGATACAAAAAGTTTCTTTGCCCTCCGATTGGGCGGCAACAATGGTTGCCGAGCTGGAAAACGAGCGAGCGACGAACGCCCAATCTGCGGACTCCTTTGCTCAAAAGCTGAAAGATAAAATGGTAGTCCTTGATACGAAGCTATCCCGCCTGATGGACGGCTATCTTGCGGACGCAGTCGCGCTCGAAGAATATCAGATAGCCAAGTCAAAAATGGTATCAGAAAAACAGCTTCTCAAGGACAAGATATCGGCTTTTGAGCGGAAAGGCGTTTCATGGTTCGAACCTGCCATACAGTTCATAAAAGAAGCGGAATCGGCCTCCACTTTGGCAAAAAGCGATGATAACAAATCCATACGGGAATTCGCCGAAAAGATTGGTTCGAACTTCCGGCTCGGCGAGGGAAAGCTAGATTTCATGCCACGCGAAGCGTGGCCGCTCGCGGTGGAAAATAAAAATCGAATTAGTCTGCGGAGGCGGAAGGATTCGAACCTTCGAAGGGATTTCTCCCTTAACATCTTAGCAGGATGCTGCCTTAAGCCACTCGGCCACGCCTCCGTGTGCCCTAAGCTTATACGACGGGGCGCGGGCTTGCAAGTGATTTGCGCGGAAGGAAAATTAAAGGTAAACTGATTGGTACGCAACATGTCAGACACCATTAAAAATCTTCAATGGCGGTACGCGACGCAGGTCTATGACACGTCGAAGAAGCTGACGGACGCGCAGCGCGAGATCATCATGGAAGCGCTCCGCCTTTCCCCGTCGTCCTTCGGACTCCAGCCGTGGAAGTTTATCCACGTGACGGATGCCGCGCTCCGCGCGAAGCTCCGCGCGGCGGCGTGGGATCAGCCGAAGGTCACGGAGGCATCGGATCTCTTTGTCCTTGCGGTGCGGACAGACCTGGATGAGGCCTATGTGGACCATTACCTTTCCGTGGTGGCAAAGGACCGCGGCGTCTCTCCGGGATCGCTCAAGGGTTACAAAGATATGCTCATGGGAGCGATCAATAAGCCGAAAAGCGACCTCATAGAATGGTCGAGTAAGCAGGTCTATCTCGCCCTCGGTGTGACGCTCGCCGCCGCCGCAGAGAATCGGATCGACGCTTCGCCGATGGAAGGTTTCGATACGAAGCAATTTGACGAGGTCCTCGGGCTCCCGCAGCTCAATCTCGCATCGCGCGTGATGCTCGCAGTCGGATTCCGGTCGCCGGCGGACAAGAACCAGAAATTTCCCAGATCGCGCTTCAGCAAAGAAGAAATTTTTATCGAACGATAGATAGCGCGCCTGCGCGCGAAAAAAGTCCGCGAGTTGCCGCGGGCGTTTTTTTCTGTTAGATTTGATGGGTCATGGCACAGCAATCTCCAGTAAAAACCGAAGCAGGGGGCAGGAAACCACGGCCACCGGTCGTGGTCGTTGTGGGGCACGTGGACCACGGAAAGACCACGCTTCTTGATTACATCCGCAAGACGAACGTGGCGGCGCGCGAGGCGGGCGGCATCACGCAGGCCACGGGCGCATATGAGATCATCGCACGGCGGCAGGAAGATCACCTTTATTGATACGCCGGGGCACGAGGCGTTCATCGCGATGCGGGCGCGCGGCGCGGCCGTCGCGGACCTTGCAGTGCTCGTTGTGGCCGCCGACGAAGGCGTGAAGCCGCAGACAAAGGAGTCCATAAAAATTTTGGCGGAAACAAAAACGCCGTTCATTGTGGCGCTGAACAAGATCGACAAGGTGAACGAGGGAGTGCTTGAGAAAACGAAGGGCGACCTTGCGGCCGCGGGGGTTTTGCTTGAGGGCTATGGCGGGCAGGTGAGCTATCACGGCGTATCGGCGAAGACGGGCGCCGGGGTGAGCGACCTTCTTGATCTTGTTTTGCTTGCCTCCGATGTGGAGAACCTAACGTGCGACCTTGCGGCTCCCGCTTCGGGCTACGTGCTTGAAGCGCGGCGCGACCCGCGCCGCGGCATTGAAGCGAGTGTGATCATAAAAGACGGAACGCTCCACCGCGGAGATCCGATAAAGACGCATACAGCAAGCGGGAAAGTGAAGATACTAGAGGATTTTCTGGGAGCAGGGGTTGAGCGCCTGGAGCCTTCGGCGCCGGCGATCATCATCGGTTTTGAAAAACTGCCGAAGGTCGGCGAGGAATTCGCCGTGGGCGCATTGAAGGAAGCACAGTCGCCGCAGGCCGGGAGGGCAATCGCGACGCAGATCGCAAAGTCAAAACCGAACACGTTGAATCTGATTTTGAAGGCCTCCGATGTCGGTTCGCTTGAGGTGCTCTCGGTCATTCTGAAAGGCATTGATCCGAAAGGGGGCAAGGAGATCAACGTGGTCGAGGAATCAGTGGGGGACGTGACCGACGGCGACGTGCGGCGTGCGCAGGCGACGAACGCCACGATCATCGGCTTCAAAAATAAAGTGGAGAAGGGTGCGAGGAATCTTGCCGAGGCGCAGGTCGTCACGGTCATCACTTCGAACATCGTCTATGACCTCGTGAAGGCCGTGGAGGAATTCCTTTCTGGCAAGATGGGCCCTGCGACCGTCGGCGAACTTGAGGTGCTTGCGCTCTTTAACCAGGACAAGCTTGAAAAGCAGCTTGTGGGCGGGCGCGTGACGAACGGCATCTTCCGCGGGAAATCGAGCTTTGATATAATGCGCCGCACGGGGGAGGAAAATCCGACGGAGCCCTTGGGGCATGGCAGGGTGACGGGCCTTCGGGAGAAGAAATCGGAAATAACACAGGCCGAGAAGGGGAAGGAGATCGGCGTCCTCGTGAACTCGTCGGTGCTTATCCAGGTGGGCGACAAGCTCATCATCAGGAAATAATTTTTTGCCGCCATGCGATTTTTTCGTTCCGAGCGGGTGAGTAAATTGATACGCGAAGAACTTGCGAAGATCATCTTGCGCGAGCTTGAATTCCCCGATGCGCTCGTTACGATCACGTCGGTGGAAGTGGACAAGAAGCTTGAGCATGCGAAGGTGAACATGAGCGTCATTCCTTCGTCCGAGGATGAGGCGGCGCTTGCGGTGCTCGTCAAAGCCACCCCGCATCTCCAGTATCTTTTGATGAAAAAGATCAACATCAAGCCGATGCCGCGCATTGCGTTCGCGATAGACCGCGGGCCGGAGAACGCGGCGAGCGTTGAAAAAGTACTGCTCACAAAGTAGAATAGGAGCACGGCCTGGTCGCCAAGAGGTAAGGCAAGGGTCTGCAAAACCCTTACACGCGGGTTCGATTCCCGCCCAGGCCTCACGGATACAGCAGGAAGAAAGTGGCTTCGGACAGAGTACTCGGAAGGGCTCTGTCCGAAGCCACTTTCTTCCTGCTGCCTTGGTGATGTTTGAGCGGGAATCGAACGAGGAAGGGGGTCGGGGAAACCCTAGGTTTCCCCGTGTAGGAGGGTCGCGTTCTTATGCGACAGTTCGGCACCGAGGATGCCGAAAGTGCAGGCCGATTTTATCGGCCGAGCAGTGAGATTCCCGCCCACTCCAACCACTTGCATTTTCCAGCAATTCCGATAGCATCCTAGCTAGTAGCAGGTCATTGATTCAGAAAGGATAAATGCCATGCCGGGAATCACCATGCTCACAGCTTTGGAGATCTTTAGTAATCCGCGGGACCTCGTAGTCTCAACGGGCCGGGTAGAGGGCAAGTATGCGATCGCAATCAGCCGCGGCCCTGGCCACAATTTCAAGATCTTGATCGATTCGCAGCCCTTTGCCGAAACGCCGGAAGCTGCCACGAAAGCTATCCACGAGATCCTTGGATCAATCCGGGAAGCTGCCACGAAACAACTGGGGGATCGAGAGAGCATTCCATCTCAGTACCTCAACCCAAGTGGTCGAAGACTCCATCAGTCTAAGGTTTTGGATGCAGATCTCATCGACTGGATTCTGAATGAACTGCGCGAGGGCAGAGTCGCGCGCACGTATCAAAAAGAATCCTCGGCTCCCGAGGCGAATGAGCCAAGAGAGCTGAAGGAAGAGATTTTGGATGAGGTTTGCTCCCACAAGTGGCTTAAGCCGTCCACGATCCAGAAAAGGCTGGGCCGCCGCTTCAAGGTTATGGATATAAGAGCCGCGATCAACGAGCTTATCAATGAAAAGAAGATTGTTCTGACCAGCACGAGGAAGCTTGCGGCGCCTCGCTAATGGGGTATCGCTAACGGTCCCATCCACGCACAATCGTGGGTGGGCGTTTTTTATTTGCGCCTGGAGTTAAATCGGAGATAAAAAAAGGACCAGATGAACATTCAACTGGTCTTTCTCGATTTTCTTCGGGGGACAGGGCCAGGATTGCGAGCACGATCTTTTAATGTCGCAAGGAGCCTTTGGACGACAATGCGTTGGGGGGCTTGAGCCTCCGCGACCTGCAGCAGCTCTTTCTCATTGAGCGGAAGGTTGGGATTGTACCATCGCTCATATTCTTCGGGTGTCGCATTGAGGCCGCGGCAGTAGTTGCAGAAATGAGTGCCCCGTTTCTTGGAAAAGGTGACCCAGTTGCCGTTGCAAAATGGGCACATAGTTATCACCTCTCTTTCTCACTGGAGCATAAACCACCGGAGACCGGAAGTAAACGTGCGCCTTGAACGGGGACGCTGCTTGTTTTACACTGAGCGTGCGCCTGGGTGGCGGAATGGTATACGCAGGGGACTTAAAATCCCCGACCCGAAAGGGTTTGTGGGTTCGACTCCCACCCCAGGCACTCTAGACAAATAATATTTTGGCAGGCACAATGCTTGCAGGAGGACAGCCATGGATTGCAACTGGCTTTTGGTTATGACCGATGGCATGGGCGGGGAGCCGAAGTATCAATCGATCCACGCGGATACCCCGAAGGAAGCGTTGGAAGCTGCCACCGAATTTGTTGTGGAGGAGCAACGGAGAACCGACGAGAAGTCTGGAGGCACCCCTTTTACAGTGACTGGAGTTCTCTTCCGTGAAGCCGCAGAATGGCGAGGAAAGAGCTTCGTCGGCAACGCAGAGTCTGCCGGAGGCCACTTAATTCTCTGCTGAGAAAAATGTGCGGGATATCATAGGTGGGACATGCTCAACGTGCCCACCTTTTCTTTTCCCATCGGCGTACTCTTGTGCCCAGGGAGGGAGTCGAACCCTCACGACCTTGCGATCACAGGATTTTGAGTCCTGCGTGTCTGCCATTCCGCCACCTGGGCAATGCGTTGTGGTCTGCGCCAATTGATAATAGTTATTTATACGCGGTAAAATCAAGGTATTATGGCGCGCGTGATCGCGATCTGCAACCAGAAAGGCGGCGTCGGGAAGACAACGACCGCCGTGAATCTTGGCGCTTATCTCGCCGCGGCGGGCCGGCGCGTGCTCCTTGTTGATTTCGATCCGCAGGCGAACGCGAGCTCCGCCCTCGGCCACAATATGAAAGAGCGAACTGAGCGTATATCATGGCATTTTGGGCGCGGTGCCGCATGAGCAGATTGATAAAGCCGACGGTCATCTTCAATTATCATTTCATCCCGGCGTCGCCGCATCTCGCGGGCGCGCTCGTGGAACTCGTGGACGTTCCGGAGCGCGAATATTTTCTGCGGAAATTCGTGAACCGGCTGCGCCAAAATTATGATTATATTCTGATCGACCTTCCGCCGAGCTTGAGCTTGCTTACCGTGAACGGCTTGGTCGCCGCGGACGAGGTGTTGATCCCGGTGCAGACGGAATATTACAGCTTGGAAGGGATCGGGCAGCTCTTGGAGACCGTGAACCTTATCCGCGACAACTTGCGACATCCGATTCGCGTTACGGGCGCGGTCGTCACGATGTACGACAAGCGCGAGCACTTGAGCCGCGAGGTATCAAAGAATCTCCGCCGGCATTTCCCGCACCACGTGTTCGAGGTGGAAATTCCGCGCGCGGTCGCGCTCGCGGAGGCGCCGAGCTTTTCGAAGCCGATCATTTTATACCGGCCTGATTCGCCGGGCGCCACGGCATACGAGCGGCTTGCGGACGAGATCATCGCGCAGGAGACAGAATTCCAGCGGTGCCGCGCGAGGTCGTCGCGAGCGAAAATTTCGGGAATTTCAACATTTAACCATGCTTGGAAAAGGACTTGAATCATTGATACCGCAAAGGGGAAGCGGCGTACCGGACGAGCCGGTGGTACAGAACGCGCCGATTGCACACAATTCCGGCTCCGGAGCAAGCGCCGTCGTCGCAGCCGCGCGCCAGCGCTCGCAGCCGAGCATCGGCAGCCTGCGTCGGCATTCACGCCACGAGCCACAATCACGGCCGCAGCAACAGCCGCGACCGCAGCCAAAGCCGCAATCACAGCCGCAGCCCCAAAGGCCCGCCGAGAGCAGTGCGTATCGGAGTCGGTATTTCCATATTGAAGTGGAAAAGATAACGCCGAACCCGAGCCAGCCGC
Organism: uncultured bacterium; assembly: GCA_963768625.1. Taxonomy (GTDB): domain Bacteria; phylum Patescibacteriota; class Minisyncoccia; order UBA6257; family 2-01-FULL-56-20; genus CAVYIK01. Next base: position 565,873 of record CAVYIK010000003.1, read on the forward strand.
GCCGGAATTTTGACGAGGCGGCGCTGCAGCGATCTCGCGCACTCCATCCGCGAATTCGGCTTTTTGCAGCCGCTCGTGGTCTCGAAGATAGAGAAAGAAACGCCGACGGGCATCGCGGTGGAATATCAATTGATCGCGGGCGAGCGGCGGCTCGTGGCCGCGAAATGCTCGGCCTTCGGGTGGTGCCCGCGATCGTGCGGAACGTCAATCTGGAGCGGGAAAAATTGGAACTTGCGGTCATTGAAAATATCCAGCGGGAAAACCTGAATCCGATCGAGACTGCGCGCGCATTCCAGCGGCTGCAGGAAGAGTTCCGCATGACGCAGCGAGAGATCGCTGCGAAGCTCGGCAAATCGCGCGAAGCGGTGGCGAACGCCGTGCGGCTCCTGGACCTTCCCGAATACGATCCGCGTGGCAGTGGAAAAGGGCCAGCTTTCCGAAAGCAACGCGCGGCTGCTCCTTGCCGTGCCCGACCCGGCGGCGCAGAAGCATCTCTTTGAAGACATCATCCAGAACGGGCTTACGACGCGGGAAGTGCGGGAGCGCGTGGGGCATGTGTCGGGCGCGGGCGGTCATCGCCGCGGCCGCCCGCCGAAAAGCGGGGAAGCCCCCTTGCCGGCGGAACTCAAGGCCATGCAGGAATCATTGAGTATGGACCTCGGCGCGCCCGTTGAGATCCACAAGGGCGCGAACACGGGGAAGATCACGATCACGTTCTATTCCGAGGAAGAGCTTGAGAATATCATGCGCCGCCTCGGGCAGGAGCGTTAGACCAGCCGGTAGCTCACTTCCTTTACTTCTTTTATGGCTTTCAATTTGATGGTCAGCTTTTCCATTCTCCGGCTTGTCTATGGGTTGGATCTCGATGCGGTAGATCTGGAAGCGTCCGCCGCGCGGATGCTCGGTATGGAAATTCACAATGGTGAAATGCTGACGGGCGATCATCGTTGAGATATCCTGAATGAGCCCGCCGCGCCGGTCCACGCCGATCTCGAGTTCGCCCTTTGTGGGCGTCCGGGCGGTTCGCGCGAACTGGTCTTTGCTGCGGAGGGCGAGCCGGATGTGGTCGCGGGCGATGCCGGTCTTCACGAACCGGAGCCAGTCCTCGGAAGGTTTTTTCCCTTTTTGCATAAGGATCTCCACGACGTCGCCGGATTTGAGCTCGTGGTTGAGCGGAGTGAGGGCGCCGTTCACTTTTGCGCCCGCGCACGCGTTGCCGATCGCGGAATGGACGTGGTAAGCGAAGTCCACGGGCGTGGCGCCCGCGGGAAGGTCGATCACGTCGCCGTGCGGCGTGACGGCGAAGATGCGGTCCTTGAAGAAGTCGATCTTCATGGCATTCAAGAGTTCCTCCGGATCCCCGCCTTTGCCGAAGAAACGTTCCTGCCAGTTTTTGAGCTGCTGTACCCACGTGACCTCCTCCGCCAGTCTGTTTGCCGGAGAGTCGTTCGCCGCGCCGCTTTTGGTCGTAGAGCCAGTGTGCCGCCACGCCGTATTCGTTCTCGTCATGCATTTCCTTGCGTCCGGATCTGGAATTCTATCGTCTTGGCCTCCGGCCCGATGACCGTAGTGTGCAGGCTGCGGTACCCGTTCGGTTTCGGCATGGCGATGTAGTCCTTGATGCGCCGCGGAGCCGGGGGCCACGCTTCGTGGATCACGCCGAGCGCCGCATAGCACTCGGGGACATTGTTGACGAACAATGCGCATGGCAACAAGGTCGTAGATGCGTCCCATATCCATGTCGCGCCGGAGGAGTTTTTTATACAAGCTCGCATAGCGCTTCGCGCGGATCTCGATTTCCACCGGTTTGATGTCGTGCGATTCGAGGAGCTTTTGCACCCGGGGCTTTATTTTTTCCAGATAGGCCAGCCGTTCTTCGTATTGCTCTTTGGACACCCCCAAGAGCCACCGGTATTCGCGCGGGTGGAGGTAGGGGAATGCAAGGTCTTCCAGCTCGCCGCTCAGGTTATGCATGCCGAAGCGGTAGGCGATCGGCGCATAGATCTCGTCGGTCTCCATCGCCACACGCTTTTGCTTCGCGGGCGGGAGCGCGTGGAGCGTTTGCATGTTGTGCAGGCGGTCGGCGAGCTTGATGAAGACCACGCGCAGGTCCTGCGACAGCGCGAGGATCATCTTCCGGAGGTTTTCCGCCTTGTTCTCCGCGCCGCGGTATTTGATGTGGCCAAGCTTGGTCACGCCGTCCACGAGGAACGCCACCTCGTCGCCAAATTCCTTTTTTATCGTTTCAAGCGGCACGCCGGTATCCTCCACGGTGTCGTGCAAGAGGCCCGCGCCAACCGTGGTTTCGTCAAGATGCCATGCGTGCAGGGTCTCTGCCGTCTTAAGGGCGTGGTTGAAATATGGCTCGCCGGTCCTCCGCTGTTGCGCCCTATGCGCTTTTTCCGAAAAGGCATACGCCCTTCCGATGAGGCCTTCCGGTTCTTTCTTGGCGAGCTCCTTTACGGTCATTCTTTGACTTTATCACTTTTTTTCGCTCTGGGCTTCGGCGGGTTTTTCCGCCAATGCTTAAGCGCATCCGTAAGCTCCGCTTCCGATTCAGGTTTTTTGTTCATCACGAACGTGCAGTCGGGGTAGCGCGTGCAGGCATAGAACGGCCGGCCGCGCCCGCGGGATTTCTTGAGGACGATGTCGCCTGTTTTGCAGATTCGGGGCACTTGAAGCCGGTCTTGTCCCAGATCTTCAGGACGCCTTTGCAAGTCGGGTAATCCGTGCAGCCAAGGAAAAAGCCGAAGCGGCCGCGGCGCACCTTCATCGGCTTTCCGCAGATGGGGCAGCGCTCGTCCTTGGTTTTTTCTTCAAGCTCTTTTATCTTCGCCGCTTCCTCGGGCATCGGGAGCGTGACCTTCACGCCCGGTTCGGGGCAGGCAAGGAATTTCCCCATGCGCCCGAATTTGATGATCATGGGTTTCCCGCAGTGCGGGCACGGGGTGGTCGAAACCTCTACCTGTTTGACGACGGTCGCTTCTTTTTCGTCCAGTTCCTTTTTGAATGGGCCGTAGAATTCGCGGCAGACATCGGTCCACTTCATCTTGCCCTCCGCGATCTCATCGAACTCCTCTTCAATATGCGAAGTGAATTTTATGTCGACACCTCCGGGAAGTTCTCTACGAGGAGGTCGTTCACGAGGACGCCGATCTCCGTCGGGTGGTATTTCTTCTCGAGCTTTTCCACGTAACCGCGATCCTGGATGGTGGAGAGCGTCGGCGCATACGTGGAAGGCCGGCCGACGCCTTCTGCTTCGAGCGCCTTTACGAGCGTCGCATCCGTATAGCGCGGCGGCGGTTCGGTGAAATGCTGCACGGGCGCGAGATCTTTGAGCGTGAGCTTCGCTCTCCTTCTCGAGCTTCGGCAGCTGTCCCTCGACTTCGCTATTCCCGTTCCCATTTTCGTCCTTGCCTTCCGTATAGACGCGGATGAATCCGTCGAATTTGACCGTCTGGCCGTTCGCCCGGAACATTTCTTTCTTTTGCGTGTCGGCCTCGATGTCCACCGCGGTCTGTTCAAGAATGGCCTCCTTCATTTGCGAGGCGATCGTGCGTTTCCAGATGAGATCATAAAGGCGCTGGTCGTTCCGTTCCTTAAAGCCCAACGTTTTGCCGGAGGTCGCGTGGAGGTTGCGTCGGGCGGATGGCTTCGTGCGCTTCCTGCGCGCCTTTGCTCTTCGTGGCGTAGCGCCGCGGCTCGGGGAGCGCGTATTCCTTCCCGAACTCGGTACCGATGACTTCGCGCGCGGCCGCGAGCGCGGCCTCCGCAAGATTGACGCTATCCGTGCTCATATAGGTGATGTGACCGTTCTCGTAGAGCTTCTGCGCGATCATCATGGTTTGCTTTGCGGAAAAGCCGAGCTTGCGCGCCGCTTCCTGCTGGAGCGTGGAGGTCGTGAACGGGAGCGGCCGGATTCCGCCGGACCTCTTTTACAGTGATGTCCGCAATCCGGTAATGCGCTCCCGCGAGCCCCTCTATAATAGAGTCGCGCCGCGCGCTCGTCCTTGATGCCCATCTTCCCGAGCGCCTTGCCGGAAACGGAATGTAAGAACGCCGGGAATGAGCGACGCGTCTTTCCCTTGCCGCGGCAGAAAAGGTTGCCTCAATTGTCCAATACTCTTCTTTATTGAACGCCTGGATCTCGCGTTCGCGTTCTACGACGAGCCGCACGGCTACGCTCTGCACGCGGCCGGCGGAAAGGCCATAGCGCACCTTCCGCCAGAGGAAGGGCGAGAATCCGTAACCTACGAGGCGGTCCAGCACGCGCCGCGCCTGCTGGGCATCCACCAAGTTGATGTCGATCTCGCGGGGATTTTCTAACGCTTCTTTGATGGCGGACTCCGTGATCTCATGGAAGGCGATCCGTTCTATCTTTTTCCTTTTTCTTTTCGAAGGCCGAGCGCGGTGACCAGGTGCCACGCGATCGCTTCGCCTTCGCGGTCTTCATCAGTCGCGAGAATGACCTTCGCTGCCTTGCTGCAAGCGTTTTCAGGTTCGCTACAATTGGCTTCGCTTTCGCGGGGATCATGTATTGCGGCGCGAAATCGTGCTCGACATCAATGCCCATCTTGCTTTTTGGAAGGTCGCGAATATGGCCGTAGGAGGATTCGACGGTAAAATTCTTGCCGACGAACTTGCTGATGGTTTTGGCTTTGGTGGGCGATTCAACAATGACGAGATCCATGTTCATGATATGTTTTTATATTGTATACCCTCCGTCTTTTTCTTTGATGCAATCCCTCACCAAAAGGAAGGAAAGAGTACGGTTTACGATTCGGGGTTCAAGTTTAGCGGCCGCGGCGATTTTGTCAACATCCGCCGGCCTTCCAATCTCCTGCATGCGCTTCTAGAATCAGCTTTTCTTCTTCCGACGCGGCGGCAGCGAGCAATGCGATTTTTTTCTCGCCCGTGACGCCGTACGCCTCGAAAATCTCTTCTGGCGCCGTAACGAGCTCCGCCCCTTGACGGATTAGCTGGTGCGCGCCCGCGAAGCTGCGGTTGCGTGATCGGTCCGGGCACCACAAAGACGTCGCGGTTTTGTTCAAGGGCGAGCCGCGCGGTCACGAGCGCCCCCGATCCCACGGGCGCTTCAACGATGAGCGTCGCCGCGCGCAATCCGCTTATGATCCGATTCCGTTCGAGGAAACGGTCCGGATAGGGCGGCGCGCCCAGCGGATATTCGGAGATGATGGCGCCGCCGCTCTCTAGTATCCTTTTCGCCAGCCGTCCATTCTCCCGTGGGTAGACATCGTCCAATCCGCCGGCAAGCACCGCGACGGTCGTGCCCCGCGCATCAAGGCATCCTTCGTGCGCCGCCGCGTCGATGCCGAACGCAAGCCCGCTCACGATAGGGAATCCCGCTTGCGCGAGGTTATGGGCAAATCGGTGTGCGATACTCTTCCCTTCGGGCGTCGCGCGGCGGGTGCCGACGATCGCGCACGGCGCTGTGTCGCCTCGGGGAAATGTTCCCAAGATATAGATCCCGAACGGGCGGTCTTCTATCTCCGCGAGGAGCGGGGGATATCCTTTCTCGCCCGCGAAGATAAGGCGGACAGATCTTTCTCCCAGCTTTTTCCATTCCGCGCCGGCGTCGGGCATTGCAGCTCTCGCCGCGCCGCCGCCGAGGAGCGTGCCATCCCGGAGTTTTTTGTACGCGCGTTCAAAACCCCCGTACTTTTTGAGGAGCTTTACAAGCTTCCTCCGGTCTCCCGTCACGGCTACGGCAAGGGCGTTATAATAGAGCGCTTCATTCATCTTTTATGAGCGTGCCCGCAAAGAGGGGAAAAGTAAAGCATGCGTTAATATGTTTTTAATGGTAAAATGGAAAAGGAAATGAAAAATGACTTCGGGAAACGTTGGTGGACGAGCATGGGCATCGTGTTGGGGGCGATCGTTATTGCCTCGGTTGCTCTGTACTTTTTGTCGAACGACCTTACTGCGCAGGCGGACAAGATTGTGAACGACCAGGCAATGCTCGCGGCGCAGACGGCAACAGTGAATGCCCTCGCACATCTCAAAGCTGACGCTCCGCAAGCGGCAGTATACGCCGCGGCAATGGGGAAATTGCTTCCGACGCACGATAACCTCCTTGGTTTTCCGCAGTGGCTCGTCGCCTTGGGCCAGAGCCATCACGTTGCAGTGTCATCCGCATTCCAGGGGCAATCGGCCATAGCTACCGCCGCCACGCCGGGCATAGACGGTTTTTCCATGACCGCGACCGGTGCTTCGACCGACCTCGTAGCGTTCCTCCGCGATCTTGAAGGCAGCTCCGTCTTTTTACTGTCCATCGATTCGGTCAATCTTACGAACAACGGCTCCGCTTATCAGCTCAACGCGCAAGGAAAATTATTTTCCCGCTGATCTATTCGTTCCCGAACACCCATGAAAAATATTTTGAGAAAATATTCGGAATCGGCCCTCTTCGCCCTCGCATTCGTCCTCTTGGGCATTATCATCGTGTATTTCGCTTGGGGGATCGGCGAGGTGGTCGGACAAGTCGGCCGCGGACTGAATGGCGCCGGGCCAAGCACGCCGAGCGCCGGCTTCAATTTTAAAACCGCCAAGACGTTGGACCTTCGAGGGCTTGTCAACCAAACGCCGTAGGCCTATTATGAACCTACCGCTGCGTCCTTAGCTCAGTGGTAGAGCGTCACATTGACATTGTGAAGGCCGGAGGTCCGATCCCTCCAGGACGCACTGGGAAAGAGCGCATGTAGTTCAGTGGTAGAACGCGTTCCTGATAAGAACGAGGTCGTAGGTTCGATTCCTACCATGCGCACCGCCAGAACAAAAAGGGTTTGGAAAGAGTACTCGGAAGGGCTCTTCCCGAACCCTTTTTGCTTTTCTTGATGGAATCGAACGAGGCTTGTAGACAGCGCTTACATGTGCCTCGCCGCACTATTGACTAAATGGCGTCATATATGGTATAATGCATCCAGAGGTAATTGACAATGAACCTACGAAGGAAATTGCGGAGACTATTCCGCAGGGGGGAGGAAAAGACAATGAGATCAAGGCCCGGCTTCGAGAAAGTAGAACTTCGAGACGCGATTGGGTCCGTTATAGCGGTCATCGTCGTTGCTCCATTCTTTCTCGCTTTTACGGGGATTGCGGGGGCAAAGAAAGCATGGGAGAAGCAAATGCTCTGCCTTGCAACACGAAAGAGCACGCCAGAGGAATTGCAACTTCTCCGAACTCTGCGGCGGAGCCTCGAGCGCTTTCTGAACAGGAGTAAATACCTTCAGCATCCGACCGAGTTCAATCGTGAAGAGTTCCTCAAACAGATGCCACAATCAAAACTTGGCATTCCAAGAGGCTACGGCTTTACGTTCGCGGAACGAATGACCAATGCAATGGAAGAAGCGACGGAAAAAGCGAAGGAAGCTCGGATCCGTAAGGCAGAGATGCAGCGGGCGCTCCAGCAATGCTTTTCAGCCGGGATCTCTCGCTGGAAAATCCAGCAATTTCTAAATCGTTACGGTGTTCGCCTTTCGAACATCGAGGATTGACTACGCGTATTTCTTCGGGCCCGTAAGTAGCGCAAGCGAACACGGGCCCCCTTTATTTTCTGTGCACAGGATAGGATTCGAACAATGGTTAATCTAGGCTCGTGCGCAGGCATAACGCAGGGGCTTGGAAGGAGCCCTTCTGAGTACTCCTTCCAAGCCCCTGCGTTATGCCTGCGCAAGCATTCTTTAAAATCTTTTTAATGCCCCGCAGGGTATGATGGGGCGATGCGAAATATTTTTTGGTTTTGCGCCGCGAGCGTCATCGCGCTGCTCTTTTTGGCCGCCCCAAGAGCTCATGCGATGGAGCTCTATTCGAGCAGCACGCTCTCAATGAGCAATGACATCACGGGCCAAGACTCTTGCTATAAGTGGCCGGGCGCGGGAGCAATTCCTACATATGCCGACCTGGGATATATCAACGGGAATGGCGCAGACGTTTCGGCTACGTTCGATTCGGTTGGCGTGGAATATAACGGTGGCTATTTCATGATCCGTGTTTTTTCAAGTTCCGATTATGCCACCTCTTCGCAGATCGCCATGCAAGAAACTTCAGATTTGTATACCTCCTATCGAACAGGCGGGACCAACATAACGCGTGGCTTGGGGATCTTGCCGTCCGGATATTACCGCGCTAGTTTGCGTGTTGAGTGCAGCCCCGCGCTGTCTTTCATTTCTTTCACGGGACTCACGCTTTCTGCGTTGCCTAACGAACCGGTCGTCGTTGTGCCGGGGATCATGGGATCAGTATTGCGCCGCGCGTCGGACGGCGCCGAGGTATGGCCGAACGTGCAGGCCATGGCCGTTTCTTTTTCGGACGATTATCTGGACGATCTGGCGCTCGATCCGAATCTGATACCGTCGGACATCCTTCGCGAGGCAAGCGGATCCCTGAACATCGCCCCTTTCATCAATATTGATTTCGGAAAAACCTTTTACGGGACCCTCATCAACGCATTGGAGCAGGACGGCTACGAAGAAGGAAAGAACTTATTCGTGGCCCCTTATGATTGGCGGCTTGATGTCGGTGCGGCAACGAACGCGCTTGCATCAAAGATCGCGGCGGCCGTCGCTGTATCCCCGAACGGCAAGATAGACATTATCGCCCACAGCATGGGAGGTCTGCTTGTAAAGAAATATCTCGCCGGAGCAACCGACACTTCTTTTCTTGATGCGCTGATCCTTGCGGGCGTGCCCCAACTCGGTGCGCCGAAGGCTTTCAAGATCTTGCAATATGGCGATAACCTCGGCATCAACTTCGGCCCGTTTGACGTGCTCAATCCCGACGAGATTAAAAAGGTCGCGCAGAGTATGGCGTCCGTCTACGAGCTCCTGCCGAGCAGGAAATATATAGAGGTGAGCGGCGGCTATGTGCAGGATTTCAGGAACGGCGCGAGCGAGGTGCTTGGATACGACGAGACGCAGCCGTTTTTTACGAACACCACCCTTACGGGCGCGGCGGATCTTTTCCATCAGGGTCTTGACGCACAGGCCGTGCATGCTTCGCGCGTGTATAACATTGTCGGCTGCCTCAATCCGACGGTCACCGGGTTTGACCTTTATGATAACGGCGGCGTGGATATTGAGCGCGGCAACGGGGACGGAACCGTTCCCGTCACGAGCGCCATGAATTTGACTGAGGGGTTCAGCGACTATTTTGTCCTTGGAGATGAGACTGGCATTGACCATATGGGACTCGTGAGCGACGCGCGTACGCTCACGCTCGTGCGGGATATTCTTGACGGCGCGTCCACGACCACCCTGCCCTCGGGGATATCCACTTCGCTCGCCGACTGCATGACGCCCGGCGCTTCGCCTGCGGAGACTATGGTTGATTTCAGCGTCCATGGTTCTGCCGCGCTTAATGTTTACGACGCCGCGGGCCGCCATACGGGACCGCTTCCGACGGGGGACATAGAGCTTGGCATCCCCGGGAGCCAATATGAAAAGATCGGCGACAATACCTTCGTGCTGGTCTCCGCGACAAGCACATATAAAGTGCTAGTGCAGGGGACCGTCTCTAGCACCGCTTCAAGCACGGCCACCATTAAGGTGAAGGAATATAAAGGAAGTACGAAGAGCAAGCAAGTGAATTACCCTTCGGTTTCTCTTGTGAGTGCGAGTGCGACGGCGGAACTGGACTTTACCGGGCCGGGAAACGATACGGGGCTTACGATTGACGAGAACGGCGATGGTACTTCCGACACTACGAGCCAGCCGATTATCGCAGACGACGTCGTTCCTTCCGATATCATATTGCCCGTGATTCCTGCCATCGTGGTGCAATACAGTACGACGACGATAGTTTTTAGTGCCTCCGATTCCAGCTCCGGCATCGCTACAGTCACGGCGATGCTCAACGGCATGGCGGTGACGAATGGAGAGACGGTTACGTTCGACCATCTTGGCGTGAACGTTTTCGTGATCACCGCGATCGATCGGGCGGGGAATCAAAGGACGGAGGAAATTGATTTCACGGTAGTCGCGCCAGGCGCGGGCGGCGGCAGCGCCGGCGGCGAAAGTTGCCATTGAGGTATAGTATTAAAGAGATGAAGAAATATCTGATGGAAGTTCTTGTCGGCATTGGGACCGGGCTCGTTCTCTTTTTTGGGCCGTATCTCGCGACGGCATCGTTTGGGTTCTGGTTCCAAAACGGCGCGGCGCTCTGGCTTCCTTATTTCCTCGTAAGCACGCTGTGCTATGCGCTTATCGCGTTCGCAAGATATTTTTCCCGGCGGAGCACGCTCTCCCTCCCTTCGCTTTTCTTCTCATACCTCCTTTTTCTCATTGGCGTTTTTGTTGTGGAGCTCCTTTGCGCGCTGATGCTTGCAGCCGCTTTTTGACGTCATGATTGAACCAATCACCGTCTATCAGGATTCCCATCTCCTTGTCGTGAACAAGCCGGCGGGGCTTGTGGTGCACGCGGCGCGCGTACATGGTGCCCGGCGCGAAGAGGGAACGACGCTCGCCGATCAGCTTCTTGCAAAATATCCGGAACTGGCGAGTGTCGGCGATGACCCCGAAACGCGGCCCGGCATTGTACATCGGCTGGATAAGGAAACCTCCGGGCGTAATGATCGTGGCGCGGGACCAGAAAACCTTTGAATATTTGAAGTAGCTCTTTCAAAAACATGAGATAAAAAGACCTATCTTGCGTTGGTTGTGGGGCAACCGAGGGAGGAAGGCGGGGCGATGATTGACGCGCCGATCGGCATCCGGAACGGGACGATGAAGCGGAGCGTGCATTCGAGAAGATGGCGAAGCCGGCAGTGACCGAGTATCGAGTGATGAAAACTTTCTTCGCCGATCGGCGGCGAAGACGGGCAAGGTATCCCTCGTTGAGGTGCATCCGAAGACGGGACGGACGCATCAGATTCGCGTGCACTTCGCAAGCATCGGCCATCCGGTGCTCGGGCGACCGCCTGTACGGGCCGAAGGCGCAGCCCGTGTGGGCGAAACGAATGATGTTCCACGCCCTTTCCCTTGAATTCACCGCCGTGGACGGCAAGCGGATGAGAGTTGAGGCCGACCCGCCCGCGGATTTTAGTTATCCACATAGGTTTTCCGGCCCTTCACCCCGCATGGTACAATGATTCCATAGCACAAAAGGTCGGTTTATCTACGATTATTAAATGAAAAACAGAAATCGCAGAGGTTTTACCCTCATTGAGTTGCTGGTCGTGATCGCGATCATTGCGGTCTTGGCGGTCGTCGTCATCTTGAGCTTGAACCCGGCGGAACTCCTCCGGCAAGCGCGTGACTCGAACCGCATCTCCGACATGGGAACGATCAAGAGCTCCTTGGCGCTTTACCTTGCGGACCAGACGAGCCCCGTTTTGGCTTCGTCGACGGCCGGGTACAATTTCGCCTATCTCTCGACGTCAACGCCGGGATCAGAGGCGACAGGAAGTATTGGTTTTGCGACGTTAGGCAATCCGCCCGTCGCCGCAAGCACAACTATGAACCCTGTCGCGACCGCGGCGACCTTGCGCAACATCGATTCTACGGGATGGATTCCCGTGAGCTTCAACCTTATCAGCGGTGGTTCGCCGATGCCGCAGCTTCCGGTCGACCCGGCTAATAACGGTACCTATTACTACGGCTACGTAGCGACAAGTTCGAGCGGGTTCACCTACAAGATCACGATGCGTACAGAGAGCACGAAGTTCTCGAACGTAAACGGAGTGGCTGGTGGATCGGATGTTGAGGGCACCGACGGTGGCCTCTTCCCCTCGGTCTACGAGGCAGGGACGAACTTGAAACTCTAGTAGCGGCAAGCACGAAAGATCCCAGAAACGCGCGGGCTCCTGCCTGCGCGTTTTGTTTCTGTTATCATTATGTTATGCGTCTCCCGCTGCCGCCGGACCAGATCAAAAAACTGCTTGTGAGCGAGGGCTTGATCACGGCCGAAAAATTCGACCAGCTTTTTGCGGAGGCAGAGCGGAAGAACCAGAGCATCCTCGACGTCATCGCGTCGGAACAGATCGCGGCGCGCGATTATCTGGACGATCTCGTCGCTCACGCATTGGGGGTCGCCCGGGTGGATTTCACGACGCACAAGATCCCCAGTGATCTCGTGCGGCTGATCCCGGAGGATGTGGCTCGCCAGCGCCAGGTGATCGTTTTTGGGAAGGAAGAGGACGGGACGTACGACATCGCCATGCTCGACCCGTCCGATCTTGAGACCATCGCTTTTTTGGGCCAGCGCCTTAAGGCAAAGGTGAAACCGTTCCTTGCGACGTCCGCGGATCTGAACCGCGGGTTCTCCGTCTATGGCTACGAGCTCGGGTTGGATTTCAAGAAGCTCATTGAAGATAACATCAAGGCGTCGCTGCTCACCCAATCAAAGAGCGTCGAAGAAGCGGCAAGCGAACTGCCGATCGTGGGTATCGTGGACAACATCCTTTCCTATGCGATGGCCTCCCGCGCCTCGGACATCCATATAGAGATCCTGGAGGACGCGATGTTCATCCGGTACCGTATTGACGGCATTCTCTACGAGATCATGAACGTTTCAAAGGCGATCCATCCCGCGATTGCCGCGCGCATCAAGCTGCTCGCGGGGCTCAAGATCGACGAGCACTTCAAGCCGCAGGACGGCCGTTTCCGCCATCAGGTCGGCAAGCAGGTCATTGATGTGCGGACATCTGTCATCCCGACGTTCTACGGCGAAAAGGTGGAAATGCGTTTGCTCGAAGCATCCCAGAAGCCGCTTTCGCTTGAGGAATTGGGGATCACCGCGGAAGATACGAAGATCATAACGGACAACCTGAAAAAGACCTACGGCATGATTCTCTCCTGCGGACCGACCGGTTCCGGGAAGACGACGACGCTCTATGCGCTCATGAACATTTTGAACAAGCCGCAGGTGAACGTGACGACGATGGAGGACCCGATCGAATACAACATGCGCTACGTGAACCAGACGCAGATCAATCCGCAGGCGGGGATCACGTTCGCGTCGGGGCTCCGCGCGCTCCTCCGGCAGGACCCGAATATTATCATGGTCGGTGAGATCCGGGACGCGGAGACGGCCGAGATTTCGGTGCAGGCGGCGTTGACCGGCCACCTTCTTGCTTTCTTCGCTCCACACGAACGATGCGCCGACCGCCATTCCGCGCCTGTTCGATCTGAAGGTGCCCCCCTTCCTCGCGGTTTCCGTTCTTAACCTCATCATCGCCCAGCGCCTTGTGCGGCGGGTCTGCCAGTCATGTCTTTTATTCCTATTCCGCTGACGCTGACGTCGTCGCGACCGTAGAGACGCAACTCAAGGATCTTGGCGTGAAAGAAGAAGCCGTGCGGGCGCCGAGGATACTCTATCGCGGGAAGGGGTGCACTGCTTGCGGCATGACGGGATACCGCGGCCGTCTTGGGCATCTATGAATTGCTCCAGATCACCGAAGGGGTAAAAAGGGTGATGATGCAGGAGAATTTTAACCTGGAGGCGTTGCGCTCGGCGGCAAGGAAGGAAGGGATGAAGACGATGTTTGAAGACGGGCATTTTGAAAGTGGAACTTGCGCAGACGACGCTCGAAGAAGTGCTCAGGGTGATCCGGGAATAGTGGTACAATAAAGCTATGCTTTACCACTATATTGCAGTGGACCAGTCGGGGAGGAATCGTGGAATGCCGATTTTGAGGCGGAGGCTCTGAACGACGTCCTGCGTTACCTTTCAGGCAAGGAGCTCCGCCCGATCTCCGTGAAAGCGATCAAGAAAGGGGGATTCAAGGTGCCGAAATTTTGGGGAGGCATCAATACGTCGGACAAGGTGTTCCTCACGAAATATCTGGCGCTCATGCTGCGCGTGGGCACTGATCTCCTCTCCGCAATAAATATTTTGATCGCCGACTTCGACAAGCCCGCCGTGAGGGATTTTCTCCTTGAAGTCCACGACAACTTGAGCCGCGGCCAGCCGTTCTGGCAGGCATTCGCGAAGCATCCGGAGACTTTTTCGCCGACGTTCGTGAGTCTGGTGAAGGCAGCCGAGGAATCCGGCAATCTTGAGAAGACATTTGAGGACCTTTCTGTATCGCTCGAGAGCGAGGCGGAGCTCCGGTCGCAGCATCCGCTCGGCGCTCATCTATCCCGTCGTCGTCATGCTGCATGGCCTCGGCATACTCACATTCCTCGTGACCTTCGCCCTGCCGAAGCTCGCCAGCGTTTTTAACAATAGCGGCGTCAACCCTCCGCTCTTTTCCGCGATCGTTTTTACCGTCGGGCTCTTCATCGGCAACAATATCGTCCTTCTCTTCGTGCTTTTCTTTGGGATCATCGGCGGGGTCTTCTGGCTGGTCTACAAAACGGAGACGGGAAAGCGGCTTTTCAACCGAGTCCTTTCGAACCTGCCGGTCATTCGGAAGGTCTATAGCGATCTCGCCGTCCAGCGGATGGCTTCGACCATCAGTTCGCTCATGAAGGCGGGGCTGCCGATCGTGGATACGATTACGATCGCGGCTGATACGGTAGGCAATCGTGATTTTCAGTACGCTCTCCTGCGCGTCGCGAACGAAGGCCTTGCGAAAGGGCTTACGATCGGCGAGTCGTTCCGCCGCGAGGCGGTTTTCCCCAAGTCGGTCGACCAACCTCGTCGCAATCTCCGAAAAAGCGGGGCACCTCGAAGAAGTGCTCGGCACACTCGCCGATTTTTACAGCGCGAACCTCGATTCCAATATCAAAGCACTTGTCTCGCTCCTGGAGCCGCTCCTTTTGCTCGGCATGGGTGTGATCGTCGCGGTCATCGCGCTCTCTATCATCGTCCCGATCTATCAGATCACGAGTTCGTTCTAGTCATGAGAAAGGGATTCACGCTGGTAGAAATAGTGGTCGTGCTCGCGATTATGGCGATCCTTGCGACAGTCGTTTCCCTCAATCTTTACGGCAACCGGGGGAAGACCGACCTGAATAACACGACAAAGCAGATTGCAGCGCTTCTCCGGGAGGCCCAGGGCAACGCTATGGCGCAAGAGCAGGGGGTATCGTGGGGGGTGCATTTTGCGAATGCTACGAATACGGCTCCGTTCTATGCCTTTATGGCCTCTTCTACCTATAGTACCGCCACGGTCGTCGGCTATTATCGCTTGCCGCCTTCCATTAGCTATCTCACCTCAACGCTTGCTTCCGGTGCCGCGCTCGACGTCACCTTTTCCCCGATTACCGGCGCGGCGTCGGCGTCAACGAGTATAGGCCTCTTTGCGGTCGGACAGGCGTTGTCGTCCACGATCCGGATTTCTTCCTCGGGAGCCACGAGTTATTGAGCCAGAATCTGTTAGAATGAAGAGTATGGAGCTTGGTAGGCGCGAAGCGCAATCTCTTGTGGAGGTTTTGATCGGGATCGCCCTGGGGGCGCTCCTTATCGTCGCCGGCGCGACGCTCATTGTTCCGGCGCTCCGGACGAACCAGCAGGTGAGCAATATCCAGGCCCAGACCGAATTGGCAAAAGAGCTTTCGGATAACGTAAAAGCATGGGCTGGCGGGAATTGGAACAACATCCTTTCGGTCGCGACCGGTTCCGCGCATGCTTATTACCTCTTCGCGACCTCATCTCCTTTCGCGGCGACCTCCGGGATCGAGACGGTCGTCCTTGGGAGCACATCCTATAACCGCTATTTCTACGTGAACGATATGTATCGCGATGGGAGCGGGAACGCGACCTCTTCAACCGCCGTAGGCAATTCTTATGACCCGTCCACGAAACAGGTCGTCGCGGTGACCCGCGTTGTCTCCTCGACCAATGCCGCCACCACCACTTTTATGATGTATCTCACGCGCAACGCGAACAGCGGCGTTGACCAGACAGATTGGTCGGGTGGGTCGGGGGCGGGTGGGCCGGCGACACTCGTCGGCAACCAATTCGCGTCGTCTACGAGTAATGTTGTCTATAACAGTCCGGCAGGGTCTTTGACGCTTCAGCCGAGCTACGGCCTACGGGCGACATCCCCGCCGTTCGTCCAAGAAACTATGATTTCGGATGACTCGGACGCTCCCTCATCCTCCGCTGTTTTTTCCCTCAACAATACCGCCGGGGATCTCGTCGTTTTAGCATTGGCTTGGAATAATAACGTTGTGACGTTACCGACCATTAACGACGCCAAGGGCAATGCTTACTCATGGGCGACCACGGGACAGTCCTACGCAGGCGGAACGGTTTATATCGCGATTTCCTATGCGCCGAACATCAAGGCGGGCGCGAATGCCGTTACGGTGAATTGGGCAGCCAGTGCCACACATAAACATCTTGCTGCTATAGAATATTCGGGAGTTACTGCGGTGGCGACGAGCGCTCTTGACGTTGCTGCGTACAATGCCCAACCAAGCGCTCCTCCCGACAATGGCGTGGATGGCATAACTAGCGGCAACATCGCGACTGCTTCCTCAAGTGATTTGATTTTTGCCGTGACCGTGCGGACCGACGACGGGAGTCCAACGATCTCGGCGGGCACGGCTTTCACGCCGCGGTTACTTGCGCAAGTGAATAGTCTTATGGTGGAGGATTTGGTGCAAGCAAGCGCAGGGTCCATAGCGGGGACCTTTACGTATTCCACGAGCCAGCAGGCGCTGACCGCAGTGGCGGCGTTCAGGCCTGTTCCATGATGAATATGAAAAAGACACCTCTTATCCTTTGGGGAGCGATGGCGATTAGTATAGGAATGATCGGGAGTGGTCTTTTTGTTTCTCACGCAGAGGCGGCGGTGGCATACGTACAGGGGAAAGGGGTAACCAGTGCCAACTGTGGTGGGGCCTCAGAAGTAACCTCATCAACTTTTACTTCTGGAAACACCGCACACAATCTGATCGTGCTGGCCTTTGTATATGGGGGGCAGCCTGCGGCAAATCCTGTTGTTTCTGACAGCAATAGCAATACGTATTTCCACGCGACGGGGGTATGGGATGCGGTGAAACAGCGCGGGCTCGATGTTTACTATGCGGTTAATGTCGCGAGCGGTGCGAATACAGTTACCGTAACCCTTGGCGCATCGGGCCCTTCCAATTGTCGGCTCGCCATACACGAGTATTCTGGCGTGGCAACAACGACCCCTGTTCTTGATATGGTTTCCGCGAACATGGACAACAATGGTACTACGACGACGGATGGCGTGACGAGCGGCGCCGCCACGACCCGCACGGACGGCGAGTTGATCTTTGGCGCAGTGGAAAATGACGGAGGAGCATCGCCGATAACGGCTGCTACCGGTACGGCATATACGCGACAGATATCGGTGAATAGCGACGAACTGGTGACCGAGTACCGCGTGCAGGCGTCCGCGAGCTCCACCGCTGCCGCCTTCACCGACTCAACTTCCACAAGCTACCTCGCGGCGATGGTTACGTTTCGGGCGGCGGGGGCGAGTTTTGCGCAGAGCGGTCCGACATACATACAGGGGAACAGTGGGTATGATAGCAGGAGCGGCGGATGCGGCTTATACCCTGATTACGCCACCAACGTTCGATTTCCCACTGCCAATCTTGCCGGCGATCTCATTGTCGTGACATTGTCATACGGTGGACTAGTTGATCCCGCGCAGGTGGGAGCCGACAATGATATAGTGATTACCGATAGCCAGGGCAATACTTACGCTCAAGCGGCCATGGCCGCAGAAGCGGTGAATAATAGAGGACTTGCTGTGTATTATGCGCAGAATATTAAGGCTGGTGTAAACACAACAACAGTATCCTTTCCCAACAACCAATTGAATTGCTGCATCGTTATTCAGGAATATTCTGGTGTTGCCACTTCTGCACCAGCTATTGATGTAGCTGCGATGAATACTAGTGGGGCAGGCACTGTTGCGGTGAACGGTGCGACGAGCGGCGCCGGTGCCACGCGCACGAGTGGCGCACTCATCTTCGGCGCAGCAGAGAATGACGGTGCAAGGGTGCCGTTTGTGAGCGCTGGCGGCGGTTTCACGGCACGCTCCACGGCGTATTCCGGCGAAATGCTGACAGAGGACCAGGTGATATCTTCCACAAGCTCTGTCGCAGCCACCTTCACCGACTCCACTTCCACGAGCTACCTTGCGGCGATGGTCGCCTTCCGTGCCGCAGGAGTTTCTTACCCGAATACCAATCCGACATGGGTGCAGTCGAATGGCCAATCCTCTGGAGGTTTTGGCACGTGTCCGGGCAACAACATGTCCACTGCCTTCGCCGCACCGAATATCGCAGGCGATCTCATTGTTGTGGCGGTTTCAAATGGAAATGCTTCTGTTGTTCCTTCTCTCTCTGACACAAATGGGAATACTTACAAGCAGGCCACGCCATATATGTGGAACAGCGGCCAGACACAAGGGATGGTGATGTTTTATGCACAAAATGTCGCGAGCGGCACCTCGATAAATACCGTGAACGCCAATTTTGCTACGGCCAGTACGATGGGGTATTGCGCTATCGGCATAAGCGAATATGCCGCGGTCGCGACCACGAGCCCACTTGTAGCGGTTACTGTGAACCAGCAATATGGCGTTGTCACAACCTCTACTGATGCAGTGACGAGCGACGCGATGCTTGACTATGTTGCGGGTGATCTTGTAGTTGGCGCGCTTGAAGTTGACAACGCTCCGCATGCGGGAACCACGCTGGCGGGGACCGGTTTCAGCCAAAGGGCAAAAGCGCACGATGACGAATTTATCTTGGAGGATAAACTGATTACGACACCGGGCATGATTTCGGCGCGTGGGGGTGGAACATTCCGGTCTTCCTGCTTGCCATCACGCTCATCGGGGGGCTTCAGCACCGGCTGGCCGGGCTGGGGCACGAGGCCTCGCACTACACGTTCATGAAGAACCGCTTTCTCAACGACCTGATGCCCGACCTGTTCTGCATGTTTCCGATCCTGACGACGGTGCATTTCTACCGCGTCTTCCACATGGCCCATCTCAGTTCACCAACGATCCCCAGCCGGGATCCGGATCTGCTGAACCTGGGCCGGGGCAAGCACCTTCGAGTTCCCGATGACCCGGGCCCGCTTCATCGCCGTGGTTTACTTCTGCATGATCGTCGCACCGCTCCGGTTCCTGGAGTTTCAACTGGCCTACATCGCGGTCAACGCACTGGGGAAGGGAAGGAGCGTTAACACCGGAACCGACACAGCCGGCGGACACGGCCGGCTGTTCCTGCCCCGGCTGGGAACCGTACTGGGGCTTGGCCTACGTGGCCGCCATGTTCGGGGTTGTCGGTAGCTGGTCGGCGATTGGCAGGCCGGCCTGGATCGTGCCGGTCGGCCTCTGGGAATGATCCTGGCGGCAGTCGGCGACGTGCGCCCTTCCGGACTGGGCGGTCTTCGCGTCTCCGTTCCGGCAGGCGTACTCGTGCCGGTTCGCCGGGGTCGTTCGGCTCTGCTTCTTCACCGTCGTGATGATGGCGCTGGGCGGCGATCCGTGGGCGAGGTCGGGACATGCCGCGATTTATCCTTTTATTCTCTGGTTCTTTCCACTGATCTCCACGTTCCCGTTCTTCATGCTCCTGCGCGACGTCTACCAGCACTCCAACGCCGACGCGGGCCGGCTGACGAACTCCCGGGTCTTCTTCACCGACCCATTCACGCGCTGGGCGGTGTTCGTCTACGGCCAGGACATGCACATTCCCCACCACCTCTTTCCCGCCATCCCGCATTACCACCTGGATGAGCTGCACAACCTGCTCAAGCAGAAGAACCGCGACTACGGCGAGACGGTCGTCGAGTGCCACGGGACATTTCATGATTCCCACGGCAGGACGACGATCCTCGACGAGATGACCAGGACGCATGACGGGGACCAGGACCGTGAGGACGCATGCCCCGGGCCATGACCTCGACTCGCTGACCGGAAACGAAAGAGCCCCACGGCGAGCGGAACGTAGAGGAGCGGCCGAGATGATCACGAAGTGGCGAGTTCCGCCGACTTCTCGCGGGGCGCCTGAGGTGGCCGATGACATCCTGGAACGAGCCTACACCCAGGGGGAAATGCGCAGGGGGCGATCGATTTGCGGGCCAGGTCGGCCCTGATCCTGCGGCGGTGCTGGATGCTCCGGGCATCCGGACGGCGTCGATCTTGCCCAGGAAGAAGGGCACGAACCGGAGCCGGGCCAGGCGCCAGCCCGCCTGGGCCAGGAGCAGCAGGGCATGTGGCAGGGATGGCGGCTGCAAGGCGGCTGGCGGGCAGGTCGGCCCAGAAGAGGATCTCGGCGTTCCGCACCATCCGCCGCTGGAGGGCCGGGCGCGTGGTCGTACGAGGCCGAGACCTCGTGCAGGATGCGGCAATGCGGCGTGAAAACGCACTGGTACCCGGCCCAGCGGAGCCGGAAGGCCAGGTCGACGTCCTCGTAATACGACCCGAACGCCGGATCGAACGGCCGACGGCGGCGGATGGCCTCGGCCCGGTAGAACGCGCTCGAACCGCTGGCGGCGAAGACGTGGTCGAGGGGGGCCCCAGCCACCCTTCCGCCGGCTGGCCATGGCCGCGCTGGTCGGCCAGCCCAGGGCCGGCGTAGTGTCGCCGGCCGAGTCGACGCGGAACGGTCGGACCGGACCAGCACCAGCGGCGCGACCGAGCCGACCTGCGGATCGTCGAACGGGGCAAGCCCGCCCCGATCCAGCCGGAGGTGACCTCGGTGTCGTTGTTCAGGAGCTGGAGAAAACGGCCGCGGGCCGCGGCGATACCCGCATTGGCCGCGGCCAGAAACCGGCGTTTCGCTCGAGCCGCACCAGGCGGACCCAGGACATGCGCGCGAGCCAGGCGGCCGTACCGTCCGTCGAGCCGTCGTCGGCGACGATCACTTCCCCAGTGGACGTCCGCGGGCAGGTCCCGCCACGCTCGCCAGGCAGGTTTCCAGCAGCGCCCGGCCGTTGTAGGTCGGGATCACGACCGAGCAGAGCGGCCCGTCAGTCCTCGCCTCCGGTCGAGCGGACCGCTCCGGCTCGCTGTCTGCCGGCGCGCGACCGGCCCCACGGGTCTTGCCCCACACGACATGCTGGACCGTCATGAAGAGGATCGGTCGAGCCAGAACGACCAGCGCTGGATGTAGTCGAGGTCGTACTGGAGCCGTTTGCGGAGCGACGTCCGGCCGCGCCAGCCGTGCACCTGGGCCCAGCCGGTCATCCCGCGGGAACGGCGTGCCGCAGGTCGTAATCGGGCATCGGCCTGGAGAAACTGCTCGACGAAGAACGGCCGCTCGGGCCGCGGGCCGACCAGGCTCATCTCGCCCCGCAGCACGTTGCAGAGCTGGGGCAACTCGTCGATGTTGCAGTGCCGAGCCAGTCGCCGATGCGGGTGCAGCGGCTGTCGTGGTCCGTCGCCCAGATCGGGCCGGTCTGGCTCTCGGCGTCGGCTCGCATGCTCCGGAACTTGACGATCCGGAACCGTCGCCCTCCCTGGCCGACCCGTTCTTGCGGGTAGAAGATCGGCCGGCCCGAGGTCATAAGGATGGCCAGCGGCGACCAGCTGGAGAAGAGAGGCGGAGCAGGATCAGGAGGGCAGGCCGGAGATCGAGCAAATCGGCCAGCCGCTTCGCCACGCGGGCCGCCGCGAACGTCCGTCGCGAACGAGTCGGAACAGCCTCCCGGTGAACTCGTCGCTCGTGCGGCCGCCCCGGGTGCTGCCGTGGGCGGCGGCTGATCGGCGAAGATGACCGGCACCAGCCGCGGACTCCATCCACGGGAACCCAATGCACCGTGACGTGGGAATTGGTAAACTTGGCCAGGCCGTGGAAGGAGGTCGCGCTTGGGTTCTGCGGGAACGGCCACGACCAGGTCAGTGGCTCGCGTCCGTCCACGGCCTCATCCAGGCGGTCGAGCCCCCCCAGAACCGGGACCGGGTCGGATCGGGGATGAACCGCCAGATGGCGGCCTCGCGTCGCGGCTTGGAAAGCGGATGGTGGCCGGAATCCACGAAGCCAACGATCGTCATGCCCTCGGCGTGATGCCGTGTCCAGGTGGTGCAGCAGCTTTCGCGCGTCGCGCCAGGCACCGACCAGGATAATCCGGTTTCGCGCCGGGTCACGTCCGGACCGGCTTCGTTCCGGCTCCACATGGTCCAGGGAATCATTCATGAATTGCCACCGATCCGTCGGACGATCGCCGAAGGTGGCGATCTCGACCGGCACGGGGGCGGCAGACGACCTCGGGACGTTCATCATCCGTGACACCATCCATGGCCACCACGATTTCACGCGGTTTTGATTCGATTTTCTCCATCGGCCGGGCCAACGGTACCGATCCAGTAAATCCGTTTTCACGGTGAGAGCCGGAATCTGGGGTCCAGGAGTCGTGAACGTCATGAGGTTCGGGACGTGACGGCGTCGCAGGTCCAGCAGGCTGCGGATCGGTCCGGCATGACGCCACGGCTGACGGTCGTGATCGTCAACTACAACGGCTGGCCGGAGGTCTCGCGGCTTCTTCCCGCGGTCCTCGAGGCCGAGCCCGAGTTCCCTTCGGGCCGGCTTCAGGTCGTGGTCGTGGACAATGCCTCCAATGGTCCGGTCCCGGAACGACTGACGGTCTCTCCTCCTCCCGGCCTTCGGCTCCTGCTCCGGCCGGATAATGGCGGTTTCGCCGTGGGCGTC